>NZ_JBWKFF010000034.1:0-74312 GCF_056434425.1 Streptomyces sp. NPDC044033 | reverse complement strand
CCGCGCAACGGCACTTGCCGCAGCATGCCGCGCCTGATCGTATAGCGAAACAGAAGCCAAACGATCTTTGCGATGCATTTGCCCAAAGAGGCAGAATGCTCCGTCCGCGCAGACGCATCGGGCGCAATCTTCAGGAATCCTTCAGGAATTGACGGTGAGCTGAGCGATGTAGGTGCGGTCGTGTCCCAGCGGAATCACCACGAGGTGACGAGTCGTCAAGCCGGCCCTCGCCACACACTCGGGTTAGTGGTATCAATAGGTCGCCGAGTGAGGGGTGCGGCGCCCGGAGCATGCGTCCCGGCGTTGGCAACTCCGGCTTCGGCGAGCCTATTCGGCATTTTTCCGCGAGGCATGTGCGCGCGCTTTCGCGGATGCCTTATCACTCCACCCCATCGCGAAGGACGAGGGACCGATGAGACCCACTTCCCGACTGCTCACCGCGGGCGCCATCATCGGCGCCACGCTGCTGGGTAGCTCTGCAACGGCGATCGCCGAAGGCGCGGGTACTCCCCCGTCGGCCGTGGAGGACTTCGACTACCCCCAGGCGGACAAGATCTTCAAGGAGCGTGGCATCAGGCTCAAGCGCGGCGACGGGCACATCATACTCACCGCGTGCGACGACCGCCCCGGGCTCGTCGAGGTGCATGCTCGCAAGATGGAGGATACGGACCCCGTCGGCGGGGGGCACTTCTGTTTCCGTGTCACCGGGAACGAAGGCTACTTGAGCCTGGAACTGCCCGCGGTGTATGCGGCCAGAGGCAATGACTATGCGGTGAATCTCAACATGATCACGGCCGATTCTGAAAAGTCCTTCAGTTTGGACAAGGAGAAGTGGACCCCGGTCGGAGAGCCCGCCGACCCGCAAGGGCGCGATTTCACCTTGCTGGAGATCGTCGCCAAGAAGTGACGGCCGACTCACTCCCGTAGGCACCTCTCCGCGCTTTGGAATCCCAAGAAATGGTCAAGGAATATACATGTCTGGCAAGGCTTCACGCTCTGTGTGGGCAGCAGCATTTCTCGCGACCGGCATCGTCGCCGGCCTGTTGACCAGCACGCAGGCGCACGCCGTCGTCGGAGACGAGGGCAAAGACGGGCAGTATGCGTTCACTGCGAAGCTCGACATAGGCGAGGGCAAGCGCAGTTGCTCGGGCTCGCTGGTCGAGAGCCAGTGGGTCCTCACCGCCGCCAGTTGCTTCGCTGACGTCCCGTCACAAGGCTTCCAGATCACCGGAGGCGCACCGAAGGAGAAAACGGTCGTCACCGTCGGACGTACGGACCTCACGAGTGGGACCGGCACGGTGGTCGACGTGGTCGAGCTCGTACCGCGGGGTGATCGTGACCTTGTGATGGCCAAGCTGGCCGAGCCCGTCACCGACGTTGCTCCGATCGCCGTGGGCACGGCCACGCTCCGCCAGGGCGAGGAGTTGCGGGTCGCGGGTTACGGTCGCACCAAGGACGACTGGGCGCCTGATCGGCTGCACTCCGCCGCGTTCGATGTGGACTCGGTGAAGAACACCACCATCGGTCTTGTGGGTAAAACCCCCGCCGGAGCCAGCGTCTGCAAGGGTGACACCGGCGGGCCGACATTCCGGGAGGACAAGGGGCACCCCGAACTGGTTGCTGTCAATTCCTCGGCGTGGCAGGGCGGATGCTTCGGAAGCGATGAGAAGGAGACCCGCACAGACGCCGTCGACACCCGTGTGGACGACATCGCCGACTGGGTTCAGCAGGTCTACTCCCGCACGCTGCTGCCCAGGGCGAACTGGAAGAGCGCGGACTACCTCGCCTCGGGGTACTTCACCGGCGGTTCTGCCGGTGGCAAGCGGCACATGGACATGGTTGTCCGCTGGTCCGACGGCTCGGTCACCCTCTACCAGGGCGCCGACCACAATGACCCCAAGTACCCGTTCTCGGCAGAGCACCAGCTGGCGAAGGCCGGGAGCACCTGGCAGTACGCACGGGGCATCGCGGGTGGCAACTTCACGGGAAGCGGTAGTGACGGGCTGATCGTGCGCTGGATCGACGGTGAGGTGACCGAGTACACCCATGTCGACCAGGACGGGTTTCACGGGGAGAAGACACTCTTCCCCGAGACCACAGACAACCCGTTTTGGAAGAACGCCCGGCTCATCACAGTGGGCGACTTCACCGGTGATGGACGGCGTGATGACCTGCTCGCTCTGTGGGAGAACGGCTCGGTGTCGATGTACTCCGACATCGACGGCCAGGGTCTGAAGGGCTGGACCCAGCTGCGGAACGCGGACAAGAACTGGACCCAGGTCGCGCAGATCAGCTCGGGCGCGTTCACCGGAAAGAAGACCGACGACCTCCTGCTCAGCTGGACCAACGGCAACACCGCGGTCTTCCCCGGCGTCGATACCCAAGGGTTCCACGGCAGCACCGATATCAGGCCCGCCGGCTCGGCATGGAAGAACGCGCAAGTGCTCACTGTAGGAGCATTCGCGGACAACACCCGCCCCGACGATGTCCTCGTGCGATGGAATGACGGCAACCTCAGTTACTATCCGGGCGTCGACGGCTCAGGAACCCACGGCGAGATCCAACTCGTCGGCTGAGGAGGAATTGCTGCCGGCTTCCACGTCGGTGGGGTAGGCGGGCTTGTGCTGTCGTGAGGCTGTTCGGCGGCGAGCCGTTCGATGATACTGCTCAGCGACGAGCTCAGGCCCGGGGCAGGAACGACGCCACGGCCTCGGCGTACCCGTCCGGGTCGTCGTCGTGCAGCCAGTGGCCGCACTCCGGGAACTCCACCACTACGGTGCCCGGCCGCCGCTCCGCCATCTCGCGGGCGTGGGCGGCGGAGAGCATGAAGCTGCGCCCGCCGCGCAGGAGCAGCGCCGGGCATGAGGAGCCGAGCCACCGGTGCCAGTGGTCGCCGGCCGTGGCCCGCTGCGACTCCATCATCTCGGCCGGAACGAACAGCAGCCGCCAGCCGTCGCCGTCCGGCTCCGCGCTGTCCAGGAAGTACGCCGGGTCGGGGATGCCCCGCGCGGCGATCGCCTCGCCCAGCGCCGCGCGGCTGTCCGCCCGTACCGGCCAGTCGGACACGTCGAGGACCGGATGGGCCACCTCGGGCGGCTGGTTGACCGCGCCCATGTCCTCGATCACCAGGGTCCGTACGAGCTCCGGGCGCCGCGCCGCGAGGGTGAAGGCGGTCAGGCCGCCCATGGAATGCCCGACCACCGGCAGCGGCCCGATGCCGCACTCCTCGATCAGGGCCGCGGCGTCGTCCGCGTACTCGTCCGCGGAGAACGGCCCGCCGCCCTCGCTCAGCCCGTGCCCGCGCTGGTCGAGCGCGATCAGCCGGTGGCGCGGTGCGAGGGCCGCGGCCAGCGGCGCGTACGAGCGGGCCCGGCCGAAGTGCCCGTGCAGGGCCAGCACGGGCGCGCCCGGCCCGCCGAAGTCGAGGTAACTCAGCCGGCGCCCGCGCAGGGCGCGGAAGGAGGGTGGGACGGGGTTCATCCGACCCACCCTAGGGACCCCGCCCCGAGCACGCCCGGGAATTAAGCGGGGCTCCCCACGTCCACGGCGGCGCACTGCCGCAGCAGCCCCGTCACGCCGGTCAGCGCGTGCAGTTCCCCGATCATGCGGATGATCCGCGGGTACGCGCCCGGGTCGGCGTCGTCGCCTCCGGCGGGGCCGCCGGACACCACCGCCTGGGTGGGGGCGGTGACGCAGCCCAGGGTGCGGGCGACCGTGCGCAGATGCTCACACGCCGAAATGGCCGTCAGCGACGCGCCGACCGCCACCACCCCGACGGGCTTGCCGCGCAGCGCGTCCTCGCGCAGGTGGTCGAGGCAGTTCTTGAGGATGCCCGAGTAACTGCCGTGGTAGCAGGGGGTCACCCAGATCATGGCGTCCGCCTCGGCGGTCTGGATCTGCAGGTCGGCCAGGTTGGCGCCGTCGGGGTCCGCGTGCAGCAGCGGCAGCGGGTGTTCGGCGAGGTCGCGCAGGACCGGCCGGCCGCCGGCCGCGGCGACGTCGCGGCAGACCAGCTCCGCCACGGACCGGGTACGCGAGGCGTGGGCGGCGGCCCCGGCCAGGACGAGTATCCGGTGGGGCGCGGCGGCGTTCACGAGTGGGCCTCCTGCGGGGTCACGTCCGGGGCCGTGCCCGCCGCCGGGCGCAGGGCGCGGTGCACGGTCTCCAGCAGTGGGGTGGTGTGGTAGCCGAAGTACTGGGCCGCGGCCAGCCGGACCGGGTCGCCGGAGTGGTAGCGCTCGTACTGCATCTGGCGCTGCCCGAACGCGCTGCCCGTGGCGTCCCAGGCGAGTTTCAGCAGCCGGACGCGGTGCTCGGCGGGCACGCCGTCCGCGCCGCGGAAGAAGCGCTCGATGGTGGGCCACAGCTCGCTGTTCAGATCCTCCTCGGACGGGGTGCTGAGCAGGCTGCCGCCGCCCAGCAGCTGGATGACCTCGATCATGCGGCTCGTCATCCGGGGGAAGTGGTAGCGCAGGGCCAGCACGGGGGCGATCGCCGGCGTGAGCGTGCCCCACTCGCTCATCTCGGCCCCGGCCTCGGCGGCCAGGATGCCGGCCTTCGCCAGCTCCAGGGAGCCCAGCACCTCGCCGAGCATCTCCTGGACGTGCAGGAAGGAGTTGGTGCCGGACATCTCGGACAGCGCGACGGCGATGCCGGTCAGCAGCTCGGCCTTGACGGCGCCGCGCACGATGCCGTGCTGACCGGTGTGGTGGCGCGCCGTCGTCACGTCGTACATGCGGTTGGCGGAGTCGACGTCGCCATGGAAGAAGACCCGGTCCCACGGCACGAGGACGTCGTCGAAGACGCAGGTCGCGTCGATCTCCTCGAAGGGCGCCAGCGGGGTGCTGACCAGCCGGGACGGGTCCGTCACCAGCGGCTCCCGGCAGACGATCCGCAGCCCGGGGGTGGCCACGGGGATCGCGAAGGCGACGGTGTACGCCTCGTCGCCGGGGTGGTACTTGGGCAGCGGGAAGACCACGATCTCGTCGGCGACCGGCACCAGCGTGCCGATGAGCTTGGCGCCGCGCACCACGATGCCCTCGCTGGTCTCGCGGACGATCCGCAGATGGACGTACGGGTCGTCCTGCTCGCTGGAGGAACGGGCCCGGCTGAGCGGCGGGTTGATGGCGGCGTGCGAGAGGAACCGGTCGCTCGCCAGGCAGGCGCTGTGGAACTCGGCGACGTTGCGGCCGAAGCGCGGGTCGGCCCGGTCGAAGAACTCGCTCGCCGAAGCGAACGCGGTGACCACGGCGTTCACGAAGTCCGGCGACCGGCCGACCAGCCCGAAGGTGGCTTCGGCGGTGGTGCGGAACGCGGCCCCGCGCCGCCGCAGGGTGTGCGCGTCGCGCGGCACGGCCAGTGACATCGGGTAGCGCTCGCCGCCGTCCTCATAGGTGAGCACGTCGCGCAGCAGCGGGTCGTGCTGCTGGTCGTAGAGGCGGGCCACGGTGTGCGCGGCCGAGGCCAGGACCGGTTCGGCCAGCACGTCGTCGACGCGCCGCCCGTACAGCCAGACCTCGCGCCCGTCCCGCAGTCCGCTCAGATACTCGGCTCCCGTACGGATCGTCATGCCTGCACCCCCATCGCCACCTGGCTGGCCCCGGCTTCGGTCTCGGCGCCGAGCGCGGTCGGCGAGTGGAGCGGCGTACGGGCGTGGTGCAGCAGGTCGCCGCTGGTGCGCCAGAGGACTTCCGGCGGGGTGCCGTGCTCGCGCAGCCACTGGTCGTCATAGGTCTCGTACAAGTAGTTGGCGCCGGTGTCCGGGGCGATGGCCAGCACTGGCTCGCCCGGGTTCGCGGCGGCGAAGGCGAGGGCCGCGAAGACCGCCGCGCCACCGGACTCGCCCAGCAGCAGCCCCTCCTCGCCGGCCAGGACCCGGCAGACCGACAGGGCCTCGGTGTCGGCGACCCGGTGCAGTGAGTCGAAGGCGTGGGGCAGCAGGTTGCCGGGGCGCCAGCTCAGGCCGATGCCGCGCATCTTGTACGGCTCGAAGCGGTGGCCGAAGGCGGCGGAGCCGACCGCGTCCACCGCGCGGACGTGCAGGTCCGGGAACTGCTCCTTGAGCCCCGCGCTCAGCCCGCTCAGGTGCCCGCCGGTGCTGACCGTCGCGACCAGCGCGGCCAGGTGGTCGAAGTCCTTGGTGATCTCCCGCGAGGTGTGCAGCCGGTGCGCCCGCGGGTTGTCGGGGTTGTTGTACTGGTCCAGGGTGTGGGCGCCGGGGGTGTCCTGGACCAGTTGGCGCACCCGGCGGATGCGGGCCGCCTGGTAGCTGCCGTCCGCGTCCGGCCGGGCGACCATGTCGATCTCGGCGCCGAGGCTCGTGGCGTAGGAGAGCACGGACTGGGGCGTCTTGGGGTCGACGACCAGGATGATGCGGTACCCCTTGACCGCGCCGATCAGGGCCAGTGACTTGCCGAGGTTGCCCGAGGTCGACTCGATGAGCGTAGCCCCCGGGCCCAGGCGGCCCTCCTGTTCGGCCTGCTCGACCATGTGCAGGGCGGCGCGGTCCTTGATGCTGCCCGACGGGTTGGCGCCTTCCAGTTTCACGTAGACGCGGTCCTGCGGCCGGGGCAGCAGCCGGCGTAAGCGGACGACGGGGGTGTCCCCGAGCGTCTCCAGCACGTTCTCGTAGATCACGGTGTCTCCTCGTGGGGCGGTGCCGATGAGCCGATGCGGGAGCGGACCGGGTCAGGGGGCGATGAGCAGCCCTCGGTCCAGCGTCGTCAACAGGCGGTTGCCGTCCGGGCCGACGACGAAGGGGTCCTCGACGTGCACACAGCCGAAGCCGAACTCGTAGTACGGGGTCTCGATGTTGACGACCGTGCCCTCCCGCAGCTCGTCCGTGCTGTCCGGCCGGATCAGGACCCGGTCGTACACCTCGACGCCGATGCCGTGGCCGACATGGCTGCGCCGGTAGTGCGGGATGCCCGCGTCGCGCACCGCCTCGACGGTGAGCGTGAACAGGTCCCGTCCGGTCATCCCGGGGCGGGCCCGGTCCAGCGCGGCCTGCTCGCCGGCGAGCACGGCCGCGTACAGGCGCGCCAGCCGCTCCTCGGGGTCGCCCAGGGTGCACACCCGGGCGATGTCGCACCAGTAGCCGTCCACCACGGCCCCGACGTCGAACCACACGGCCTGGCCCCGGCGCAGCACGGTGCCGGTGGGCCGCCGCTGGCCGGCGACCGCGTTGGCGCCGATACGGATCAGGGTGAACCTCGGGGTGCCGCCCTGGGCCGCGACGGAGCGGTTGAACTCCCGGACCAGCTCCCGCTCGGTCACCCCCTCCCGCATGATGGCGACGGTGGCGAGGATCGCGTTCTGCGCCACGGCCGCGGCGGCCGCCACCAGCTCCTGTTCGCGGGCGGTCTTCACCTGGCGGGCATGGCGCAGATGGGCCGCGCCGGGCACCAGCTGCCAGCCGGACAGCTCCTTGCCCAGCGCGTCGAGGAACTCCGGCGGCACGCCCTCCTCGTCGACGGCCACCCGGCCGCCGCCCGGGCAGACCTGCTTCACCGCGTGGGCGAGGGCGCTCAGCGCGTCGGCGAAGCGGGTGTCGCCGGCCATGGTGTGCAGCAGGTCGTCGTCGTGGTCCAGCTCCACCTCCTCCGGCAGCTCCCGGTAGAAGGGGCCGTAGCCGATGGCCTCGGAGATCCGCTCGTCGGCGTCGAGGAACTGGTCGACCTCGCAGCGCCCGCAGACGAAGACCGCGCCCGCCCGGGTGTCCTGGGACAGGACGGCGAAGGCCCGCCCGGAGTGCGGGAACATGTCCAGGTGCACACTCTCGACGCCGGTGAGATAGGTCAGGTTCTCCGCGGTGGTGCTGACCACGGCGTCCAGTCCGCACTGGCTCATTCGCTGCTGCAGACGGTCATGGTTGACGCGCATGCGATCCGGTCTCCTCGCTGTTCATGAGTCGCCGGCGGCAGCGCGGAGCTGTCCCGTACGGCAACCGAGCACGGCATGGCCTGGGGTGGTGCGGCGTCGCCGGGACCGCGCGGGGCGCTCGGTCACGGAACGCGGGTGGGGGGCTGTCGGCGGGAGGTGCGAAGGCGCCGAATCACCGTCGGGGTTCCTGCGGGAACGGATCTGTTTCGGGATCCCTGTCGTGCCTTGTTGTGTGACAGCATTCCTGTGACCGCATAGAGGGGTCTTGTACAAACGCGACATCGGCTCCAGGGACCGGCGGTTCGGCGGTGTTCGGGGAATACCCGAACCGAAGTGACCGAGATCACAGGTTTTGGCGAGCCGGAGCAGATCCCACCGCCGCGCCTCCCGGCCGTACGGCGCCGTCGGCACCCGAGTGAGCTGGGCGGATGTCCGCTCGTACGGACGCCGGGGGCCGGTCCGCGCCCGGTATCGCCCGGTGCGGACCAATGCCCTATCCAAGTCCGCCTGTGTATTCTTCGAATGCCCACGGACCTCTGCTGTCGCGTCTGTTTTCGTGCGGCACACGTTCGGGTTTCGGCCGAACGGGCTTCCGCTGCCTTTCGGCGCCCTCTCACACCAGTTCCCCCGGCTACGGCCGCCCTTGCGGGGATACCGGAGAAGACCTCAGCGCAGAACGCATCGAAATCCGTATGGACCGATGTTCCGAAAGCTTCGGGGGTATCAGGCGTGAGCAGAAGTCAGTTGGCCGCGGCGCAATCGAAAGAGCTGGTCTGGAGTTCTTCCGGACCGGCTCTGCGCGGCCATGTACTGGGATACCGGGGCTTCATGTTCGGGGCGAGGGGGCCCGGCCGCTGGCTGGTCGCGCCGGACGGCGTCGTCAAGGTCGTCCTCGGTTTCAGCGGGCCGCTGCGCGTGCTCGACGCCGTGCGGCCCACCCGGTCGGTCACCGCCATCTCCCTGGTCAGCGGCGTCCACGCCACCGCTACCGTGGGCGAGCACGCCGGCCCCGTGCACGGGGTCACCGTGCTGCTGACGCCGCTCGCGGCGTACCGCCTGATGGCGGTGCCGATGGCCCAACTCGCCTGCCGGAATCTGGACATGACCGAGCTGTTCGGCACGCGATTACGCCGGTTCGTCGGCAGGCTGGCCGAGGCGCCCACCTGGGGCTCGCGCTTCGCCCTGCTCGACGAACTGCTCACCTCGCGGCTGCTCGCCGGACCGCCGTGCTCGCCCGAACTCGCCTGGGCCTGGCGGCAACTGCACCGCACCGCGGGCCGTATGTCCGTACGGCAGCTGGCCGCCGAGACCGGCTGGAGCCACCGTCAGCTGGAGCGCCGCTTCCTGGAGCAGGTCGGCCTGCCGCCGAAGTCGCTCGCGCAGGTGCTGCGGCTCCAGGAGGCGCTGCGCTGCAAAAAGCGCGGGATGACATGGGCGGAAGTGGCCGCGGCGGCCGGATACCACGATCAGCCGCACTTCACTCGCAGCTTCAAGGCGATGATTGGCTGTACCCCCGGAAGATTTCCCGCGGCCCGGGACGGCGAAGGCCGGGGCGGGCCGCTCGACTCCCTTCCCGACCAGTTCATCAGCGAACTGCTGCACGGCAGGGCGGCGGGCATGTCGCGTTTGTGCAAGACCCCTTAAGCCATTCACCGGGATGCTGTTCACGACCCGCGTGGCACATTCCCGAAGCGGGCCGTCGCCGGGGGAACTGCACTCGGCCGCGGCGCCATTGCGACATCGCGGCGGGTATTCATGAAATCCGCTGAGGGCGGGCCCCTGGCCATTCCGCATGCCCGAACAATCCATAGCAGGAAGGCAGGAGACATATGTGCGGCATCGCAGGGTGGGTCGCTTTCGATCGCGACCTGCGCACCCAGCAGCCGATCGTGGACGCCATGACCGACCCCATGGCCTGCCGCGGCCCGGACGGCCGCGGCACCTACGTGGACCGGCATGTCGCGCTGGGCCACCGCAGGCTGGCCATCATCGACCTGCCCGGCGGCGCGCAGCCGATGAACGTGGACACACCGCACGGCACCGTCTCCATGGTGTACTCCGGCGAGGTGTACAACTTCACCGAGCTGCGCGCCGAACTCGCCGCCCGCGGGCACGCGTTCACCACCCACTCGGACACCGAGGCCGTGCTGCGCGGCTATCTGGAGTGGGGCGACGCCGTCGCCGAGCGCCTCAACGGCATGTACGCCTTCGCCATCTGGGACGGCCGCGAGCAGCGGCTCGTGATGATCCGCGACCGCTCGGGCATCAAGCCCTTCTACTACTACCCCACCCCCGGCGGCGTGCTCTTCGGCTCGGAGCCCAAGGCGATCCTCGCCAACCCGCTCGCCGAACGCACCGTCACCGTCGACGGCTTCCGCGAACTGTTCGCCTTCATCAAGACGCCCGGCCATGCCGTGTGGGAGGGCATGCGCGAGATCGAGCCCGGCACCGTCGTCACCGTGGGCCGGGCGGGCATCCGCACCACCCGCTACTGGACCCTGGAGACGAGGGAGCACACCGACGACCGGGACACCACGGTGGCGCGGGTGCGGGAGCTGCTCGACGACATCGTGCGCCGCCAGATGGTCGCCGACGTGCCGAGCTGCACCCTCCTCTCCGGCGGCCTGGACTCCTCGGCGATGACCGCGATCGCCGCGGCGCAACTGGCCGGCCAGGGCGAGAAGGTGCGCAGCTTCGCGGTGGACTTCGTCGGGCTGACCGAGAACTTCGTCCCCGACGCGCTGCGCGACGCCCCGGACACCCCCTTCGTGCACGACGTCGTCGAGAAGTCCGGCACCCTGCACCAGGACATCGTCCTCAGCTCCGCCGACATCGCCGACCCGGAGGTGCGCCGGAAGGTGATCGGCGCCCGCGACATCCCCTCCGGCCTCGGCGACCTCGACACCTCGCTGTATCTGCTGGCCAAGGCGGTCCGCGGGCACGCGACCATGGCCCTGTCGGGCGAGTCGGCCGACGAACTCTTCGGCGGCTACAAGCAGTTCTTCGACCCCGAGGCCCGCAAGGGCACCACCTTCCCGTGGCTGGCGCAGCACCAGCAGTTCTTCGGCCAGGGGCAGGAGGCGCGGCCCCAGGCCCGGCAGGGCCTGCTGAGCGACCAGCTGAACGGCGCGCTCGACCTCGACACGTACATCCAGGACTCGTACCGCTCCGCCGTCACCGACATCCGGCGGCTCGACGGCGAGAGCGAGCCGGAGTGGCAGATGCGCAAGATCAGCTATCTGCATCTGACCCGGTTCGTACGCATCTGGCTCGACCGGAAGGACCGCACCTCCATGGCCTCCGGTCTTGAGGTGCGGGTCCCGTTCTGCGACCACCGGCTGGTGGAATACGTGTACAACACGCCGTGGGCGCTGAAGAACTTCGACGGCAAGGAGAAGTCGCTGCTGCGCGCGGCGGCGGCCGATGTGCTGCCCGAGTCCGTGGTGAAGCGGCGGAAGTCCCCCTACCCCTCCACCCAGGACCCGACGTACGCCGCCGCCCTGCGCGACCAGTGCGAGGAGCTGCTGACCACCCCGGGCCACCCGGTGTTCGACCTCATCGACAAGGGGCGGCTGCGCGAGGCGGTCTCGGCGCGGACCCCGCAGATCGACCAGGCGTCCCGGCGCGACCTGGAGCGGACGCTGGATCTCGCCGTGTGGATCGACATGTACGCACCCACCATCAAGCTGCCCTGACCGGGCGGGAGCAGCACAGAGCCCCCGGGCCGGCGGCGGTCCTCGAAAGAGGGTCCCGCCGGCCCGGGGGCTCCGTGCGGTCGCGGCTCAGGCCGCGCGTGCCTTCGTCGCGTAGACGTCCACGTACTCCTGGCCCGAGAGGTCCATGACATCGCTCATGACCTCGTCCGTCACGGCGCGCAGCACATACCGGTCGCGGTCCATGCCCTCGTAGCGGGAGAAGTCCAGCGCCTCGCCGAAGCGGACCGTCACCGGGCTGATGCGCAGCCGGCCCTTGCCGCCCGGCTGCACCTTGTCGGTGCCGATCATCGCGAACGGGACCACCGGCGCGCCCGTCATCAGCGTGAGCCGGGCCACGCCCGTACGGCCGCGGTAGAGCCGGCCGTCGGGGGAGCGGGTGCCCTCCGGGTAGATGCCGAACGCCTTGCCCTCCTCCAGCACCCGGCGCCCGGTCATCAGCGCCGCGACGCCGCCGCGCCCGCCGTCGCGGGCGACGGGGATCATGCCGGAGGCGGTGAAGAACCACGCCATGAGGCGGCCCTTGATGCCCTTGCCCGTGACGTACTCGTCCTTGCCGATGAAGTACACCGGCCGCTTCACGACCAGTGACATGAACAGCGAGTCGATGAAGGTGACGTGATTGCCCGCCAGGATCACCGGCCCGGACTCGGGGATGTTCCCCAGGCCCTCGACCCGCGGGCGGTACAGGACGCGCATGAGCAATCCAAGAATCGCCTTGAGCATGATCCGGGACAACGGGGCCCTCCGGTCGTGGTGGTCGGCTGTTGCGCACGCTGCGCACCTTGGCGCAGCTCCGGACGATACTCGGGGGAACCCGTGCACCGCACACCGGGCTCACCGGCCGATACGCAGTGTTGATGTGTGTTTCTCCTCTATTTCGCCCAGGGGGTCCCATACGAAAGCGGTGCACGTCTACGATCGGCCCGACCCATGATCGGTGCCGTACATGACAGAAGAGGAGTGCTCATGGAGCAGGAGCGGGGACAGGGACCGGCGCGGCGCGCCCTCCTGGGGGCGGCCGCCCTCGGGGCGGGGGCCGCGGTGCTGGGCGGTGCGGGGGCCGCCGAGGCGGCGCCGCGCGGCAGCTCGCACGGCTCGCACACCGGGCACGGCTCGTACCGGGACCTGCCGACGCCGACGGTCGTCGGACACCGCGGCGCCAGCGGCTACCGGCCGGAGCACACGCTCGGTTCGTACCAGTTCGCCCTCGACAACGGGGCGGACGTCATTGAACAGGACGTCGTCCCCACCAAGGACGGGCATCTCGTATGCCGTCACGAGAACGACATCACCGCCACCACCGACGTCTCGGCGCACCCCGAGTTCGCGCACCGCAAGACGACGAAGACCGTCGATGGAACCAAGCTCACCGGCTGGTTCACCGAGGACTTCACGCTCGCCGAGATCAAGACGCTGCGCGCCAAGGAGCGCATCCCGGGCAACCGCCAGCGCAACACCCTCTACGACGGGCGCTGGGAGGTGCCGACCTACGAAGAGGTCCTCGAATGGGCCGAGGAGCAGGGGCGCAAGCGCGGCCGGCGGATATGGCTGCACGTCGAGACCAAGCACCCCACGTACTTCCGGGGGATCGGCCTCGGGCTGGAGGAACGCCTCGTCAAGCTGCTGCGCCGGTACGGGCGCGCCGGCCGCAATGGGCACACCTTCCTCCAGTCCTTCGAGCCCAGCAGCCTCCAGCGGCTCGGCAGGCTCGGCGCGGCCGCCCCGAAGGTCCTGCTGCTGGACGCCGCGGACACCCGCCCCTGGGACTTCGTCGTGGCGAAGGACCCGCGCACCGTCGCCGACCTGATCACCCCCAAGGGGCTCAAGTGGGTCGCCGGCTTCGCGCAGGGCATCGGGCCGACGCTGCTGCTGATCATCCCCCGGGACAAGAACGACAGGCTGACCAAGCCCACCACCCTGGTGCGGGACGCGCACGCGGCCGGGCTGATCCTGCACCCGTACACGATGCGCAACGAGAACACGTTCCTGCCCGCCGACTTCCGCCGCGGCAGCGACCCGAACGCCTACGGCGACGCCTTCGGCGCGTTCGAGGTCTACTTCGAGACAGGCATCGACGGGATCTTCTCCGACAACTGCGACACCGCGGTGCTCGCCCGGGACGCCTTCCGCAAGCGCTGAGACGCCAGCCCCCCCAGGGCTGAGAAGTCAAGGGGCGGGCGCCGCCTGACCCACATGAGTGGGGCGTGGCCGGATCGGCAACCGCGCGCCGGCACGGCCACGTCCCGCCGGGCATGAACCTCCTTGAGGAGTTGAGCCCGTTGCTCGCGGCAGAGGCCCGGGCCGAGGCGCACGCGGCGGGGATCGAGGCGGCCGACCTCGAACAGGGCGTCTGGCTGCGGCTGCTGGAGCGCACCCGCAGGGCGGGGCCGCCGACCGAGCCCGCCGCCTGGCTGCGCACGGCCGTACGGACCGAGGCGCGCGGCGCCCGCCGCCGGGCCCGCCGCGAGGTGCCGTACGACCCGGCGGGCGCCCCGCTTCCGGGCGGCCCGTACGCCGGCCCGGAATCCGAGGTCGAGTCCGAGGTGCTGGCCGCCGAGGAGCGGCGCGCGCTGCGGGCCGCCGTGCGGCGGCTGCCCGGCCGGTGCCCGCGGCTGCTGGACGCGCTGTTGTCCAAAACCGATCCTACGTACCGGGAAATCGCAGGGGAGTTGGGTATCTCACAAGGATCTTTGGGACCGGTCCGTTCCCGTTGCCTGGGATGCCTGCGCAGAATGCTCACGGCGGAGGTTGCGGCTCCTGACCCCTGGGGAAGGGAGCGTTAGACAATCGGCGCCACGGAGACGACGTCCACCCTCGGCGTCGCTCCGGCCCGAGCGGCACCGAAAAGGGAGGCATGCGCACATGGGCATGAGCGTGACCATCTCTGCGGCGACCGAGCACGACGCCGAGCAGATCCTCAAACTCCAATATCTCTGCTACCAGGAGGAAGCCGCGCTGTACGGCGACTACTCCATCGAACCGCTCACCCAGTCCTTCGACGACGTGCGCGCCGAACTGGGCGCCGGGTGCGTGCTCGTGGCCCGGCTCGGCGGGGAAGTCGTCGGCTCGGTGCGGGGCACGGTCGACGCGGACGGCACGGCGAGCATCGCCAAGCTGATCGTCCACCCGCGGCTGCAACGGCACGGCCTCGGCGGGCGGCTGCTCGCCGCGATCGAGGAACTGCTGACACAGGAGCGGTCGGCCAAGCGGTACCGGCTGTTCACCGGCCACCGCAACGAGGGCAATCTGCGCCTCTACCGGAAGTACGGCTACGCACCCGTCTCCCGTGAGGAGGTCAGCCGGCAGCTCACCCTGGTGACCCTGGAGAAGACCGTCGACGCGGATGCGTACGTGGCCAGCGCCTGAGCGCCGTGCGGTCCGGGGCCGCCGGCCGTCCGGCCGGCGGCCGCGTCAGCGCTTCGCCCGGCGGAGCCAGACCATCGCGGTCACCGGCAGGATGACCGGGATGAAGAGGTACCCCATGCCGTAGTCCGACCAGACTGTCGCGTCGGGGAAGGCGGACGGCGCCACCAGCGTCCAGGTGCCGACGACCAGCACCCCCGCCAGCTCGGCGGCGCAGCACACCAGCGCCGCCCGGCGGGCGCCCTCGCCGCCGCGCACCAGGGAGTACGTGATGAAGGCGTACACCACGGCGGCGATGGCCGAGAGCACGTAGGCGAGCGGCGCCCGCCCGAAGTCCATGATCATCTGGACGACCGAGCGGGACGCCGCCGCGACGGTGAAGACGCCGTAGAGCCAGACCAGCAGCCGGCCCGGCCCCTCGCCGAGGCTGAACCCGGCCTTCTTCCCGGTCTGCCCGGTTTCGTCGTCCGAGCGCTCCGTCGTCGCGGAGTCGGGCATCGTCAGCCTCCCCAGATGTCGTAGAGCCGCACTTCCAGCACGGCCAGGATGACGCCGCCCGCCGCGACCGTCACCGAACCCCAGCGGGTCCGCTCCGACAGCGACATGAAGCCGGCCGCCGGTACGCACGCCGCCGAGCCGATCAGATACGCCACGAAGATCGGCAAGCCCTGGCCCGGCCGCTCGCCCCGCGCCAACTGCATGACGCCGACGACCAGTTGGGCCAGGGCGAGCAGCGACACCACGGCCATGCCGATGAAGTGCCAGTCCTTGGTGGGCTGGTCGCGGTAGGCGGCGAAGCCGCACCACGCGGCCAGCGCGAGCGCGCACACGCCGACCGCGGCGGTCAGGACGGTGATCACCGGGGCCTCCGCGCGGCGCGAGCGGAGGGAGCGGGCTTGACAGGCATGCGCCGACTCTAATCGGCGACCGCCGCCGGGCTCCGTGCACCCCCGCCGGGCCGTACGGGCGACAGGGGGCGCGGCGGGGGTGCGGCGGGGGTACGGGCCGTGGTCTTGGCCACAGCGTACGAGCGTGGCGAGCCGGTCGCGGGCGCTCCGGGAAACGGTCCACGACCGATGCCGACAGTAGTCGCGGCGGGCGGCGCGGGGGTGCGGCACCCGGCCGGGCCGCGATCGAGGGTGTCCACGGACCGGTCAATGACGTCCAGGATATGGACATGCTTGATCGGGTCATGCGCACGTCTGTTTTACTTGAAGACATGACCACGACGAGCAGCCGCACCCTTGCGACCGAGGCGATGACGACGCCCGGTGCTCGTTGCCTGTGTCGAATGTGTGACCGCTGAGGGCCCCTGTCCGAGCCTCGCGCCCCGAAGCGAGACCGTGAGCCATGAAGCCGTGACCGTACGAGCTCCGCCCGTGCCGACCGGCCACGCCCCGCGTCACCGGACCCCCCGGCCGCGCCCGCGCGCCCCGCCGGGCTCCCCGCTGCCGCGCTCCGCAATGCATGCCCGTGCCCGGCACCACCCCGCCGCGCACTCGACAGTGACGGAAACCCCTGTGATCACCACGACAGACCTGACCAAGGTCTACCGCTCGCGCGGCCGCGAGGTCACCGCCCTCGACGGCGTCGACCTGCATGTCCGCGAGGGCGAGGTCTACGGCGTCGTCGGCCAGAGCGGCGCCGGAAAGTCCACCCTCATCCGCTGCGTCAACCTCCTGGAGCGCCCCAGCTCCGGCACGGTCACCGTGGCCGGCCAGGACCTCACGGCCCTCGCCGGACGCGGTCAGCGCGCCACCGCGGAACTCCGCCGGGCCCGCAGCCGCATCGGCATGGTCTTCCAGCACTTCAACCTGCTCTCCTCGCGCACCGTGCGCGACAACGTCGAGCTGCCGCTCGAAATCCTCGGCGTCTCCGGCAAGGAGCGCACCCGCAAGGCGCTGGAACTGCTGGACCTCGTCGGCCTCGCCGCCCAGGCCAAGGCGTACCCGGCCCAGCTCTCCGGCGGCCAGAAACAGCGCGTCGGCATCGCCCGCGCCCTCGCGGGCGACCCCAAGGTGCTGCTCTCCGACGAGGCGACCTCCGCCCTCGACCCCGAGACCACCCGCTCGATCCTCCAGCTGCTGCGCGACCTCAACCAGCAGCTCGGTCTGACCGTGCTGCTCATCACCCACGAAATGGACGTCGTGAAGACCATCTGCGACTCCGCGGCCCTGATGAAGGGCGGCCGCGTCGTCGAATCCGGCACCGTCTCCGAACTGCTGGCCACCCCCGGCTCGGAGCTGGCCGCGGAGCTCTTCCCGGTCGGCGGCGAGCCGTCCGGCCCGGACCGCACCGTCGTCGACGTCACCTTCCACGGCGAGGCCGCCACCCAGCCGGTCATCTCCCAGCTCTCCCGTACGTACAACATCGACATCTCGATCCTCGGTGCCGCCATGGACACCGTGGCGGGCAAGCAGGTCGGCCGGATGCGCATCGAACTGCCCGGCCGCTTCGAGGAGAACGTCGTCCCCATCGGGTTCCTGCGGGAGCAGGGGCTCCAGGTCGAGGTCGCCGCGGTGGCCGGGGAAGCGCCCCCCGATGCGGCCGACGCCGTGCGGCAGGGCGCCGGACTCCAGAAGGACGGTGCCAAATGACCTGGTCCGAGATGCAGCCCCTGCTGTCCGTCGCCTGTCTCGACACCCTCTTCATGGTCCTGTGGGCCACCGTGTGGACCGTCGTCGTCGGGCTGCCGCTCGGCGTCCTGCTGGTCCTCACCGGCCGCGGCGGCCTGTTGCAGAACGTGGTGGCGAACAAGGTCATCGGCGCCGTCGTGAACGTCGGGCGCTCGATACCGTTCATCATCCTGATGGTCGTGCTGATCCCCTTCACCCGCCTCCTCGTCGGCACCTCCATCGGCCCCAGCGCCGCGGTCGTCGCCCTCGCCATCGGCGGCATCCCCTTCTTCGCCCGGCTCGTGGAGACCGCTGTCCGCGAGGTCGACCACGGCCTGATCGAGGCCGTGCAGTCGATGGGCGGCGGCACCGGGACGCTGGTCCTCAAGGTCCTGCTGCCGCAGGCGCTGCCCTCGATCATCGCGGGGCTCACCACCACCGTCATCGCGCTCATCGGCTACTCCGCGATCGCCGGCGCGATCGGCGCGGGCGGCCTCGGCAACCTGGCCATCGTCTACGGCTACCAGCGCTTCGAGACCGGCCTGATGATCGTCACCGTCATCGTGCTGATCGTCATCGTCACCCTCGTGCAGCTCATCGGCGACCTCGTCGCGCGGCAGCTGGCCCCGCGCGGCAGCTCCCGCGCCCAGTCGCCCGTACGGATCCGGCTGCCGTGGCCGGGCCGGACCGCCCAGGAGGCCACGATCTCCAAGTCCTGACCCGTGCGGGCGCCGTCCCGCACCCACGAGCCCGGACCCTTCGCCGGGCGCACCAACTCGTGAGATGAGAAAGAGGCACTCTTCGTGCGCAACACCATCAAGATCTCCGCAGCCGTCGCCGTCGCCGCGGCACTGACCATCGGCCTCAGCGCGTGCAGCGCGCCCTCCGACACCGACTCCGGCGGCAAGAAGGGCGACGCCGACGCGAAGCTCATCGTGGCCGCCAGCCCCACCCCGCACGCCGTCATCCTCGACTACGTCAAGGAGAAGCTGGCGAAGAAGGCCGGGCTCAACCTGGAGGTCAAGGAGTTCAACGACTACAACCTCCCCAACACGTCCACCGAGAACGGCGACGTCGACGCCAACTTCTTCCAGCACAAGCCGTTCCTGGACGAGTTCAACAAGAAGAACAAGACGCACATCGTGCCCGTCGTCAACGTCGAGATCGAGCCGCTGGGCCTCTACTCCAAGAAGGCCGGCAAGCTCTCCGACATCAAGCCCGGCAACAAGATCGCCGTGCCCAACGACGCCACCAACGAGGGCCGCGCCCTCAAGCTGCTCGCCGACCACAAGCTGATCGACCTCAAGGCCGGTGTCGGAGCCAACGCCAAGCTGTCCGACATCACCGACAAGAAGGGCCTGAGCTTCACCGAGCTGGAGGCTCCTCAGATCCCGACCCGGCTCAAGGACGTCGACGCCGCGGTGATCAACGGCAACTTCGCCATCGGCGCGCACCTCAAGCCCTCGAAGGACGCCCTCGCCCTGGAGCAGGCCAAGGACAACCCGTACGCCAACTTCCTCGCCGTGAAGAAGGGCAACGAGCACGACCCGCGCATCGAGAAGCTCGCGAAGCTCCTCAACTCCGACGAGGTCAAGAAGTTCATCGAGAGCAAGTACACCGACGGCTCCGTGCTGCCGGCCTTCGGCCCCGTCAAGAGCTGACACCGGCTCCGGCGCCGCGGCCCCCGCGCCCGTACCGGCGTCCGTACGGACCCGGGCCCCGCACACGCGACCGGCGTGCGCGGGGCCCACGCGCTTGGCACGCCAGTGGGCCCATGCTGCATGCTTGTGCACTCAAGACGGTCCAGATCACCCCGGTCCCCGGCGTTGGAGCAGAGCATGACATCCACCTTTCCGGACATCTCCATCAGCACGGACCGGCTGGTGATGCGCCCGTTCGAGGAAGCGGACGTCCCCGCGCTCACCGAGATGATGAACGACGAACTCATCACGGCCTGGACCGCCGCGCCCCACCCCTACACCACCGCCGACGCCCGCGACTGGGCCGCGCGGCGCGCCCCCGCCGAGCGCACCAGCGGGCGAGGAATCGTCTTTGCGGTCACCGAGTTCCTCACCCAGCGCCTCGTCGGCACCGTCCGGCTGCGCAACACCGACTGGCCGATGCTCGCCACCGAGGTCTCCTACGCCACCGCCCCCTGGGCCCGCGGCGAGGGGTACGCCTGCGAGTCGGTGCTCGCCGTCGCCCAGTGGCTCTTCCGCGACCAGCGCTTCGAGCGCGTCGAACTGCGCACCGCCGCCGACAACGCCGCCGGTCAGCAGGTCGCCCAGAAGATCGGCTGCATCAGCGAAGGCGTGCTCCGCAACGCCTGGATAGCCCGCACCCGCACCGAGGACGGCGGCTGGGCCCGCATCCGCACCGACCTCCTCGTGTGGAGCCTGCTCCCCGAAGACCTCGACGGCGGCCACGACGAGGCGGCCGACGACTCCGGATACGCGGCGGCCTACCCCGACTGGAGCTGACGACGGGCCGGGGGAACGGGCGGAGGCCGCCGGCATCGGTCGCGGCCCGGTCTGGACCAGTCGCGATACGCTCACCGGGTTCGCGCCCCGTGCACGGGCCCGCGCCGCCGCGGGCCCGTCCAGACCTGTCCGCCGATCCACCCGCCGATAGACCTGTCGACCTGCCCGACCCGCGATAAGCCCAGGAGACTGACGACGATGGCCGACCGGGTCACGGTGATCGGTTGGGACGGCTCCCCGCTGACGGATGCGGCCCGTTCCGCCATGGAAGCGGCCACCCTCGTGGCCGGCGCCGCCCACCACCTGGCACTGCCCGAAATCCCGCCCGCCGCCGAACGGATCAGACTCGGCAGCCTGGACCTCGCCGCCCGGCGCATCGCGCAGCACCGCGGCAGCGCCGTCGTCCTCGCCGACGGCGACCCCGGCTTCTTCGGCGTCGTACGCACCCTGCGCGCCCCCGAACACGGGCTGGAGGTCGAGGTGGTACCGGCGGTCTCCGCGGTCGCCGCCGCCTTCGCACGGGCCGGCATGCCCTGGGACGACGCCCAGGTCGTCGTCGCGCACAGCCGCGACCTGCGCCGCGCCGTCAACGTCTGCCGGGCGCACACCAAGGTCGCCGTCCTCACCTCGCCGGGCGCCGGCCCCGCCGAGCTCGCCCTCCTGCTCGGGCCGGTGCACCGTACGTTCGTCATCTGCGAGGAACTGGGCACCGGGCGCGAACAGGTCACCGTCCTGACCTCCGACAAGGTCGCCGACCACTCCTGGCGCGACCCCAACGTCGTCATCGTCATCGGCGGCGCCGGCACCGCCGCCGTACAGGGCAGCGGCTGGCTCGCGGGCCACGAGCCCGGCTACCCGCCGCCCGTACGGGGCTGGGCGCTGCCCTCCGGCGCGTACGGGACCGTCCTGGGCGAGGGCGAGTCCATGGAGCTGCGCGCCGCGCAACTGGCCCGCCTCGGGCCGCGCGTCGGCGACCTCGTCTGGGACATCGGCTCGGGCAGCGGCGCGGCGGCCGTCGAGGCCGCCCGGTTCGGCGCGGCCGTCATAGCCGTCGACCGCGACGCGGAAGCCTGCGGGCGCGCCGCCACCGTCGCCCGCCGCTTCGGCGTGCAGCTCGACGTCGTGCACGGCACCGCGCCCCAGGTGCTCGAAGACCTCCCCGAACCCGACGTCATCCGCGTCGGGGGCGGCGGCGCGGCCGTCGTCGAGGCGTGCGCGGCCCGCCGGCCCGAGCGGATCGTGACGCACGCCTCGACCCGCGACGGGGCCGAAGCCGTGGGCCGGGTCCTCGCGGCGGCGGGGTACGGAGTGGAGTGCGTACTGCTCCAGGCGATGGAGCTGGACACCCGCGTATGGGCGGAGCGCGAGCGCGCCGTGGCCTTCCTGCTGAGCGGCCACCGCGCCCATCCGTGAGCCCGCTCCCGAGCCTGCTCACCAGCCCACCCATGCCCCCGCCGAGCACGGCAAAGGGTAGGCTGGCCGACTGTTGTACCGCCGTCCGGTGTTCGACTTCCCAGTCGCCAATGTCCGGAAAGCACCACCGGCTCGGTGGCGCACGAGGCAGGGTGGTACGGGCGGCATACCGCGTGCAACGTGCCGCGAGGCACGGACGCTCGTTCTTGTCTCAAGGGCGGGAGCGGTTCGAAGGAGCACTACCGATGGGCGAGGGGTACGCATGACCGACACCGGCCAGATCCCGGGCGAGGGACAGCCGGGGAACGCAGGCGCACAGCCCGGACGGCCGCTCCCCGCGGACGCCGCAGCCCCTGCCGACACCGGCTCCACCGACCGGCCGGGCCGCCATGCCCCGGGCCCGTCGACGAACGCCTTCCTCGACGCCCCGAAGGCCGTCGACGGCGACAGCGTCGTCGGCGACCTGGACGGCAGCCTCGACGGCGGGGCCGACGAGGACGATCTGCTGCTGATGCCGGGCGCGCAGGGCGCCTGGGTGGAGCAGCCCCTGACCGGCGTCGGGGCCGTCGGACCGCGCGGCGGCACGCACGAGAGCGGCGGGCGCGACACCGGGTCGGTCGAGTACGGGGGCGTGCGTGACCCGCGGCCCGCGGCCGCCGCGCACCCGGGGCCGCCGCCCGCGGCCGCCACTCCCGCTCCCGCACCGCCTGCCGCTTCCGCGGCGCCCGCCCCGCCGCGGCGCCCGCTGCACATGGGGCCGCCCGTGCCGGACACCTCCGGCGGGGTCGTACGCTCCCTCGCCGACCGCGGCCCCGCCGCGGGCGTCCCGCAGAGCTCGCCGCCCGTACGGCACGCCGGCCCGCCGACCGCGGGCCCCGAGTACCTCGATGTGCCGCGCGACGACACGGAGATGCTCGCGGGGCCGCAGCTCGGCGAGATCCCGCCGCAGGTGGGGACGTGGGACGCACAGCCGCAGGCAGCGGCCGGGCCTGCCGTGCAGGATGCGCCGGGCGGTGCCGTGGCGGATGCCCCGGCTGCCGCGCCGGCTCCTGCCCCTGACACCGCTCCCGCGCCGGTTCCCGAGCCCGCGCCCGTAGCCGCTGAGGCTGTGCCGGAGGCCGCCGAGCCGGAGGCCGAGCCGCAGCCGGAGTCGGAGTCGGAGTCGGAGCCTGAGGAAGCCGTGGCCGCTCAGGCTGTCGAAAGCGCTCCCGAGGCCGCTGCTGCTCCTGCGGCCGAGGTCGCCGAACCGCAGCCGGAGGCCCCCGCTGTCGCTGAGGCTCCCGAGGAGGCCACGGCGGGCGAGGCCGGCCCCGTCGAGGCGGGTCCCGTGGAGCCGGGTCCCGTAGAGCCGGAGGGTGCCGAGCAGGCCGGTGCGCCGGAGCCCGTGGCCGAGGCCGAGGCCGAGGGTACGGCCGCGGGGGAGCCGGAGGCCCCTGCCGCGGAGCCGCCGGCCGCCGCCGAACCGCAGCCGGAGGCCCCTGCCGCCGAACCGCAGCCGGAGGCCGAGCCCGAGGTTTCGGCCGTCGTCGAGCCGACCGTCGTCGAGCCGGCTGCCGCCGATGGCGCCGGAGCGGTGGCTGAGACGGTTGCCGAGGCACAGCCCGAGGCCGTGGCCGTCGCCCCGGACGCACCCGAGCCCGTGTCCGTCGCCCCGGACCCGGCCGTCGAGCCCGCGCCCGAGCCCCCGGCGGCGGAGGTTCCCGCGGCGGCCGAGGCCGCCGACGCCGGGAGCGAGGCTGCCGCCGAAGCGGTCGCGCAGACGCCCGCCGAACCGGTCGATGAAGCGCGACCCGAGGCCGTCGCCGCCGAGAGCGACAGCGAGGCTCCGGCCGAGGAAGCGCCTGCCGAGCTGCCGGCCGCCGAGCCGGAAGCCGCCGAAGCCGCCGAAGCCGCCGCCCCCGAGGCCGCCGCCGAGACCGACGGGCCGGCTGCGGAGCCGGCCGATGAGCCCGAGGCCGCGGCCGCGGCCGCCGCCGAAGGCGACGGGACCGAGGAGCCGGTCGCCGGGGCCGACAGCCCGGAGGCGGCCGACAGCCGGCCCGAGGCCGCCGCCCCGCACGCCGAGGCCCGGGAGGACGCGACCGTGCCGTCGCTGTCCGCGCCCGTATCCGTCGGCAGCGACGGCGTCGCGCACCTCGCCGAGGAGGCCGAGCCCGGCCCGGCACCGGTCGCCCCGGGGCACTCGATAGTCGCCGACGCGGCAGCCGAGACCGCCGTACCGCAGGACGATGCCGCCGCCGACCAGCCCGCGCCCGACGCGGAGGCGGCAGAGGCAGAGACCGCGGCAGCCGACGGCACCGCGGAGGCCCTCGACAGCGCGGAGGCCGACGACGCCGCGGAGACCGCGCGACCGGCTGCCGACGTCCCCGGCACCGCCCCCGCCGCCGGTTACGACGACGCCGAGCGCGCCGCCGTCCACCGCGTGATGCGCGAGCGCCGCGACATCCGCAACGGCTTCCGTACCGACCCGGTCCCGCACGACGTGCTCCTGCGCGTCCTGGAGGCCGCCCACACCGCGCCGAGCGTCGGGCACTCCCAGCCCTGGGACTTCGTCGTCATCCGCTCCGCGGAGACCCGCCGCACCATGCACGACCTGGCCGCGCGCCAACGCGAGGCGTACGCCAAGTCGCTGCCGAAGGCCCGGGCCAAGCAGTTCAAGGAACTGAAGATCGAGGCGATCCTCGACACCCCGGTCAACATCGTCGTCACCGCCGACCCGACCCGCGGCGGCCGCCACACCCTCGGCCGGCACACCCAGCCGCAGATGGCCCCGTACTCCTCCGCGCTCGCCGTCGAGAACCTGTGGCTCGCCGCCCGGGCAGAGGGCCTCGGCGTGGGCTGGGTCAGCTTCTTCGACGAGCGCGAGATGGTCCGCGAACTCGGCCTCCCCGAGCACCTGGAGGTCGTCGCCTACCTGTGCGTCGGGTACGTCGACGAGTTCCCGGAAGACCCGGAGCTGATGCAGGCCGGCTGGTCCAAGCGCCGCCCGCTGTCCTGGGTCGTGCACGAGGAGACGTACGGGCGACGCGCGCTGCCCGGCGAGGAGCCGCACGACCTGCTCACCGAGACCCTCCAGGGCATCCGCCCGCTCGACGCCAAGGCGCTCGGCGAGGCGTGGGAGCGGCAGAAGCGGATGACGAAGCCGTCCGGCGCGCTCGGCATGCTGGAGATCATCTCCGCGCAGCTGAGCGGGCTGTCCCGGCAGTGCCCGCCGCCGATCCCCGAGCCCGCGGCCGTCGCGGTCTTCGCCGGCGACCACGGGGTGCACGCCCAGGGCGTCACGGCCTGGCCGCAGGAGGTGACCATGCAGATGGTCGCCAACTTCCTCGGCGGCGGCGCCGTCTGCAACGCCTTCGCCAACCAGGTCGGCGCCGAGGTGTGCGTGGTCGACGTGGGCGTCGCCGGCGACCTGCCGAACACACCGGGGCTGCTGCCGCGCAAGGTACGGGCCGGGACCGGCGACTTCACGGTCGGACCCGCCATGTCCCGCGAGGAGGCGCTGCGCGCCATCGAGGTCGGCATCGAGACCGCCCGCGACCTGGTCGCGGCCGGCAACAAGGCGCTGCTGACCGGTGAGATGGGCATCGCGAACACGACCGTGTCCGCCGCGCTCATCTCCGTGTACACCGGCACCGACCCGGCCGAGATCACCGGCCGCGGCACCGGCATCAACGACGAGATGCACGCGCGCAAGGTGGACGTCGTACGACGCGCCCTTGAGCTGCACCAGCCGGACCCGGCCGACCCGGTGGGCGTACTGGCCGCGGTCGGCGGGCTGGAGCACGCCGCGCTGGTCGGGCTGCTGCTGGGCGGCGCCTCGCTGCGTACGCCGGTCATCCTCGACGGGGTGAGCGCCGGGGCCGCCGCCCTGGTGGCGCGGGCGATCGCGCCGGAGGCGCTGGCGGCCTGCATCGCGGGGCACCGGAGCGCGGAGCCCGGGCATGTGGCGGCGCTGACGAAGCTGGGGCTGCGGCCCCTGGTCGACCTCGACCTGCGGCTGGGGGAGGGCACGGGGGCGCTGCTGGCGCTGCCCGTGGTGCAGAGCGCCGCCCGGGCCATGCACGAAGTGGCCACGTTCGACGCGGCCGGGGTCACCGAGAAGGCGTGAGCCGTGGCTGCGGGCGGTGCCGAGAGGTTCCGCCCGCGGCCGGTCGTGAGCGGTGCCGAGAGGTTCCGCCCGCAGCCGGCCGTGAGCGGTGCCGACGGGCTCGGTCCGTCCTCCGCGCTCATGCGGTAGCCGTGGGTCCCGGCGTGGCACCGTAAAGTGTTCGCCGGGGGCCGACGCCCCCGTTGACCTGCCGCTCCAGCGCCGAAGCGGCGCCCCGTCGCCGCACCAAGGAGCCGCGAAGACCATGCCCGAGCACGACGAGCACGCCGTGAGCGCTGCCTACCCCGTCGGACTGCGCCTCGCCGGACGCCGCGTCGTCGTGCTCGGCGCCGGGCAGGTCGCTCAGCGGCGGCTGCCCGCGCTGATCGCGGCCGGCGCGGACGTGCTGCTCGTATCGCCGTCGGCCACGCCCTCCGTGGAGGCCATGGCGGAGGCGGGCGAGCTGCGCTGGGAGCGGCGCGGGTACCGGGACGGGGACTTCGCCGACGCCTGGTACGCGCTGATCAGCACCGACGATCCCGAGGTCAACGCCGCCGCGTCGGCGGAGGCCGAGGCGCGCCGGGTGTGGTGTGTGCGCAGCGACGACGCCGAGGCGGCGTCGGCGTGGACGCCCGCCACCGGGCGCAGCGAGGGCGTGACCGTCGCGGTGCTGACCGGCCGGGACCCGCGCCGTTCCGCCGCCGTGCGGGACGCGATCATCGAGGGGCTGCGGGACGGCACGCTGCCCGCGCCGCACCACCGGGCCCGTACGACCGGTGTCGCCCTCGTCGGCGGCGGACCCGGCGACCCGGACCTGATCACCGTGCGCGGGCGGCGGCTGCTGGCCGAGGCCGATGTCGTCATCGCGGACCGGCTCGGCCCGCGCGACCTGCTCGACGAGCTGCCGCCGCACGTCGAGGTGGTCGACGCGGCCAAGATCCCGTACGGCCGTTTCATGGCCCAGGAGGCCATCAACAACGCGCTCATCGAACACGCGAAGGCCGGCAAGGCCGTCGTCCGCCTCAAGGGCGGCGACCCCTTCGTCTTCGGGCGCGGCATGGAGGAGGCCGCGGCGCTGGCGGAGCACGGGATACCGTGCACCGTCGTACCCGGCATCTCCAGCTCCATCAGCGTGCCCGGCGCCGCCGGCATCCCGGTGACGCACCGCGGCGTCGCCCAGGAGTTCACGGTCGTCAGCGGCCATGTCGCGCCCGAGGACGAGCGGTCCACGGTCGACTGGGCCGCGCTCGCCAAGCTGCGCGGCACCCTCGTGGTCCTCATGGGCGTCGAGAACAGCGGTGCCATCGCCGCGGCCCTCGTCCGGCACGGCCGGGGCGCGGACACCCCCGCCGCCGTCGTCCAGGAAGGCACGACCGCGGCCCAGCGCCGGGTGGACGCGACGCTGGGGACGCTGGGGGAGACGGTCAGGGCCGAGGGCGTACGGCCGCCGGCGGTCATCGTCATCGGCGACGTCGTGGCCATCGGCACGGGTACCAGCCGGTAACCATTCACGTCGTCCACATTGGCACCGCAACCACGACAAGGCAGTATCACCCTGTGGCTGATCTCATCACCGTCGACGACCCCGACGACCCCCGCCTGCGCGACTACACCGGGCTCACCGACGTGGAGCTGCGCCGCAGGCGCGAGCCCGCCGAGGGGCTGTTCATCGCCGAGGGCGAGAAGGTCATCAGACGGGCCGGGCACGCCGGTTACGAGATGCGGTCGATGCTGCTGTCGGCCAAGTGGGTCGACGTCATGCGCGATGTCATCGACGAGGTACCGGCCCCCGTCTACGCCGTCGCCCCCGAACTCGCCGAGCGGGTGACCGGCTACCACGTGCACCGCGGCGCGCTCGCCTCCATGCAGCGCAAACCGCTGCCGACCGCGGGCGAACTGCTGGGCAGCGCGCGGCGGATCGTGGTCATGGAGTCCGTGAACGACCATACGAACATCGGCGCCATATTCCGCAGCGCCGCCGCCCTGGGCATGGACGCCGTGCTGCTCTCCCCGGACTGCGCCGACCCGCTCTACCGCCGGTCGGTGAAGGTGTCGATGGGAGCGGTCTTCTCGGTGCCGTACGCGCGGCTGGAGACCTGGCCCCGCGACCTTGAGACGGTCCGCGACGCCGGCTTCAAGCTGCTGGCGCTCACCCCGGACGAGAAGGCCACGGCCATCGCCGAGGCCGCCCCGCACCGCCTCGACCGCGCCGCGCTCATGCTGGGCGCGGAGGGCGACGGCCTCTCCGCGCGGGCCCTGATGGCCGCCGACGAGTGGGTGCGCATCCCCATGGCGCACGGCGTCGACTCGCTCAACGTGGGCGCCGCCGCGGCCGTCGCGTTCTACGCGGTGGCCTCCGGACGCCCCCAGGACTGACCGGAAGATTCCCCGGCCCTGGCGCGGCGGGCCGCTCAGGTCGCCGCCGTGCCCGCCTCGGCCGACTCCACCGGCGTCCGGTGGAGCTCGCCCATGCTGTGCGCGGGGCCCTGGCAGCCCTGTGCCGCGGCGATGCCCAGCGCCACCAGCAGCGTCACGACCACGAAGACGATCAGCCGCTGCCGCAGCAGCCGGCGGTCCGGACCCGGCGACCGCCGGCCCGTGCCGGTCGTACGGGCCGGGGGACGCGAACCGCTCCGCCCGGTACCGCGCCCGCCGCCGGTGCGCCCGCCGTTGGTCGTCCGCCCGCTGCCGCCCGTACGAGGCGCCGACGCCCGTCCGCTCTCCGCGGCGCGGGGCTGCTGCGGGCGCGGCGCGGGGGTGCCGCCCGGCCGCTGCTCGGTGTGCTGCTGCGCGTACTCCTCGGCCCGGCGGCCCGTCGGGCGCTCCGGCTCCCGGCGCTGGGCGGGCGGCGACGGCCGGTTCTCCGCGATGCCGTGCGCCTCGCGCGCCGCGATCTCCTTGAGCCGCAGCGACAGCTGGAGCGTGCTCGGCCGCTCCTCGGGGTCCTTCGCCAGGCACGCGTGGAGCAGCGGCGCCAGCGCGTCCGGTACGCCCATGAGTTGCGGCTCCTCGTGCACGACGCGGTAGAGCATGACCTCCGAACTGCCGTGTCCGAACGGCGAGTCGGCCGTGGAGGCGTACGCGAGCGTCGCGCCCAGCGCGAAGACGTCCGTCGCCGGGGTCACCGCCGCGCCCCGCACCTGCTCGGGCGCCAGAAAGCCGGGCGAGCCCACGGCCGTGCCGACGTGCGTCAGCGTGCTGGCCCCGGTGGCCCAGGCGATGCCGAAGTCGATGATCCGGGGGCCCTTGGGGGAGAGCAGGATGTTCGACGGCTTGAGGTCGCGGTGCACGACGCCCGCGTCGTGCACGGCCAGCAGGCCCTCGGCCAACGCCGCACCGACGGCGGCGACCTGAGCGGCCGACAGCGGCCCCTCCTCGTTCACCTTGTCGTGCAGGGACGGGCCGGGCACGTACTGCGTGGCGAACCAGGGCCGGTCCGCTTCGAGATCG
This sequence comes from Streptomyces sp. NPDC044033, assembly GCF_056434425.1. Classification (NCBI taxonomy): domain Bacteria; kingdom Bacillati; phylum Actinomycetota; class Actinomycetes; order Kitasatosporales; family Streptomycetaceae; genus Streptomyces; species Streptomyces sp. NPDC044033. The sequence goes on along the minus strand of NZ_JBWKFF010000034.1, from coordinate 45,307 downwards.
GCGGCCACCAGCCGCGCCGTACAGCCGCCGCGGATCCGCCGCGCCGCCGACACCTCGCGGGCGAACCGGGAGCGGAACTCCTGATCCTCCGCCAGGTCCGGCCGGATCACCTTGAGGGCCACCCGCTGGCCTCGCCGGTCGGAACCGAGGTAGACCACGCCCATCCCGCCCGCGCCGAGCCGCCGGTGCAGCCGGAACGAGCCGACGACACGCGGGTCCTCGCGCCGGAGCCGCATCATCGCCATGTCCGTCCCCTACCTCCGGTGGGGAGGCCCCACTCCGCTGCCCATCCGTCTTGACGAGGCACAGCTTACGGATTGACGGCCCGGCGCGCTGATAGGCCGCGCATGCGTCGTCAACTGGATTGTCAGTGCCGGGTGGGACCCTGGAAGGGAGGACGGGGACCGCCGCGCCCCGGTTCCAGAACTGGGGGCGGGGTCTCAAGGGGATTGCGGAGAAGGGGGATTGGGCCGGTGAAGGGTGACCGCGTGGAGATAGTGGTGGACGCCGGGGACGCGACGCGGACGTACGACATGGTGGCGAGCAGGGCGGGGCGCAGGGTCGAGACGGCAGTGCGTCGCGGGGTGGTGGAAGTGAGTGAAGTCACCCGCAGCGGCTCGGTGGTACGGACCGCGCGCTTCATGGCCAGCCGGGTGCTGGCCCTGGTCGAGTACCCGGTGCCGCGGGTCGATGACACGGAGCGTCCCCTCCGGGAAGACCCCAAGACGTGAAGGCCGTTCTCCACCCAGGGGAGTAGCCGGGCTGAGCCGCCGTCATCCTCCGGGAGGCCCGCCAATCGATACGAGGGCATGACGCCGGGGGTGCGGCGCGCACCTAATGTTGAGGTCAAGCGGCGGGCGTAGCACTCGTCCCCCGAGGTCAGACGCCCGCCGCTCCGGTAACGACAGGAGAAGGACGATGGCGGACACCGTAGGACGCGCGATGATCCGGGCCCGTGGGCGCCGGGCCGTCGATGCCTTCGGCGCCTTCGGCGTCCGGCGGACCGGCCGTACTCGCCACCCGCTGATCGCGGCGGCGATGGTCCTGCCGCTGGCGGTTCTCCTGGCCGTGGCCTTCGGCGGCTGGGACGCCGTCGTCATCCAAGCGTCGTCCGTGGCCGGAACGCTGGGGCGCTGAGCGCCCCAAGGCCCGGGAGAGCGGCCCGGGCCGGGGAATCCGGCCTTTAACCCCGTGGGGACGGGGGTGCGGCGGGCGGCACGAGTGGCCGGGTACCTGGGGAGGTACCCGGCCATCGCGCGTTCTCAAGGACTGCTCCGTGCGCGCGAGGCGGGTTCGCCGTCGTCGGACGGCCCGCCGGGGCACGGGCGGATGTACGGGCAAACGCCAGCGGCCGGACCCTTTTTCGGGGTCCGGCCGCTGTGGTGTGTGGACGATACTGGGATTGAACCAGTGACCTCTTCCGTGTCAGGGAAGCGCTCTCCCGCTGAGCTAATCGTCCTCGGTGCCGCGGGTGCTGCTGTCGCGTGCGCGATACTGGGATTGAACCAGTGACCTCTTCCGTGTCAGGGAAGCGCTCTCCCGCTGAGCTAATCGCGCGGGGGGACCTTTGAGGGTCCCGGTGGACGATACTGGGATTGAACCAGTGACCTCTTCCGTGTCAGGGAAGCGCTCTCCCGCTGAGCTAATCGTCCTTGGAGGTGGAGACGGGATTTGAACCCGTGTAGACGGCTTTGCAGGCCGTTGCCTCGCCTCTCGGCCACTCCACCCGGAGTGCGGGGTTCGGGAAGATCCCCACTTCGAGCGGACGACGAGACTCGAACTCGCGACATCCACCTTGGCAAGGTGGTGCTCTACCAACTGAGCTACGTCCGCAGGTGTCGTTGTGCCCGGGGCGCTTCCGCGTCCCGGCGACGTGTTGAACTCTAGCGGATTCCCGCGCCAGCTCAAATTCCGTTTGCCCAGCTTGCCGCGGTGTTCACTTGCCCCCGGGCGGTCCGGCGGGCCCCGGCCATAGACTCGCGGGCGTGTCCCACCTCGCCCCACTGGCCCGCTTCGGCGGACTTCTCGCCCTTGACCTGCGCGACGTCACCAGCGACCCGGCAGCCCTGGACTCCTCGGGCTGGTGGGCGGTGACGGCCGATTTCGAGGGCGGACTGGTGTGCGCGCGCTTCGGGGACGTACGCCCCGCGCCGGTGCCCGCGCCGGGGCGCTGGCGCGGCCCCGCGCTCCGGGACTGGACCAGCTCCCTGGACCGGGACGCGTACACAGCGGGCGTACGGCGTATACGCGAACACATCGCGGCGGGCGACGTCTATCAGGCGAATCTCTGCCGAATTCTCTCGGCGCCGCTGCCGGACCCGGACTCCGCCGACGTGGACGCGCTGACCGCGCTGCTGGCCCGCGGCAACCCGGCCCCCCATGCCGGAACGATTCGGCTGCCCGCCCACGGCGTGGAGGTGGCGACCGCCTCGCCCGAGCTCTACGTGCGCCGGACCGGCCGCACCGTCGTGTCCGGGCCGATCAAGGGCACCGGCCGGACTGCCGCCGACCTGCTGGAGAAGGACCACGCCGAGAACGTGATGATCGTCGACCTGGTCCGCAACGACCTCGGCCGGGTCTGCGCGAGCGGCTCGGTGACCGTGCCGGGACTCTGCGAGATCGAGCCGCACCCCGGCCTCGTCCACCTCGTCTCCACGGTGCGCGGCGAACTGCGCTCCGAGGCGACCTGGGCGGACCTGCTCGCCGCGACCTTCCCGCCCGGCTCCGTGACCGGCGCGCCCAAGTCCAGCGCGCTGCGGATCATCGAGGAGCTGGAGACCGCGCCGCGCGCCCCGTACTGCGGCGGCATCGGCTGGGTGGACGCCGACCGCGGCACGGCCGAGCTGGCCGTCGGCATCCGCACCTTCTGGATCGACCGGGCGGCGGCCGGCGGGCCCGTGCTGAGGTTCGGCACCGGCGCCGGGATCACCTGGGGCTCCGACCCGCTGCGGGAGTGGGAGGAGACCGAACTGAAGGCGGCCCGGCTGCTCGGAGTAGCGTCGGGAGCCGGCGAGGCGAGCGGAGGGATTCCACGGTGAAGCGACAGTCGAACGGGGCACCGGCCCCGGCATCCCGGATATGGCTCGACGGGGCCCTGAGGGACGCGGACAGCGCCCGCGTCTCGGTCTTCGATCATGGGCTGACCGTCGGCGACGGCGTCTTCGAGACGCTCAAGGCGACGGACGGCAGCGCTTTCGCGCTCACCCGGCATCTGCGCCGGCTGGCGGTGTCCGCGCGGGGCCTGGGGCTGCCCGAACCCGACCTCGACGAGGCGCGCGACGCCTGCGCGGCCGTCCTGGCGGTCAACCCGATGGCGCACGGCCGGCTGCGGATCACCTACACCGGCGGGCTCTCCCCGCTCAGCTCCGACCGCGGCGACGCCGGCCCCACCCTGGTCGTCGCGCTCGGCGAGGCCACCCCGGCGCCCGGCAGCACCGCCGTCATCACCGTCCCCTGGACCCGCAACGAGCGCGGCGCCCTCGCCGGGCTCAAGACCACCTCGTACGCGGAGAACGTGGTCGCCCTGGCCCGCGCGCACGAACACGGCGCGACCGAGGCGCTGTTCGCCAACACCGTCGGCGCGCTCTGCGAGGGCACCGGCTCCAACGTCTTCGTCGTCCTCGGCGGCGAGCTGCACACCCCGCCCCTCGCCTCCGGCTGCCTCGCGGGCATCACGCGCGCGCTGACGATCGAGTGGACGGGCGCCACGGAGACCGAGCTCCCGTACGACGTGCTGGACCGCGCCGAGGAGATCTTCCTGACCTCCAGTCTCCGCGATGTACAGGCCGTGCACCGGGTCCGCGGCGAGGGCGGGGAGCGCCTGCTGCCGGGCGCGCCGGGCCCGGTGACCGCGAAGGCGGTGCGCGTGTTCGAGGAGCGGTCGGCGGCCGAACCGAATCCATAAACCCCGTGACGTACGGTCGTGGGGCAGGTACAACATCACCGTGACCACCACCCTGCGGCCCACCGCAGCAGAACAGCGCACCGAGCACGGCGGACGCTCCCGTCCGTATGAGGTCTGCGTCAACAGCCGTGCCGTGGGCGTCATCCAGTTGGCGATGGACGACCGCTTCGGCTCGTCCGTGGGACGGATCGTCCGGCTCCGTATAGACGAGGCCGACCGGCACCGCGGCCGCGGCACGGTCGCCGCGCTCGCCGCCGAAGAAGTACTGCGCGGCTGGGGGTGCAGCCGGGCGGAGCTGAGCATCCCGGCCGCCGCGGGGCCCGCCCTCTCGCTCGCCGCCGCGCTCGGCTACACCGAGCGCAGCCGCGGCATGGCCAAGGCGCTCACCGCGGCCCCGGCGCTGCCCCCGGGGAGCGTGGCCCGCGCGATCGGCCCCGCGGAGTTCCCGGCCTGGGCGGCGTCGGCGAAGGAGGGGTACGTCCAGAGCCTGGTGGAGCGGGGGATGGCCCATGCCGAGGCCCGGGCCAAGTCCGAGGCCGATCACGCGTCGGCGCTCCCGGACGGCGCGGAGACCGCCCATACGGTGCTCCGCCTCCTGTCCCACGACGGCGCGGACGTCGGCGCCCTCTGGGTCCGGCTGCGCAACCCGAACGGGCCGGGCGGCTTCGTCTTCGACGTCGAGGTGGACCCCGGCCATCGCGGACACGGGCACGGCCGCACCCTGATGCTGGTGGCCGAGCGCGAGTGCCTGGCGGCCGGGGTCGACCGGATCGAGCTCAACGTGTTCGCGGACAACACCCCGGCGCTGCGGCTGTACGAGTCGCTGGGCTACGAAGCGGCCGAAATCTACCTCTACAAGCCGCTGTTGTAACCGGCGGGCGCGGGTGCTCAGCCCTGGTCGCCCTCGGCGAGCAGGCGGTCGGCGATCTCCTCGATCCGCTCCCGCAGCCCCTCCTGGCTCTTGCCGCCGTCGAGCAGCTCCCCGCCGATCGCATAGGTCGGGGTGCCCGTCACGCCGATGGCCTTGCCCTCGGCCTGGTCGGCGTCGACGATCAGCAGGTGCCGGCCGTCGACGAGCGCCGTGTCGAGCTCCTCGGCGTCCAGGCCGAGCTCGGCGGCCGCCTCCAGCAGGACCGGCCGCCCCCGGGCGCCGAGCTCTTCGGTCCGGGCCAGCACGGCCTCCACGTACGGCCGGCTCTGCCCCTGCGCGGCGGCCTCCTCGGCGGCCTGCGCGGCCTCGTAGGCGTGCTGGTGCTTCTCCAGCGGGAAGTGGCGCAGCCGGATCTCCAGCCGGTCGCCGTAGCGGGCGCGCAGCGCGTGGAGGTCGCCGAGGGCCCGGTGGCAGTCGGGGCACTGCAGCTCGCACCAGACGTCGAGCACGGGGCGGGCGGGGTGGCTGGGGGTGGAGTGGCTCATGGAGCCAGTCTTCCAGTCGATGCGGCCCACCTGGAACCAGGACCTGGGGAGGAGCCCTGCCCTTAGATCACCCCGAGATATGCCCCCGCCCACCTCGGATCGTGGCACTCCGGGGGCGGCTCGGTGCAGGATAGGAGACGAGACCCCATCGGCAGGAGGACCTGATGCTGACCTCGACCATATGCGCCGCGGTGTCCGCGGCGGGCCTGGGTATCGCCCTGCTGACGGCGTACCGCAAGCGCTTTCTCGCCGCGGCCCGGATCGCGGCCTATGCCCTGGTCCCCGTCGGCCTGGTGATGACGGGCGTCATCGACTGGGTCAAGGACCTGGTCTTCAAGCCGAGCGTCTGGCTGGGCTTCGGTGTGCTCGCGCTCTCGGCCGTGCTCTTCATGGTGACCAGGGCCGTCGAGCGCCGGGGCGGCGGCACCCGCAAGGAGCGGCGGGCGGCGGCGGCGCAGCAGCGCGAGGCGATGGCCCCGGCGGCCTCGGCCCCCTCGCTCGGCCAGGCCCCCGAGGCGGCCCGGCCCACCGCGGCGGTGGCCAAGCCGAAGGGCAAGGCGGCCGGCGGGGAGGACTTCTCCGATATCGAGGCAATCCTGAAAAAGCACGGGATCTGACGGATCCGGAAAAGCACGGGATCTGACGAACTCGCCGATGGTACGGGCGTGTTGATCTCCGCCCGGGGTGCGGCTGCGTCATCATCTGGCCTAGATGAACGACGAACAGGCCGAGATGGCCGAGGAACCGCGCGGTTGCCTCTTCGCCCTTTCCCAGCCGCCGCTGATGTTCTTCCTGGCATTCATCGCCACGCTGATCCTGCTCACAGCGGCGCATGACCTCTACCCGTGGTGAGGCCGCGGACCGCGGCGGACCGGCCGCCCGCGGCGGCGCGGTGCGCGGGGCTCAGCCGGCGGTCTCCCGGCGGCGCGCGCGGTAGGCGGCGACGTGCAGCCGGTTCCCGCAGGTGCGGCTGGAGCAGTACCGGCGCGAGCGGTTGCGCGAGACATCGACGAAGGCGCGCCCGCAGCCCGGGGCCTCGCACCTGCGCAGCCGCTCCCGCTCACCGGCCACCACCAGGAACGCGAGGGCCATGCCGCCGTCGGCGGCCAGGTGGTCGGCGAGCGAGGCGCCGGGCGCGAAGTAGTGCACATGCCAGTCGTAGCCGTCGTGGTCGGTCAGCCGGGGCGTGGTACCCGCCTCGGCGACCATCGTGTTGAGCAGCGCGGCCGCGCTCGTGGTGTCCGGGGCGGCGAAGACCTGGGCGAACCGCTCCCGTACGGACCGTACGGCCGCCACGTCCGCGGTGCCGAGCGGGCCGACGTCGCTGAAGTCGCAGCTCGCCACGTACCGGCGGAGCCCGGCCGGGTCGGCGAGGTCGTCGTGGTCGCCGCCCTGGGGGGCGGTGTTCACCAGATTGACGACGGCGTCGAGTGCGCACCGGGCGTCGTGGTTGATCAGCACGGTTCGCTCCCTGGCCGACTGGGACGGGCGGCTGGCTTTCGAGGGAGCAGACTCTAGCGGCTCCACGACACGACGGCGCCGTCGCGCGCGGTGGTTCCGCGGCGACGGCGCCGTTGTCCGTCATGTGCGCTGGTCGGGCTGCCGTCCCCCCGAGTTAGGACGGCCGCTTCTGGTCTCGGTGCTCTCGTCGGCTCCCGTCCGGCCTCAGCTCTCGGCCAGGATGTGGGAGAGCTCGGTGTCGAGGTCGAAGTGACGGTGTTCGGTGCCGGGTGGCACCGCGGCGTCGGTCCGCTTCAGGAACGACTCCAGGGCCCGCGCCGGGGCCTCCAGCAGGGCTTCGCCCTCCGGAGAGCTCAGCGCGATGCAGACGACGCCCTGACCGTGGCTGCGGGACGGCCAGACACGGACGTCGCCGGTGCCCGTGGGCCGGTGCAGGCCCTCGGCGAGCAGGTCGCGGGCGAAGACCCACTCGACCGTCTCTTCGGCTCCGGTGTGGAAGGTGGCGTGCACGGCATACGGATCGGCCGTGTCGTACCGCAGACCTGCGGGTACAGGGAGTGAGGACTCGCTCGACACGACGAGGCGCAGGTGCAGCTCGCAGCTGACCGTGGTGTTCATAAGCGCCAGGGCCTTTCGCTCAGTGTGCGCTCGGGGATTCGCACGTCGGCGAAATCGACATGCCACCTACGGTGTCGTTGTAAACCCCTCTGCCCGCTTTGCGGGGCTTCGGGTAGCTCGGACGGCCGTACTCACCCCGCTTGTATACCGCCGTTTCGGTGAACATCGCGCTACGTCATGTTGACGCGGCGTCGACGCGGTATTGACGTGGTGGCGACGTGGCCGACGGTGGAGAGTGATCCCGCGGTGCCGGTGAGCGGTGGGCCCCGCCGCCGGGGACCGCCCCGGCCATGGTCACGGCCACTGTCCGGCATACGGTAATGTTTGCCCTGCGCAGGGGGCGATTAGCTCAGTGGGAGAGCGCTTCGTTCACACCGAAGAGGTCACTGGTTCGAACCCAGTATCGCCCACCCCCGACCGGAAGTCCGTGAGGCTCACCCCTTGCGGACTTCCGGCTTTTTGTGTGCGCTGGCGGGCATGATCCGACCTTGGGCCGCAGCCCTGCACCGCTACCGGTTCCGCAGCGACTGGCCCGTGGCCGCGGCGCCCGACGCCGTCTACGCGCTCCTGGCCCGCGCGGAGGAGTATCCCCGCTGGTGGCCCCAGGTGCGGGAGGTCCGCCCCGCCGGCGAGCGCAGCGGTACCGTCCGCTTCCGGTCCTTCCTCCCGTACGACCTGGTCATCACCGCCCGCGAGCGGCGGAGCGATCCCGCCGCCCGGGTACTGGAGATCGGGATGAGCGGCGACCTGTGCGGCTGGGCGCGCTGGACGGTGACCGCGCGCGGCGCCGGCTCGCGCGTGCGCTTCGAACAGGAGGTCCAGGTGTCCAAGCCGCTGATGCGCCGGCTCGCGATCCCGGGCCGGCCCGTATTCCGCGCCAACCACGCCTGGATGATGCGCTGCGGGCGGCGCGGGCTGCGGGCGGCGCTGGCCGCGGTCCCGGGGGAAGGCTGAGAACGGCCCCGGGAATTTGAAGTACGGCGGCCGCGGCCTGTATTGTTCAGGGCGTTCCGCGAGGGGAGACCCCGCCGGACGATCGGGCGATTAGCTCAGTGGGAGAGCGCTTCGTTCACACCGAAGAGGTCACTGGTTCGAAACCAGTATCGCCCACCCCGAACAGGCCGGTCCGTCAACAGACGGACCGGCCTTCGTCGTTGACCCGGGCGCCGCCCGTGATCGCAGGGGTGTAGCGAGGTACACCATGGGACGGGTGCGTTCCCCATTCTCCGGGCCCACCGCCCGCGCCTAACGTTCGAGGAGTTCGAGAACGGCCGCACGGCCGCCTGACTCCGGAGGGCGAAAGACATGAACGCAGCGATGAGGGCCACGCTCTGGACGGTGTTCACCGCCTGCCTCGCCGTCAATGTGGCGGCGAGCCTGTTGATGGGCGACGGCGCGCTTCAGCTGACTCTCAGCGTGATGGCGGGGCTCTGTGCGCTGGGGGCGGGCGTCGGCCTGTGGACCACCCGCCGCGTCCGCTGAGCGCGCCCTCAGGCGGCGGCCGGCAGCTCGGGGCGCAGCGGCCACGCCGGGTCGCAGGTCTCCTGCGCCCCCTGGGTCGCGAACCACGTCTGGAGGCCGCGCGCCTGGGCCGCGTGCCACAGGGCCTGCCGGGCGTGCAGCTCGGCCGGGCTCAGCCGCCCCAGCCGGGTCGCGAAGCGGCGGCCCACGGCCCGTACGACCTCCAGTGAGGCGAGGGCGTCGGCCGCGGCCTCATGGGCGCCGGTCAACTCGACGCCGTACAGCGCGCACAGGTCCGTCAGTGTGCGGCGGCCCTTGCGGTAGCGGTCGAGGTGCTTGTCGAGGACCCGCGGGTCCAGCACGCACAGCGAGAACGTGCCCAGATAGTCCGAAAGCGTCGCGGACCGGTGCCGCCGCAGCTCCCGGTCCAGCAGCGTCAGGTCGAAGGGGGCGTTCATCACCACCAGCGGCGTGCCGCGCGCCGACACCGCGGCCAGCGCCCGTGCCACCTCCTCCAGCACCGGTGCCGGCCACCGGCCGTGGTGCTGGAGATAGGCCCAGGTCAGGCCGTGTATCTCCGTCGCGCCGACGGGGACGGGCACCCCGGGATCGATGAGCCACCGCCTGACCGCGGGCGTACTGCCCGGATGGGGCTGCACCACGAGGGCGGCCGAGACTATGCGGTCTCTCTCGACGTCAACCCCGGTGGTCTCGGTGTCGAAGGCGGCGAGCGGCCCCTCGTACCAGCACGGCTTGTCCACAACTCCTCGCATTCACCTCGCAGTTGACCGACTCCCCGCCCCACCGGGTGATACCCGAGGAACGGCGTGTCCGAACCGCCCCTGTTTGGCGGTTAGTTCGCGAGGAGACAACACAGGTGTACGGACCCGATGGATCGGTGAAGCCCGGAGGTCAATTCGGCCATGGTGCTCACGCAGCCCGACCCGGGCGGGCTGTCGCCCGGGCGGCTCGCACCGCCGCGCGGCTCGCTCGCCACCACCGCCTGCATGGAGACCCTGCAAGTCGGCTATCTGCACGCCGTGACCGCCGCCGCGGGCTGCTCGCTGGCCCAGCCCTTCCCGGACAGTGGCATCGACTGGCACGTCAGCCACAGCGCGCCCGGCCACGCCGTCGACGACGAGGCGACCATCAAGGTGCAGCTCAAATGCACGTACCAGATACCGCCCCGGCCCAGCGGTCCCGCCTTCTCCTTCACCCTCGACAACGGCCACCTCGCCAAGCTCGCGCGCACCCCGGTCGCCGTCCACAAGATCCTCGTCGTGATGCTCGTACCGCGTACCCAGGACGCGTGGCTGCGGGCCTGCCACGACCGCCTCGAACTGCGGCACTGCTGCTACTGGACCAACCTGGCCGGACACCCGGTGACGGGCAGACGCAGGACCACCGTGCGGATTCCGACCACGCGCGTCTTCGACGACCGCGCGCTCTGCGAGATCATGACGCGGGTCGGGGAGGGAGGAACCCCTTGATGCACCGGCCGACCGACCAGTCCGCCCACCCCACACGCCCCCTGACCCCCGAGGACGTCGACCCCGCCGTCCTCGGGGCGCTGCTCGCCCGGCACGGCTGGCGGCGGCGCGGGGGAGCGGCCGGGCGCTACAGCCACTGGGCCCCGCCCGGCGGGTCCGGCAACGGCACCAGCCTGCTCGTCCCCGACGACCGCCGCTTCCCGGACGCGGTCGACCTGCTCGCCGAGGCGCTGACCGCGCTGGAGCGCAGCGCCGCGCCCTCCGCCCGGGAGGTGCTCGTCGCCCTGGCCACGCCGAGCGACGAGATCCACTGGCGGCGCGAGGTGCCCGAGCCCGCCGGGGGCGCGGCCGCCTGGAGCGCCCAGGAGCGGCTGCGCGACGGCGCCCGCGCCATGCTGCTCGCCGGGGCGCTCGCCGCCCGCGGCCGCGCCGGCTACTACGGCGCACGGCACCGGCGGGCCGCGGAGACCGCCCTCGACCGGCTCCTGGTGGGCCCCGCGCCCGGCGGCCGGGAACTGACCGTGTACGTACCGGTCGCGGACGGCCGCCCGACCGTCGCGACCCTGCTGCGCGCCCTGCACGCCGCCCGCGACGCCACCGACTACCAGCGCGCCACCGGCGGCATGGAGGCGTTCGACGCGGCGGTCGAGGCCGGGGTGTGCCAGGAGCTGACCGAGGCGCTCGTGCTGCTCGTCCGCGGCTCCGAAGGCGTCCGGATCGCCCTGGACTGGTCGCCGGCCAAGGGCCCGCACGACGGTTTCGCGGCCCGGCCCGAGCCGGTGGAGTTCACCCCCGGAGACCTCCCCGCCCTGCGCGAGGCCGGCGCCCGGTACGTACGCGACGAGCCCTCCGTGCCCGTACGGCTGACCGGCGCCGTGGTGCGGCTGCGCCGGGAGGGCCCGGCCGGGCCCGGGAGCGTACGGCTGCGGGTGCTCTCCGGGGCCGACGTGGCGCAGGTGCGGGTCGCGCTCGACGAGGACGACTACCGCCTCGCGGGCCACGCCCACCTGGTGGGGCTGCCGATCCGGGTCAGCGGCCGGCTGGAGAGCCGCGGCGGCTTCCGGCGGGTCACCGGAGCCGGCGGGGTCACCCCGGTGCGGGTCGACGAGGCGGAGCGCGACCGGCTGCTGAAGTCGGCGCACGAGAACCTGGACTTCTTCGAGGGGGCGTGCGGCGGCGAGTAGGGGCTTCGGCTCGGGACGGGCGGGGGAGCGGGCCTCGGCGTGACGCGGGCGGGAGGGCGCTGGCCAAACCGTTTCGCGATGCGGTCGCACGGCTCGGTACGATTCACCGTGCGCAGTGTCCGCTGCCGCACGACCCATGTGTCAGGAGCTACCGGTGTCAGACGTCCGTGTGATCATCAAACGCGATTCCGCCGAGCCGGAAGAGCGAGTGGTCACGACGGGCACGACGGCCGCCGCGCTCTTCGAGGGCGAGCGCACGGTCGTCGCCGCCCGCGTGGCCGGGGAGCTCAAGGACCTCGCGTACGAGCTCGCCGACGGTGACGAGGCCGAGCCCGTCGAGCTCGCCAGTGAGGACGGCCTGAACATCCTGCGCCACTCGGCGGCGCACGTCATGGCGCAGGCCGTGCAGGACCTCTTCCCGGACGCCAAGCTGGGCATCGGCCCGCCCATCAAGGACGGCTTCTACTACGACTTCGACGTCGAGACCCCGTTCACCCCGGACGACCTCAAGCGCATCGAGAAGAAGATGCAGGAGATCCAGAAGCGCGGCCAGCGCTTCTCGCGCCGGGTGACCACCGACGAGGACGCGCGCGCGGAGCTCGCCGACGAGCCGTACAAGCTGGAGCTGATCGGCCTCAAGGGCTCGGCCGCCGCGGTCGACTCGGCCGACGGCGCCAATGTGGAGGTCGGCGCCGGCGAGCTGACGATCTACGACAACCTCGACGCCAAGACCGGCGAGCTGTGCTGGAAGGACCTCTGCCGCGGCCCGCACCTGCCGACGACCCGGAACATCCCGGCGTTCAAGCTGATGCGCAGCGCCGCCGCCTACTGGCGGGGCAGCGAGAAGAACAAGCAGCTCCAGCGGATCTACGGCACCGCCTGGCCGACGAAGGACGAGCTGAAGGCGCACCTCGAATTCCTCGCCGAGGCCGAGAAGCGCGACCACCGCAAGCTCGGCTCCGAGCTGGACCTCTTCTCCATCCCGGACGAGATCGGCTCCGGCCTCGCCGTCTTCCACCCCAAGGGCGGCATCATCCGCCGCACGATGGAGGACTACAGCCGCAAGCGGCACGAAGAGGCGGACTACGAGTTCGTCTACACCCCGCACGCGACGAAGGGGAAGCTCTTCGAGAAGAGCGGCCACCTGGACTGGTACGCCGACGGCATGTACCCGCCCATGCAGCTCGACGAGGGCACGGACTACTACCTCAAGCCCATGAACTGCCCGATGCACAACCTGATCTTCGACGCGCGGGGGCGGTCGTACCGCGAGCTGCCGCTGCGGCTGTTCGAGTTCGGGACCGTGTACCGGTACGAGAAGTCCGGCGTCGTGCACGGGCTGACCCGGGCCCGCGGCTTCACCCAGGACGACGCGCACATCTACTGCACCAAGGAGCAGATGGCGGACGAGCTCGACTCGCTGCTCACCTTCGTGCTGAACCTGCTGCGCGACTACGGCCTGGAGGACTTCTACCTGGAGCTGTCCACCCAGGACCCGGAGAAGTCCATCGGCTCGGACGAGAACTGGGCGGAGGCCACCGAGACGCTGCGCAAGGCCGCCGGCAAGCAGGGCCTGGAGCTCGTCATGGACCCGGGCGGCGCGGCCTTCTACGGCCCGAAGATCTCGGTACAGGCGCGCGACGCCATCGGCCGTACATGGCAGATGTCGACCATCCAGGTCGACTTCAACCTGCCCGAGCGCTTCGACCTGGAGTACACCTCGCCGGACGGGACCAAGCAGCGGCCGGTCATGATCCACCGTGCGCTGTTCGGCTCGATCGAGCGGTTCTTCGCGGTGCTGCTGGAGCACTACGCGGGCGCCTTCCCGGCGTGGCTGGCCCCCGTGCAGGCCACCGGCATCCCGATCGGCGACGCGCACGTGCCCTACCTCCAGGAGTTCGCCGCCAAGGCGAAGGCCAAGGGGCTGCGCGTCGAGGTGGACGCCTCGTCGGACCGGATGCAGAAGAAGATCAGGAACGCCCAGAAGAGCAAGGTGCCGTTCATGATCATCGCTGGGGACGAGGACGTGGCGAACGGAGCGGTCTCCTTCCGCTACCGCGACGGCTCGCAGAAGAACGGCGTGCCCGTCGACGAGGCCCTCGCGGAGATCGTCAAGGCAGTCGAGGACCGCGTGCAGGTCTGACCGTACGGACCGGCAGCGGTCGCACGTCGCCCCGAGGTGGTTCAGGACCGCCCCGGGGCGACGTCCCGTTCGGGCGAAGTCATATGCTGCACACCATGACGAGCGAGCCGGAACAGCAGATCGGAGTGGGGACGCAGGACGCCTTCCAGCGACTGTGGACGCCCCACCGGATGGCGTACATCCAGGGCGAGAACAAGCCGACCGGCCCCGGGGCCGAGGACGGCTGTCCGTTCTGTACGATTCCGTCGAAATCCGATGAGGACGGGCTCGTCATCGCGCGGGGCACCCACGTCTACGCGGTGCTCAACCTCTACCCGTACAACGGCGGCCACCTCATGGTCGTCCCGTTCCGCCACGTCGCCGACTACACGGAGCTGGACGCGGCCGAGACCGCCGAGCTGGCGGAGTTCACCAAGCGGGCGATGACCGCGCTGCGGGCCGCCTCCGGCGCGCACGGGTTCAACATCGGCATGAACCAGGGCACGACCGCCGGGGCCGGCATCGCCGCCCATCTCCACCAGCACGTCGTGCCGCGCTGGGGCGGCGACACCAACTTCATGCCGGTCGTCGGCCGGACCAAGGTGCTGCCCCAACTCCTCGCGGACACCCGCCAGATGCTCGCGGACGCCTGGCCGCTCGGCTAGATCCCCTCCTCGCCTGCCGGCCCCGGATCAGGGGCGGTGCGGGGAAGACGGCTGCCCCGTGACACTCGGCGGGGTGTCGTGGTGCGCCACCGCTTGAGGCGGTCGAGGAAGCGTCCCGCGATGCCGCGCCGCCCGCGGCCCGGTCGGCGGCGGCCTCACCATCACGGGCCGGAACCCCGAGGACCGCGCCCGGCGCGCGGGCCGCGTCGGCCGATCGGGCTGACGGGGCGTCATGCGGGTGCGGCTGAACGGATGGACTCCGCCGACGCGGAGCGCAGATGCGCTCACCCGCGCCGTCGCCGTGGGTAATTGGTTCTGCCGTCGACGTGGCCGCGCCCGTGCTCTCGCCCGTACAACCCCATGCCCCGCTTCCCGTCACCGGGCCGGGGACGGGGCGCGGGAGCGTGCCCCGGGCAGCCCACGCCGTCCTCGGACCGCTGCCCCGAAGGAGGACCACCGCCATGAGCGAGACCGCCGTGACCAGTGCGTCGATCGCGGACCTGCTGGCTGTCGCGCCCCCGGAGCGCGACAAGAAGTGGCTGCGGGAGTGCCTCCAGGTCGCCGTCGCGCTGGAGCTCGCCACCATCCCGCCGTACCTCTACGCGTACTGGTCCGTCCGGGACCCCTCCTCCGAGCTGGCGGACGCCCTGCTGGGGATCGCCTGGCAGGAGATGCTGCACATGGGGCTGGCGTGCAACATGCTCACCGCCGCGGAGGGGCGGCCGTCCATCGCCGCGGCCGCGCTCGCCTACCCGAGCGAGCTGCCCGGCGGCGTCCGCGCGGGCCTCGTCGTTCCGCTGAAGGGGGTGGCGAGCGGCATCGCCGACCCCGGGGACGCGCTGAAGGGGTTCATGGACATCGAGGAACCGGAGAAGCCGGTCACGCCGTTCGCCGAGGGCCCCACGATCGGCCAGTTCTACAAGGAGATCGAGAAGGAGCTGCCCGCGATCGCCGACAAGTACGGCTTCGGAGGCGGGGTCCAGGTCAGCGGGCACATCGGCGGGGACATGCTGCGGCGCGCCGACACGAAGGAGAGCGCCCTCGCCGCCATGCGCACCATCCGGGAACAGGGCGAGGGCACCAGCGTGTCCCCCAACGGGAGCACCGACCCCGCCGACCGCGCGCACTACTACCGCTTCGCCGAGCACTGGAAGGGCAGGCGGCTGCGGCAGCTGCCCCCGCCCCACCAGAACAAGTGGGACTTCACCGGCGAGGCCGTCGCACGGCCGGCCCTGTACCCGCTGGGCGAGGTGCCCGCGGGCGGCTGGGGAGCCGCCGACGGCCTGCGCGCCGCTCTGGACGACTGCAACGCGGCCTACGGGGGGCTCCTCGCGGACCTCGAAGCCCTGTGGAGCGGCCCGGCAGAGGAGAAGAACGTCACGGAGGCGATGAGAGCGATGGGCGCGGTGGCCGAGACCGCGGCCCGCCTCATCGGGCTGCAGAAGGACTCCGCCGGCGAGATCCGCGGACCGGAGTTCCGGCCCGTACACCGCGCCTGAACCACTCCCCGGCGCCCGCACCCCCGGTCGAGACCCGGCCTCCGGTCCGCTCAAGACCCCGAGCCCGTACGCCCCTACTCCGCGCCCCCAGCCTCCGCGGCGCGCCCTCCGGCCCCCGCCGCGCCGACCGTCCGGCGTACGGGCCCGGCGCGCCCGGCCGCACGTCCGAGCCCGTACCGCTCCGTCACCGGGAGAGCCATGACCAGCCTCGACCTCAAGGACATCCACTCCGTGCGCGTCCACCCGGGCATCGGTTTCGCCCGGGTCGGCAACAGCCCGGACGGCTATTTCACCGGGCCCGAGATCCCGGGGGCCGCCCCCGCGCCGGACGGCGGCCTGTTCAAGGACGACGAAGGGCGCGTCAAGCGCCAGGCGGCCCGGTTCCGCTGCTACGGCTTCAACGAGGCCGGGGACCGGTGGGTCGAGCTGACCCACCGCGACGGCGTCAGCGTCGAGTGGACCGTGAGCCTCGTGAACAAGAAGGCGTGCGCCCAGGGGTTCGGGAGCGAGGGCTACCGCAACAAGAAGCGGGAGCCCGAGAAGCCGCACGACGAGGCGGGCCGCAAGGCCCTGACGATCGCTCCCGGGCCGATGCGGATCAGCGGACCCGGGCAGCACGGGCCCAGCGCGGTCGGCGAGATCACGCTGGAGGGCGTGACAGAGCGGGTGGCCCTCGGGGAGCTGCGCACCGACGAGGAGGGCCGCCTCCTGGTCCTGGGCGGCGACGGACGCGCCGGCTCACCCCTCCACCGCCCGCTGGACGAATCATTCAACAATGACGGCTGGTGGGACAGCACCTCCGACGGCCCGGTCGACGCCGTCGTGCGCGTCGACTGCGCGGGCGAGTCGCGGGAGTTCAGGGCCGTACGGGCGTGGGCGGTCGTCACGCCGCCCAAGTACGCCCCGCACCTGGACACCGTCGTCACCCTGTGGGACCGGCTGGAGGACCTCTACCGCCCGCCGGCCGATGACGAGGTCCCCTCGTACACCTTCGACATCCAGCCGGTGCTGGCCCGCGCCCGGCACATGCAGGCGGTCTTCGAGGCGGCGGCGGGCCAGCACATCTCCTGGCCGGAGCCCCTGTACGGCTATTACGCCCGCCGCAAGATCGACAGCTGGCTCAGCAAGGACGGCAACCCGGACGGAACGATGCCCCGCCTCAGCGGCGACGACTCGCGGTTGACAGGACGTCAGCTCGCCGTGCTGCAGAAATGGCGCGACGGGAACTTCCTGCGGGACTGGCGGGCCGACGCACCGAGAGCCGTCACCCCCGGCGGACTCGACCGGGCGGCCCTGGAGGCATGCGTCGGCAAGGCGTTCTTCCCGGGCATCGAGGCGGGGGCGTTCTTCCTCGAACCCGGCCACTGGTCCGGCGGGGACATCGCGAGCCTGCGCTTCGCGCACACGGTGGAGCCAGGCGACGTCACCAGCCGGATGGCCCTGCCCTGGCAGGCCGACTTCCAAGCCTGCGGCAGGGAGTGGTGGCCGATCCCCCGGCCGAACGAGGCGATCCCCAGGGGCCAGAGCGGCTACCAGGACTGGACACGTGAGTGGGCCGAGAACGCGGACGCCATGGCGGACAACTGGCACCGCCTCGGCTTCGTCGTGCCCGACGAGGCGGGGGACTACCGGGAGACGGAGCGCACGGCCTGGACGGAGAGCCCCCAGCTGCCGCCGCCCGAGGGCCAGTGGAGCACCCCGGCCGCGCCGGCCGCCACGACCGCCGCCTGGCAGCCGGTCAGCCGGCTCACGGGCCAGGACCTGGCCCTCTACGGCCGGGGCGAGCTCACCGCGGACACCGAGCACACCTGGCGCTTCAGGCTCACCGAGGAGGACCGCGCCATCGAGATCACCGTGCGCGCGCCCGTCCCGCAGGACCTCGACGTACGCCTCGCGAGCCCCCTCGGCCCCCTCGCCGAGGACGACCCCCGCCGCACCGGAATCCGCTACGACGACGCCCTCGTCCTGCGCGTCGCGCTGCCCGTCGAAGCCCTGCCCCGGCGCTACGCCGACGCCGGCCTGTGGCGGCTGAGCGTCAGCGCGCCGCGCGGCGCCGGCTCCGTGGCCTACCAGGTCGCCGTCGCCGTCGACTCCCGCGTCCACCTGGGCGGCGCCTCCGCCACACGGGCCCCGGACGGCGCGCTCACCGTCGCCACCGGCCTGGACGGGCGTCCGCCGCGCGAGGCGGTCCTCGTGACGGCCGACGGCGACGAGCTGCCGCTGGCGGGGGGCGGCGCCCCCGGCGCGTACACCCTGGCGAGCGGCGACGGGCCCCCGCCGGCGGGGGCCCGCGACCCGGGCGCGCACACCGCCGCGGGCGGCGACGGCGCGGCCGGCCCCCTGCGCCTGCGGATCACCGGAAGCTCCCGCCTGGGCCACCCCTACGCCCGCGACCGCTTCCTGCCCGTCGGCGACGGGCGATGAGCCCGCCCGCCGGCCGGTCCCGGCGGCGCGGATGACCCGGGCGGACGTGGCCGTGGTCGGCGGCGGCCCGGCCGGGTCCGCGGTGGCCTGCCACCTCGCCGCCGCGGGCGCCCGCGTCGTCCTCGTCGACGACGGCCGGGGCCCGTGGCGCCCGGTGGGACAGCAGCTGTCCCCGGCAGCCCTGCCTCTGCTGCGCGACCTCGGCGTCGCCGACCGGCTGACGGCCCCGGCCGCCGCCCCCGTCCACGAGGCCCGCAGCGTCTGGTCCCACGAGAGCGCCGTGGATCTGCGGCCCGCCCTGTTCAGCGCGTACGGCCCGCCGCTGGCCGTCGACCGCGCCGCCCTGGACGCCCTCCTGCGCGACGCCGCCCGCCGCGCGGGCGTCCGAACGCTGCGGGCACACGTCAAGGCGGCGGGCGGGCCCGGCGGATGGCACCTGACGGCCGTGTCGCCGGCCGGACGCCCGGAGCCGGTGGCGGGCCCCGCGGCCGTACTGGTCGACGCCACCGGCGCGGCCCGGGCCCTCGCCCGGCGGCTGCACTGGCACTCGGCCGACCGGCTGCGCTGCACCGTCTGGCGCGCCCGCCCCGCCGACGCCGGACGCCAGTCGTGGTCCCTGGTCGAGGCGGTGGCCGACGGCTGGTGGTACAGCGCGCCGACGCCCGGCGGCGGCCTGACGCTGATGCGCGTCCAGGACCGCACAGCCGTACGCGCCGCCCCGACGCCGCCGCCCCGCACCGCCCAGCGCCTGGCGGACCTCCCCCTGCCGCCCCCGGCCGCCGTCCGGGCCGTCCCCGTCGGCTGCGCGGACCCGCCCTGGGCCGACGGCCTGGTCGCGGCGGGCGACGCCGCGCTGGCCCTCGACCCGCTCTCCTCCGCCGGCCTGCACCACGCCCTCGACCTCGCCCGGCCCGCGGCCGCCGCCGCCCTCGGCCTCCTGCGCCGCGACCCGCGCACGGCGACCGCCTACGCCCGCCTCGTCCGGGAGGCGCTCGCCCGGCACCTGGCCCTCCGGCGCGCCGTCCACGCCGCCGCCGCGCCCCGCTACACCGCCGAGCCCTTCTGGCGGCGCCGGGCGTCGGGCGGATAGGCGCCGCCCTCCGGGGAGCCCGCCCCGCCCCGCCCCGCCCCGCCCCGCTCCGTTCCGGCCGGCGGCGATCCGCGACACCGGCCGCAGGAGACGGCGCGCCCCACCGGCCCGTACGGCCGTATGGCCGTACCTCCCCGAGCGGGTCCGGGCAGACGTTATCCGGCCGGGATTCACCCGAAATCCGGATCAGCGCGCGCATCCGGGGCAGAGGCGGTCTGATGGTTCGGTGACCTTCCTCCACCGCCGAGGCGTGCTGCGCGCCGCCGTACGGACCACCGCCGCCGGGGCCGCCGCGGCGCTGCTGCCGGGCTGCGCGCGGGACCACACCGCCGCCGACGCCCGGCACGCGCCGTCGGCCGCCCGGGCCCCGGCGCCCACGCCCGTACCGGCGGCACCGACCTCGACGGCGCCGCGCACGCTGCCCGCGGGCCTCCCGGCCCAGATCGCGCACGGGCCGCGCGCCGGGACCGCGGTGGCCCTCACCTTCCACGGCCGCGGCGATCCGAAGCTCGCGACCGCGCTGCTCACCGAGGCCGAGCGGGCCGGGGCCCGGCTGACCGTGCTGGCCGTCGGCGAATGGCTCGACGAAGCGCCGCGGATGGCCCGCCGGGTGCTGGACGGCGGGCACGAGCTGGGCAACCACACCATGCGCCACCTCGACATCTCCACCATGTCCGACGCCGCCGCGTACGCCGAGATCACCGAGTGCGCCGACCGGCTGCGCCGGCTCACGGGCGGCATCGGCCGCTGGTTCCGGCCCTCCCGCACGCAGTACGCCACCGAGCGGGTCACCCGGCTGGCCGCCAGAGCGGGCTACCCGCACGTCCTGGCGTACGACGTGGACTCCCTCGACTTCACCGACCCGGGCGGCGAGACCGTGCGCCGGACCGTCCTGGCCGCTGTGCGGCCCGGCTCGGTGGTGTCCCTGCACTTCGGGCACGCCGGTACCCTCACCGCGCTGCCCGGCATCCTCGACGGTCTGCACCGGCGCGGGCTCCGCGCCGTGACCACTACGGAGCTGCTGACCTCATGACCGGGCCCACTCCTCGCACCGTCCGCCGGACCGCCCTGCTGGCCGTCGCCGGCGCCCTGCTCGCGGCGGGCTGCGGAGGCGGCGGCTCCTCGAACGAGGCCGCCGACCGCGGCCCGCGGCCGCCCGCCTCCAGCCACCCCCCGAGCGGCGGGCTGCCGGGCATGCCCCCGCTGCTCGACCCGCACGACCTGTACGCGGCGGACCGGCCGAACGCCCTGTCCCCGGTGGTCAAGGACTTCCCGTCCCGGGTGTACGTGCCGAACACCAACTCCAACACGGTGAGCGTCATCGACCCGAAGACGTACAAGGTCATCGAGACGATCCCGGTGGGGAGGCAGCCGCAGCACGTCGTGCCGTCCTGGGACCTGAAGACGCTGTGGGTCAACAACGACCTGGGGCATTCGCTCACGCCGCTGAACCCGGCCACCGGGAAGACCGGCAAGCCGGTCGAGGTCCACGACCCGTACAACCTCTACTTCACGCCGGACGGCAAATACGCCGTGGTCATGGCCTCCATGGACCGCGAACTGGTCTTCCGGGACCCGCACACCATGGCGGTGAGGAAGACCGTCCCGGTGAGCTGCAACGGCGTCAACCATGCCGACTTCTCACCCGACGGCCGGTACTTCATCGTCTCCTGCGAGTTCTCCGGCGAGCTGCTGAAGGTGGACACCGCGGCGATGCGCGTGACCGGCCACCGGAAACTGCCGTTCAAGGGCGCGATGCCGCAGGACGTGAAGATCTCCTCGGACGGCAGGACCTGGTACATCGCCGACATGATGGCCGACGGGGTATGGGTCCTGGACGGCGACAAGTTCACCGAACCGCGCCTGATGCGCACCGGCAAGGGCGCGCACGGGCTCTATGTCTCCCGCGACTCGAAGTCGATGTACATCTCGAACCGCGGCGAGGGCACGATCTCCGTCCTGGACCTGCCCAGCCGCAAACTGGTGAAGAAGTGGAAGCTGCCGGACGGCGGCAGCCCCGACATGGGCGGGGTGTCGGCGGACGGCAAGGTGCTCTGGCTCTCGGGCCGGTACAACTCCGAGGTGTACGCGATCGACACCGGCAGCGGCCGCCAGCTCGCCCGTATCCCCGTCGGCAGCGGCCCGCACGGACTGGCGGTCTACCCGCAGCCCGGCCGCTACTCGCTCGGGCACACGGGGATCTTCCGCTGACGGCGGCGGCGGGGGCGCCGGCCGCCGTCAGCGGCGGGGCGCTGTGGACGACCGGTGCACGGCCGACAGCGGGGCGACGGCGAGGGGTGCGGATCGGGCACTCAGCCCGCGTAGTCGTCCGCCTTGCGCGGCGAGGGGTCCTGGACCGCGCCGCTCAGGAACGCCGCCCGGTTGCCGAACTTCGTGATGTCCACGCCGTGATCCGCCAGCACGTGCAGCGCCGCCTCGTGCACCACCCGCAGCACGGGGGTGGCCGCGCGCATCGCGTCGTCCGCCATGAACCGGTGCCGCCAGGGCTTGTCCGCCCAGGCGTGCCGCAGGCCGAAGGGCTCGGGGAGCTTGAGCTTGCCGCCCCAGTACTCCAGCAGCGGGGGGTACCAGGTGAAGGGGGCGCGCGCCGTCAGCCGGGCGATCTCGCGGGCGTGCACGATCGGCAGCGTCTTGTGGGTCGGCGCCCAGAACTTGAGCCCCTTGATCTCCTTCGTACGGGCCTTGGGCTTGTTCGAGAACATCGGATGCACGGGGCCCAGCGCGTGCCCGGTGATCTCGATGCGCAGGGTCTTGTGCAGGACCGTGACCGTGATCAGCAGGGTGATCACCAGCTGGCCGTCCCACAGCACGAACTGAACGCCCAGGTAGTGCCGGTTGCCGCTGCCGAACTGCTGCTCGTTGCAGATCTTCTGGAGCTCCGAGCCGCGTATCTCGTACGACCCCTTGTCGCCGCCGCCGGGGCGCGAGACCTCCGAGGCGCCCTCGCCGATGGGGGAGACCACCCAGTGCTCCACGAACGGCGGGGTGAAGCCGCCGGTGTGCAGCGGGCTGCGCTCCAGGAGCTGGAGCTGGTCGTGCATCGCCCGCACGACGTCCCAGCTGCGGAAGGGGTGGATCTCCTTGTCCGGATCCCGCGGGATCAGGTCCTCGGCGAGCTGCCAGCTGCCCCAGCGGGTGCCCATGCCGAGTATGCCCTTGGGGCCGGCGTAGTAGACGACGTTGCTGCGCTGTTCCGCGCTGATGTGGGCCAGGCTCTGGCGGAGGCGCTCGGCCGCGCTCTCGCCGGGGTTCTTCGGCACCGCTTCGGGGATCTTCGCGCCCACCCCGCCGCCCGCGAGGAGGCCGCTCCAGCGGTCGCGGAGGTCCTTCGCGGTGCGCTCGCAGACGGATTTCGCCCAGACTCCGCCGATGAGCGGCGCGATGAGCATGGCGCGCAGATAGATGCCCCAGAAGCCGTTGAACGGCAGCCGGATCATGAAGATCACGCCGAGGACGGCGAGTGCGAGGAGCAGCGCCGTGCCCAGCACGCCGGCCCGCTTGTTCTGGGCCCCGGCGATCAGCCGGCGGAGCTGGAAGCCGCCGAGCCACAGCAGCATGCCGGGGAGGAAGAGCAGCCCGAAGACGAGCATGATCACGGTCAGCCGGGTGTCGCGCTGCTTGCGGATGCGCAGCGCGGCCAGGCAGTGCTCGACGACGGTCTGCGGTTCGATGCCGAAGGACTGGATGAGCGGCTTGCGCCCGGCGTCGATCATGCGCTTCTGCACGGCGCGGGAGAACGCCTCGCCCAGGTTGGGTTCGAGCAGCGCGAACCGGGGCTTCTGCACCTCGGAGGTGGCCGTGTCGGAGTTGGCCTTGAGCAGCTCCTCCATCGGGCCGTCCCGGTACGCCGCGGAGGCGATCGCCTGCGTCGCCGCCGTCTGCCCGGCCGCGCCCGAAAGCGGAACCTGTGCCCCCGGGCTGAAGTCGAACGCGTCCCCTATTGTCACTACCGCCCCCAACGCCGCGCACACCTGGTGATGCGGTCTGTTCCCGACTCCTGCCCACGCCACACCTTGTGAGCTGCCGCACCAGCGTATCGGCGGTGTCCACCCCGTGTCGCCGGAGACCGGGAAGCCGCCCGCCGCACATGAGTTGAGGCGGGCGACTTGCGAACTATCGACCGTTCTCGGCCTGTTCCCGGATGCGGTCGGAGAGCTGCGGCGGCATCGGCTCGTGGCGCGCGTACGAACGGCTGAACCGCCCGGTGCCGTGCGAGAGGGACCGCAGGTCCACCGCGTACCGGCCGATCTCGATCTCCGGGATCTCGGCCCGTACGAGCGTCCGCTCCGCCCCCGACTGCTCGGTGCCCACCACCCGGCCGCGCCGCCCGGAGAGGTCGCTCATCACGGCCCCCACATACGCGTCGCCGACCAGCACCCGGACCTCGGCGACCGGCTCCAGCAGGTGGATACGGGCGTCGGCCGCGGCCTCGCGCAGCGCGAGGCCGCCGGCGGTCTGGAAGGCCGCGTCCGAGGAGTCCACCGAGTGGGCCTTGCCGTCGAGCAGGGTGACCCGCACGTCGACGAGGGGGTACCCGGCGGCGAGGCCGCGCGCGGCCTGGGCGCGCACGCCCTTCTCCACGGAGGGGATGAACTGCCGGGGCACGGCGCCGCCCACCACCTTGTCGACGAAGTCGATGCCGGAGCCGGGCGGCAGCGGTTCGACCTCGATCTCGCAGATCGCGTACTGGCCGTGGCCGCCGGACTGCTTGACGTGCCGCCCGCGCCCCGCGGCCTTCCCGCCGAACGTCTCCCGCAGCGAGACCTTGTGCGGTACGGCGTCGACCTGCACGCCGTACCGGGCGCGCAGCCGCTCCAGGGCGACGTCCATATGGGCCTCGCCCAGACACCACAGGACCACCTGATGGGTGTCGGGGTTCTGTTCGAGCCGCATGGTGGGGTCCTCGGCGACCAGGCGGCCGAGCCCTTGCGAGAGCTTGTCCTCGTCGGCCTTGCTGTGCGCCTCGATGGCCACGGGCAGCAGCGGGTCCGGCATCACCCAGGGCTCCATGAGGAGCGGTTCGTCCTTGGCGGAGAGGGTGTCGCCGGTCTCCGCGCGGCTCAGCTTCGCCACACAGGCCAGGTCGCCCGCGATGGCCTCCGGGACGGAGCGCTGCACCTTGCCGAACGGCGAGGACAGGGCGCCGACCCGCTCGTCGACGTCGTGGTCCTCGTGGCCGCGGTCCTGGAGGCCGTGCCCCGAGACATGCACGGTCTCGTCCGGGCGCAGGGTCCCGGAGAACACCCTGACCAGCGAGATCCGGCCGACGTACGGGTCGGAGGAGGTCTTGACGACCTCCGCGGCCAGCGGGCCCGCCGGATCGCAGGCCAGCGGGGCCCGCCGGGCGCCGCTCGGATGCGTGACGGCGGGCGCCTCGCGCTCCAGCGGGGTGGGGAACCCGCCGGTGATCAGGTCCAGCAGCTCGACGGTGCCCAGGCCCTGCCGGGCGCCCTCGGCGGCGGGGGCGGCGGCCAGGACGGGGTGGAACCGGCCGCGCGCCACGGCGCGTTCGAGGTCTTCCACGAGCGTTTTGACGTCGACTTCCGCGCCGCTGAGGTAGCGGTCCATGAGGGTCTCGTCCTCGCTCTCGGCGATGATCCCCTCGATGAGCCGGTTGCGCGCCTCCTCGATCAGCGGCAGGTGCTCCGCGTCCGGCGGGTTGTCGGTCCGTACGCCCGTGGAGTAGTCGAAGACCCGCTGGGAGAGCAGCCCGATGAGCCCGGTGACGGCCGGGTGGCCGTCGGCGCTCTGGATGCCGCGCAGCGGCAGATACAAGGGCAGCACGGAGTCGGGGGAGTCGCCGCCGAGGGCCCGCCGGCAGACCGCCGTCATCTCCTCGAAGTCGGCGCGCGCGGCCTCCAGATGGGTCACGACCAGGGCGCGCGGCATGTTCACCGCGGCGCACTCGTCCCACACCATGCGGGTGGCGCCGTCCACGCCGTCGGCGGCCGAAACGATGAAGAGGGCCGCGTCCGCGGCTCGCAGACCGGCCCTCAGCTCCCCGACGAAGTCGGCGTAGCCGGGTGTGTCCAGCAGGTTGATCTTGATGCCGCCCCACTCCACGGGGACCAGCGACAGCTGTACCGAGCGCTGCTGGCGGTGTTCGATCTCGTCGTAGTCGGAGGCACAGCCGCCGTCCTCGACCCGTCCGGCCCTGTTCACCGCGCCGGTCGCCAGCGCCAGGGCCTCCACCAGGGTCGTCTTCCCGGACCCGCTGTGGCCGACCAGCACCACATTTCTCACGGAGCTGGGCCGGTCGGCCGCCACTGCCCTGCCGGCGGCCCCTGGGTGCGTACTCGTCTTGTCGCCCATGTGTCTCGCCTCCCGGTCGACACTGCGGTAGGTCGAGCTTTCCACCGGGGACATGGTGCGTCCATACATCGCACACGCGGCCGTAACGGGACCGGTCGGACGAAGATCAAGTCATCGGCTGGTAATGGACCTTCGGGGCGTGGCCGGAAGGCGGTGGCTGTTCCCGTAGTCCGCCGCCGTCCGCTGTCGCCCCGCCGGTTCCTCAGGTGGGCCCGTGCCGCCGTCAGCGCGAGCAGATCGGGCCCGTGCCGCCGTCAGCGCGAGCCGACCGCGCCCGTGTCCCAGGCCCAGGCCGCGATCTCGACGCGATTGCGCACCCCGAGCTTCGCCTGGACGCTCGCCAGGTGCGTCTTGACCGTGGACAGGGAGAGGGACAGCTCCCGGCAGATCTCGTGGTTGGTCCGCCCGACCGCGACCAGCCGCACCACGTCCGACTCCCGCCCGGTGAGCGGCGCGGGCTCCGCCGCCGCGGGCTTCCGCCGCTGCTCGCCGAGGCGCGCCAGCAGCCGGACGGTCACGGCCGGGGAGACCAGCGCGTCACCGCGCGCCGCCGCCCGTACCGCCTCGATGAGCAGCCCCGGCCCCGCGTCCTTGAGGAGGAAGCCGCACGCCCCGTGCCGCATGGCGGTGTAGAGGTAGTCGTCCTGGTCGAAGGTGGTGACGATGACCACCCGCAGCGGGTCGGCGGCGTCCGGGCCCGCGAGCACCCGGGTCACCTCCAGGCCGTCGAGTCTCGGCATCCGTACGTCCACCAGGCACACGTCGGGGCGCAGCCGGCGGGCGGCCTCGACGCACTCGGCGCCGTCGGCGGCCTCGCCGATCACCGTGATGCTGGGCTGTGCGTCGAGGATCAGCCGGAAGCCGGTACGGACCATCTCCTGGTCGTCGGCGATGAGTACGGTCGTCGTGGAGCTGCTCACGCGGGTGCTCCTGCCACGGGCCCCGCGCCGGCCGGAGCGGGGAAGGCGGCGGCGACCAGCCAGCCGCCGTCGGATGTCGGCTCGGCCCGCAGCTCGCCGTCGACGGCCTCCACCCGCTCCCGCAGCCCGAGCAGGCCGAAGCCGCCGCGCCCGCCGAGGGGCGCGAACCGGCGCTCGGCCGAGGGGGCGTTGCGGACCTGGACGGTGAGCCTCCTCCCGTCCGCGTCGACGCGGACGCCGGCCGTGGGGGCGGCGGGTGCGTGACGGCGCACATTGGTCAGCGCCTCCCGCACCACCCGCTGCACGGACGTCTCCACCTCGGGCCCCAGCCGGGCCCGCCGTGCCGCGTCGGTGACCTCCAGGGCGACCGGCGGTCCGCCATTGCGGGTGAACTCGTCCACGAGGGAAGGGAGTTCGGCCAGCATGTCGCCGGGCCGCAGAGGGGCGCCCTCCTCCTCGCGCAGCACGCGCACCAGCCGCCGCATCGAGTCCAGCGTCTCCGTCCCCGCCCACTCGATGCTGCTCAGCAGCGGGTCGACCTGCTCGGGCGCGGTGTCCCGGATGGTGCGGGCGGCCTGCGCCTGGATGACGATCCCGGTGACGTGGTGGGCGACGAAGTCGTGGAGGTCGCGGGCGAGTTCGCGCCGTTCGCCGTCGCGCACGGCGCTGATGGCGCGGACGCGGCGGCCGTCGAGTACGCGCAGATAGCTGCCGAGCCCGAGGGCGCCGCCGACGAAGAACGTCAGCAGGAAGGAGAAGAAGACCATCAGGTGCAACTCGGCCATGCGCAGCGGCACCACGATGACCGCGAGGCCCAGTGCGGCGCTCAGCGCGACGGCGGCGGCGGGCGGCCCCTCCTTCCGCGCGACGCGCGTCAGGGCC
Source organism: Streptomyces sp. NPDC044033 (assembly GCF_056434425.1). Lineage (NCBI taxonomy): Bacteria > Bacillati > Actinomycetota > Actinomycetes > Kitasatosporales > Streptomycetaceae > Streptomyces > Streptomyces sp. NPDC044033. Next base: position 17,838 of record NZ_JBWKFF010000034.1, on the reverse strand, counting down.
AGCAGCAGGCAGGCGGTCTCCAGGAGTTCCCAGGCGCCGTTCACGATGCGCTCGCCGGGCAGCAGCAGGACGCCGGTCAGCAGCCAGGACAGTACGACAGCGGCGGCGGTCCGCCACGTCAGGCGGCGCGGCCGGCTCTCGGGCAGCAGCACCAGCGCGGCGATCAGCGGCCCGGCCACGGGGAGCAGCCAGGCCCGGGGGCCGGCGCCGGCGTGGCCCGCCCTCGCGGAGGACAGGTCGGCCGCCCACAGCAGGCCGAGGGCCGCGTACAGCGCGCAGACGGCCAGGCGCTGGGCGAGAGGGCGGGGGAGCGGTGTGCGATCTTCCACGTCCCTCAGGCTATGCGGCGACGATCGGCGGAGGGGTCGGCCGATCGGCCGATACGGGCGCGGAGCCCTCGGCCGCCCGGCCGGTCTTCGGGGCGGGATCGCGGGCACGGCGGGCATGGCGGCATGGCGGGATCGCGCCGGGTGGGGAGTTGTCCGTACAGGCGGGGGTCGGAGTCTGCTCGTACGGGCCGGGGCCGGGGTCTGCCCGTACGGGATCGCCCCGCGCGGCGGTCCGTCCGTGCGGGCCGGGGCCGGGGCCGGGACCGGGACCGGGACCGGGGTTTGTCCGTACGGGCCGGGGCGCGGTCTGTCCGTACGGCCGGGGCCGGGGCGGCGGCGCGGGCGCGGCCCGGACGTGAGGCGCCCCGGCCGGGCGCGGCCCGGACATGGGGCACCCCGGCCGGGTGCGGACGCCCCCGGCTGGACGGCCCGGACGGGCGGGGGAACGCACGGGTGTGCGGCGTGTGCCACCGGCGCCCCGCTCCCCGGCGGACCGTGACGAGCGCCATGGTCGCCGGACGCGATGCGTTCGCGGTGTGCGCGTGTCGCGTGACTACGATGGGCCAGCCGGTGGCCCCTTCGCCATTCGGCCCGATTCGACCTCCGGGAAGGCCATGCTGAACAAGTACGCGCGTGCTTTCTTCACGCGTGTTCTCACGCCGTTCGCCGCTCTGCTCATCCGGCTCGGTGTCAGCCCCGACGCGGTGACCCTCATCGGGACCGGCGGTGTCATGGCGGGCGCGCTGGTCTTCTACCCCCAGGGGGAGTTCTTCTGGGGCACCGTCGTCATCACCCTGTTCGTCTTCTCGGACCTGATCGACGGCAACATGGCGCGCCAGCTCGGCCGCTCCAGCCGCTGGGGCGCGTTCCTCGACTCCACGCTGGACCGGGTCGCCGACGCCGCGATCTTCGGCGGCCTCGCGCTCTGGTACGCGGGCGGCGGCGACAGCCTCACGCTCTGCGCGGTGACGCTCTTCTGCCTCGCCAGCGGCCAGGTGGTCTCATACACCAAGGCGCGCGGCGAGGCGATCGGCCTGCCGGTGAACGTCAACGGGCTCGTCGAGCGCGCCGAGCGGCTGGTCATCTCGCTGGTCGCCTGCGGCTTCTCCGGGCTGCACAAGTTCGGCGTGCCCGGCATCCAGGTGCTGCTGCCGATCGCCCTGTGGGCCGTGGCCGCCGGCAGCCTCGTCACGCTGGTGCAGCGGGTGGTGACCGTACGCCGAGAAGCCGCCGAGGCGGATGCGCAGGGGGGCGGAGCCGCGTGAAGGACCAGCTGACCGACGCGCTGTACGGGCTCGGCTGGAGCACCGTCAAGAAGCTGCCCGAATCCGTGGCCGTACGGCTCGGGCAGCGGATCGCCGACACCGCCTGGAAGCGGCGCGGCAAGAGCGTGCTGCGCCTGGAGTCGAACCTCGCCCGGGTGGTCCCCGACGCCACCCCGGCGCGCCTCGCCGAGCTGTCGCGGGCCGGCATGCGCTCGTATCTGCGCTACTGGATGGAGTCCTTCCGGCTGCCGGCCTGGAGCGAGGACCGCATCCGGGACGGCTTCGAGGTGCTGGACGTCCACCACCTGGAGGACGGCCTGGCCAGCGGCCGGGGCGTCGTCCTCGCCCTGCCGCACCTGGGCAACTGGGACCTCGCGGGGGCCTGGGTCACCACCACGCTCGGCGTGCCGTTCACCACGGTCGCCGAGCGGCTGAAGCCGGAGACGCTGTACGACCGGTTCGTCGCCTACCGCGAGGGGCTGGGCATGGAGGTCCTGCCGCACACCGGCGGCAGCGCGTTCGGCACGCTGGCCCGGCGGCTGCGCGCGGGCGGCCTGGTCTGCCTGGTGGCCGACCGGGACCTGTCCGCCTCGGGCGTCGAGGTGAAGTTCTTCGGCGAGACCGCGCGGATGCCCGCGGGCCCTGCCATGCTGGCGCGGCAGACCGGTGCCCTGCTGCTGCCGGTCACGCTCTGGTACGACGGGACACCGGTCATGCGCGGCCGGGTACACCCGGAGGTCGAGGTCCCGGAGACCGGGACCCGCACCGAGCAGGTCGCCGCCATGACGCAGCAGTTGGCCGACGCGTTCGCCTCGGGCATCGCCGAGCACCCGGAGGACTGGCACATGCTCCAGCGGCTGTGGCTCGCCGACCTCGAACCGCGGGCGGAGGGCGGCGGCCCCGAGCCCCGCCCCGGCACCCGCCCCAGACCTGAGCCCCACTCCGATGACAGCTCCGGAACGGAGAAGCCTTGAGGATCGGGATCGTCTGCCCGTACTCGTGGGACGTCCCCGGCGGCGTCCAGTTCCACATCCGCGACCTCGCCGAGCACCTCATCCGGCTGGGCCACGAGGTGTCCGTACTGGCCCCGGCGGATGACGAGACACCGCTGCCGCCGTATGTGGTCTCCGCCGGACGTGCTGTACCGGTGCCCTACAACGGTTCGGTCGCGAGGCTCAATTTCGGTTTCCTGTCGGCCGCCCGCGTGCGCCGCTGGCTGCACGACGGCGCCTTCGACGTGATCCACATCCATGAGCCCGGCACGCCGTCCGTCGGCCTGCTCGCCTGCTGGGCGGCGCAGGGCCCGATCGTGGCGACCTTCCACACCTCCAACCCGCGCTCCCGCTTCATGATCGCCGCGTACCCGATCCTCCAGCCCGCCCTGGAGAAGATCAGCGCGCGCATCGCGGTGAGCGAGTACGCGCGCCGGACCCTGGTCGAACACCTCGGCGGGGACGCCGTCGTCATCCCCAACGGCGTGGACGTCGGCTTCTTCGCCGACGCCGAGCCCAAGGAGGAGTGGCAGGGCTCCACCATCGGCTTCATCGGCCGCATCGACGAGCCGCGCAAGGGCCTGCCGGTCCTGATGCGGGCGCTGCCGGCGATCCTCGCGGAGCGCCCGGAGACCAGGCTGCTGGTCGCCGGGCGCGGTGACGAGGAGGAGGCGGTGGCGAGCCTGCCCGAGGAGATGCGCGGGCGCGTCGAGTTCCTCGGCATGGTCAGCGACGAGGACAAGGCGCGGCTGCTGCGCAGCGTCGATGTGTACGTCGCCCCCAACACCGGCGGCGAGTCCTTCGGGATCATCCTGGTCGAGGCGATGTCGGCGGGGGCGCCGGTGCTCGCCAGCGACCTCGAAGCCTTCGCGCAGGTCCTCGACCAGGGGACGGCGGGCGAGCTGTTCGCCAACGAGGACGCCGACGCGCTCGCGGCGGCGGCGGTGCGGCTGCTCGGCGACCCGAAGCGGCGCACCGAGCTGAGCGAGCACGGCAGCCGGCACGTCCGCCGCTTCGACTGGTCGACGGTGGGCGCGGAGATCCTCTCCGTCTACGAGATGGTCACGGCGGGCGCGGCCTCGGTGGCGGCGGACGAGCGGGTGGGACTGCGGGCGAGGTTCGGGCTGGCCCGGGACTGAGAGGCGAGGGCCGGCCGCCACGAGAGGTGGAGGCCGGCCGCCTGGCGCCGGCGCCCGGCCGGCGTCCGCCGACGGCCGGGCCGGACCGCTCAGGCCCCGCTCGCGACCGGCTCCGGCGCGGGGCTCCGGCGGGAGCCGATCAGGGACATGCCGTGGCGGGCGTGGAAGCGCCGCCCGTAGAAGAGGGTCACGGCCGCCAGCAGCCCGAGCAGCACCAGACTCTGCACCCGTTCGATCGCCGGTACGGCGTCGACCGGCAGCGTCAGGGCGGTGATCGTGCTGAGGGACGCGTCGACGAGCAGGGCACCGCCCCACAGCACCGTCACCCGCCGCAGCGCGCGCCGGAATTCGGCGGACTCCGTCCAGAACCGGTCGCGCTCCGCCCTGGCGGCTTCGGCGTGCCACTGTCGGGCGAACTGGAAGACGAACGGCCGCGGCGCGTACAGCGTGCCCAGGATCCACGCCGCCAGCCCCAGCGACAGGGCCACGTTCTTGAGCAGCAGCACCCGTGGCTCGCCGCTGATCAGCGCGGTGCCCGCGGAGAGAGTGAGCATGCCGACGACGAACACGTCGAAGCCATCGACACGGCGGCGAGTGGCCAGCGTGTAGACGGCGCGTGCGGCCGGCGCGGCGCCGCTGAGCAGCAACGCCAGCCACTGCGCGGCGCCTTGGGCGCGGAGCAGGTAGTAGACGCCGAGCGGGAAGACGACGTTCACGGCGATCGAGACGGCCAGCGTGCGTCGTGCCTGCCGATCCATGGGTGCCTCCTTTGTCGCGGTCCGTTCGGTCGATCGGCCTGGTCCGCCTGGTCCGCCTGGTCTGCCTGGTCGGTCGGTCCGGTCGATCGGCCTGGTCGGACGGTCCGGCCGGTCAGCGCGACCGGGCCGATGTCCTTGTCGGAAACGTTAGGAACCGGGGCGCCCGCGCGGATCGGAGCCAGGGTCGGTCCTCGGCGGTGTTTCTCCACCCGTGCGCCTCCACCCGCGTCTCCACCGTGGGGTGGGCCGCGGCGGCCGGTACTGTGGCCCGGCGTGACCACTTTCATCTGGATCGCGGCGGCCCTGGTCGTCATCGGCGTCTACCTGAGCTGGACCGCGGGGCGCCTGGACCGGCTGCACAGCCGCATCGACGCGGCGAAGGCCGCGCTCGACGCGCAGCTCCTGCGGCGCGCGTCGGTGGCGCAGGAACTCGGCACCTCGGGGGTCCTGGACCCGGCGGCCTCCATCGTGCTCTACCAGGCGGCGCACGCCGCCCGGCAGGCCGAGGAGGAGCACCGGGAGGTCGCCGAGAGCGAGCTGAGCCAGGCGCTGCGCGCGGTGTTCGCCGAGCCGGCGCAGGTCGACGCGGTGCGGGCGGCGCCGGGCGGCGAGGAGTCGGTGCGGGAGCTGATGGCGGCCGTGCGCCGGGTGCCGATGGCGCGGCGCTTCCACAACGACTCGGTGCGGGCCGCGCGGGCCGTGCGCGAGCACCGGGTGGTGCGCTGGTTCCGGCTGGCCGGCCACGCTCCGTTCCCGCTGGCCTTCGAGATGGACGACGAGCCGCCGGCCGCGCTGGCCGAGCACACGGGCCGCTGACGGCGCGTACGGGCCACAGGCGCCCGTACGGCCGGCGTGCTCAGGCCACCGGCCTCGGATTGGCTCTTTCCGCAGGTCGTACGCGTGCGGTTTCGTGGGCCGTGCAGCATCTCAGCCCTTGATAGCGAGGTCATCACGTGTCCACCACCCCCGCGGGAAGCCCCGAGACCGGCACTGCGCGCGTCAAGCGCGGCATGGCCGAGCAGCTGAAGGGCGGCGTGATCATGGATGTGGTCACGCCCGAGGAAGCGAAGATCGCCGAGGACGCGGGCGCCGTCGCGGTCATGGCCCTGGAGCGGGTCCCGGCCGACATCCGCAAGGACGGCGGCGTGGCCCGGATGTCCGACCCGGACATGATCGACGGCATCATCGGGGCCGTCTCCATCCCGGTCATGGCCAAGTCCCGCATCGGCCACCTGGTCGAGGCCCAGATCCTCCAGTCGCTCGGCGTCGACTACATCGACGAGTCCGAGGTGCTCACCCCGGCCGACGAGGTCAACCACAGCGACAAGTGGGCGTTCACCACCCCCTTCGTCTGCGGCGCCACCAACCTCGGCGAGGCGCTGCGCCGGATCGCCGAGGGCGCGGCCATGATCCGCTCCAAGGGCGAGGCCGGCACCGGCAACGTGGTCGAGGCCGTCCGCCACATGCGGCAGATCAAGGGCGAGATCGGCCGGCTGCGCGCCCTCGACTCCAACGAGCTGTTCGCCGCGGCCAAGGAGCTGCGCGCCCCGTACGAGCTGGTCAAGGAGGTCGCCGAGCTCGGCAAGCTGCCGGTCGTGCTGTTCTCCGCGGGCGGCGTCGCCACCCCGGCCGACGCGGCGCTGATGCGCCAGCTCGGCGCGGAGGGGGTCTTCGTGGGCTCCGGCATCTTCAAGTCCGGCGACCCGGCCAAGCGGGCCGCGGCGATCGTGAAGGCCACCACCTTCTACGACGACCCCAAGATCATCGCGGACGCGTCCCGTGACCTCGGCGAGGCCATGGTCGGCATCAACTGCGACACCCTCCCCGAGGCCGAGCGCTACGCCAACCGCGGCTGGTAGACCGCGCCGCCCGGTGGGCGGCCCGCCCGATCCCGGGCCCGGCGGCCCGGGGTCCCGCGGCCTGCGCGGCTCGGAGTCCCGCGGCCTCCGCGGCCCGGGGTCCTACGGCCCACGCCGTCCGAGGCCCGTGGCCCGCGCTGCCCCGGACTCCGTGGCCCGCGCTGCCTCGGGGCCCCATGGTCCACGCTGCCCGGGGCCGCCGCCCACCGGGCACCGACACGCTGAGAGGTATCCACTCCGTGCCCCACCCCGCGTCCGACCCCGTGATCGGGGTGCTCGCCCTCCAGGGCGACGTCCGCGAACACCTCGCCGCGCTCGCCGAGGCCGGCGCCCTGGCCCGCCCGGTCCGCCGGCCCGAGGAGCTGGCCGAGGCCGACGGCCTGGTGATCCCCGGCGGCGAGTCCACCACCATCTCCAAGCTCGCCGTCGCCTTCGGGATGCTCGAACCGCTGCGCGCGCGGGTACGGGCCGGGATGCCCGTATACGGCTCCTGCGCCGGCATGATCATGGTCGCGGACAAGCTGCTCGACGGCCGGGAGGACCAGGAGACGCTGGGCGGCATCGACATGATCGTGCGCCGCAACGCGTTCGGCCGGCAGAACGAGTCGTTCGAGGCGGCCGTCGAGGTCGCCGGGGTAGCCGGCGGGCCGGTCGAGGGCGTCTTCATCCGCGCGCCCTGGGTCGAGTCGACGGGCGCCGGCGTCGAGGTGCTGGCCGTCCACGACGGTCACACGGTCGCCGTCCGGCAGGGCCGGGTCCTGGCCACGTCCTTCCACCCCGAACTCACCGGCGATCACCGGGTGCACGCCCTCTTCGTCGACATGGTGCGCGCCACCCTGTGAGCTCACCCCGGTAGGATCTCAGGCGTTCATTCAAGAATTGGTTACGCGAAGGAGACACGCGGATGTCCGGCCACTCTAAATGGGCTACGACGAAGCACAAGAAGGCCGTGATCGATGCCAAGCGCGGCAAACTCTTCGCGAAGCTGATCAAGAACATCGAGGTCGCGGCCCGCACGGGCGGCGCCGATGTCGAGGGCAACCCGACCCTCTTCGACGCCATCCAGAAGGCGAAGAAGAGCTCGGTGCCGAACAAGAACATCGACTCCGCGGTCAAGCGCGGCGCCGGCCTTGAGGCCGGCGGCGCCGACTACGAGACGATCATGTACGAGGGGTACGGCCCGAACGGCGTCGCGGTGCTCATCGAGTGCCTCACCGACAACCGCAACCGCGCCGCCTCGGACGTACGCGTGGCGATGACCCGCAACGGCGGCTCGATGGCCGACCCGGGCTCGGTCTCCTACCTCTTCAACCGCAAGGGCGTCGTCATCGTCCCCAAGGCCGAGCTGTCCGAGGACGACGTGCTCGGCGCGGTCCTGGACGCGGGCGCCGAAGAGGTCAACGACCTCGGCGACTCCTTCGAGGTGCTCAGCGAGGCCACCGACCTGGTCGCGGTCCGCACCGCCCTCCAGGAGGCCGGCATCGACTACGACTCGGCCGACGCCAACTTCGTGCCCACCATGCAGGTGGAGCTGGAGGAGGACGGCGCGCGCAAGATCTTCAAGCTGATCGACGCGCTGGAGGACAGCGACGACGTGCAGAACGTCTTCGCCAACTTCGACGTCTCCGACGACGTCATGTCCAAGGTGGACGCCTGAGTCGCTGACCGCGTACGGGCGGGTCGACGGGATGCTCCGTCGACCCGTTCGTCTTGTCCACCCGCCCACCGGTCTGCCCCGCCTTGCCCACTTGCCCACTTGCCCACTCGCCCGCTTGTGTACGGGCTGGTCCGGGACGCGCGGGCGGCCGGGCCGACGCCAGGCGGCCGCCCCGGGCCCGCGGGCGTGCCCGTATCCGGTCGTTGTCAGCGGCAGCCGGTAACCTGCACGAACAGTCGGCCAGTCGGCCAAGGAAGGTGGGGGCACCGTGCGCGTACTCGGCGTGGACCCGGGTCTGACCCGGTGCGGGATCGGTGTGGTGGAAGGCGTGGCGGGGCGCCCCCTGCGGATGGCCGGGGTCGGCGTCGTACGGACCGCGGCCGACGCCCCCGTCGCCGAGCGGCTCGTCCTCATCGAGCGCGGCATCGAGCAGTGGCTGGACGAGCACCGGCCCGAGTGCGTCGCCGTGGAGCGCGTCTTCAGCCAGCACAACGTCAGCACGGTGATGGGCACCGCGCAGGCCAGCGCCGTCGCCATGCTCTGCGCCGCCCGCCGCGGACTGCCCGTCGCGCTGCACACTCCCAGCGAGGTCAAGGCCGCCGTCACCGGCTCCGGCCGGGCCGACAAGGCCCAGGTCGGCGCCATGGTCACCCGGCTGCTGCGGCTGGACGCGCCGCCGAAACCGGCGGACGCCGCCGACGCCCTCGCCCTGGCCATCTGCCACATCTGGCGCGCTCCGGCGACCAACCGCCTCCAGGAAGCCGTCGCGGCCCACCGCCGCACCCTCGCCCCCGCACGTCTCCCGAAAGGCACCCGATGATCGCCTTCGTCTCCGGCCCGGTCGCGGCCCTCGCCCCGGACACCGCAGTCGTCGAGGTCGGCGGCGTCGGCATGGCGCTCCAGTGCACCCCCGGCACCCTCGCCGCCCTGCGCATCGGACAGCCCGCCAAACTCGCCACCTCCCTCGTCGTCCGCGAGGACTCGTTGACCCTCTACGGCTTCGCCGACGAGGACGAGCGCCAGGTCTTCGAGCTGCTCCAGACCGCGAGCGGCGTCGGCCCCCGCCTCGCCCAGGCCATGCTCGCCGTGCACGCCCCCGACGCCCTGCGGCGCGCCGTCGCCACCGGCGACGAGAAGGCCCTGATGGCCGTGCCCGGCATCGGCAAGAAGGGCGCCCAGCGCCTGCTGCTCGAACTGAAGGACCGCCTCGGCGACCCGATCGGGCCCGGTGCGGGCACGGGCGTCGGCAGCGCCGCCGGCCCCGGCTGGCGCGAACAGCTGACCGCCGCCCTGATCGGCCTCGGCTACGCCACCCGGGAGGCCGACGAGGCGGTCGCGGCCGTCGCCCCCCAGGCGGAGGCGGCCATGGCCGAGGGCGCCCAGCCCGCCGTGCCGCAGCTGCTGCGCGCCGCGCTGCAGACCCTCAACCGGGCCCGCTGACGGCCGGGCCCGCACGCCACCGCCTACCCGAGAGACCGACCATGAACTGGGACGAGCCCGCAGCGGCCACACCCGACGCCGACCTCGACGGCCCCGCGGGTCCCGGCGGGCGGCTGGTGGACGCCGTCGCCGGAGCCGACGGCGACGACCAGGCGATCGAGGCCGCCCTGCGGCCCAAGGACCTCGACGAGTTCGTCGGACAGGAGCGCGTCCGCGAACAGCTCGACCTGGTGCTGCGCGCGGCCCGCCAGCGCGGCGCCACCGCCGACCACGTCCTGCTCTCCGGCGCGCCCGGCCTCGGCAAGACCACCCTCTCGATGATCATCGCCGCCGAGATGGGCGCCCCCATCCGGATCACCTCCGGTCCCGCCATCCAGCACGCCGGCGACCTCGCGGCGATCCTCTCCTCCCTCGCCGAGGGGGAGGTCCTCTTCCTCGACGAGATCCACCGCATGTCGCGGCCCGCCGAAGAGATGCTGTACATGGCCATGGAGGACTACCGGGTCGACGTTATTGTCGGAAAGGGCCCGGGCGCCACGGCCATCCCCCTGGAGCTGCCGCCCTTCACCCTCGTCGGCGCCACCACCCGCGCCGGGCTCCTGCCGCCGCCGCTGCGCGACCGCTTCGGCTTCACCGGCCACATGGAGTTCTACGCACCGGCCGAGCTGGAGCGCGTTATACACCGCTCGGCCCGCCTCCTCGACGTGGAGATCGAAGGCGAGGGGGCCGCCGAGATCGCCGGCCGCTCCCGCGGCACCCCCCGCATCGCCAACCGGCTGCTGCGCCGCGTCCGTGACTACGCGCAGGTCAAGGCGGACGGGCTGATCACCGCCGGGATCGCCTCGCAGGCCCTCGCCGTGTACGAGGTGGACGCCCGCGGTCTGGACCGGCTCGACCGCGCTGTCCTCACCGCTCTGCTGAAGCTGTTCAGCGGCGGGCCGGTCGGCCTGTCGACCCTCGCCGTGGCGGTGGGGGAGGAGCGTGAGACGGTCGAGGAGGTCGCCGAACCGTTCCTGGTCAGGGAGGGGCTGCTGGCCCGTACGCCCAGGGGCCGGGTCGCGACGCCCGCCGCCTGGGCGCACCTCGGACTCCTGCCGCCGCGGCAGGGCGCGGGCGGCCCCGGGCAGCCGGGACAGAGCGGCCTGTTCGGCGGCTGACGGCGCGGGGACTGGTCGCCTCAGGAACCCCGGTGCCATGCTGGGCGTTGTTCCATAGGCGCGGACTCGCTTAGACTCCGCCGATGCCGTCCGTCTCGGGGCGGCATACCACCCCCCGTAGTCCAGGCCGCTCACCGGCGGTCGTGTGAAGGAAACCCGTCCCGTGAATCTCGTGACTCTCCTCCCGTTCATCGTGCTCATCGGGGCCATGTTCCTGATGACCCGGTCGGCGAAGAACAAGCAGCGCCAGGCCTCCCAGATGCGGAACCAGATGCAGCCGGGCACCGGCGTGCGCACGATCGGGGGCATGTACGCCACCGTCAAGGAGCTCCACGACGACGCGGTCACCCTTGAGATCGCCCCCGGAGTGCACGCGATCTACGCGAAGAACTCGATCGGTGCCGTCCTGGAGGACGCGGAGTACAACCGCATCGTGCACGGGATCGAGGCCGAGGAGACCGAGGCTCCGGTCGTCCCGGACGACGCCTCCTCGCTGACCGAGGACATCGAGCCGGCCGCCGGCGAGAAGAAGATCGACCTCGGCAAGGGCGAGCCGGAGGAGACGGGTGCGTCGGCGGACGACGCGGAGCCCGAGGACGTCAAGAAGGACGCCAAGAAGGACGGCAAGCGCGACGGCGACACCGACGCGAAGTAAGCCCCGTACGACGAACCGCGGAGCGCCCATCGAGCGGTGCGCCGCGGTTCCCTGACGGTCTAGGCTCCGGCGGGGGCACGTCCCCACAACACTTCGTGGCCGCCCGGCGAACACCCGACGCCGGACGGTTGGACAGGGAGATACGACAAGGTGGCAGCACCGAAGAAGGGCCGTAGGTCCCCGGGCGGCCAGGGCAGGCCGGGGCGGATTCTCGCCCTGATCCTGATCGCCATGGTGGCGCTCGTGGGGGGAATGTTCACCTCCGGGCACACCGCGCCGCGGTTGGGGATCGACCTCGCCGGTGGTACGAGCTTCACGCTGGAGGCCAAGAACCAGCCGGGCAAGCCCAACGCCATCAACACGACCAATATGAACACCGCCGTGAGCATCATCAACCGGCGTGTCAACGGTCTGGGCGTCACCGAGGCCGAGGTTCAGACGCAGGGCGCCAATCACATCATCGTGAACATCCCCAAGGGGACGAACGCGAAGCAGGCCCGCCAGCAGGTCGGCACCACCGCCCAGCTGGGCTTCCGCCCGGTGCTGAGCACCACGCCCGTCAACAAGTCTCCCGAGCCGTCGACGAGCCCTTCCTCCAGCGCGAAGGGCAAGGACGGTAAGGACAGCAAGGACGGTAAGGACGCCAAGGACGCCAAGGACGGTAAGGACGCTAAGGACAAGGTCAACCCGTCCGGCAGCGCCACGCCGACCGGCACCCCGACGTCCAAGACGCAGGGCCGGGCCGTCACCGACGCCCTGAAGGCCGACTCGACCCCCGACCCCAAGACCACGGGCAAGGGCAAGGACGGCAAGGACGGCAAGGACCCGAAGCCCTCCCAGACGCCCTCCGGTTCCCCGGACGCCGCCGCCCTCCAGAAGCAGCTCGCCGAACTGGACTGCACCACCAAGGAGGGCATGGCCAAGGCGCGGGAGAAGGCCGCCGGCGCGACGCCCAAGGACATGGTCGTGGCGTGCAAGAAGGACGGCTCCGCCAAGGAGATCCTCGGCCCGGTCGCCGTGGAGGGCACCGACGTCAACGGCGCCTCCGCCGTCTTCGACAGCCAGCGCGGCCAGGGCTGGATCGTCCAGCTGAAGTTCACCTCCGGCGGCTCCAAGAAGTTCGCCGACGTCACGGGCAAGCTGGCGGGCCAGCAGCCGCCGCAGAACCAGTTCGCGATCGTCCTGGACGGCGAGGTCGTCTCCGACCCGTCGGTCAGCCAGTCCATCGCGGGCGGCGAGGCCGAGATCTCCGGCAGCTTCACCCAGCAGAGCGCCCAGGACCTCGCCAACGTGCTGTCCTTCGGCGCGCTGCCGCTCTCCTTCGACGTCGTCACCGAGACCACCGTGACCGCGGCGCTCGGCGGCGAACAGCTCGAAGCCGGCCTGCTCGCGGGCGCCATCGGCCTCGCACTGGTGATCATCTATCTGGTCGCCTACTACCGCGGGCTCGCGCTCGTCGCCCTGGCCAGCCTCGGGGTCTCCGCGGTCCTCACCTACACGATCATGACCCTGCTCGGCCCGGCCATCGGCTTCGCGCTGAACCTGCCGGCCGTCTGCGGTGCCATCGTGGCCATCGGCATCACCGCCGACTCCTTCATCGTGTACTTCGAACGCATCCGGGACGAGATCCGCGACGGCAGGTCCCTGCGACCGGCCGTCGAGCGCGGCTGGCCGCGCGCCCGGCGCACCATCCTGGTCTCCGACTTCGTGTCCTTCCTCGCCGCCGCGGTGCTCTTCGTCGTCACCGTCGGCAAGGTGCAGGGCTTCGCGTTCACGCTCGGCCTGACCACGCTGCTCGACGTCGTGGTGGTCTTCCTCTTCACCAAGCCGCTGATGACGATCCTGGCCCGCCACAAGTTCTTCGCCGGCGGCCACCCGTGGTCGGGGCTGGACCCCAAGCGCCTCGGAGTGAAACCGCCGCTACGGGCCTCCCGCCGCGGCTCCTCCGCCCCCGTCGACCCCAAGGAGGCGTGAGATGTCCAAACTCGGCAGCATCGGCGCCAGGCTCTACCGCGGCGAGGTCGGCTACGACTTCGTGGCCAAGCGGAAGATCTGGTACGGCATCTCGATCCTCATCACCATCACGGCCATCGTCGGCCTGGCGGTGCGCGGCCTGAACATGGGCATCGACTTCTCCGGCGGAGCCGTCTTCACCACCCCGACGACCTCCGTCTCGGCCGAGCAGGCCGAAGAGACCGCCAAGAGCGCCTCCGGCCACACCGCGATCGTCCAGAAGCTCGGCAACAAGTCCCTGCGCATCCAGGTCAGCGAGCTCAGCACGGGGGACTCCCGCTCGACGCAGGAGGCGCTCGCCAAGAAGCTGGACGTACCGACCGACAAGATCAACACGGACATCATCGGCCCGAGCTGGGGCGACCAGATCGCCAACAAGGCGTGGATGGGCCTGGGGATCTTCATGGTCCTGGTGGTGATCTACCTCGCCATCGCCTTCGAGTGGCGCATGGCCGTCGCCGCCCTGATCGCGCTGGTCCACGACCTCTCCATCACCGTCGGCGTCTACGCCCTCGTCGGGTTCGAGGTCACACCCGGCACCGTGATCGGTCTGCTGACGATTCTCGGTTACTCCCTCTACGACACCGTCGTCGTCTTCGACGGACTCAAGGAGAGCGCCCGGGGCATCACCAAGCAGAGCCGCCAGACCTACAGCGAAATCGCCAACCGCAGCCTCAACGGCACCCTGGTGCGCTCCATCAACACCACGATCGTGGCGCTGCTGCCGGTCGGCGCCCTGCTCTTCATCGGCGGCGGCTTCCTCGGCGCGGGCATGCTCAACGACATCTCGCTCGCCCTGTTCGTCGGCCTCGCGGCCGGCGCGTACTCCTCGATCTTCATCGCCACCCCGCTCGTCGCCGACCTCAAGGAACGCGAACCGCAGATGAAGGCCCTGGCCAAGCGGGTGCGCGCGAAGCGCGCCACCGCCGCCGCCAAGGCCGAATCGGGCGTCGAGACGGACGAGCGGGACGCGGCGGACTTCGACGACAGCGATGTCGATGACGACGGCTCGGCCGCGGCCGGCGTCGTCGGACCGCGCGGCCGGCCCGCCGCCCGCAACCGCGGTCGCGGGCGTCCGTCGGGCAAGCGCCGGTGAACGACGCCGAGGGACTGCGCTCCCTGCTGCTCAGCCGCATCGCGGACGTACCGGACTACCCGAAGCCGGGCGTGGTGTTCAAGGACATCACGCCGCTGCTCGCCGACGCCAAGGCGTTCGGCGCGCTCACCGAAGCGCTCGCGGAGCTCTGCGAGCGGTACGGCGCGGACAAGGTCGTCGGTCTGGAGGCGCGCGGCTTCATCCTGGCGGCCCCCGTAGCCGTCCGCACAGGGCTCGGCTTCGTGCCCGTACGCAAGGCCGGCAAGCTCCCCGGAGCGACGCTCGCCCAGTCGTACGACCTGGAGTACGGCAGCGCCGAGATCGAGATACACGCCGATGCGCTACGGCCCGGGGACCGGGTCCTGGTCATCGACGACGTCCTGGCCACCGGCGGCACCGCCGAGGCGTCCCTCCGGCTCATTCGCCGTACGGGCGCCGAGGTCGCGGGCGTGGCCGTCCTGCTGGAGCTGGGCTTCCTGGCCGGCCGGAAGCGGCTGGAGCAGGCGCTGGCCGGCGCACCGCTGGAGACGCTGATCACGGTCTGAGCGGCGACGCGGCCGAGCCGCACGCAGCGGAGGCGGGCACCGGGGAAGACCCCGGTGCCCGCCTCCCGTTATCCACAGGGCGGCCGCCTGCGGGAGAGCGAGGTGGCCGGGATCGTTACCATGGCAGTCCGGACCTGATCGGGGGCCGGACCCGCATGAGGAGAGTGCTCTTGCCAGACGAGGCCCAGCCGCTCACCGCCGCGCAGCCGCAGAAGCCCACGCCCGAGGCCGCGGTGGCCGCGAACACGCCCCGGGACCGAGGCGACGCCGCGGCGCGGCCCACGGCGGAGCCCGAGGCGAAGGCCGGGCCCGAGCCCGCACCGCAGCCCATGCCGCGGACCGCGCCGAAGACGGCGGCCGAGGCCGTGCCGACGCCCCCGGCGGACCGGCCGAAGCCCCCCGCCGAGCAGCAGCCGGCCCCTCCGGCGGACCGCCCCGCCCCCGGCGCCACCCCCGCCCGCCCGGCCCCCGGCCCCACCGCCCGCTCCGGCTCCTCCAACCGTGTCCGGGCCCGCCTCGCCCGACTGGGCGTACAGCGCTCCAGCCCGTACAACCCGGTCCTCGAACCGCTGCTGCGCATCGTCCGCGGCAACGACCCCAAGGCCGACGCCGCGACGCTGCGCCAGATCGAGAAGGCGTACCAGGTCGCCGAGCGCTGGCACCGCGGCCAGAAGCGCAAGAGCGGCGATCCCTACATCACCCACCCGCTGGCCGTCACCACCATCCTCGCCGAGCTGGGCATGGATCCGGCGACGCTGATGGCGGGACTGCTGCACGACACCGTCGAGGACACCGAGTACGGGCTCGACACCCTGCGCCGCGACTTCGGCGACCAGGTCGCCCTCCTCGTCGACGGCGTCACCAAGCTCGACAAGGTCAAGTTCGGCGAGGCCGCCCAGGCCGAGACCGTGCGCAAGATGGTCGTCGCCATGGCCAAGGACCCCCGCGTCCTGGTCATCAAGCTCGCCGACCGGCTGCACAACATGCGCACCATGCGCTACCTCAAGCGGGAGAAGCAGGAGAAGAAGGCCCGCGAGACCCTGGAGATCTACGCCCCGCTGGCGCACCGGCTGGGCATGAACACCATCAAGTGGGAGCTGGAGGACCTCGCCTTCGCGATCCTCTACCCCAAGATGTACGACGAGATCGTGCGGCTCGTCGCCGAGCGGGCCCCCAAGCGCGACGAATACCTCGCGATCGTCACCGACGAGGTCCAGACCGACCTGCGCGCCGCCCGCATCAAGGCCACCGTCACCGGACGGCCCAAGCACTACTACAGCGTCTACCAGAAGATGATCGTGCGCGGCCGCGACTTCGCCGAGATCTACGACCTGGTGGGCATCCGCGTCCTCGTCGACACCGTCCGCGACTGCTACGCGGCGCTCGGCACCGTGCACGCCCGGTGGAACCCGGTGCCGGGGCGGTTCAAGGACTACATCGCGATGCCCAAGTTCAACATGTACCAGTCGCTGCACACGACGGTCATCGGGCCCAGCGGCAAGCCGGTCGAACTCCAGATCCGCACCTTCGACATGCACCGCCGTGCCGAGTACGGCATCGCCGCGCACTGGAAATACAAGCAGGAAGCCGTCGCCGGCGCCTCCAAGGTCCGTACCGACGTGCCCAAGAACGCGGGCAAGGGCCAGGACACCGTCAACGACATGGCGTGGCTGCGCCAACTGCTCGACTGGCAGAAGGAGACCGAGGACCCCGGCGAGTTCCTCGAATCGCTGCGCTTCGACCTCTCCCGCAACGAGGTCTTCGTCTTCACGCCCAAGGGCGACGTCATAGCGCTCCCGGCCGGCGCCACCCCGGTCGACTTCGCGTACGCGGTCCACACCGAGGTCGGCCACCGCACCATAGGCGCCCGCGTCAACGGACGGCTCGTACCGCTCGAATCGACCCTGGACAACGGCGACTTGGTGGAGGTCTTCACCTCCAAGGCGGCCGGCGCCGCGCCGTCCCGCGACTGGCTCGGCTTCGTCAAGTCCCCGCGCGCCCGCAACAAGATCCGCGCCTGGTTCTCCAAGGAGCGCCGGGAGGAGGCGATCGAGCAGGGCAAGGACGCCATAGCGCGGGCGATGCGCAAGCAGAACCTGCCCATTCAGCGCATCCTGACCGGCGACTCGCTCGTCACCCTCGCCCACGAGATGCGCTACCCCGACATCTCCTCCCTCTACGCGGCCATCGGCGAGGGACACGTCGCCGCGCAGGGCGTCGTGCAGAAGCTCGTCCAGGCGCTCGGCGGCGAGGAGGCGGCCAACGAGGACATCGACGAGTCCACGCCGATCCGGGGCCGCTCCAAGCGCCGTGCCAACGCGGACCCCGGCGTCGTCGTCAAGGGCGTCGACGACGTGTGGGTCAAGCTCGCGCGCTGCTGTACGCCCGTGCCCGGAGACCCCATCATCGGCTTCGTCACCCGGGGCAACGGCATCTCGGTGCACCGCGCCGACTGCGTCAACGTCGACTCGCTCTCGCAGCAGCCGGAGCGGATCATCGAGGTCGAGTGGGCGCCCACCCAGTCCTCGGTCTTCCTCGTCGCCATCCAGGTGGAGGCCCTCGACCGCTCCCGGCTCCTCTCGGACGTCACGCGGGTCCTCTCCGACCAGCACGTCAACATCCTCTCGGCCGCCGTCCAGACCTCCCGCGACCGGGTCGCCACCTCGCGCTTCACCTTCGAGATGGGCGACCCCAAGCACCTCGGCCATGTGCTCAAGGCGGTCCGCACGGTGGAGGGCGTGTACGACGTCTACCGCGTGACCTCGGCCCGCAGGCCCTGAGCCCGAAGAGGCGCGGAGCGGTGAGATAAGGGGGCGGGGGGGGGGGGGGGGGCCCCCCCCCCACCCCCCAACACAAAAGGGGGAAAGCAGATAAAAAAACAACCCAAAAAACCTTCGAGCGGGGGCACCACACGCCCCCCGGCCACCAAGCAC
>NZ_JBWKFF010000033.1:57374-75384 GCF_056434425.1 Streptomyces sp. NPDC044033 | reverse complement strand
GTGAAATGGCATTCTACCGACGCATCCTCCTCTCTCTTTTTTCTGGCACCCCTTTTGCGATCTACGGGGGGGGGTCTCTCCCCCCCCGGCGGTGGGGGTCCCGCTGGCGACCGCGGCGCGCACGATCCCGCTCGGCTCCTACGCGGACTGGCCGCTGTCCGAGCGCGTGGTGACCGCCATCGCCGCCGTCTACCGCGAGGTGGGCGCGCCGGCCCCGGGCGCCGCCCTGGAGCTGCTGACGATGATGGCGGAGATCGCCGCCGAACGCGGGGCGAAGACCCCGGAATCCGACCTCGCGGACCGCCTGCCCCACCAGGGCCGGGCGCCCCAGGACGACCCGCACGGCGCTTCCTGACCGCTCGCCGGGCGCTTTCCAAGCACTTCCCGACCGTTTTTCGGTCGTACCCCGGCCACTCGCTGAGAGTTCCCGGGCCGCTTCCCGACCGCTGCGCGGGCTCCGGACCGTACCGCCCCGCCGTACGGTCCGGGGCGGGCGCCTCGCACCGCCGGTACGCCTTCGCGCTGGTGGCGCCGCAGATGGACGAAGTCTCCGTTTAGCATTCGGGCATGAAGCTGCGTTTGCCCCGACGGCGCGGGCGGCTGCTCGCCGCCATAGCCGCCGTCGCCGTGCTCGCCGGGGCCGGCACCTGGACGGCGGCCGCCTCCGGCGGCGAAGCCCCCGTTCACCGCGAAGATCACGTACTGTCCCTGCCCGAGTCGCCGGGGGCCAGTGACACGGTCCGCATCGACACCTCGTTCTTCACCTCCGGCGGTACGGACCGCAGACCGGCCGTCCTGCTCGCGCACGGCTTCGGCGGCAGCAAGGACGATCTGCGGGGCCAGGCGGAGAAGTTGGCGCGCGACGGCTACGCCGTACTGACCTGGTCGGCGCGCGGCTTCGGCAACTCCACGGGCCGGATCGGCATCAACGACCCGCGGCACGAGGTCGCCGACACCAGCCGGCTCATCGACTGGCTGGCGAAACGCCCGGAGGTGCGGCTCGACAAGCCCGGCGACCCGCGGGTCGGCATCGCGGGCGCCTCCTACGGCGGAGCGATCTCACTGCTCACGGCGGGGTACGACAAGCGCGTCGACGCCATCGCCCCGCAGATCACCTACTGGAACCTCGCCGACTCCCTCTTCCCCGACGACGTCTTCAAGAAGCTCTGGGCCGGGATCTTCTTCACCACCGGCTCGACCACGACCAAAACCGGCGACGTGAAGGCGGTGCCGTCGCAGTCGCAGTCTTCAGGGTGCGGGCGGTTCGAGAAGGCGCTGTGCGACATGTACGAGCGGGTCGCCGTCGCCGGGAAGCCGGACGCGCGGGCGCGCGAGCTGCTCCAGGCGCGCAGCCCGTCCGCGGTCGCCGACCGGATCAAGGTGCCCACCCTCATCATGCAGGGCCAGGCCGACTCGCTCTTCCCGCTCGGCCAGGCCGACGCCATGGCCAGGGCGATCAGGGCCAACGACGCGCCCGTGGCCGTGGACTGGATCGCGGGCGGCCACGACGGCGGGGAGCGCGAGACGGGCCGGGTGGAGCAGCGCACCGAGGCGTGGTTCGACCGCTATCTGAAGGGCGACAAGAGCGCGGACACCGGGCCCGCGTTCCGCGTCACCCGGACCGGCGGCGTCGACTCCACCAACGGTGCGGCGCAGCTGCGCGGCGCGAGCGGCGACCGCTATCCGGGGCTCGCCGACGACGAACAAGCGGTACGGCTCACGGGCGGTGCGCAGACCTTCGCCAATCCGGCCGGCGCCGGCCCGGCCGCGATCTCCTCGGTGCCCGGCATCGGCGCCATCTCCCAGCTCTCCGGCCTCGGCGCCGGGCTGTCCCTCGACTTCCCCGGCCAGCACGCCCGCTTCGACTCCGCGCCCCTGTCGACCGGGGTGCGCGTCACCGGGTCGCCGGGCGTGAAGCTGCGTGTCAAGGCGGACGGCGGCGAGGCCGTGCTCTTCGCCAAGGTCTACGACGTCGGGCCGGACGGTCAGCAGCAGTTGCCTTCCCAGCTCGTGACCCCGGTCCGGGTCACCGGCGCCGAGGACGGCCGCACCGTCGAGGTGCGGCTGCCCGCCGTCGACCACAATTTCGCCGCCGGACACCGGATGCGCCTGGTCCTGGCCGCCACGGACATGGGGTACGCCTCGCCGGTCGAGCCCGCTTCGTACACCGTCTCGCTCGCCGGCCAGGGGCTGCGGGTCCCGACCGCGCCGGAGGTACGGACCGCTTCCGCCGGGCTGCCGTGGTGGACGTGGGGGCTGCCGGCGGCGGGCGCGGTCGTCGCCGTGGCTCTGCTGCTCGTCGGCCGCCGCCGCACCACCGCCCCCGCGCCCGACCCGGCGCTCGCCGACGTGCCGTTGCAGATCACGGACTTGAGCAAGCGGTACGCGAAGTCCGCCGACCGCTACGCGGTGCGGGAGCTGTCCTTCCGGGTGGAGCGCGGGCAGGTGCTGGGGCTGCTCGGCCCCAACGGCGCGGGCAAGACCACCACGCTGCGGATGCTGATGGGCCTCATCCGGCCCGACGGCGGCTCCGTCCGGGTCTTCGGACACGCGATCCGGCCGGGGGCGCCCGTGCTGTCGCGGGTCGGCGCGTTCGTCGAGGGCGCGGGGTTCCTGCCGCACCTGACCGGCCGGGCCAACCTCGATCTGTACTGGCGGGCGACCGGCCGGCCCGCCGAGGACGCCCATATCGAGGAGGCCCTGGAGATCGCCGGGCTCGGCTCGGCGCTGGACCGCGCGGTGCGTACGTACAGCCAGGGCATGCGCCAGCGGCTGGCCATCGCGCAGGCCATGCTCGGGCTGCCGGACCTGCTGATCCTGGACGAGCCGACGAACGGCCTCGACCCGCCGCAGATCCGCGAGATGCGCGAGGTGATGATCCGCTACGCGGCGGCCGGGCGCACCGTCATCGTCTCCAGCCATCTGCTGTCCGAGGTGGAGCAGAGCTGTACGCACCTGGTGGTGATGGACCGCGGGCGGCTGGTGCAGGCCGGGCCGGTCGCGGAAATCATCGGCTCGGGCGACACGCTGCTCGTCGGCGTGCAGGGCGAGCTGCCCGAGGCGGCGTGCGAGAAGGTGGCCGCGCTGCCGGGCGTCGCCTCGGCCGTGCCCGCCGACGAGGGGCTGCTGGTGCGGCTGGAGGGCATCAGCGCCTCCGAACTCGTCGTCGAGCTGGTCCGGCTGGAGATCCCGGTGGCGGGCGTCGGGCCGCACCGCCGCCTGGAGGACGCGTTCCTGACCCTGATCGGAGGCTCCGCGTGAGCACGTCCACGAGTACGCCGAGTACGTCCGCGAGTGCGCCCGAGCCGGCACCGGCGTCGGCGCCCGGCTACCGCGTCCGGCACACGCTGCCGCTGCGCATCGAGGCGATGCGGCAGCTGCGGCGCAGGCGCACGCTGGTGGTCGGGGCGGTGCTGGCGGTGCTGCCGTTCGTCCTGATCGCGGCGTTCGCGATCGGCGGGCAGCCCAGCGGCCGGGACGGCCGGGTGTCGCTGATCGACTCGGCGACCGCCTCCGGCGCGAACTTCGCCGCCACCTGCCTCTTCGTCTCGGCGGGCTTTCTGCTGGTGGTGCCGGTGGCACTGTTCTGCGGCGACACGGTGGCATCCGAGGCGAGCTGGTCCTCGCTGCGCTATCTGCTGGCCGCGCCCGTGCCGCGCGCCCGGCTGCTGCTGAGCAAGCTGGCGGTGGCGCTGGGGTTCAGCGCGGCGGCGATGGTGCTGCTGCCGCTGGTCGCCCTGGCGGCGGGCACGGCCGCGTACGGCTGGGGCGATCTGCGCCTCCCGACGGGCGGTGCGCTCCCGTCCGGGGACGCCGTGCCGCGGCTGCTGCTCGTCGTCGCGTACATCTTCGTCGGCCAGCTGGTCACGGCGGCGCTCGCCTTCTGGCTCTCCACGGTCACCGACGCGCCGCTCGGCGCGGTCGGCGGCGCGGTGGGGCTGACGATCGTCGGCAACGTCCTGGACGCGGTCACGGCGCTCGGCCACTGGCGCGACTCCCTGCCCGCGCACTGGCAGTTCGCGTGGGCGGACGCGCTCCAGCCGCAGCTGGAGTGGGGCGGCATGGTCAGGGGCGCGGCGGTGTCGGTGGCGTACGCGGTGGTCCTCTTCGCACTGGCCTTCCGCCACTTCCGGGCGAAGGACATCGTGTCCTGACGGGGCCTGTGGTGCGGGGTGTGAACTGGGGCGGGGTGTGACCTGGGGCGGGGCCGCCGAGGGCATCGGACGGCCGCCCCGGACCGTGGTCCTACGCCCTCCCCGCGGCCCCGGTGCGCGCGTTCACCCCGCCCCGTACACCGGCCGCGGCCGCTCCGCCCGCGCCAGGAGCCCCAGCACCGCCTCCCCCGCCTCGGCCGGGGTCCAGCGGGCGCCCTTGTCGGCGGTGGGGCCGGGGCGCCAGCCCTCCATCACGGTGATGCGCCCGGCTTCGGCCTCGAAGACCCGGCCGGTCACCCCGGCGCCGGCGGCGGAGGCGGAGGCGAGCCAGACGACGAGCGGGGAGACATTGTCCGGGGCCATCGCGTCGAACGCCTCCCCGCCGGGGGCGGCCATCGTCTCGGCGAAGGTCTGCTCGGTCATCCGGGTGCGGGCGGCGGGGGCGATGGCGTTGACGAGGACGCCGTAACGGGCCATCTCGGCGGCGGCCACGAGGGTCAGGCCCAGGATTCCGGCCTTGGCCGCGGAGTAGTTGCCCTGTCCGACGCTGCCCGACAGGCCGGCGCCGGAACTGGTGTTGATGACGCGCGCCTCGGGGGTGCGGCCCGCCTTGGACTCGGCGCGCCAGTGCGCGGCGGCGTGCTTGAGCGGCAGGAAGTGGCCCCTCAGGTGGACCCGTACGACGGCGTCCCAGTCGTCCTCGTCCAGGTTGACGAGCATCCGGTCGCGCAGGAAGCCCGCGTTGTTGACCAGGGTGTCGAGGCGCCCGTACGCGTCCAGGGCCGCGGCGATCAGGGACTGGGAGCCCTCGGCGGTGGCGACGTCCCCGCCGTGTGCGACGGCTTCGCCGCCCGCCGCGCGGATCTCGTCGACGACGCGCTGCGCGGGCCCGTCGGTCGGCCCGTCGGTGGGGCCCTCGGTCGGGCGGTCGCCGTCGAGGCCGACGCCGAGGTCGTTGACCACCACCTTGGCCCCTTCCGCGGCGAGGGCGAGCGCGTGGGCGCGGCCGAGTCCGCGGCCGGCGCCGGTGACGGCGGCGACGCGTCCGGCACAGATTCCGGTCATGCCGTCTCTCCTTGTTCGTCGGTGGGCCCGATGGGGAGTCTGCTGGGTTCAACGGTCGGTGGGGCAGCACAGTCGGCGGTACGTTCGGTGGTGCGGTCGGCCCGGCTGCCGGCGGTGCGGTTGGCGGTCGCGGCGTCCAGGAACGCGGGGCGCTCCCCTCCCCCGTGGACGAGCAGGCTCGCTCCGGTGATGTACGCGGCCAGTTCGGAGGCGAGGAAGACGCAGGCGTCGCCGATCTCGGCGGGTTCGGCGAGCCTGCCCAGCGGTACGGTGCGGCCGACGGCCGCGATGCCCTGCTCGTCCCCGTAGTGGAGGTGCGAGAGCTCGGTGCGGACCATGCCGAGGATCAGGGTGTTGACGCGGATGCACGGCGCCCATTCGACGGCCATGGAGCGGGCCAGGTTCTCCAGGCCCGCCTTCGCGGCCCCGTACGCCGCCGTGCCCGGCGAGGGCCGGGAGCCGCTGACGCTGCCGATCATGGTGATGGAGCCACCGGTGCCGGCCATGGCCCGGTGGGCGGCGAGCGAGGCCGTCATCGGGGCGATGAGGTTGAGTTCGACGGCCCGCGCGGCGCGTCTCGGGTCGCTGTCGGCGAGCAGTCTGTAGGGGGTGCCGCCGGCATTGTTGACGAGGGCGTCCAGCCGCCCGTACGCGCCCACGACCCGTTCGAAGACGCGGGCGACGGCCTCCGGGTCGCGAAGGTCCACGGCGTGGAAGCGGGCGGCTCTGCCGCCGGCCTCGACGGGTTCGTCGGGTGGGCGCCGGGCGCAGACGACGACCTCGGCCCCGGCCGCCAGCAGGGCGCGGCTGATGCCCGCGCCGACGCCCCGGGTGCCGCCGGTGACGACGGCGACGCGGCCGGACAGATCGATGGTGACCGCCACTTGGCACCTCCCGCAGCGGTCGATCCGCTGCTACCTTCTCACCTAACAAACGTTTGGTGGAAAGGTAGCTGATCCTCTCATGGGTGTCTCCACCTCCGGACCACACGACGGCGTTCGCGTCATCACGGTGGATTTCCCGCCGGTCAACGCCCTCCCCGTGCGGGGCTGGCACGAACTGGCCGAAGCCGTACGGGACGCGGGCGCCGATCCCGGCGTGCGCTGCGTCGTACTGACCGCCGCAGGGCGCGGCTTCAACGCGGGCGTCGACCTCAAGGAGATCCAGCGCTCCGACGGCCACGCGGCGCTCATCGGCGCCAACCGCGGC
Source organism: Streptomyces sp. NPDC044033 (assembly GCF_056434425.1). Classification (NCBI taxonomy): domain Bacteria; kingdom Bacillati; phylum Actinomycetota; class Actinomycetes; order Kitasatosporales; family Streptomycetaceae; genus Streptomyces; species Streptomyces sp. NPDC044033. Next base: position 68,956 of record NZ_JBWKFF010000033.1, on the reverse strand, counting down.
TGCTACGCGGCGTTCGCGGCGGTCTATGAGTGCGAGGTGCCGGTCGTGGCGGCCGTGCACGGCCACTGCCTCGGCGGCGGCATCGGGCTCGTCGGCAACGCCGACGCCATCGTGGCGAGCGAGGACGCCGTCTTCGGCCTCCCGGAGCTGGACCGGGGAGCGCTCGGCGCGGCCACCCATCTCGCCCGCCTGGTCCCGCAGCACCTGATGCGCGCCCTGTACTACACCTCGCGGACCGCCACCGCGCGAGAGCTGCACCACCACGGCTCCGTCTGGCAGGTCGTCAGCCGCGAGGAACTGCCGGACGCGGCCCTGGCGTTGGCCCGGGAGATCGCCGCCAAGGACGGCTCCCTGCTCCGGCTCGCCAAGGCGGCCATCAACGGCATCGACCCGGTGGACGTGCGGCGCAGCTACCGCTTCGAGCAGGGCTTCACCTTCGAGGCCAACCTCAGCGGCACGGCCGACCGCGTCCGCGCCACCTTCGGCAGCGAGGAGCAGTCGTGACCCGCGACAGGACCGAGAAGCTCATGACGGCCGATCAGGCCGTCGGCCGCCTGGAGAGCGGCATGACAGTCGGCATCGGCGGCTGGGGGTCGCGGCGCAAGCCGATGGCGCTGGTACGGGCGCTGCTGCGCTCGGAGGTGACCGACCTGACCGTGGTCTCCTACGGGGGCCCGGATGTGGGCCTGCTGGCGGCCGCCGGGAAGATCCGCAAGCTGGTCGCGGCGTTCGTGACGCTCGATTCGATCCCCCTCGAACCCCACTTCCGCGCCGCCCGCCAGCGCGGCGGCTTCGAGCTGATGGAGCTGGACGAGGCGATGTTCATGTGGGGTCTGACGGCGGCCGCGCACCGGCTGCCCTTCCTGCCCGTACGGGCCGGGCTCGGCTCCGACGTGATGACGGTCAACCCGTCGCTCCGTACCGTCACCTCGCCGTACGAGGACGGGGAGGAGTTCGTGGCGGCGCCCGCCCTGAAGCTGGACGCGGCGCTCGTCCACCTCAACCGGGCGGACGCGCACGGAAACGGCCAGTACCTGGGCCCGGATCCATACTTCGACGACCTGTTCTGCGAGGCGGCCACCGACGCGTACGTCTCGTGCGAACGCGTCGTCGAGGCCGCCGAGTTCGCCGAGGCGGGCGCCCCGCAGACGCTCCTGGTGGGGCGTCAGGAGGTGGCGGGCGTGGTGGAGGCGCCGAACGGCGCGCATTTCACGTCCTGCGTGCCGGACTACGGCCGCGACGAGCCCTTCCAGGCCGCGTACGCCAAGGCCGCCGCCGATCCGGCCGCCTGGCGGGAGTTCACCGAACGCTTCCTCAGCGGGGACGAGGACGCCTATCAGGCCGCGGTCGCGGCCTTCGCGAAGGAGGGCTCATGAGTCGCGAGAGCGGGCCGCGGACGGCCGCCGGGGCGACCCGGGCCGAGTACTGCGTGATCGCCTGCGCGGAGGCGTGGCGCGGCGACGGCGAGATCCTGGCCTCCCCGATGGGCACCGTGCCCACCATCGGGGCGCGGCTCGCCAAGCTGACCTTCGCCCCCGAGCTGCTGCTCACGGACGGCGAGGCGCTGCTGATCGGCGATGTGCCGGCGCTCGGCGGGGCGGCGCGGGCGCCGCACGTCATCGAGGGGTGGCTGCCCTACCGGCGGCACCTGGCGATGGTCACCGGCGGCAAGCGCCACGTGATGATGGGCGCGAGCCAGCTCGACCGCTACGGCAACCAGAACATCTCCTGCATCGGCGACTGGCAGCGGCCCACCCGGCAGCTCCTCGGCGTGCGCGGCGCACCGGCCAACACCCTGAACAATCCGACGAGTTACTGGGTGCCCAAGCACTCGACGCGGGTACTGGTCGAGAAGGTCGACATGGTCTGCGGCGTCGGTTACGAGCGGGCGGCGGCGGCCGGGCCGTCGGCGACGCGGTTCCACCGCATCCCGCGGGTCATCACGGATCTCGCCGTCCTCGACTTCGAGACGCCCGACCACCGCATGCGCGTACGGTCCCTGCACCCCGGCGTGAGCGCGGACGAGCTCCGCGAGGCCACGGGGTTCCCGCTCGACGTGCCGGCCGATGCCCCCCGCACCCGCGAGCCGGGCGCCGAGGAGCTGCGGCTGATCAGGGAGGTCATCGATCCGCGCGGGCTGCGGGACCGGGAGGTGCGGTCGTGAGCGAGCGGCGGATCGCGACCCCGCTCACCGAACTGGTCGGCGTGCGCCACCCCCTGGTGCAGACCGGTATGGGCTGGGTCGCGGGCCCCCGGCTGGTCTCCGCGTCCGCCAATGCCGGGGCGCTCGGCATCCTCGCCTCCGCGACCATGACGGTCGGTCAACTCCGTTGTGCCGTCCGGGAGGTGCGGTCCCGCACGGACGCGCCGTTCGGCGTCAATCTGCGGGCGGACGCGGGCGACGCGGCGGACCGGGTCGGCGTCATCATCGAGGAGGGGGTGCGGGTCGCCTCCTTCGCGCTCGCGCCCTCGCGCGAGCTGATCGCCCGGCTCAAGGACGCGGGGGTCGTGGTGATCCCCTCCATCGGCGCGCGCCGGCACGCCGAGAAGGTGGCCGCCTGGGGCGCGGACGCGGTCATCGTCCAGGGCGGCGAGGGCGGCGGCCACACCGGGGAGGTCGCCACGACCGTACTGCTCCCCCAAGTGGTCGACGCGGTCGGCATCCCCGTCGTCGCGGCCGGCGGCTTCCGCGACGGGCGCGGTCTCGTCGCGGCCCTCGCGCACGGCGCGGCCGGCATCGCCATGGGCACCCGCTTCCTGCTCACCGCCGAGAGCACGGTGCCGGACGCGGTGAAGGCGAAGTACCTCGCGGCCACGGTCAAGGACGTCACGCTCACCACCAAGGTCGACGGCCTCCCGCACCGGATGCTGCGCACGGAGCTGGTGGCGGAGCTGGAGCGCTCGGGCCGCGCCGCCTCGCTCGTACGGGCGCTGCGGCACGCCGCGTCCTTCCGGAGATTGTCGGGGCTGAGCTGGCAGGCCATGGTGCGCGACGGGCTGGCGATGAAGCACGGCAAGGAGATGACCTGGAGTCAGGTCCTGCTCGCCGCCAACACCCCGATGCTGCTGCGCGCGTCGATGGTGGAGGGCCGTACCGATCTCGGCGTGATGGCCGCGGGGCAGGTCGCGGGGCTCATCGAGGACCTGCCGACCTGCGCGGAGCTGGTGGACCGGGTGATGGAGCAGGCATGCGCGACGCTGGCCGGGCTGCCCGCTCCTGAGTGACCTCCCCCAGGGGACGGCTCGCGGGCCCCGCCGTCACAGCCTCTCGATGATCGTGACGTTCGCCTGGCCGCCGCCCTCGCACATCGTCTGGAGGCCGTAGCGTCCGCCCGTGCGCTCCAGTTCGTGCAGGAGCGTGGTCATGAGGCGGACGCCGGTGGCGCCCAGCGGGTGGCCGAGGGCGATGGCGCCGCCGTTGACGTTGACCTTCTCCGGGTCCGCGCCGGTCTCCCGCAGCCAGGCCAGCACGACGGGCGCGAACGCCTCGTTGATCTCGACCAGGTCGATGTCGTCCATCGCCATGCCGGTCTTCTTCAGCGCGTGCGCCGTGGCCGGGATGGGCGCGGACAGCATCCGGATGGGGTCCTCACCGCGCACGGAGAGGTGGTGGACGCGGGCGCGCGGCGTCAGCCCGTGGTCGCGTACGGCCTGTTCGGAGGCGAGGAGCAGGGCGGCGGCGCCGTCCGAGACCTGCGAGGAGACGCCCGCGGTCAGGCTGCCGCCCTCGACGACCGGTTTGAGGGCGGCCATCTTCTCCAGCGAGGTGTCGCGGCGCGGGCCCTCGTCGGTGGCGACGTCCCCATACGCGGCGGTCTCGCGGGCGAAGCGGCCTTCGTCGGTGGCGCGGACGGCCCGCTGATGGGAGCGGAGCGCGAATTCCTCCATGTCCCGGCGGGAGATGCCCCACTTCGCGGCGATCAGCTCGGCGCCGTGGAACTGGTCGACGGGCAGGTCGCCGTAGCGCGCCCGCCACCCCCGCGACCCGGCGAAGGGGCCCTCGGTCAGGCCGAGCGGTTCGGCGGCCCGGCGGCTGGCGAAGGCGATGGGGATCTGCGACATGTTCTGGGTGCCGCCCGCGACGACGAGGTCCTGAGTGCCGGAGAGCACGGCCTGGGCCGCGAAGTGGACGGCCTGCTGGGAGGAGCCGCACTGCCGGTCGACGGTGACGCCGGGCACTTCCTCGGGGAGCCCGGCGGCCAGCCAGCTGGTGCGGGCGATGTCGCCGGCCTGCGGGCCGACGGCGTCGAGGCAGCCGAAGACGACGTCCTCGACGGCGGCCGGGTCGATGCCGGAGCGCTGGACGAGGGCCTTCAGTACGTGCGCGCCGAGGTCGGCCGGGTGGGCTCCGGCGAGTCCGCCGCGGCGGCGGCCGACGGGGGTGCGTACCGCTTCGACGATGTAGGCCTCGGCCATGGCGTTCTTCTCCCTAGGGGGTCGGGTGCTCAGGGGGGCGGGGGCTCGGGGGCTGTTCGCGCAGGGCGATGCCGTCCAGCACCATCGACAGGTACTGGCGGGCGATCTCCTCGGGGCTGTGCGCGCCGCCCGGCCGGTACCAGGACGCGGCGACCCAGACGGTGTCGCGGACGAAGCGGTAGGTCAGGCGGATGTCGAGGTCGGCGCGGAAGACCTTGGCCGCGACGCCGCGCTCCAGGGTGCCGAGCCATGCCTTCTCGAACTTCTGCTGCGAGTCGGTGAGGTAGCGGAAGCGCGGCTGGGCGGCGAGGTGGCGGGACTCCTTCTGGTAGATGGCGACGGCGGCGCGGTGCCGGTCGATCTCCCGGAAGGACTCGGTGACCAGGGCCTCGATGGTCTGCCGGGGGTCGAGCCCGGCGGCCAGCACGGTGTCGTACCCGGCCCAGAGCTCGTCGAGGAAGGCGGTCAGGATCTCGTCGAGCATCGACTCCTTGGAGTCGAAGTGGTAGTAGAGGCTGCCCGCGAGCATGCCCGCCTCGTCCGCGATCCGGCGGACGGTGGTGGCGTTGTAGCCCTGCGCGGCGAAGACCTCGGCCGCGGTCGCGAGCAGTTCTCCGCGCCGCTCGGGCGAGGGGGTCACGGTGGGTTTCTTCTTGCTGTTCGGCACGCCCCCATTCTCGTCTCACGCATGCTGGCTGCTGACCGGCACGCACTCGCCGGTCATGTACGAGGAGTAGCCGCTGGCCAGGAAGACGATCACGTTGGCGACCTCCCAGGGCTCGGCGTGCCGGCCGAACGCCTCCCGTTCGGTGAGCTCGGCGAGCAGTTCGGGCGTGGTGACCTTCACCAGGTGCGGGTGCATGGCGAGGCTGGGCGCGACCGCGTTGACGCGCACGCCGTAGTCGGCGGCCTCGACGGCCGCGCAGCGGGTGAGCGCCATCACGCCGGCCTTGGCGGCGGCGTAGTGGGCCTGGCCGCGCTGGGCGCGCCAGCCGACGACAGAGGCGTTGTTGACGATGGCGCCGCCGCGGCCGGCCGCCCGCATGCGGCGCAGGGCGGCGCGGGTGCAGCGGAAGGTGCTGTTCAGCGTGGTGTCGAGGACCTTGTCCCACTGGGCGTCGGTCATCTCGACGAGATCGGCGGTGCCGCCGAGCCCGGCGTTGTTGACGACGATGTCGAGGCGTCCGTGCCGCTCCTCGGCGAGGTCGAGGAGGGCTGCGACCTGCGCCTCGTCGGTGACGTCGCAGGGCAGTGAGGCGACGTGGTCCGCCCCGAACTCCTCGGTGAGCGCGGCCGTGCTCTCGGCGAGCCGGCGGGTGTGGAGGTCGCCGAGGACGACGCGGGCGCCCTCTTCGAGGAATTTACGGGCGGTGGCCCCGCCGATGCCCGCTCCGGCGGCGGCGGTGACGACCGCGCCCCGGCCCGCGAGCAGTCCGTGGCCGGGGACGTACGGCACGGGGGCGCGGGATTCCTCGACGCTGCTCATGGCCGTACGTTAACCTACCAAACACTTGTTAGGGAAGGAGTCGCCGATGACCGCCGCCCACGACGAAGCCCATGGCGCGGGCCACGACACGCCCCATGACCAGGTGGTGCGCTACGTGGCGAACGGCCCGGTCGCCACCGTCACCATGAACCGGCCCGCTTACCGCAACGCCCAGAATTCCGCGATGACGTACGCGCTGGACGGCGCCTTCTACCGCGCCGCCGACGACGACGCGGTGAAAGTCGTCGTCCTCGCCGGGGCCGGTGAGCACTTCAGCGCCGGGCACGACATCGGCACCCCCGAGCGCGATGCCCATCTGCCCTTCGACCGCAGGGCCGGGCTGTGGTGGGACCACTCGGACAAGGCCGGCGCGGAGAGCCGCTTCGCGCGCGAGTCCGAGGTGTACCTCGGCATGTGCCGGCGGTGGCGCGAGCTGCCGAAGCCGGTGATCGCGTCCGTCCAAGGGGCCTGCGTGGCGGGCGGGTTGATGCTGGCCTGGGTCTGCGACCTGATCGTCGCCGCCGAGGACGCGTTCTTCGCGGACCCGGTCGTGCGGATGGGCATCCCCGGCGTCGAGTACTTCGCGCACCCGTGGGTCATGCCGCCGCGGATCGCCAAGGAGTTCCTGTTCACCGGCGAACGGATGAGCGCCCGGCGCGCGTACGAGGTGGGGATGGTCAACCGCGTCGTGCCGCGGGGTGAACTCGCCGCCCGTACAAGCGAACTGGCGGACCGTATCGCCGGCATGCCGCGCATGGGGCTCGCGTTGACCAAACGCGCCGTCAACCAGGCCGAGGACCTCCAGGGGCTGCACACCGGCCTGGACTCCGTCTTCGGCCTGCACCACCTCGCGCACGCGCACAACGCGGAGACGGCGGCCGATCCGCTGGGCGGCATGGACGTGCGCGCCATGAAAGAGGCGGGCTCCTGATGGACCTCGACTTCGACGCCGGGGAGGACGCGTTCAGGGCCGCGGCGCGGGAGTGGCTCACCGAGCACGTACCGGCCGCGCCGCTGCCCTCGCTGGAGACGCGCGAGGGGTTCGCGGCGCACCGGGAGTGGGAGCGCGCGCTGCACGCGGACCGCTGGTCGGTGGTCTCGTGGCCGAAGGAGTACGGGGGCCGGGCCGTCTCGGTCCTTGAGTGGCTGGTCTTCGAGGAGGAGTACTTCGCGGCGGGCGCGCCCGCCCGCGTCAGCCAGAACGGCATCAACCTCCTCGCGCCCACCCTCTTCGAGCACGGCACCGAGGAGCAGCGCGCCCGGGTGCTGCCCGCCATGGCGAGCGGTGAGCGGATCTGGGCGCAGGCGTGGTCCGAGCCGGGGGCGGGGTCCGACCTGGCCGCGCTGCGGTCCACCGCGACCCGGGTGGACGGCGGCTGGCTGCTCGGCGGCCTGAAGACCTGGTCGTCGCGGGCCGCCTTCGCCGACCTCGCCTTCGGTCTGTTCCGCAGCCATCCGGACGCGGACCGGCCGCACCGCGGTCTCACCTATGCGATGTTCCCGCTGGACGCGGAGGGCGTGACGGTGCGGCCCATCGGCCGCCTGGACGGCAAGCCCGCGTTCGCCGAACTGTCGCTGGAGCGGGTCTTCGTCCCCGACGAGGACGTCATCGGCGAGCCCGGGCAGGGCTGGCGCGTCGCGATGAGCACGGCGGGCAGCGAGCGGGGGCTGACGCTGCGCAGCCCCGGGCGCTTCACGGCCGCCGCCGAGCGCCTGGTCGCGCTGTGGCGCGAGAGCGCGGATACGGGCGTTCCGGCGCTGCGCGACCGGGTCGCCGACGCCGCGATCGGCGCCCGCGCGTATCAGCTGTTCACCTATGCCAATGCCTCGCGCATCGCCGCCGGGGGCTCCATCGGGGCCGAGTCGAGTCTGAACAAGGTGTTCTGGTCCGAACTGGACATCGCGCTGCACGAGTGCGCGCTGGACCTGCTCGGGCCACTCGGCGAGCTGTCGGACGGCGCCGAGGACGCTCCCGCGCACGGGAGTTGGGCGGACGGCTACACCTTCTCGCTCGCCGGGCCGATCTACGCGGGCACCAATGAGATCCAGCGCGACATCATCGCCGAGCGGTTGCTGGGCCTGCCGAAGGGACGCCGGTCGTGAGGTTCCTCCTGGACGACGAGCAGACCGAGTTCGGCCGCACCCTGGACCGGATGCTGTCGGCCGCGGAGACGCCGTCGGCGGTACGGGCCTGGGCGGCCGGCGACCGCGGGCCGGGCCGGACATTGTTCGGCCGGCTCGCCGAGGCGGGGGTGTTCGCGCTGGCGGTGCCCCAGGCGTACGGCGGCCTGGGGCCGCTCCCCGTGGAACTCGCCGTCTCCTTCGTGGAGTTGGGGCGGCACGCCGTGCCGGGTCCGCTGGTGGAGACGGTCGCCGCGGCCGCGCTCTGGGGCCGTCTGGCACGGGAGGGCGCGGCGAACGGGGCGAAGGAGTGGCTGCCCCGGCTGGCCGACGGGCGTGCGGCGGTGACGCTCGCACTGCCGGGCCACAGCCCGTACGCGCTGGACGCCGACGCCGCCGACGCGGTCTTCGCCGTCACGGCGGCGGACGAGCTGTACCGGTGCCGCGAGCACGGCCCCGTACAGCCCTCGCTCGATCCCGCCCGCCGCCTCGCGCGGCCGCTACCGGCGGGCGAGGCGGCGGCGAGCGGGCCCGCGGTGCGGGCCGCGGCCGCCCACGCGGCCGACTGGGCGGCCTTCGCGACCGCCGCGCAGGCGCTGGGCACCGGGCTCGCGCTGCTGGAGCAGACGGTCGCGTATGTGAAGCAGCGGACCCAGTTCGGTGCGGCGATCGGCTCCTTCCAGGCGGTGAAGCACCGCCTGGCCGACACGCTCGTCGGCCTGGAGTTCGCCCGGCCGTTGCTCTTCGGGGCGGCGGTGGCGCTGGCTTCGGGGGCGCGGAGCGCCGGGGCCGAGATCGCGGCGGCGAAGGTCGCCGCGGGCGAGGCGGCGTACGCGGCGGCCCGTACCGCGCTCCAGCTGCACGGGGCGATCGGCTACACGGCCGAGCTCGATCTGTCGCTGTGGATCGGGAAGGCACGGGCGCTGCGCTCGGCCTGGGGGACGCCCGCCGAGTGCCGGGCCCGGGCACTCGATATATTTCACTAGTAAAACACCTGCTAACGTTTTACGTATGGCGAAGCACGCGAAACATCGGAGAACCCTCAAGGAGCCCACACCGTCCACACCGGCACGCGGCGTCCGCGTACGCCCGCTGCCCGTCCGCAGCGCGGTACGGCTGAACCGCGCCACGGACATCTGGCATAAATCCGCGCTCAGCGCGGGCGTCGCGATGGCGATCCCCAATCTGACGCTGCTCGCCACCGGCCACCTCCAGTTCGCCCTGTACACCTCCGCCGGGGCGCTCTGCGCGCTCTACGGCCACTCGCAGCCGTACGCCGCCCGCGCCCGTACGCTCGCCTGGGTCGTGCTCGGCATGGTCGTGAGCGTGGCCATCGCCCTGGTCAGCTCGTCCCTGATCGCCTCGGCGCCGCTGCTGGTGCTGATCGCCTCGCTGCTCGCCGCCGTGCACAAGATGGTCTGCGACGCCACCCTGATCGGGCCGCCCGGCAACATCATCGTGACCTTCGTCTCGGCGAGCGCCTTCTTCGTACCGCAGCGCATCGGCGACGTCCCCTCCCACCTGGGCATCGTGCTCCTCTGCGGGGCCCTGTCGTGGCTCGTCTGCATGGCGCCCGCACTGGTCCGGCCGCGCGGCCCCGAACGCATCATGACCGCCCGTGCGCTGGAGGCCGCGGCCCGCGTGCTGCGGGCCGGACCCGGCGCGGCACGCGGCGCCCGGCACGCCACCGCCACGGCCGTCAACGCGGCCTGGGGCGCCCTCTTCCTCGTCCGGGACCGCGACGTCAAGCTGGAGCGGCTGCTCATCCGGGCCGAGTCCACGCCGGCCGCCGCGGCCGGCGCCGACGAGGCGGGCCGGTTCGAGATCTGGGCGCGGGACCTGCGCAAGGGCCGGCCGCTGCCGCTGGTCGCGCTGACGCCCGCACAACAGGCCGAACTGCTCGGGGTCGACGCGGAAGGCGACCGGCACACGCCCCGCCACCCTTCCCCCGACCGGCCGCGCGGCTTCCGCGCCGTACTGCGCAGGCTCCGGCCGGGCTCACCGCTGCTGCCGATCGGGGCGCGGGTCGCGGCGGGGTGCGCCGTGGCGGGCTGGGTGTCGATGGCGGTGGGCGTCGGCCACCCGTACTGGGCGGTGGTCACCGCCGCCGCGGTCTTCCAGGCCAACACCACCCTGACCTGGAACCGGGCGCTCCAGCGCACCATCGGCAACTTCCTCGGGCTCCTCCTGTTCACCGCGCTGCTGCCCCTCATCCGCACCGGCCACCTCACGATGGTGCTGCTGGCGCTCGCCTTCCAGATCTGCGCGGAGGCGTTCATCTCCCGCAACTACTGGCTCGGCTCCGTCTGCGTGACGCCGATGGCGCTGCTGCTCACCGAGTTCGCCAACAACCTCCCGGCGTCGACGCTCATCGCCGACCGCTGGATCGACACGGTCGTCGGCGCCGCGGTCGGGCTGCTGGCCTGTGTCCTGGTCACCAACCGGCGTGCCACCGACCGGATCGAGGCGGCCCTGGGCCGGGTCTCCGAGGCCCGGGAGTCGGCTGTGCGGCTGCTCGCCACGTCGCACGACCACCACCAGGCGGGCTGGGCGCGCGACCGCCTCGCGGCCTCGCTCATCGAACTCCGCGAGGCCGTGGACGTCGCCTCCGGCGAATGGTGGCAGCGCGCCCTGCCGGAAGAGCGCGTGGCCCTCGCGGAACAGGAGGGGCACCGCACGCTGGCGTCGCTCGTGCGCCGGCTGTCCGCCCCGGTGATGGCGGCCTAGCGCTTCTCCGGTCCTGACGCACCGACAGGCCCCGGGCCCGCCGCGCGCCCCGGGGCCCCCGGGCGGGCCCGCGCACCGCTCGGTGGCAGACCCGCCGTCCGGCAAGCGGCAGAATTGAACGGACTGTGAGCGGAAAGGATCGACATGGTGGCCGAGGATGCCAAAAACCCCGTGGGCGCTGTGGACGCCGTGGGCGCCGATGACACCGTCGCGCGCGTAGTGCGCGAGTGGCAGCGGGTCCATCCCGGCATCGATACCGCCCCGATGGCCGTGATCGGCCGGCTCAACCGCTGCTCGGCCCTGTTGCAACAGGCCACCGACGCCCCGCTGGTACGGGAGGGGCTCACCCGCCCGGAGTTCGACATCCTCGGCACGCTGCGCCGTACGGGCCGCGAGCTGACGCCCGGGCAGTTGGCGCGCGAGACGTTCGCCTCGGGGGCCGCGGTCACCAAGCGGCTGCGCGTGCTCGAACAGCGCGGGCTCGTCGCCCGCCGCCCCGACGCACGCGACCGCCGCGTCGCCCACCTCACGCTCACCGAGGAGGGCCGCGCCCTGATCGACCGGATCCTGCCGGACCAGCTCGACTACGAGTCGGCGCTGCTCGCCGGCGTCGCCCCGGAGCGGCAGGCCGCTCTCGCGGCGACCCTCGGCGAGCTGCTCGTACTGCTGGAGGGGCGCCTCGGCGGCCTGCAGCCCTGAGCGGTCCTGGGGGCGGAGCCGGAGGGCGCGGCCGAGGCGGGGGGGGGGGGGGGGGGGGGGGGGGGGGGGGGGGGGGGGGGGGGGGGCCGGCGCGGGGCCACCCACCCCCCCCCCCCCCGCTGCCCCATCACCC
>NZ_JBWKFF010000033.1:9938-57364 GCF_056434425.1 Streptomyces sp. NPDC044033 | reverse complement strand
CACTATCCGCGATCCTCGGAATGCCCGGGGGTGAGACCCGAAGGGACGGCCCAGGCCGCCCTTCCCCCCCCCCCTCCCCCCCCCCACCCCTCCCCCCCCCCCCCCCCCCCCCCCCCCCCCCCCCCCGTCCCGCCGATATCACCGGTACGGGCTCCGGGGTGCAGTGCGTAGCATGCCCTATCTCGGTGTCAACGGTGCGCGTATTCACTATCGAGTGAACATCCAAAGGCGATTCCCCGGGGCACTCCGGCCACTCCCCGATCATTCCGCACCCTCTTCCGCCAGGGGTTATCAAGGTCATTCCCGCCATCACTCCGCGGCCGTCTTAAATCCTTCACTCCGCCGCTCTCATGGCGCGGGTTGGCGCTAACATCGGTTGCATGGATCTCACGTCAGACGGTGGCACGCTGTGTCTCAACAGAGACGCCCCTTGGGACTCGTTCGACTCCCAGTCGTACACGCAGCACAACTACAGTGCACTGCGACCCGACGATGAAGAGATCATCAATGTCGTAAGAGACTTCTTCTCTGATCACTTCCGAACGAATCCGGAACGGCCGGTTTCGGGTATCGACGTGGGCGCGGGGGCCAATCTCTATCCCGCTCTCTCGCTCCTGCCGTGGTGCGAGAAGATCACCTTGTACGAGCGGTCGGCGCGGAACGTCAAGTGGCTGCGGAACCAGATCTCCGGGTATGAGAAGAGTTGGGACCCGTTCTGGCAAGTCCTGCGCAAAGGAGAGGAATATCAGGACATCGCCGACCCGCGGAAGCGGTTCGCCCGTTCCGTGACCGTCGAGGAAGGCGACCTGTTCCGGCTGCCGGACCGGCTGCGGAACCAGGGCGTCGGGACGATGTTCTTCGTCGCGGAATCGCTGTCGAACTCCCACCGGGAGTTCGAGGAAGCGGTGGCCGCGTTCGTCGGGGCGCTGGCGCCCGGCGCGCCGTTCGCCGCCGCGTTCATGGAGAACTCGGGCGGCTACGTCGTCGGCGACGAGCTCTTCCCCGCCTGCGAGGTCGACAGCGCGGAGGTCGCGGCCGGCCTGGAACCGCACGCCACGGTCGAGAGGCTGGAGCGGTTCGGCCTGCCCGAGGGCCCGGTGCGGGAGGGGTACACCGGCATGATCCTCGCCTGCGGGCTGCGCCGCCCCTCCTGACCGCACCGCACACCGACGCTCTCATCCAAGGGGTACGGGGATGCGCATCCAGCCACGGCAGCACCTGCTGGAGATCTGGCAGGCCATCGCTCGGCATTCATTCTCCGATGGCGGCTGGCAATGGGGCGAGCGGGGCGGCGCGAGCAGCGTCGCCGACGCGGAGCATCTGCTGTGCCTGCTGTATCCGGCGACCGAGATTCCGGCCTTCCGGCTGGACGCGCCGAATGAGACCACGGACGACGCCCTGCGCGCCCTGCGGAAAGCGGGCACCCGTGAGGAGATCCCGTGCAATCTGATCGCCGCGATCACTCAGTTCATGGACGCGCATACCACTGAAGAAGCGATTCCCAGCTTCGCCGGCGGATATTATTTCGACTCGCAGGACCCGGCGGAGGAATTAACGCCGGAGCAGCGCGCACTCGGTGTAGTGGATTCGTACTCCATGTCGATCACCTTGTCACTGGCGACACTCGGATTTCTCAAGGTCTACGCGCGGGAGCCCCGGCGCAAAGACGTCGAGGAAATGGCCGTCGAATTGGAGGCGGCCACCAGGAAGCGCCTTACCGCGGCCATGGCGAGCCTGCTCAGGTGTTTCACCGTCAACCTCTTCGACGCCGAATCCGAACAAGGCATCGCGCTGTGCGACCGGGTGAACCAGGAGGGCCTTTCCCGGCGCTCCGTGGTGCAGCAGCTCCAGCGCGAGCTCAAACCGATCAGGGCCGCCATCCGGGAATACGTGGAACTCGGCATCAATGTCGTGGGAGACCTCGGCAACGAGAATCTGCTGTTCGAGTGCGGCTGGTCCTGGGGCGTGGTGCAGGACGCCCCGCCGATCGACACCAGCGCGCCCATCGGCACCCAGCCCAAGGGGGTCGCGCGGCCACAGCCCTATCTGTACTTCACCGTGGTCGCGCTCGACGGCATCGAGGACCTGTTCTCCGACCGGACGCTCACGCTGGGGCTGCTCAACACGGAGCAGCAACGGCTGGCGGAGGCGCTCCGGCTGCGCTGGGAGATCACCCAGCAGTACTGGTCGAAGATCGCCCGGTTCGGCGAGGGCCGCTGGCCCCTGGAGGACGTTCCCTGGCAGACGGGCGACCAGTACCTGGAGTCGGACTACTTCAGCCTCTCGGTGGCGGCCATCCTGGTCCAGGACCTGGTCCGCCGCCGGGCCACGGACGACGACCTCACCCGGACCGTGACGGTCATGGAGGAGCTGGCCTCACGGGCCAAGATCACCCGGCGGATGACGCGCGACGACCCCGCGGTGGAGCTGCACAATCCGGGCATCAGACTGCCGCTGCTGGGCAGTGAGAGCCTGGGGCCGGCGATGCAGTGGGCGATGTCCGACTTCCCGGCCCAGTTGCTCAAGCGCACCATCCAGCTGTGCAGCCTCTCCCGGAACATCGGCTCGCACGACCGGCTGCTGCGGTTGGCGGAGCAGATCCTGGACCACCTCTGGAAGCGGCGCATTCCCACGGGCGCGGGCGCGAAGCTGTGGGACAACGTGCACGCCGTGTGCCCGGGTTCGCCGCCGACCGCCTCGCCGCTCTCCTGGACCATCACCGAACGCATAGTCGAATGCATGGCCGCGGCCACCGATCTGTACCGCCAACCTCCCATTCGCAGCAACGAATTGAATACCACGGCGACGGCTCTGCTCAGCGAGGCCGGGCACCTCTTCGGGAACGAGATGATGGAACCCACCTCCGTCGAGGACACCTCGCGGGAGATCCGGCTCAAAACCGTGGAGCTCCAGTTGCGCAGGGCGCGGCAGATCGCGGACGACCGGCCGGGCACCGCGTGCGCGCTGGCCCTGGACGTACTGGGCCAGCTCGACGAATTGGTCGTCGCCCGGCGCGCCGGATCGAGGGGGGTGTGAGGGGTGCTCGTCTTCGCCGCCTCCGACAAGGGAGGCACCGGCCGCTCGGTCACCAGCGCCAATCTCGCCTATCGGCGCTCCCTGCGCGGCGATGACGTCTGCTATCTCGATTTCGACTTCGGCTCCCCCACCGCCGCCGCGGTCTTCGACGTCCCCGGCTCGCTGCGCGGCGTCGAGAGCGGCGGGCTGCACTCCTACCTCCAGGGAAAGGTCACGGAGCCGCGCCGGATCGACGTCTGGGCCGAAACCGAGAACGAGTCCCTGCGGCAGCGCCCCACGGGCTCGGGCCAGCTGGTGCTGGTGCCCGGGGACCGCAGCGGCGGCGAGTTCGCGACCAACCGCGACGCGGTGCGCCGCTGCGTCAGCCTCTTCCTGCGGCTGGAGGAGGAGTTCGACGTGATCCTCGTCGACCTGAGCGCGGGCCGGTCCTACGCCGTCGACATGGCGCTCGACGCGACGTCGCAGCCCGGGACGGAGGGGCTGCTGGTGCGCTGGCTGATCTTCCACCGCTGGACCCGGCAGCACATCATCGCCGCGTCCGGGCTGGTCTTCGGCGATCGGGGCGTGGTGGCCGGCGGTGTCGCGCGCGGGCACGACAAGGCGCGGCTGCTGTCCTCCATCCGGTTCGTACGGGCCGCGGTGCCCGACCCGGAGTCCCCGCTGCTGGCGCACGTGCCGGCGCCCCAGTCGGCGTGGCTGCGCAAGTGCGACCAGGACCTCAAGGAGTTCGCGTCGGCCCAGCAGGTCGGCTACAGCAGGGTGCTCAGCACGGTTCCGCTGGAGCCCGTGCTCCAGTGGCGGGAGCAGCTGATCACCGATGAGGACGTGCTGGCGAGCAAGGTGGCCAACGGCGCGACCCGCGCGGCCCTGGAGGATCTGGCGGACAAGCTCTACGACGACGAGGCGTGGGGTGAGCGGTAGTGGATTCCGTGTTCCGCGAGGCGACCGCGGACCCTCGCACCCAGGCGGTGCCGCTCTCCCATGTCTCCATGGAGCTGGGGCATCTGTACATGGAGGACTTCGCGGCGGGCCGTGAGCGGCTGCGCCGGCAGCTCGCCCAGGTCAGGCCCTGGGCCGACGCCCTGCACGCGTCGCTCGCGGGGTCGGTGCCCAAGGGCCGCCCCCGGGTGAGCAGTTGCTTTCTGGTCGATGACTACTTCAGCCCGTTCTCGACGCCCGCCGAGGTGCTTCCGCTGCTGCTCGACGAGGCGCGGAAGGCCGGGCTGACCATCGACTACCTGGCGCGGGAGTCGGCGTGCGCCCGTACGCAGGGCGTGGAGCCCGCCCGGTCCGTGGAGCCCCGGCTGGTGGAGTCGCCCCCGCCGGGCAGCGACGGGTCGCGTCCGTCCGTACGGCAGGTGGGCTGGCTGGCCAACGGCGAGCGCACGCCCGCGACCGGCTCGCTGGAGGCCATGAGCGGTCTCGCCGCGTGGCAGCCGCCGTCGGAGGTCGGCGCGCGGCGGCACTCGATCTTCGTCGACATCGAGCTGTGGGACGGCGACGGCGGGGACCGCACCTGGTCCTGCCCGTTCCTCGCGGCCGTCTGGCAGCTGACGCGACTGGGCCTGCTCAGAGACCGCGGGGAGCCCGTGCTGCGGCCGACCCCCTGGAGCGGGGACTTTCCCGACCAGTGGGCGCAGCTGCCGCCGCTGATCCAGCTCAACCCGGCCGCGGCCCCGTTCGCCGCCTACCGCACGTACTCCATCCTCCCCACCCGGTTCCTGCCCGTGGAGCACGCCGTGCACATCGTGCTCGGCCGGGTGGTGGTGGAGGAGGCCGTGCTCCGCCAGGTCGCGGAGCGATCCGCGCGGGAGGGCGTCGAGGTGCCCGCGGAGATCGTGCGGCGGACCTCCTACCACTTCTTCGACGAGCCATGAACGGCGCCGCGGGCCCAGAGGTCCAGGTCATCGCGTGCGGCGAGGTGCGGACATGTCTCCTGCAGACCTCCGGGGCCCTCTCGCGCGACGGGTCCGCGCAGCTGCTGCGGCTGCGCCCGGACGAGCTGGTGCGCGTGTCGGAGCGCCCGAACCCGTACGCGGCCTCGCCGGATCTGCTCACCGGTGTGGACTGCGCGCTGCCCACGGCGTCGGGCCGCCAGGTGCGCGGCGTCGGCACGGTGGCGGCGCGGGCCGTGCTCACCGGGGGGCGGGTGCTCCAGGCCACGGCGTTGTTCCGGGTCGGTGACCCGGGTACCGAGCAGCGGATGCCGTGGGGGTTCTATCTGGTACGGCCGGGGGTGGTGGTGCCCGTGGGGCGCCCGTCCGTGACCGACATGCGCGACGGCTTCCTCTCCGGCGAGCCCGCGGCCGCCGGTACGGTCGACCCCGGCGCCATCGCGGAGCGGCTGCTGACGGATGTGCTGGAGCATCCGCTGCTCGACCGCCGGCCGCCCTTCAAGTCCCGGCGCACCCGGCTGCGGTGGGCCGCGGTGCGGGGCGCCGAGGGGGACGGCGCGGCCATCGGGCGGTTCACCGTGGCCGACGACCGGCTGCGGACGCTCTCCCTGCGCCTGCCCGGCCTCGACCCGGCGGCGGCCGCCGGTTTCTGCGAGGATCTCGCCCTGCACGACTGGCTGCTGACGACCCTGGTGACCATGGTCGAACGCAGCCGTCTGGGGTCGGCCGAGGGCCCGGGGGCCGTGCTGTCCCTGCGTCCCGCGGTCGATCATCTGCTGCACTTGTGGATGCCGAAAGCGCGCGTGGACCGACTTCTGGCGCCGTTGTGGGACGCCTTGGAACGGGAGCCCGGCTTCACCCGGCAGTGGCACACCTTGGTCCAGCGCATCCGGGACCAACTCACGCTGCAAGCAATCCCGTTGCTGTGCGACGCCCTGGCGTCCCGCTAGCGGTCACCACGGCACGACCCTCGGGGGGACGACATGGACCGCGATCACGCGATACCGCCTTTTCTGTGGAAGGCCGCGATCACGCTCGCCGTCGGAGGCGCGGCCTACCTCATCACCAACGCCACCGGGCAGCCGGAGATCTGGCGGCTGACGATCTCCATCTTCATCGGCGGATCGACTCTGATCATCCAGTACATGGCCGACTTCGACCGGCGGCTGGCCGGCGTGGAGTCGGCGCTGGACCGGCACGCGAAGGATATGGAGTCCCTCGTCGACCGGCGGTTCGCCAAGATCAGTGAGGCCACCAAGCTGTTCAGCCTGGTGGAGAACTCCCCGCTGCACACCGATTCGGTCGTCCAGCTGGTCGGCAACGCCGCGAAGATCAAGGCGGAGGGCGCCGGCATCGTCGCCACGTTCGCCCAGTCGGAGATCAGCCGGCTGGGCATGCTGATGGAGGATCTCGACGGCGGGGAAGCGGCCTACGACGGGGAGGACCACGACTGGCTGCTCACCCTCACCCACAGCGCCACCGAGACCATCGACGCCACCAGCACCTCGGTGGACGTGAACTTCTGGACCACGGAGCTCGGCCGGCGTTATCTGGCGGCCCAGCGGGAGGCCATCAAGCGCGGGGTGCGGGTGCGGCGGCTGTTCCTCGTCGACCATCCGGACCTGGTCGGCGACGAGGCGGTCCGGCAGCTGTGCGTGAGCCACGAGGACCTGGGCGTGGAGGTGCGGGTGCTGTCGATGTCCACGCTGCCGCATGTGCTCAAGCTCGACACGATGTTCGACTTCATCGTCTTCGACGAGGCGGTCAGCTACGAGGTCAGCGCGGAGCAGGCGCTGGAACCGGTGATCGCCAACACCCGGCTGGTGCTGCGCGACGTCCGGGTCGCCAGGCGCGTACGGCGCTTCAAGGACCTCTGGGACGCGGGTCAGTGATGTCCAGTCAGCTCCGACGTCCCTTTCATTCGCCGAAGTCGCTGGGGGACGGGGGAGTCGAGGGCGGCGACGGCATACCCCCGGCGGGGAAGGCGTTGTTCGCGTCGCAGACGAGGTTCGAGGCGACCTTTCCGCCGCCGCTGAGTTCGACCTTGACCTCCGAGGCCGGCTTGTCGCCCGGCACGTCGTTGTTGGCCGCGGTGCACACGAGCTGGCTCCTGACGACGGGGCTGAGTCCGCTCACGTCCATGGGGAGTTGCACGCCGACCCGTGCCGTGCCGGTGGTGACGTGGACACGGCCGGCCATCTTCGGCACCTCGGTCTGCATGCCGCGCCGCCGTTCCGCCTCGGTGGGACCGCCCATCAGCAGCTGCACCGCCTCCTCCGCGCTCACCTCGCTGGTGGCGGGCCGGCGGACCGGCCGCATGCCCATGGGCGAGAGGAAGTAGAGCACCGCCTCGCGCGCCGCGGCCTCGGACCGCTTCGCGCCGGTGGCGGGCTGGCCCACGTCGATGACCCCGGTGGTCTCGACGCCGCACCCCGAGACCGCGGCGAGCAGCAGTGCGGCGGCCGTCGCGGTCCGCAGCCTCCTCATGTCCGCGGCCCTCCCCGCCTCAGCGGCAGTTCCACGGTGAACACCGCGCCCCCCTCGGGGCCGTTGGCGGCCCGTACCGTACCGTCGTGCAGCCGTACGTTCTCCATGGCGATGGCGAGGCCGAGGCCGCTGCCCTCGGAGCGGGCCCGCGCGGCGTCCGCCTTGTAGAAGCGGTCGAAGACGTGCGGGAGGACTTCGGGGTCGATGCCACCGCCGCCGTCGGAGATCTCGATCAGCAGCCACTCGCCGTCCGCGCGGGGCTCGGTGCGCGCCGTGATCCGTACGGGCGGGCCGCCGTGCCGCAGCGCGTTCCCGACGAGGTTGGCGACCACGACGTCTATCCGGCGCGGGTCGATCCTGGCCCGTACGCCCTGGGGGAGTTCGGTGGTCACCCGGCCCTCCCAGGCGCGCGCCTGGAGCGTCTTGCGCACGGCCTCGCAGACGTCGACCTCGTCGAGATGGAGCGCGGCGGCGCCCGCGTCGAAGCGGGAGACCTCCATCAAGTCCTCGACCATACGGGCGAGTTTGCCGGTCTCCTCGGTGATGAGGCGCACGGCGTGGCCGGTGTCGGGGTCGAGGTCGGCGGCGTCCTCGTCGAGGACGTCGGTGACGGCGGTCATGGCGGCCAGCGGGGTGCGCAGCTCGTGCGAGACGTCGGCGGCGAAGCGGCGGGCGTTGGCCTCCATCCGGCGCAGCTCGGCGACGTTCTCCTCCAGGGCGGCGGCCATGCCGTTGAACGTCCGCGACAGGTCGGCGAGTTCGTCCCCGCCGGTCACCTTGAGCCGGGTGTCCAGCTCTCCTTCGGTGATCTTCTGGGTGGCGCGCCGCAGCTCCCGTACGGGCCGCAGCACCCCCTGCGCGGCGAGCAGCGCCGGCACGATGGCGATCGCGAAGGCGGGCAGCGCCCCGCGCTGGGCGGCCTGGACGAGGGCCTGCACATTGGCTTCCTCGCTGCGCAGCGGCAGCCGCGCGTAGATCTCCAGGCCGGAGGGCTCCCGCTCGTTGTCGGCGAAGGTGACGGGCAGGCCGATGGCGAGCCACGGCTCGCCCCTGACCTCGATGCGCTGGAAGGCGGTCACCCCCTTGTGCACCTTCTCCTGGAGCTTTCGGGGGACGACGCCGTCGATCGAGGTGACGGATTCGGGCACCACGGCCTCGTTCTTGTAGCGGGCGTGGGTGACCCAGTGCTGGGACTCCCCCGCCTGGTCGAGGTCCTGGGTGAAGGTGCGCAGCGTCTCCCGGTCGGGTGGGAAGGCGATGTCCGGGATCTGCGAGTTGACCTGGGAGCGCAGGGTCTGCACGGCGGTGTCCTGGGTGCGCTTGAGGATCGCGTTGCGGGCCTCGCGGAAGGTGAGGGCCGCGGTGGTGAGCGCGCTGAGGGCGGCGACCAGCAGGAAGGCGACGACGAGGCGGGCGCGCAGCCCGCGGGCCAGGGGGCGCAGCGCGAACCGGCGCCGGGCGGGCGGGCCGGCCGGCCCGCCGTCGGCGGTCCCGTGCTCGGCGGGCGTACGGTCCCCGGCCCCCTCCGCCGCCTTCTCCCCGGGCTCAGGGTCGGGTGGCTTCTGGTCCGGGGTCCTCCGGCGGGGCTCCGAGCGGCTCACAGCGGTCCGAAGCGGTAGCCGAAGCCGCGTACGGTCTGGATGTACCGGGGCGAGCGCGAGGAGTCCTCGACCTTGGTCCGCAGCCGCATCACGCAGGCGTCCACCAGCCGGGCGTCGCCGTAGTAGCTGTGCTCCCAGACGTGTTCCAGGAGCTGCTGGCGGCTGAAGACGCGGCCGGGAGCCGCGGACAGGTACAGCAGCAGCTTCAATTCCGAGGGGGCCAGCGGCAGGTCCCTGCCGTGCTTGGCGACCAGCAGTCCGCCGCGGTCGATGGTGAGGTCGCCGTGGGTCTCGGCGGCCGGGGGCACGGTGGCGGCGGAGCCCTCCGCGGTGGCTTCGCCGGGCGCGGCGCGGCGCAGTACGGCGCGGATGCGGGCTTCGAGCACCTCGCCGCGGGCGGGTTTGACGATGTAGTCGTCGGCGCCGGCCTCCAGGCCGAGCACGACGTCTATGTCGTCGCCGCGCGCGGTGAGCATGATGATCGGGAGCTGCTGGGTGGCGCGGATGCGGCGGCAGACCTCGAAGCCGCTGCGGTCGGGGAGCATGAGGTCGAGGAGTACGAGGTCGGGCCGGAAGGTCTCCAGCGCGGCGAGTCCGGCGTCGCCGGTCGGCGCGGCCTCGACTTCGTGACCGCGGCGGCGGAGGGTGAGGGTGACCCCTTCCCGTACGGCGCGGTCGTCCTCGATCAGCAGCACGCGTGACATGCGCTCAGTATCGATCCGATCGTGCCGCGGTCCCGCATCGGGGGCGCCGAACAGCGGAATTGTCATCGACCGCTCACATTCCCGGTCGCTTCGAGGAGGTATGGGCGCTGCGTGCCCTACGCGCCGGCGTGCCGCTCCAGCAGTCGCCGGAACTGCTCCTCGAAGGCGTCGTATCCCGCGCGCAGCCCGTCGCCCGGCCAGTGCGGCGGCAGCAGTTCGGCGGGCAGCACGGGGTCGGCGAGGAGGTGGCGCAGGATGGCGGCCGAGACGGTGAACCGCTCCGCGAGCCCGTGGGCGCCGATCAGCGCTCGCTGGAGGGCGCGGGCCTGCCGCGCCCAGCCGTCGAGGTCCCACAGGGCGGCGGCCAGCTCCGCCGGGTCGGCCTCGGGGGCCCCGGTCAGCAGGGTGCACTGCGCGAGGACGACGGGGGGCCGCTCCCGTACGAGGTTGGCGGGGCGCAGCCAGCTGCCTTCGCGCAGCTCGGCGAGGCGCAGGTCGGTCATGGCCTGGCGGAGTGCGGTGCGCTCGGCCGCGGGGCGGCGCTCGGCGGTGACGACGGCGATCTCCCAGCCGCCGTCCCAGCGGCGGGTGCGCGGGGCGCGGCTGTCGTCCTGGCGGGCCTGGCGGGCGAGCAGCCGGTCGGCGAGCCGGTACGCGCCGTCGTGCTGGGCGAGGTCCTCGGCGGCGACCATGCGGGTGAGGGCGGTGCGGACGGTGCCCTCGGCGATGCCGAAGAGCTCGCCGACGCGCACCAGGGCGCGGGCCGGGAGGGTCGGCGGGTGGTGGCCCAGCAGGGTGGAGAGCACGATCGATCGGGCGGTCAGCGGCCGGAGCGCGGGAGGTCCGGCGGCGCGGGGTCCGGCGGTGGGCGGCTCGGGGCCGTCCGGTTCGGTGTCGTCCATGGCTGACCCCACTCTATCCATTACAGTTTCCGATCACGCATCATGGAACTGTAATACCGCCGCAATGGCCGGTCCCGTAGCGCCCGGAGGTCGCCGTGAGCACCACGCACGAAGTTCTCAACCAGGCCCCGCCCCTGACCGGCTTCAGCACGGCCGACGACGCGGCGCTGATCGAAGCCCTGCGGCGGGACGGCGGGACGTGGGGCGAGGACGAGGTCCGCGCGCTCGGGGCGCGCGCCGGGTCCGCCGAGGTGCAGGACTGGGCCCGGATGGCGGAGGCGTCGCCGCCCGTACTGCACACCCATGACCGCTACGGGCACCGCGTCGACGAGGTCGAGTTCCACCCCGCCTGGCATCAGCTGATGGCCGCGGCCGTGGAGAGCGGCCAGCACGCCGCCGCCTGGGCGCGGGCCCGGCCCGGCGCACATCTGGTGCGGGCCGCGAAGTTCTACGCCTGGGCCCAGGCCGAGCCCGGGCACGGCTGCCCGATCTCCATGACGTACGCGGCCGTGCCCGCGCTGCGCGCACAGCCGGAGCTGGCCGCCGCCTACGAACCGCTGCTCTCCTCCACCGCGTACGACTACGGGCCGCGCCCGCCGCTGGCCAAGCGGGGCCTGATCGCGGGCATGTCGATGACGGAGAAGCAGGGCGGATCGGACGTACGGGCCAACACCACGGCGGCCGTACCGGCGGGTGACGGCTCGTATCTGATCACCGGGCACAAGTGGTTCACGTCCGCGCCGATGAGCGATGTGTTCCTGGTGCTGGCGCAGGCGCGGGAGGGGCTGACCTGCTTCCTGCTGCCGCGGGTGCTGCCGGACGGCACCCGCAACGCGATGCGGCTGATGCGGCTCAAGGACAAGCTCGGCAACCGGTCGAACGCCTCCGCCGAGATCGAGTACGAGCAGGCCGTGGCCTGGCCGGTCGGCGAGCCGGGCCGGGGGGTGCGCACGATCGTCGAGATGGTCAATATGACGCGGCTGGACTGCGTGCTCGGGTCGGCGGCGGGGATGCGCGCCGGGCTGCGGCAGGCGCTGCACCACACGGCGCACCGGCGCGCGTTCGGCGCGGAACTGATCGACCAGCCGCTGATGCGCGCCGTGCTCGCGGATCTCGCGGTGGAGTCGGAGGCCGCGACGGTGCTGGCGATGCGGCTCGCGGCGGCGCTGGACCGGTCCGAGGCGGGTGACGCGGCGGAGTCGGCGCTGCGGCGCCTCGCGCTGGCGGCGGGCAAGTACTGGGTCTGCAAGCGGGGCAGCGCGCACGCGGCCGAGGCGCTGGAGTGCCTGGGCGGCAACGGCTATGTCGAGGAGTCGGGGATGCCGCGGCTGTACCGGGAGGCGCCGCTGCTCTCCATCTGGGAGGGGTCCGGCAATGTCGCGGCCCTCGACGTGCTGCGCGTGCTCACCCGGGAGCCGGGGGCTCTGGACGCCTTCTTCGCCGAGGTCGACGCGGCGGCGGGCGCGGACGCCCGGCTGGACGCCGCCGTGGCGCGGCTGCGCAAGCTGCTCGGGGAGCTGTCCGACCCGGTCCGGGCCCAGCTGCTGGCGCGCCGGCTGGCGGAGCTGCTGACGCTCGTACTCCAGGGCAGTCTGCTGGTGCGGTACAGCCCGCCGGCGGTCGCGGACGCCTTCTGCGCCTCGCGGCTCGGCGGCGACTGGGGCCACGCGTTCGGCACGCTGCCGCCGGGCGTGGACCTCGGTCCGGTGCTGGAGCGGGCGCTCCCCGAGGGGGCGCGGTGAGCGTCCGCGTCGAGCGGGCGGGGGACGTCACCACGGTCGTCCTCTCCCGGCCCGAGGTGCGCAACGCCGTGGACGGGCCGACCGCCGCCGCGCTCGCCGACGCCTTCCGGGGGTTCGAGGCGGACGAGCGGGCGCGGGCGGCGGTGCTGTGGGGCGAAGGCGGTACGTTCTGCGCGGGCGCCGATCTGAAGGCGATGGGCACCGCGCGCGGCAACCGGGTCGCGGCGGACGGCGACGGTCCGATGGGGCCCACCCGGATGCGGCTGACCAAGCCGGTGATCGCGGCCGTCAGCGGGCACGCGGTGGCGGGCGGGATGGAGTTGGCGCTCTGGTGCGATCTGCGGGTGGCCGAGGAGGACGCCGTCTTCGGCGTGTTCTGTCGCCGCTGGGGCGTGCCGCTGGTCGACGGCGGCACGGTGCGGCTGCCGCGGCTGATCGGCGCCGGCCGGGCGATGGACCTGGTGCTGACGGGCCGCCCGGTACCGGCCGCCGAGGCGTACGGGATGGGCCTCGCCGACCGGCTCGTACCGCCGGGGCGCTCCCGCGCCGAGGCCGAGCGGCTCGCGGCCGAGATCGCCCGCTTCCCGCAGACGTGCCTGCGCGGCGACCGCGCCTCCCTGCTGGATCAGGAGGGGCTGCCGCTCGACGAGGCCATGGCGGTCGAACACGCTTATGGGGTAAGGGCGTTGCGTGAGGCCGCCGAGGGGGCCGCCCGGTTCGCCGGGGGCGCGGGGCGGCACGGGGACTTCACGGACCTTTGAGGCGGATGACGGCTCGGGCTCTCAAACCCGGAAGGGCCGGATCGGCCCGCCTTTCAGCCCATCGAAGGAATCCGGCCATCCGAGAGACTGATCAACAACCTTGCCGCGCACCATCCTTGATGTGAGTTCATGGCTTCGAGCAGGGCGTTCGGGCATCGTGGCCGCGGTGGCCGTGCTGGCCACCGCGGGGATGGGCACGGGGGGAACGGGCACAGCGGCCGGCAGCGGCGCGCGGGACGGCCCGGCCGCTGTGGTGCGCGGCCACACCGCGGGCGGGACGGCCGTCGCGGCCGGGGTGCTCGGCGCGCCTCCCATCGGCCCGCGCGAGCGGGCGCACGGACGCGAGGGGTGGGCGGCGCCCGGCCACGGCGGCGCGCCCGCCTGGCCGCGCCTTCGGCACGGCGGTCACTCGGCCTCCGTACCGGGGGGCGGCCGCTCGGTGTCCATGTCGGAAGGCGGCTCCTCCGTCTCCGCCTCCGGCGACGGGTCGTCCGCGTCGGCGGTCGTGCGGGGGCCCGGCGGCTGTGTACGGGCCAAGGCGCGCGCCGGATCGGCCTGGGCCGTGGTGAGCCGTTCGTGCCGCGCCGCCGGCCCGAGGCCGGCGAAGCCGGGGCTACGGCCCGTACCGCCCAAGCCCAAGCCCAAGCCCCAACCTCCCGAGCCTGCGCCCGCGCGGCCCGCGCCGCCGAAGCCTTCGGCCCCCGCGCCCGTACCCACGGAGCCGTCGGCGGCGGCGCCCGCTCCCCCGCCGCCGCGCTCGTCCTCCACCCCCGCCGAGCCGACGCCCGCCCACATCCTGCCGCGCGCCTATCACCGGTCCGTGCACAAGCGGCCGGCCGGCGGTCAGTCGATGGTCACGTTCGCGCTGCTGATCATGGCGCCGGCCGTGCTCGCCGCCGCGATGCTGCGGCCGCGTTCAGGCAGCGGCGGCCGCGGTCGCTGACGCACCGCGTTGCCCGGTCTCCCGTTCGTCCTTCGGAGGTTCCCATGTCGGAGTGGCTGGTTCTGACCCTGGCGATGGCCGCCGCGTGCGCCGTGGTCCTGTCGATCACCGTGCTCAGACAACGCAGATTCGGCGACGACGACGATCCGAGCGAGACGCCCGACGTCATCGAGTACATGACCATGATGATCGGCGTGGTCTACGCCATCGTGCTCGGCCTCGCCATCGCCGGGGTGTGGGAGGCGCGGACCGCCGCGCAGGACGGGGTGCGCACCGAGGCGCAGGCGCTGCACGAGGTGAGCGAGCGGGTCCAGGCGTACGCGCCGACGGCCCGGGACATCACCCGCAAGGACGTGAACGCGTACGTCAGTTACGTGGTGCACAAGGAGTGGCCGGTGATGCTCGATACGGGCCAGCTGACCGACCGGGGCACCGAGCTGCTGGACAAGGTGCGCGAGGACGTGACCTCGTACGTGCCGCGCGACGACCACGAGAGCCAGTCGTACCAGCCGCTGCTGGACCAGGTCGGCGCGGTGGACGACGCGCGGGGCGAGCGGGCGCACAACGCCGGGGACACGATGCCCGGGGTGGTGTGGTTCGGGCTGGTCGTCGGGGCGGTGGTGGCGGTGGGACTGATCTTCACCTTGCAGATCCGGCGCTCGGGGCGGGAGTTGCTGCTGGCCGGGGTCTACAGCGCGCTGATCGCCTTCCTGCTCTTTCTGATCTGGGACTTCGACTCGCCGTTCGGCCACGCCGTGGGGGACGCGACGGGACCGTTCTCCGCCCTGTTCGCCATCTGACGGGCCGCCACCTGGTGGTTCACCGCCCCGTCCGCCACCTGACGGCCCGCCGGCTGACCGTTCGCCGTCCCGTTCCCGTTCCCGTTCCAGTTCCCGTTCCTGGTCCCGGTCGCGCGATTCAGCCCCCCGTCCGCCATCTGACGGGCAGGTGCTTGAGCCCGTTCTGGAAGTTGGAGGTCAGCCGGACGGGCTCTCCCGCCCGTTCCAGTCCCGGCAGCCGCTCCAGGGTGGCGCGCAGCATGGCCCGCAGTTGTACGCGCGCGAGGTGCGCGCCCAGGCACAGGTGCGGGCCGTGGCCGAAGCTGACGTGGGGGCCCGGGGCGCGGGTGATGTCGAAGCGGTCCGGGTCGGGGAAGACGGTCTCGTCCCGGTTGGCGGAGGCGTGGTAGACGACGACCTTCTCGCCGCCGCGGATGCGCGCCCCGCCCAGTTCGACGTCGCGGGTGGCGGTGCGCCGGAAGTCCATCACGGGCGGCCAGTAGCGCAGCAGTTCCTCGACGGCGGCATCGGTCAGGGCGGGCTCCCGCACGAAGCGCGCGCACTGCTCCGGGTGGTCGAGGAGGGTCAGGAGGGCGCCCGGAATGCCGTTGCGCAGCGTTTCGTTCCCGGCCACCGCGAAGAGGAAGAACATGTTCTCGAACTCCTCCCGGTTCAGCCCGCCCGCCCGCATGTGCGCCATCACGCTGCCGGGCCGGGGTGACTCGGCCAGCGCGTGCGCGTACGCGAACATGTCGGCGAGCGCCGCGCGCGAGCGGGGGTTGACCGCGCTCCCGTCCGGCCGGGCCCGGTGCGCCGGCCGGACCGCGAGCGCGGCGCGCCCCATCTCGCTGAGCCCCGCCGCGCCGCCGCCGTGGTCCGCGTCCGCCGCGTACTCCGGGTCCTGGTAGCCGATCACCCGGCTGGACCAGCCGAACAGCAGCCGCCGGTCGCGCTCCGGAACGCCCAGGACATGGGCGAGCGTCCACACCGGCAGATCGGCGGCCAGCTCCACGTAGTCGGCCTCGCCGCGCGCCGCGACGCCGTCGATCAGCGCGTGCGCCCGCGCCTCGATGACCTCCTCCAGCTCCCGCACGGCGCGCGGCGTGAAGGACGCCGCGACGATCCGCCGCAGCCGCGCGTGTCCGGGCGGGTCCTGGTTGAGCATCATGGCCCGTACGAACGCCAGGTCACCGGCGGTGTCGGGGTCGCGGATCTGGGTGGCGCCGAGGTGGGAGGAGTAGTCCTCGGGGGTGCGCAGCACATGCCGGACGTCGGCGTGCCGGAAGACGGCCCAGAACCCGGTGCCGGCCGGCCACGGCCCGTGGGCGGGTTCCTCGACGCGGCACACCGGGCTCGTGGCCCGCAGCTCCCGGAAAAGGTCGTAGGGCACCCCGCGGGCGTACGTCTCTGGCGCGAACACGTCGTCGGCACTCACGCCGTGACCGTACGGCGTGCCCTGGTGGCCGCGTCAAGAGGTCGCCACAATGGCGCGATGACCATGACGAACGAAGCCGCCGCCGCCATCCTCGCCGACAACTTCGCCCCGTGGGTACGGGAGCTGGGGCTGACCGTGGTGGAGACGGGCGAGCGCCACGCGGTGCTGCGGCTGCCCTGGTCGGACGCTCTGGCGCGGGAGGGCGGCGCGCTGTCCGGGCAGGCGCTGATGGCCGCCGCCGACACGGCCACCGTGATCGCCGTCTCGGCCGCCCGCGGCGGTTTCGGGCCGATGACCACCGTCCAGCAGTCCATCACCTTCCAGCGCCCGGTCACCGACACGGATGTGCTGGTCAGGGCGGCTGTCACCAAGCTCGGGCGGCGGCTGGCGTTCGCCGATATTACGCTGACCCCGCAGGGCCGCGACGAGCCGGTCGCACACGCCACGACCGTCTATGCCATCGCCGACTGACCCGGCCGCGACCGGCGCGGCCGGGCCGGTGCGGGGACGTCCGCGGACGGTCCCGGGCCCGGCTCCGGGCGGCCGGATCATGTCCTCGGCCCCCTTGAGCCGACCGCCCGCAATGGCTTAGGTGGTACGGAGCACCACGCCCGGCCGCGACGGATGTCGCGGCCGCAGTGGACGGGAGGCACAGGTCATGCCGTACGGAGAGCACACCACCGCGCGAGCCGTCACCGAGACCGAGTCCGAGGATCTCGTGCGCGGCATCTGTTTCAAGACCGGGCCACCGCGCCGGGTCGGGGTCGAACTCGAATGGCTCCTGCACGACCTGCACGATCCGCAACGCCCCGTAGCCCCGGCCCGGATGAGAGCGGCCGCCCTCCGGACCCGCGCACTGCCGCTGAAGTCGGCGCTCACCTTCGAGCCCGGCGGCCAGCTGGAGCTCAGCTCGCTGCCCGCCGAATCCCTCGCCGCCTGCGTGGCGGACACCGCCCACGACCTCGCGCTCGTCCGGGCCGCGCTGAGCGACTTCGGGATCGCGCTCGCCGGCCACGGCAAGGACCCCTGGCACACACCGTGCCGCCTGCTGCGCGAGGCGCGCTACGACGCCATGGAGTCCTACTTCGACCGGCGCGGTCCGGCCGGGCGCACCATGATGAGCCGCACCGCGTCCGTGCAGGTCTGCGTGGACGCCGGCCACGAGGAGCCCGGCCCGCTCGGCTTCGGGCGGCGCTGGCGGCTGGCGCATCTGCTGGGCGCGGTCCTGGTGGCCGCGTTCGCGAATTCGCCACTGCATCTGGGCCGCCCGACGGGCTGGCGCTCGGCCCGGCAGGCGACATGGGCGCAGCTCGATCCCGGCCGCATCCTCGCGCCGCCCGACGACTGTCCGGATCCGCGCGCGGCGTGGACAGCGTACGCGCTGGACGCGCCGGTGATGTGCGTACGGGCGGACGAGGGGCCCTGGGAGCTGCCCGAGGCGCTGTCCTTCCGCGCCTGGGCGCGCGGCGCCCGTCCCCGACCGCCCACGGCCGATGACCTCGCCTACCATCTGACGACGCTCTTCCCGCCGGTGCGGCCGCGCGGCCATCTCGAACTGCGCATGATCGACGCGCAGCCCGGCGACGACGGCTGGCTGGTGCCGCTCGCCGTGACCGCGGCGCTCTTCGACGATCCGATCGCCGCCGAGACCGCCTACCGGACCGTCAAACCCCTGGGCGACACGGCTGGTTCGCTGCCGGCGCCGGGCAACCCGCTGTGGCTGAGCGCCGCTCGGCACGGCCTCGCCGACCCCGAGCTGCACACCGCCGCCGTCGGCTGTTTCGCCGCGGCGCTGGAGGCCCTGCCCCGCCTCGGCGCGCCACCGCATGTGCGGCACGCCGTCGCCGACTTCACCGACCGGTACGTGGCGCGCCGCCGATGCCCGGCCGACGACCTGCTGGAGACCGCCACCGGCGAGGAGATATCCCGATGACCGCCCCTGAACCGGACCCCGGCCCGCTGAGGCGGCGCGCCGTGGCGGCACTGACCGCCGCACGCGAGCGCACCCGCACCCTCACCGGTTGCGTCGACGAGCACGAACTCACCGCCCAGCACTCACCCTTGATGTCACCGCTCGTCTGGGACCTGGCCCACATCGGCAACCAGGAGGAGCTGTGGCTGCTGCGCGCCGTCGCCGGGCAGGACGCGCTGCGCCCCGAGATCGACTCCGTGTACGACGCCTTCGAGCACCCGCGCGCGGAGCGTCCCGCGCTGCCGCTGCTGGCGCCCGCCGAGGCGCGCGGCTATGTCGCGGACGTCCGCGACCGGGTGCTGGACGTACTGGCCCGGTCCCCGCTGCACGGCCGTCCGCTGGTCGACGCGGCCTTCGCGTTCGGCATGATCGCTCAGCACGAGCAGCAGCACGACGAGACTATGCTGATCACCCATCAGCTGCGGCGCGGGCCCGCCGCGCTCAGCGCGCCCGAGCCGCCGCGGGCCCCCGCCTCCACGGCGCGCCTGCCCTCCGAAGTACGGGTGGAGGGCGGCCCGTTGATGATGGGCACCTCCACCGAGCCGTGGGCGCTGGACAACGAGCGCCCCGCCCACCGGCGCTTCGTGCCCGCCTTCCACATCGACACGCTGCCGGTCGGCAACGGCGCGTATCTGCGCTTCATCGAGGACGGCGGGTACGACGACCCCCGGTGGTGGCGGCCCGAGGGCTGGGCGCAGGTGCGTCTGCACCGGCTCGCCGCACCGCTGTTCTGGCGCCGCGAGGGCGGCGGCTGGGTGCGGCGGCGGTTCGGGGTGGTGGAGCCCGTACCGCTGGACGAGCCGGTGCTGCACGTGAGCTGGTACGAGGCCGACGCGTACGCGCGGTGGGCGGGCCGGCGGCTGCCCACGGAGGCCGAGTGGGAGAAGGCGGCCCGCCACGATCCGGTCACCGGCGGCTCGCGCCGCTATCCGTGGGGGGACGCCGATCCGGGCCCCGAGCACGCGAACCTCGGCCAGCGCCATCTGCGCCCCGCGCCCCTCGGCGCGTACGAACCGGGCCAGTCGCCCTTGGGTGTGCGGCAGTTGATGGGAGAC
The DNA here is from genome assembly GCF_056434425.1 of Streptomyces sp. NPDC044033. NCBI lineage: Bacteria > Bacillati > Actinomycetota > Actinomycetes > Kitasatosporales > Streptomycetaceae > Streptomyces > Streptomyces sp. NPDC044033. Next base: position 38,052 of record NZ_JBWKFF010000033.1, on the reverse strand, counting down.
GTCTGGGAGTGGACGTCCAGTGACTTCCTGCCGTACCCGGGGTTCCGGGCCTTTCCCTACCGGGAGTACTCGGAGGTCTTCTTCGGCGACTCCTGCAAGGTGCTGCGCGGCGGCTCCTTCGCCGTCGACGCCGTCGCCTGCCGCGGCACGTTCCGCAACTGGGATCTGCCGGTGCGCCGGCAGATCTTCTCGGGCTTCCGCACGGCCCGCGACGCGGAGGCCGTCTGATGTGCCGTCACCTGGCCTACGTGGGGCCGGAGACCGCGCTCGGCGACGTGCTGACGCGCCCCGCGCACTCCCTGTACCGGCAGTCGTGGGCCCCGCGCCGGCAGCGGTACGGCACCGTGAACGCGGACGGGTTCGGGATCGGCTGGTACGCGCCCGGGGACGGCGTGCCCGCGCGGTACCGCAGAGCCGGGCCGATCTGGGCGGACCTGTCGGTCATGGACCTGGCGCGGGTCGTACGGAGCCGGGCGCTGCTCGGCGCCGTGCGGGACGCGACCGAGGCGGGCGCCGACGGGGAGGCGGCGGTGGCGCCGTTCGCGGACGGCCCCTGGCTGTTCAGCCACAACGGCGCGCTGCTCGGCTGGCCCGACTCCGCCGCGCGGCTCGCGGCGCGGCTGCCCGCCGCCGAGCTGCTGGGCCTGGCCGCGCGCTGCGACTCCGCGTTCGTATGGGCGCTCGTACGGCACCGGCTGCGCGGCGGGGACACGGCCGCGGAAGCCCTGGCGGAGACGGTCGCGGTGCTCGCCGGGGCCGCGCCCGGCTCGCGCCTCAACCTGCTGCTCACCGACGGTGAGAGCATCACGGCGACGGCGTGGGGCGACACGCTCTGGTATCTGGCCGTCACCGCCCCCCGGGCCGGTGACGCGACGGCCGGCGGACCACTGACCGAGGGGCCGTGGCTCCGGGTGGTCGTCGCCTCCGAGCCCTACGACGACGATCCCCGCTGGCACGAGGTCCCGGACCGCACCCTGCTCACCGCCTCCCGTACCGATGTCCTGCTGACCCCGCTCAAGGAGCCCTGCCCGTGAGCCCGTTCGCCCTGACCCGCGCACTGCCCGCCGACGCCACCGCCGCCGCCCTGCGCGCGGACGTCGCCGAGGGGCTGACCCGCGAGCCCAAGCGGCTCCCGCCGAAGTGGTTCTACGACGCCCGCGGCAGCGAGCTGTTCGACCGGATCACCCGGCTGCCCGCGTACTACCCGACCCGCGCCGAGCGGGAGATCCTCCTCTCCCGTGCCGCCGACATCGCGGCGGCGACCGGCGCCCGCACCCTCGTCGAGCTGGGCTCCGGCTCCTCCGAGAAGACCCGCCATCTCATCCGGGCGCTGACCGCGCTCGACCACTATGTGCCCGTGGACGTCAGCGAGAGCGCGCTCACCGGCGCCGCCCAGGCGCTGCTCGCGGACCACCCCGGGCTGTCCGTGCACGCCCTGGTCGCCGACTTCCAGCAGCGGCTCGCGCTGCCCCGCACCCCGGGGCCGCGGCTGCTCGCGTTCCTCGGCTCCACCATCGGCAATCTGCTGCCGCCCGAGCGGGCGGCGTTCCTGGCGTCCGTACGGGCCGCGCTGGAGCCCGGTGACGCGCTGCTGCTCGGCACGGACCTGGTCAAGGACGAGCGGGTGCTCGTCCGCGCGTATGACGATCCGGAGGGTGTCACCGCGGCCTTCAACAAGAACGTCCTGGCCGTCATCGACCGCGAGCTGGGCGCGGACTTCGACCCCGGCGGCTTCGACCATGTCGCGCTCTGGGACCGGGAGCACGAGTGGATCGAGATGCGGCTGCGGGCGCGCTCCGCCGTCACCGTCAAGATCCCCGCGCTCGACCTCGCGGTGGCCTTCGAGGCGGGCGAGGAGCTGCGGACGGAGGTGTCGGCGAAGTTCCGCCGGGCGGGCGTGCGGGCCGAGCTGGCGGCGGCGGGGATGGAGCTCACCCATTGGTGGACCGATCACGCGGACCGCTTCGCGCTCTGCCTGGCCGTACCGGCGCCGGCCGCCGACCCCGGGGGCAGGTGATCATGAGCACGTCCGGACCGCTAGCCTCTCCCCCAGGGCCGTATCGAGGATGACGCGAGGCGAAGGTCAGTGAAGGACGAGAAGGACCAGCACAACGAGGCCGGCGACGAGACGGACCGGGCGCCCGCGGGGTTCGAACGCGGAACGGACGGTCCGAAGGTGATCGTCACCGGGGTGGACGGCTCCGATTCCTCCTGGCGGGCCGCCGCCTACGCCGCGGGCCTGGCCAGGCGGCAGAACGCGCTGCTCGCCATCGTGTACGTACAGCCCGTCCTGGCGTCGGGCGCGGCGCTGGGCGCCGCGGTCATGGAGACGACGGAGGAGGTCGCGGAGGAGCTGATGGCCGAGATCCGCGCCTCGACGGAGCGGCTGCGGGGCATATGGAACGTGCGCTGGGAGTTCCATACCTTCCGAGGCGACCCGTACACCGGCCTGGTGCAGGCGGCCGACGACCTCACGGCGGACGCCGTGGTCGTCGGCGCGTCCGAGCAGGCGGGGCACCGCATCATCGGCTCGGTGGCGGTCCGGCTCGTGAAGGCGGGCCGCTGGCCGGTCACGGTGGTGCCGTAGCCCTCCGGGCGGCGGCGGCCCGCCTCTTCGCTCTCCGGGCCGCCGTCGGCCGTGTCAGGATGCTCCGTCATGGAATCGGCTACGGATGACACCGCGGCGGGCGCCCGGACGGCTGCGGCGATCGCCGCCCGGTACGGCGTCCCCGCCGACCGGCTGCGCCCCCTCCCCTCCGGGGCCGCCAATCGCGTCTACCTCCTCGGGGACGAGCTGGTGCTGCGGATACCGCGGACCCGGGCGGCAGTTGCCGACCTGCGCAAAGAGGCCGAGGTCATCCCCGCGGCGCGCGCCGCGGGCGTGCTCACCCCGGAGGTCGTCGCCTTCGGCGACGTCGACGGGTCCGGGAGCGGCATGCCCGCCATGGTGCTCCGCCGCGCCCCGGGCAGGGACATGTCCGTACTCGGACTGCCCGAACCGGCCGTGCGGGACGTCCTGCGCCGGGTCGGACGCGAGCTGGCCAAGCTCCACCGCCGGGCGCCGCGGGCGGAAGAGGTTCCCGGCGTCCCCGTGGACGACGCCCCCGAGGACCCCCGGCTGCTGGTCGCCCGCCTCCTGGACGGCGGCTGGCTCGACCCGGGGACCGCGCGCTGGCTCACCAACTGGCTCGACCGGCTCGCGGTCCGGCTGCCCGCCGATCCGCCTCACGTCCTGGTCCACGGCGACATCGCCCCGCAGAACCTGCTCGTCACCTCCCCGCCGGCGGAACTGAGCGCCATCGTGGACTGGGGCGACGCCATGTGGGCGGACCCCGCCGTGGAGTTCGCGAAGATTCCGCTGGGCGAGGTCCCGGCCATGCTCGACGGCTACCGGCGGGAGGCCGGGGACCGGGCGGGCCGGGGGGCCGACGCGTGGTCGTGGGAGGCGCGCGTCCTGTGGCACCACCTCACCTGGGCGCTCGGCCGGCTGCCGGACCCCGTCCCGAGGCCCGGCGAGCGCCACTGGACCGCGCCTCCGGCCAGCCGCCTGCTGGGGCTGCTGCGCTTCTTCGCCGCCGGTCCGCCCCCGCCGTGGCCCGCGCTGGCCTGAACCGTGGCCCTGCGGGCGGTCGGGTCACTCCTCATCGTCCTCCAGGCGGAAACCGACCTTCAGGCCGACCTGGTAGTGCTCGATGTCGCCGTCCACGATGTGCCCGCGGACCTCCGTGACCTGGAACCAGTCGAGTCCGCGCAGGGTCTGCGAGGCGCGGTTGATGCCGCTGCGGATGGCGTCGTCGACGCCCTCCCGCGATGTGCCGACGATCTCGGTCACCCGGTAGGTGTGGCCTGCCATGGTCTCTCCCTCGAACGAGTGGGCGGGGTCGGTGGGGCCGGTGGGGGCCCATTCCACGGTGCCCCAGCGGGCACGGGCCCGCGAGGCGAGCGTCAGCGGGGCCCGTCCGCCGGTATGCGCGGCAGCTCGGGGGACTCGCTGTCCAGGGGTACGGAGCCGGAGCGCACCAGGCCCAGCTGGACCCCCTGCCGGGGCAGGACGGATTCGAGCAGCCAGTCCGCGGCGACGCGGACCCGGTTCCCGGGCATCGCCAGCAGGTGGTAGCCGCGGGTGACGGCCCCGGCGAGCGGGCCGGAGAGCGGCACGTGCAGCGGGTTGGCGGCGGCCTGCGCGCCGCCGAGGTCGACGGTGAAGCCGAGGTCGTGGTGGCGGTACGGGAGGCGGGCGCCGCGGCCGAGGGAGGCCGCGACGTTGCGGGCGACGGCCCGGCCCTGGCGCTGGGCGTGCTGTGCGGTCATCGGGGTGAACCGGCCCGGCCGGGTCGCGTCCGGCACGGCGGCGGCGTCCCCGCAGGCGAACACCTCCGAGTGGCCGGGGACGGCCAGGTACTCGTCCACGCACAGCCGCCCGTGTGCGGTGGGCAGCCCCAGGCCGGCGACGAGCGGGTCGGGGCGTACGCCCACGCACCAGATCAGCGACCGGGTCTCGACGAAGTCGCCGTCGTCGAGCCGGACGCCGTCCGCCGTCGCCTCCTTGACCGAGGTGCCGGTGCGGATCTCCACGCCGCGTTTGCGCAGCACCCGGTGGGCGGTGCGGGAGAGGTGTTCGTCGAGTTCGGGCAGGACGCGCGGGGCCTTGTCGAGGAGCAGCCAGCGGGGGCGGATGCGGTCCTCGCGCAGGGTGCGGCCGCGGCGGGCGAGGGATTCGGTGAGCAGGGCGCCGTGCGCGGCGACCTCGGTGCCGGTGTAGCCCGCGCCGACGACCACGAACGTGGTGCGGGCGGCGCGTTCGCGCGGTGCGGCGGCCGAGTCGGCCAGTTCGATCTGGCGGGTCATGTGGTCGCGCAGGTAGAGCGCCTCGGGCAGGCCGCGGAAGCCGTGCGCGTACGGGGCGACGCCCGGTACCGGCAGCAGTTTGCTGACGCTGCCGACGCTCAGTACGAGCCGGTCGTAGCCGAGTTCGCCGCGGCCGCCCTCGGGGTCGGCGTAGCCGATCCGGCGCTCGGCCAGGTCCACCCGGTCGACCTGGCCCAGGACGAGGCGCACATGGTCGAGGGTGCCGGTCAGGGAGACGGAGGCGCGGCGCGGTTCGAGCACCCCGGCCGCGACCTGCGGCAGCAGGGGCAGGTACAGGAAGTAGTCGGTGGGGTTCACCAGCACGACCTCGGCCGCGCCGCGCGCGGAGCGGGACAGGGCGCGGGCGGCCTGGTAGCCGGCGAACCCGGCTCCGACGATGACGATCCGGGCTCGGCTCACGATCGGCTCCAACCAGGGGGACGGCGACCGGGGTGACGATACGGTCGAGAACACCGCAAGTACCCCGTACGGCGCGGGCAAACCCCTGGACGCCGGCCGTCCGGTTCGCCGCCTCGCACCGCGGCCGTGGACAAGCCACCGGACCGGGAATACGTTCATTGGCATTCCAGCGTTCGGTGACGCCTGATCGTCACATCGCTCGGGGGGCCGCGGTGAAAGTCGAGATCATCGAGAAGGACGATCAATACGTCCTGAACCACTGTACGAAATACCTCGCCCGGGACAGTTCGGACGCCCGCCATGATTTCGGCCAGTACGGTCCTCGGGACCCGCGGGCCGCGGTGTGCGAGGCATGGCGTTTCCCGGTCGTGGACACGCACTGGGACGGGATCGGCGCCCGTACGTCGTTCGCCTTCAACGATGTGACCTTCGTGTACGACGGCCGTGGCGCGTCCCCGGAGTCGGTCTCCGTGGTGGGCACCTTCGCGCCGCTGCATGTCCTGGTGCCGCTGCGGTCGGTGGACTTCGCCGGTCGGCCGACGGGTCTCTCCGCCGCCACGGTGCGCATCGCCAAGGGGCAGGTGCACCAGTACAAGTACGCGGTCGACGGCGCGTACGTACTCGACCCGGTCAATCCGCAGCAGACGGTCGCGGACAACGGCCGGGTGTGGTCCCGGCTGTTCACCGACGCGTGTTCGGTGCCGCTCGCCCTGAACCGCGGCGAACGGGAGCTGCTCGGGCGGCTCGTGCGGCATCTGCTGCCGTTCCGGCTGGAGGAGAACCGGCGGTTCGTGCGCGAGGTGTACGAGTCGATCGATCGGAGCGCGCGGGGCTCGGAGTTCCCGCTCTCCTACCAGCTCGACGAGGAAGTCGGCACGGTCAACTACATCGACAAGGTCATATCCCGGCAGGAGCAGCACCACGCGGTCGACTACCACCTCTGCCTGGACATCATCGGCGATGTGCTGCGGTCCCGGATCGACGGCCTGGACCCCGCGGCGGCTCCCCCGGAGATATACGCGGATCTCTATGCGCAGATGGCGGCCGAGCGGGTGGACGGCTGGGATTACGGCCGTTATCGCAGTCCCCGGTATTTCCTGCTGCTGCTGCGGCGGCACGCGATGACCGGCGCCTTCGCCCATCCGCGGCACGGCGGCAATTCCGGCGCGGCGGGCTGGATGTACCTGGAGAGCCGGTTCCGCGATCCGGCCGGCGGCACGCTCTTCGACTGGCGGCGCGCCGTGGAGGAGCCGCTGGGGCACAGCGCCGACTACCGCGGCTGAGGGGGAACACCGTGCAGGAGGATGCCGTGCGGCAGGAGACCGAGCACGTCGAAGTCGTCGTCATCGGGAGCGGCGCGGGCGGCGCCCCGCTGACCCATACGCTCGTACGCGCGGGGCACCAGGTGCTCGTGCTGGAGAAGGGGCCGCTGCTGCGCACCCAGGCGCAGAGCCCGGACGGGCTGAGCGACTTCAAGCGCGACGAGTCGTTCGCGACCGGCGCGGAGAAGCGGATCACCGTGCGGGGCGTGGCCAACACCGGTGAGTCCTACTTCTCCAGCCATGTGGAGCCCGACCTCAACGACGAGCCGCATGTCTACCGGGACGGCGACGGGCAGGACCGGGTCACCATCGAGGGGTACACCGCGCAGGTGGTGGGCGGCGGCACCCAGTTGTACGGCGGGGTCTCGCCCCGGTTCACCCCGGACGACCTGCGGTTGCGCTCCTTCAACGAGGGCCGGTCGGATCTGCGGGCCGATCCGGGCGGCGACGTGGTGCGCGAGGCCCGCGACTGGCCGCTGGACTACGCGGAGCTGGAGCCGTACTACGGGCACACCGAGCGTCTCATCGGCGTCAACGGCACCTGGGAGGGCCAGGCGAAGACTCCATCGGCCGATCACTACCAGCCGCCGCTGGAGCCCAACCCGATCAGCGCGTACGCGGCGGCCGGGATGGACGCGCTCGGCATGCGCCGCTACCGCACCCCGCTCGCCGTGATCACCGAGGACCACGCGCCGAGCGGCCGCACGGTGCCGGCGGACCGGGAGTCGATCAAGACGGCGTTCGTGAACCGGTACGGCGATCCGCTGGGCCTCAAGTCCAATACGTGGGTGTCGCTGCTCGCCCCGCTGCGCGAGGTCGGCCATGGGTTCGAGCTGCGCGCGAACTGCTGCGTCACGCATCTGGAGGCCGAGGGCGCGAAGGTCACCAGGGTGCACTACCGCGATCCGGGCGGCGCGGCCCGTACGGTCTCGGCGCAGCTCGTCGTCGTGGCGTGCTCGGCCATCGAGTCGGTGCGGCTGCTGCTCCTGTCGGGCGCGGCCGACCCCGCCTTCGAGCGGCGGCTGAACGGGAACGGGCTGCTCGGCGCGTACTTCCTCACGCACTGCTTCGGCGGCGCCCAGTGCGCCGTGCCGACGCGCGCGGACAAGTCCCGGACGCTGGACTCCGACTGGGCCACCGACCACTGCGCGCGCCCCGAGTGGTTCCGCGAGCAAGGGCTGTGGGCGGGCGGCGTGATCTACAACAACACCTCGGACGGGGCCCTGCCGATCTCGCTGGCGCGCACCTGGCACGCGATGGACATGGACGACATGTGGAAGGGCTACCTCTACGACACGGGCATCCTCGGCAACGGTTTCGAGGACTATCTGGACGCGGGGTTCGGGCGGCGGCTGTCGCTGGCGTTCATGGCCAACCAGGTGCCGCAGCGCGCCAACCGGATCGAGCTGCACCCGCGCGTCAAGGACAAGTGGGGCCGGCCGGTCGCGTACATCATCAAGACCTGGCACGGCCATGACCGCGCGCTGATGGACGTCCTCGCCGACCGGTGCCGGGCGATCCTGGAGAACGGCGGCGAGGTGAAGGACGTCAGCTCGGGTTCGGTGGGCGCCTCGGTGGTGCGGATCGCCAACCATGTGCTGGGCGGCGCGCGGTTCGGCGCCGACTCCCGGGACTCCGTGCTCGACCCGGACTGCCGGGCCTGGAACTTCGACAACCTCTATGTGACGGACGGGGCGTTCATGCCGACGTCCGGCAGCGCCAACCCGACGCTCACCATCGAGGCCAACTCGTTCCGGGTCGGCGACGCGCTGCTGGGGAGGCTGTGATGCGCCGTGAGCCGTGGAGGAAAGCTGTGACGGGCGGGGGGCGCTGAATGGACAGCCGGTTCGATCAGGTCTACACCCACCCGGAGAACGAGATCTTCCGGGTCGTCTTCTACCCCGACCGCATCTACCACGCCCGGTATCTGAACGCGACGCGCTCCTCGCGCTACCGCTACTACGTCGCGGAGGTGCGCGGCTCGGCGGACGGCACGGCCATCAAGGGCGATGTCTACCTCGGCGGCAGCAGGCTCTGCCCGATGCTGCGGATCGAGTACTCCGGCATCCGCCTCGTCGAGCAGGCCCGGGAGTTCGGGCGGCGGCTCGGGCCCCGTACGAAGGCGTGGCTGCGGGTGACCGGGGATGACGCGGGGGCCCCGGCGGAGGCCGTGGTCACCCTGCACTGGGACCCGGTGATCGGGGCGTACGCGACGGAGATCTGGGAGACCCTGGAGCCGCCGGAGGGCACCCCGCACGATCTGCGGGTGCTGCCCCTGATGGGGCGGGACGCGCCCATCACCCGGGTGCCGGCCCTCTCGCCGCTGCTCGGCCAGGTCCGCGAGGTGGCCGTGGCGTTCCGCGAGGACGGCGTGGTCCATCCGACCGGGCAGCGCCGGCGCGAACCGCAGTGGGACAACGCCTATCTGCGCTCGCACCAGGAGCCGCGCACCGACGAGCCCAGCTCCCCGGCGAACACCGTCTCCGACAGCAACTACCTGCTGGACTTCCGGCGCGGCTTCTTCATCCCGGACGCCTCGCGCGTCCGGCCCGTCAACTACCGCAACGCCATGAGCGACGAGGGCGCCCCGGACCGGCGCGAGGACAACATCGTGCGGATGCGCTGGCTGTTCCAGCGCGAACTCGGCAGCGACCTCGTCTTCTTCCACGAGGTCACCGTCCCGCCGCACGCGGTGGAGGGCGCCCACCGGCACATCGGCTCGGAGGAGCTGTACTACATCGTCTCGGGCGCGGGCCTCGCGTACATGGGCGACGGGGACGCGGCGGACACGGACGGCTATCCGCTGGTGGAGCGGCCGGTGTTCGGGGTGAGTCCGGTCAAGTGCCGGGAGCTCCCGGTACGGCCGGGAAGCGTGATCTACACCAAGAGCGGCGGGGTGCACGGCATCCGCAACCCGTTCGACGAACCACTCGTCTTCGTGGCGTTCCTGTACCACACCACCTAGCCGCCGCCTGGAGCACACCGATTGGGGAGGGCCGATGCCCGCGATCGTGCACAGCGACTCGGTCTTCCGCGTGGAGCCCGGCAAGCCACCGGATTACGAGGCCGCCAACCCGCTCCAGAAGCTCCTGGGGCTCGTGGAGCGCTCCCGCCTCGCGGCGGAGCGCGAGGCGTACGAAGCCGTCTCGCTCCAGTACCTCTTTCCGCTGCGGTGGCTGGAGCTGTACGGGCCGAGCGCGCCCGACCAGGACCGGCTGGCCGCCGAGGAGCAGGACGTCAAGACCGACTTCCAGAAGCAGAACGTCCGCGACTTCCGTCTGGGCGACACCCGAGCGGTGCGCGGCTGGGCGGCGACGGACGACTGGCGCGGCCCGTTCCTCCAGCTGAGCTACCGGGGCGGGCCCGACTCCGAGCTGTGGCAGGCGGCCGGGCGGCTCGGCGACGCCATCGGCGTGACGGTCTCCGTCGGCGGCGGCGAGGCGGTGCGGCTGCGTGCCCCGTACGACGAGGAGAGCGACTTCTACACGGTGGAGCTGTGGGGCCGGGGCGGCGACGGGCTGCGCGAGCGGCTCGGCGAGCGGGGGAAGTCCTCGCTGGACACGGGGCTGCTCCAGCCGCGCCCCGAGCTGGTCCCCGGCGGGGCGGCCGACTTCGCCCGCGACGGCCTGGACGGGCGGGATCTGCGCCAGGTCGCCGCCGGTCATCCGATGCACCCGGTCAACCCCCTCTACCTCGACGTGCGGTGGACCGCGGACGCCGACGGCTCCGGGGCCTGTGATCCGGTGCGGGGTACGGTGCGGCTCGGGTTCGAGATGCGGGTGCGTGGCTGGGACGCCTTCCTCGGCGTCGGCGTCAGCCCCCAGCCGCACGGCGGACTCGGCTTCCTGGAGTACCGCAACCTGTTCAGTTCGTACGGCCGGCAGGCGGACAGCGGTGAGTTGGACCGCGCGCTGGAGCCGTACAACCTCGACGCGTTCGGCCGCAAGGGGCACGCAAGCGGCGAGGTGGAGCCGTTCTTCGCCGTCTCCTACATGGACCTGCACGTCATGGACCCGGCCAGCGGGATAGGGCTGCACCGGCACCGCGACAACCAGGAGGTCTTCCTGATGCTGGAGGGCGACGGCCTGATGGTGATCGGCGACTGGGCGGACCCGGGCACGCGCACGCGCTGCTTCGAGGTCCGGCGGCTGACGGCGGGTCACCTCGCGCTGCTCAAGGGCGGGCAGCTGCACGGACTGCTGAACCCGGCGGACCAGCGCGCCGCCCTCTTCATGTTCGGCGGCTACGACTGAACCGGGGCCCCGGCCGGGGCCTGGAGCGACGGGAGTCCGATGATGGAGACCATGCCCGCGGGCCCGTACCGGCTCGGCGCGACCTGGGACGGGCGGGGCACGAACTTCGCGGTGTACTCCTCCGCGGGCGCGTACGGCGGCGAGGTGGTGCTGTGCCTGCTCGACGAGAGCGGCGGCGAGCGGCGGGTGCCGATGTCCGCGGAGTGCGACATCTGGCACGCGTACGTACCGGAGGCGCGGCCGGGTCAGCGGTACGCCTTCCGCGCGTCCGGCCCTCATGACCCCGCACGCGGCCTGTTCTTCGACGGTGAGCGGCTGCTGCTCGATCCGTACGCCAAGGCCATGTACCCGCTGGCGCCTCGGCAGTTGGGCTGCCTGGTCGCCGACGACTCCTTCGACTGGGGAGCGGACCGGCCTCCGCTGCGGCCCTGGGCGGACACGGTGCTCTACGAGACGCATGTGAGGGGCGTCAGCGTCACGCACCCCGGCGTGCCGCGCCCCCTGCGCGGCACCTACGCGGGCCTCGCCCATCCGACGGTCGTCGGGCACCTCGCGGATCTGGGGGTGACCGCCGTGGAGCTGCTGCCGGTGCATCAGTTCCTGTCCGAGCAGCGCGTGCTGGACCTGGGACTGACCAACTACTGGGGCTACTCCACCATCGGGTTCTTCGCCCCTCACGGCGCCTACAGTTCGGCGGGCGACCGGGGCGCCCAGGTGGCGGAGTTCAAGTCGATGGTCGCCGCGCTGCACGCGGCGGGCATCGAGGTCATCCTCGACGTCGTCTACAACCACACGGCCGAAGGGCCGCCCGATGCACCGGCGTTGAGCTTCCGGGGGCTGGCGAACGAGGTCTACTACCGGCTCGACCCCGCCGACCCGTCCCGCTACATCGACACGACGGGCACTCAGAACACGCTCAACACGGGCCGCCCCGAGGTGCTGCGCCTGATCCTCGACTCGCTGCGCTACTGGGTCACCGAGATGCGCGTCGACGGTTTCCGCTTCGACCTCGCCGCCACCCTGGCCCGTCAGCACGGCTATGTGGACCGGCTCTCCGCGTTCTTCGGCCTGCTGTACCAGGATCCGGTGCTGGGCCGTACGAAGCTCATCGCCGAGCCGTGGGACGTGGGGGCGCCCGACAGTTATCAGGTGGGGCGGTTCCCGCCGGGCTGGGCGGAGTGGAACGACCGCTACCGGGACACGGTCCGCGACTTCTGGCGCGGCCGGCCGGCCGTCGGCGGCCTCGCGGAGCGGCTCGCGGGCTCCGCCGATCTCTTCGCCGCCGACCGGCGCGGCCCCGACGCGTCCATCAACTTCGTGACCTGCCACGACGGCATGACCCTCGCCGACCTGGTGGCGTACGGGCGCAAGCACAACGAGGCCAACGGCGAGGACAACCGGGACGGCACGGGCGACGACCACGGCGCCAACCACGGCGTCGAGGGCCCCACCGACGACCCCGCCGTCAACGCCGTACGCGCCCTTCAGCGGCGCAACCTGCTCGCGACCCTCCTCCTCTCGCAGGGCGTCACCATGCTGCTCGGCGGCGACGAGCTGGGCCGTACGCAGGGCGGCAACAACAACGCCTACTGCCAGGACAACGGGACGAGCTGGTACCACTGGCCGGACCGCCCGGACCCGTTCACCTCGTTCGTACGCCGCGTCATCGCCCTCCAGCGCGTGCACCCGGCCCTCCAGCGCCGGGCCTTCCTCACCGGTTCCGGCGCTCCCCCGGACGTCGCCTGGTACGACCGGGACGGGCGGGTGATGACCACGGCCCGCTGGCAGGATCCGTCGACCCGGTTCCTCGGCCTCCTCCTGGCGGGCGACGGCATTCCCGGGCGCGGGGCCCCGGCGCGGGACGATGACATCCTGGTGCTCCTCAACGCGGACACCGGGCCCGCCGATTTCGCCGTTCCCGGCAGGCCCGGCGCCCGTTACGGAGTCGTCCTCGACACCGGCGCCGAGGACGGCGCGCCCGCCCCCGGCGCGGCGCTGATCGCCGGTGACCGGCACACCGTGCCACCCCGCGCTGTCCTCGTGGCCACCGCACCGCTAGTTTCCTGACATGGTCATCAAGAGACTCGAACGGCTCGGCACGCTGCCCGTCGCGGCGACGGTGCTCACTGGCGCGCTGGCGCTCTACATCGCGCTCGTCGCCTTCGGCAACATCACCGACTTCGACACCAACCGCGATTTCGTACGCCATGTGCTGGCGATGGACACCACCTTCAAGGACGACGACCTCATGTGGCGGGCGATCGACTCGCGCACCGTGCAGGACATCGCCTACATCGCCGTCATCGTCTGGGAGACGCTGGCCGCCCTCGTCCTCATTCTCGCCACGGCGCTGTGGGGGCGCGGGCTGCGGCGGGGCGACTTCGCCCGCGCCCGGCGGCTGAGCACGCTGGGGCTCCTGATGCTGATGCTGCTCTTCGGGGCGGGCTTCATCGCGATCGGCGGGGAGTGGTTCGCGATGTGGCAGTCGTCGAAGTGGAACGGGCTGGAGGCCGCCGGACGGAACTTCATCCTGGCGGGCTTCACGCTCGTCGTGCTGCACCTGCCGCCCCAGTGGTGGAGCAGGTCCGGCGATCAGCCCGCCGCGTAGACGTCCTCCACATAGCGTCCGGCGGCCGTCAGCTCGCGCAGCCAGGCGTCCGCCGCCGCCCGGTCCGCGCCCGTGCGCTCGGCGTACAGGTCCCGGAACGCGTCGCGCACGCCGGGCGCCATGCGGCTGCCGTCGCCGCACACGTACACCACCGCTCCCGCCTCCAGCAGCCCCCACAGCTCCTCGCCCTCGGCGGCGACGCGGTGCTGCACATAACGGTGGCCGTCTTGGGGGCGGGCGCTGAAGACGGGGCGCAGCGAGAGCGTCCCGGCGGCTTCGGCGGCGCGGAGTTCGTCGGCGTGCAGGTAGTCGGCGTCGGGGGCGTCGCAGCCGAAGTAGAGGAGGGCCGGGGCGAGTCCGCCGCGGCGCCGGCGGTCGGCGACCGCGCCCCGGAAGGGGGCGAGGCCGGTGCCGGCGGCGACCATGATGACGGGGGTCCGCGCGTCGTGGCCGATGCGGAACGCCTCGCGGCACGGCTGGACGCGGGCGAGGACGGTGTCGCCGGGGCGCAGCGCGGTCAGATGGCCGGAGCCGGTGCCGCGGTAGTCGCCGCGTCCGGAGCGGGCCGGGGCGTGCAGCAGGGAGACCATCAGGTCGGCGCGGCGGGGATCGTCGGCCGGGCTGGAGGAGATGGAGTAGTGGCGGGTCCGTATCGGCGGCAGCAGCTCCAGCAGGACCGGCCAGGGCAGGGCGCCGCGCAGCGCGGGGTGGTCCTCGATGAGGTCGAGGAGAGTGCGCGGGTCGTCGTCGCCGAGCGCGCCCAGCGCCGCCCGCTCGGGCGGGCAGGGGTTGTGCTCGGCGAGGGTGGCGCGCTGCTCGACGGTGGGACGGTCCTGCAGTTCGACGTAGCGGGTGAGGAGTTGACGTACCGTCAGCGGCCGGTCCACGGGCAGGGTTCCGCGGCCGGGGCGGCGGGCCTGTACGGACAGTACGGTCTCGGGGTCCGCGCCGATGAGGGCCGCGGCGCGCGTGACGAGCGCCGGGGCGTTGGCGGGGAGCACGGCGAGGTGGTCGGCGGTGCGGTACTCGGCCCCGGCGGGGAGTTCGAGGCGCAGGAACCGCTTGGTGCGCGGGTGCGCGGCGTCGGTGAGGTCGTATGCCTCGGTGACGGTCATGGGAAGCAGCCCATGGCGCGCGACGAGGGCGTCCAGGGGCTCGCCGGTCACTTCGGTGACGGCGTAGGCGGGCTCGTCGGCGGCGGGGCCGGCCGCGGCGCCGACGGAGCCGGGGTCGCCGTACTGCGTCAGCAGGGCGTCGCGCAGGGCCGTGGCGAACGTCTTGACGGCGCCGCCGAGGTCGCCGGAGGCGTCGGCCTCGGCGCGCGGGAGGAGCCGGGTTCCGCCGAGGGCCGCGAGGCGGTCGTCGAGGAGGGTGGGCACGCGCTGGTAGGTGGCGGCCCAGTTGCGGTCGCCCACGCCCAGCACGACGTAGGCGACGCCGTCGGCCGCGCCGTCCTCGGCGCGCTCGGCCCACGCGGCGAAGCGGGCCGCGTCGTCGGTGGGCCGGCCGTTGTAGGAGGCGGCGACGATGACGACGGGCCGGTCGGTGGGCAGGCGGCCGGCGTGGGCGTCGAGCGGGGCGACGGCGGGCGCGAAGCCGAGGTCGGCGGCGGCGTCGGCGAGGCGCTGCGCGTAGTCGCGGCAGGTGCCGTAGTTGGTGCCGTGCAGCAGGAGGAGCCCGGTGCCCTGCCGGGCTCGGGTGGGCAGGCCGTTCGCCGCCTCGGCGTCGGTGCGGAGCCGGTCGCCGCCGTCCGCCGGGAGGGCGCCGCGGATCGCGGCGCGGTCGGCGGGGGTGCGAGCCACGAGCCCCACGGTGAGGCCGTCGGGCTTGAGGGTGAGCGTCTCCTTGATGCTCAGCCGGTAGTCGGCGTGGTCGATGAAGCGGTAGCGGTGGGCGAGGAGCGCCAGCAGCATGGTGGCCTCGTGCAGCGCGAACTGCCGCCCGATGCAAGCGCGTTCACCGGTGCCGAACGGCTTGTACGCGTGCGGTGAGCGGGCGGCCTCCGCCTCGGGCGAGAACCGGGTGGGGTCGAACAGCTCGGGGTTGTCGCCCCAGCCGGGGTCGCGGTGGAGCATGGGGGTGAGCACCATGACGGTTTCCCCGGCGCGCAGCGGGTACCGGCCGCCGAGGAGGGTGTCCTCGCGGGCCTGGCGGCTGAAGGCGGCGGCCGTCGGCCACAGCCGCAGCGCCTCATTGAGCACCGCACGGCGCTGGTCGCGCGAGCGTACGTACTCGGGGTGCTCCGTACGGACGCGTGGCCGCCGGCGCCGCGACGGGCGGACGCCGACGCGTAGCGCCCGCCGTCACAGCCGCCAGGAGCGGATGCGGTCCGCGGCGGCGAAGACGTCGCTCTCGCCGGCCGCCAGCTCCTTGGTGAGTTCGACCAATTCGCCGTACGGGTCGTCGAGGCCCTCGCCCGAGGCGTGCATGTAGGAGATGGAGACCGCGCAGGCGAACCGCACGTTGTACGCGGGCAGCGGTTTGAGCAGGACGAGGGTGTGCAGGAGGGCCGCGGCGCGCCAGGCCGGGTCGGAGTCGACGCCCAGGCGGGGCGGGTCGACGCGGTGCCGGGCGACGGCGGCGACCAGGGCGGAGAAGTCGGAGATCACGGGCTGGTCGGGGAGCGCGATCTCGTGCTGTGTGAGCAGCCAGCGGACGTCGATGTGCAGGATCGGGAGCATGGATCAGGCGGCCCGGCCGGAGGTGCCGGTGGTCGGGCCGTCGTCTATCCCGGCCTCGGCGATGGCCGCGGCGAGATCGGGGTCGTTGAAGACCCGGCGGAAGACCTCCGCGCCCTCCTTGAGCGCCCGGTGGTGCGCGATGGCATCGGCCGTCGACGCGCGGACGAACGCCTTCATCGTCATCCCGCGCTCCTGGGCGATCTCGCGGATCTCCTGGAGCTCCTGGTCGGGGAAGTCCACATTCAGGGCTGGCATGGGGCCACCGTACTGCTCAGGTACCACGGCATCAATAAGAGCAGGTCAGAGATAATATTCACGGGTACTGAGAGATGCGTCCGGCCGGTGCTCGGCCCGGACCCGCGCACCGGCGTGCCGAGCCGGACGCGAACACCGGCCACCGGGTGCGGGCCTGGTGAGGCTGCTGAGGGAGAACGTCCCGGTCCACCCGGCCCCGGCGCCGCCGCGGCGGCGTCCCCGCCCCCGCCGAGCTGGGTGTTTCCGGTACGGGCCGGGCCCCGGCCGCCCGCCGCCGAGATCCACAAGGAGGCCCGAACCTCATCTGTGGCAAGCGAATCCGCGCGAGTAGCGTCACTGCCCCCTGCTCCCGTAACGGAGGGCGCGTCCCATGGCCGACACCGGGCAGCACGACCAGTACGAACACTATGAAGGCGGCAGTCCCGAGGCCGAACGGCTGGTCTTCGAGCGGCTCGCCCGCGAACTGATGCGTGTGCAGCTCAAGAACAAGCAGACGAGCGGGGCCGCGCACCCGCAGCGGGCCTTCCACGCCAAGGCGGTGCTGGGGCTGGAGAACGCGCGGCTGCGGTTCCTCGACGATCTGCCCGCGCCGCTGCGGACGGGCTTCGCGCAGCCCGGCGCCGAGTACCCGGCGCTGCTGCGGCTCTCGAACGCCGGCGGAATCCCGCAGAGCGACGCCACCGGCGACATGCGCGGCGCGGCCGTGCGCGTCGAGGTGTCGGCGGAGGAGAGCCACGACCTGCTGACGACGAACTTCCCCGTCTCGCACGCCCGCGACGCACGGGAGTTCGTGGCCTTCGCGAAGGCCATGGCAGGGGCCGGCAACACGCTCCAGAAGGCGTTCGGGCTGCTGGTCAAACTGCCGCTGGCGGTGGGCATCTCGGCCGCGAACCGGATGCGGCGCAATGTGCGGGAGGCGACCCGCCACAAGGTGGACAGCCTCGCGCAGGAGACGTACTGGAGCCGCGGCGCCATCCTGTGGGGCGAGGCGGGGCCGGTCCGCTACCAGCTGCGCCCCGCGCCCGGCGCGCCGCCCGCGCCGAAGGCGAACCAGGCCGACCCCGACTATCTGCGGCACGAACTGGCGCGGCGGCTGGGCACCGGCGAGGTCGCCTTCGAACTGTGCGTGCAGCGGTTCGTGGACGAGCGGCGCACGCCCATCGAGAACGGCGCGGTGGAGTGGCAGGAGAACGTGGCGGCGGTGGTGCCGGTCGCGGTGCTGACGCTGCCCGCGCAGGACGTCGACACCGCGGAGGCCCGCTCGGCGGCGCGGCGCGTCGAGGAGCTGGCGTTCAACCCCTGGTACACCACGGACGAGTTCCGCCCGCTGGGCAACCTGAACCGCGCCCGCAAGGTCGCGTACGAGGCGAGCAGCGCGCACCGGCTGGGGCTGCGGTTCGTGACGGTGGAGCCGCGCCGCAACGCGATCCTCGGGGTTCCCGTACGGGCCTTGTTCCGGCTGGTGAACCGGTTCGTGCCGTGGCACAAGCTGCCGTTGCAGCTCAGCCTGCTCAACCTGGTGGCGCTGCGGCAGGCGCTGCGCAAGCTGAACCTGATCGACACGGAGGTCCGCGAGGCGCCGCCGCAGGCCGTGCCCGTGCCCCCGCCCATCGACGAGCAGGTCCGCACGGCACGCACGTACGACGGCACGTCCAACGACCTGTCGGCCCCGAAGATGGGCGCGATCGGCGCGTCCTTCGGCCGCAACCTCAAACCGGACTACCGCCCGGACCTCTTCGACACCCCGAACCCCGTGACCGTCAGCAGGCAACTGCTGACCCGTGAGGAGTTCCGGCCCGCGACCTCGCTGAACATCCTCGCCGCGTCCTGGATCCAGTTCCAGGTGCACGACTGGGTCAACCACCGCCGCTACCCGGCGGGCAAGCGGAACGTCGAGGTGGCGCTGCCGCCGGGCAGCCCCGAGTGGCACAACACCCCCGGCGGGCCGCCGGAGAACCTGATGCGCTTCGCCGAGAACGAGGGCGTGGAACAGCCCGGCAACCGGCCGCCGATCCTCTTCTCCAACACCGCCTCGCACTGGTGGGACGGGTCCGAGGTGTACGGCGAGAACGAGCAGACGGCGCGCGCCATGCGGGACGCGGACGGCGGTGCGACGCTGCGTCTGGAGGAGGGCCACCTGCCCATCGGCCACGACGGCATCCCGCTCACCGGCTTCAGCGAGAACTGGTGGCTGGGCCTGAGCATGATGCACACCCTCTTCGCCCGCGAGCACAACGCGGTCTGCGGCGCGCTGCGGCACTCCTACCCGACGATGAGCGAGGAGCGGATCTACCAGACCGCGCGGCTGGTCGTCTCCGCGCTGATCGCCAAGATCCATACGGTGGAGTGGACCCCGGCGATCCTCGCCACCGAGGCCCTGGACATCGGCCTGCACACCAACTGGGAGGGCCCGCCGGACAACTGGCTGAGCAAGCTGGGCCTGTGGCTGCTGGACACGCACGCCCTGACCGGCATCCCCAACACGCTGCCGGACCACAACGACGTGCCGTACTCCCTCACCGAGGACTTCGTCACCGTCTACCGGATGCACCCGCTGATCCCGGACGACTTCGAGATGCGCGAGCACCACTTCGGGCAGCGGCTGGAGACACTGGGCTTCAACGACATCCAGGGCACCGCGGCGGAGTCCGTCGCCCGCAAGACGGGGCTCACCGACTCGCTGTACTCCTTCGGCATCGCCCACCCCGGCGCGATCACCCTCAACAACTTCCCGCGCGCGCTCCAGCACTTCGAGCGCGACGGCGAGGTGATCGACCTGTCCGTCGTCGACCTGGTACGGACCCGGCGGCGCGGCGTGCCGCGGTACAACGACTTCCGGGCCGGGCTGCGCAAGCAGCGCATCCGGCGCTTCGAGGAGCTCTCCGACGACCCGCAGACGGTGGCGCGGCTCAAGGAGGTGTACAGCTCGGTCGACGAGATCGACACGATGGTCGGGCTGTTCGCCGAGAACCCGCCGACCGGGTTCGGGTTCAGCGACACGGCGTTCCGCATCTTCATCCTGATGGCGACCCGGCGGCTGCAGAGCGACCGCTTCCTGACCGTCGACTACCGGCCCGAGGTCTACACGCCGCTGGGCATGGACTGGGTGGAGCACGGCACGATGAACTCGGTCATCCTGCGGCACTGCCCGGAGCTGGCGGCCATGCTGCCGCGGCACGGCAGCGCCTTCGCCCCCTGGCGGCCGGTCCAGCCGGCCCGGAGCCCCGGCGCCGACGGCTGAGAGGACGACGATGAGCGCAGCAGCGCACGAGGGGCTGGACGACCTGCTCGCCCGGCCCCTGCTGGAGACGGTGTGGCGGCGGCGTACGCACCGGGTGAGCCGGGGCGCGTCCGTCTCGGCCGGGTCGATGACGTACCACTCCCCCCACTCGCCCGAGCCGCTGGGCGAGTTGGAGGAGGCGGTGCTGATCGCGCTGACCGGCTGTACCGGGCTGACCATGCCGGACCGGCCGTTCGAGGACCCGCGCGACGGCAAGCCGATCATGTCGAAGCCCAACCTCACCATGGCCGGCCGGTCGGCGGGCAGCCCGGACAACGCCCAGGGCACCCACTTCTTCATGATCGACGACAGCGGCACGTACTTCCTGCGGAGGCTGCCGCCCGCGCCGGACGTGCCGTTCGACGCCGCGAACCTGATCGAGCGGGCGCGCCTGGCGAAGGTCAGGGTGCTCGACACCCGCCTCGACGTGGCCGAGGGGCTGCGGGACTTCCCCGCGTACCTCGACTCCAACCGGTTCCTGTCCAACCTGCCGGGCAGCACGGTCTTCTTCCCCGTCGTGGACCTCTCGCACCAGTACGTCAACGGGCTGATGTATCTGCTGACGCAGCCCGACGGGGCCCGGCCCACGCTGGTGGACGACCGGAACTTCTACCGCCCGGCGGGCGTCAAGAAGTGGGTCAAGAACGGCTTCCTCAACGGTGAACTGAAACTGCCGCTGGGGGCGCTGGGACCGCTGCGGACCCAGATCGAGGCGGATCTGCTGCTCCAGAACCTGATGCTCGTCGCGGACGCGATGGGGCTGGGCGCGTGGATCCACGCCTCGATCAATCCGCAGATCGCGCTGGGCGACCCGAAGTTCTCCCGGCTGTACGGGCGGATGCTGGGCTTCTCGTTCGTCACGCCGCGCTGGCGGCTGGCGGACATCTGGCGCTGGCACGTACCGCTGCCCAAGTACGCGAACGTCCGGTCCCACCCCGTCGGTCTGGAGCGGGGCGGCGAGCGGCTGATCGAGGCCGCGTGCCCGCCCTACCAGGCGTCGATGTCGGCGGCCGTGGACTCGGTGATCCGCTCGAAGTTCGGTCCGGGCGGCACGTACACGGACAAGGACGTCTTCTCCCGGATCTACAAGGAGGACTACGGGCAGCGCTATCTGGCGGAGGCCAGCGAGTACGACGAGCGGGTCGTCGACTGCGCCCGCGACATCTGCTCGTACATCTTCGACACGCACGGCCGGTTCCCCGCCCATACGGACGCGATCCATGTGCCGGGGGTCTGGCTCCAGACCCACCATGTGGAGCTGGAGTACTACGACCGGTTCTTCAACCAGGGCCTGGCGGAGGCGCATCGCGAGCACGCGGGCCTGTGGCACGCCCCCGGCTGAGGCCGGGCCGCTGACAGGCCGGGCCCCGCCGGGGCCCGGCCCTTCGCGGCGGGCGGTTACAGCAGCGCGGCCACCACCTCGGCCAGCGCGCGCCCGAGGTCCTCGTTGTTCTCCGGGGTGAAGTGGACGCCGTCCTTCCCGTCGGTGGTGATGAACTCTCCGGCGTCGGCGAAGGCCGCGCCCGCGGCGTCCGCGAGGGCGCGGTAATAGCCCGCGAGCCGGGCGGACTTCTCCTGGCCGCCCCTGAAGACCTCGGAACGCCACGGGCCGGAGATCTCCCCGAGCCGCGGCGGCGCGACGACCAGGGCCCGGGGCGCGGGGTAGACCGTGCCCACGCCGCCGGCCGAGCGGGCCACCTGGCGCAGGAGCACGGACATCCCCGTGGCGATGCCGAAGGGCGTGCGGTCGAAGTGCGCCTTGGTGTCGTTGGTGCCGAGCATGATGACGACGAGGTCGAGCGGGAGATGGCTGGCGAGGGCCGACGGCAGGTAGCGGGAGCCGTTGAGCCGGGGGTCGGCGGGGTCGTCGGCGGTGGTGGTCCGGCCGCTGAGGCCCTCCTCCACGATGTCGTACGCGTCGCCGAGCGCGCCGGCCATGACCCCCGTCCACCGCTCCTCGAAGGGGTAGCGCCGCGAGGGCTCCCCCTCTGCCACGGGGACCCAGCCCCAGGTGAGCGAGTCCCCGAAGCAGAGGATGCGCTTGGTGTCCGGCATGTGGCGGCTCCGATGCTCGATCTCTCCCCGCGTCGTTCGCGGCAGTTTCGAAGCGTACGCACCGGACACCGAGCAGTGATCCGACCAGGGACGCGACACCGCCTCAGACGATGGGCGGCACCACGCAGTCGATGAGGTACGGGCCGGGGTCGGCGAGGGCGCGTTCCAGCTGGGCGGTGAACTCCTCGGCCGTGGTGGCCTTCGAGGCGGGCACGCCCATGCCGTTGGCGAGGGCCACGAAGTCCAGTTCGGGCCGGGACAGGTCCAGCAGGCCGCGGGCCCGCTCGCCGGCCACCGCCGCGCCCACCTGCTGGAGCTCCAGGTTGAGGATCGCGTAGGAGCGGTTGTCGAAGATGACGGTGGTGACGTTGAGGTTCTCGCGGGCCTGCGTCCACAGGGCCTGCAACGTGTACATGGCGCTGCCGTCCGACTCCAGGCAGAGCACCGGCCGCCCGGGGCAGGCCACGGCCGCGCCGGTCGCCACCGGCAGTCCCTGGCCGATGGCGCCGCCGGTGAGGGTCAGCCAGTCGTGGCGGGGCGCGCCCGCGGTGGCGCCGGGCAGCCAGAGGCCGGAGGTGTTGGACTCGTCGACGACGATCGCGTCCTCGGGGAGCAGCGCGCCGATGGCGTCGGCGGCGGACTCGGCGGTGAGCAGGCCGGTGGGGCGTTCGGGCCTGCGGGCGGCGGCGAGCGCGGGGGCGGCCTCGGGCGCGACCTTGTGCGCCAACGGCAGCAGTACCGTCGCCGCCTGCTGCGGGGTCGGCGCGAGCGTGTGCACCTGGCACCCCTCCGGCACCAGGTCGCCGGGCTTGCCGGGGTAGGCGAAGAAGGTGACGGGCGAGACGGCCCCGATGAGCACCAGGTGGCGCAGACCGGCGAGCTGGGCGGAGGCGGCGTCGGCGAGGTAGGCGAGCCGCTCGGCCTCGGGGGCGCCCGCGCCGCGCTCCAGGCGGGCCGGGAAGGTCTCGCACAGCAGCCTGGCGCCGGTGGCCCGTGCGATCCGGGCGGCGGCCTCCAGCTCCGCGCCGCGGGTCGCGGCCCCGCCGAGCAGGATGGCGGCGGGCTCGCCCGACGTCAGCGCGGCGGTGACGGCCGCGAAGTCGGAGGGGATGGATCCGGAGCGCACGCCGAGTCCGGTGGGCGCCGCCTTGCCGCCCTCCGTCCAGGAGATGTCGGCGGGCACGATCAGCGTGGCGATCTGCCCCTCGGCGGCCGCGGCGACGGCCTCCGCCGCGTCCGCGCCCAGCTCGGCGACGTCGCGCGTGCGGCGCAGCCAGCCGGAGACGCTGCCGGCCAGCGCGTCGATGTCGGACTCCAGCGGGGCGTCGAGCGGCTTGTGGCCCAGCGCGTGGTCGCCGACGAGGTTGACGATGGGGGTACGGGCGCGGCGGGCGTTGTGCAGGTTGGCGAGGCCGTTGGCCAGTCCGGGGCCGAGGTGCAGCAGGGTGCAGGCGGGCCGCTCGGCCATGCGCGCGTAGCCGTCGGCGGCGCCGGTGGCCACGCCCTCGAACAGGCAGAGGACGGGGCGCATTTCGGGGACGTCGTCGAGGGCCGCGACGAAGTGCATCTCCGAGGTGCCGGGGTTGGCGAAACACACGTCGACGCCTGCGTCGACGAGGCTGCGGATCAGGGTCTGCGCGCCGTTCGGCATGGTGGTCCGCCTCTGTTCACGGTAGGGGAATCGACTGGCAGGGCGTCAGTCTCGCCCTCGGCGGCGGGCCGCGTAAGGGCCGGTTCGGTCAGGACGTCCCGGCGGACGCGCCGTCCCTGTTGTCCGGCGCGTCCTTGACAGGGCGTACGGGCCGGGCCAGCCTCTGCGCTGACAACGATGTCACCGATCGTGTGAAGGTCGTGAACGATGAAATGGACCCAACGCCCGCGGCTGCGCGCCCGCGCCGCCGCCCTCGCCTGCGCGGCGCTGCTGGGCGGGCTCGCGTCCGTACCCGCGCAGGCCGCCGAGACCCCGTCCGGCGGCCGTCTCACCGACTTGGTGAACCCCTTCATCGGTACGCAGAACGAGGGGAACACCTACCCGGGCGCCTCCGTGCCGTTCGGCATGGTGCAGCTCTCCCCCGACACCGGGCACAACACGGGCTACGACTACAAGGACACCCGCATCCGCGGCTTCAGCGCCGTCCATCTGTCCGGCGTCGGCTGCGGCCTCGGCGGCGACCTGCCGACGCTGCCCACCACCGGCGAGGTGACCGAGACCGACTACGCCCGCTACGCCGCCGATTTCAGCCATGACGACGAGACGGCGCGCCCTGGCTACTACCGGGTCGGCCTGAAGTCCTACGGCGGCATCACCGCCGAACTCGCCGCCGGCCGGCGCACCGGCCACCAGCGCTACACCTTCCCCGCCACCGACAAGGCCAACGTCCTGCTCAACGCCGGGCAGTCGCTGCACAAGACGGACTCCACCACCGTCGAGATCCTCGACGCGCGCACCGTGCGCACCACCATCACCGGACACGGCTTCTGCCAGGGCACCAAGCCGTACACCCTGCACACCGTCACCCGCTTCGACCGGCCCTTCACCGCCTACGGCACCTGGCGGGACGGCACCGTCACCACCGGTTCGAGATCCTCCACCGGCACCGGGCGCAACGGCGCGTGGCTCCGCTTCGACGCCACCCGCGACCGGAGCGTGGAGGCCACCACCGCCATCAGCTACGTGGACGCGGCCGGCGCCCGGCGCAATCTGCGCGCCGAGAGCGGCGGCTTCGACCGTACGGCCCGCGCGGCGGACGCGGCCTGGGAGCGGCGGCTCGGCGGCGTACGGACCCAGGACGGCGGCGAGGCGCTGCGGCGCACCTTCTACTCCTCCCTCTACCGGTCCTTCCTCGCGCCCAACCTCGGCAGCGACGTGGACGGCCGCTACACCGGCTGGGACCAGAGGATCCACCGCGCCAAGGGGTTCACCTACTACCAGAACTGGTCCCTGTGGGACACCTACCGCACCCAGGCGCAGTTGCTGGGGCTCCTAGCGCCGCGCGAGGCACGGGACATGGCGCTGTCCGTGCTGCGCGTCGACGCGGACAGCGGATGGCTGCCCAAGTGGGGGTACGGCACGGTCGAGACCAACATCATGACCGGCGACCCGGTGACGCCCTACCTCACCAACGCCTATCAGCAGGGGCTGCTGAAGGGGCATGAGGAGGAGGCGTACCGGGCGCTCAAGAAGAACGCCGACGGGGTGCCGCCGGCCGGCTCCCCCGCCGTCGGCCGGGAGGCCAACGCCCAGTACATCAAGGACGGTTACGCCCCCTACCTCGCCGACTGGCAGCACAAGAAGCCCGGCGACTCCGACTTCGACCACGGCGCGTCGGCGACCCTCGAATACGCGCTGTCGGATGCGATGCTCGCCCGGATGGCCCGCGACCTCGGGCACCCGGCGGACGCCGCCCGCTACGCGCGGCGCGCCCAGAACTACCGCAACATCTTCGACCCCGGCACCGGCTTCTTCCGGGCGCGCGACGCGAACGGCGCGTTCACCGGCCCCGCCGACCCGGCGAAGAGCGTCGGCTTCCACGAGGGCACCGCGTGGCAGTACCAGTGGCTGGTCCCGCAGGACCTGTCCGGCATGGTGTCCCTGATCGGCGGCAAGGACGCGGCCAACAAGCGCCTCGACTCCTTCTTCGCCTACGACAAGCTGATCGAGGACCCGGCGGGGACGGCGCGCAAGGTGTGGGTCAACGGCCCGTACGACTACTACAACGCCGACAAGTACAACCCGCAGAACGAACCCGACACCATCGCCCCGTACACCTACCTCTCCACCGGCCGGCCGTGGCAGACCACCGACGTCGTGCACGCGGCGCTCACCCTCTTCACCGATTCGCCGAGCGGCATGACCGGCAACGACGATCTGGGCACCATGTCCGCGTGGATGGTGCTCTCCGCCATCGGCGTCTATCCGGTGCAGCCCGGCGCCGACACCTGGGGGCTGTCCACGCCGGTCTTCGACCGCGTCGAGCTGCGCCTGGACCGCCGCTGGTACCCGCACGGCCGGTTCACCATCACCGCGCCGGGCACCTCCGACCACGACCGGTACATCCGGTCGGTGCGCCTCGACGGCTCGTCGTACGGCAAGACGTACGTGCGTACCGAGGACATCCGGCGCGGACGGTCGCTGTCCTTCGGCGTCGGCTCCGCGCCCTCGGACTGGGGAACCTCGGCGTCGGCCGCCCCGCCCGCGGTGAACTGACCGCACGCGGCGCGGTGCGGCGTCTTCCCCCCTCGCCCGGGCTCGGCCATGATGACCGGCCGTCAGCTTCCACGGAGAGGACACATCATGGCCGGGCTCCGGATGGGACAGGGCGTATTGCGCCGCAAACCGATCGAACAGCTCGACGACGGCGCGGCGGGCGAGCGGCTCAAGCGCTCGCTCGGGCTCTGGCAACTGACCGCGATCGGTGTCGGCGGCATCATCGGCGCCGGCATCTTCAGCCTGGCGGGCACGATCGCGAACGGCAAGGCGGGCCCCGCCGTACTCGTGTCGTTCCTGATCGCGGGGGTGGCGAGCGCGGCAGCGGCGTTCTCGTACGCGGAGTTCGCGGGGCTCATCCCGAAGGCGGGGTCCGCCTACACCTACGGCTACGCGGTGCTCGGCGAGCTGGCGGGCTGGTTCATCGGCTGGGACCTGCTGCTGGAGTACACGGCGATCGTCGCGGTCGTGGCGATCGGCATCTCCGGGTACATCAACTTCCTGCTCGGGGAGATGGACGCCGGGCTGCCGCACTGGATGCTGGGCGCCCCCGGCACCGGGGGCGGGCACCGGGTCGATCTCTTCGCGGCGTTGCTGTGCCTGCTGATCGCCTATCTGCTGACGCTCGGCATCAAGAACGCGGCCCGCTTCGAGACGATCGTCGTCGGGCTGAAGGTCCTGGTGGTGCTCGTGGTCATCGCGGTGGGCTTCTTCCATATCAAGACCGGCAATTACGAACCGTTCTTCCCCTTCGGCGTCAGCGGGGCGTTCACGGGCGCGGCGACGGTCTTCTTCGCGGTGTTCGGCTATGACGCGATGTCCACGGCGGCCGAGGAGTCCAAGGACGCGCAGCGCCATATGCCGAAGGCGATCCTGTACTCGCTGGCGATCTCGATGGTGCTGTACGTGCTGGCCTGCCTGGTGCTGACGGGGATGCAGGACTACAAGGACATCGACAAGGCGAGCGGCTTCTCCACGGCCTTCAAGTCGGTGGGGCTGGGCGGGCTCGCGGATGTCATCGCGGTCGGGGCGATCATCGGCATCCTCACGGTGATGTTCACGTTCATGCTCGGAGTGACGCGGGTCTGGTTCTCGATGAGCCGGGACGGGCTGCTGCCGAAGTGGTTCGCGAAGACGCACCCGACGCGGCACGTTCCGACGCGGGTGACCTGGATCGTCGGCTTCGCGTCGGCGGCGATCGCCGGGTTCCTGCCGATCGGCGAGGCGGCGGAGCTGACCAACATCGGCATCCTGCTGGCCTTCGCGGTGGTCTGCGCCTCGGTGATCCTGCTGCGCTACAAGCGGCCGGAGCTGGCGCGCACGTTCCGCTGCCCGGGGATGCCGGTGGTCCCGGCGATCGGGGTGGCCGCGTCGCTGTGGCTGATCACCTATCTCGCGTGGCAGACGTGGGTGCGCTTCGCGGTGTGGTTCCTGATCGGCCTGGTGGTCTACTTCGGCTACTCCTACAAGCGGTCCGAGCTGGCCAAGGCGGAGGCGCGGGAGCGGGAGCGGGAGGCGGCCGGGTAGCGGCTGCGGACGCGAGGGCGCGGCTGGGTAGCGGCTGCGGACGCGAGGGCGCGGCCGGGCGGCGGCCTGCCGAACGGGCCGAACGGGGGGCGGCCGCGGCAGCGGGGCGGGCGGGACTCGGCCGGGCAGCGGGCTATTTGAGCAGCCGGGAGAGCCGCCGGTCCGCGAGCGACTTCCCGCCGGTCTGGCAGGTCGGGCAGTACTGGAGCGAGGAATCGCGGTAGGAGACCTCGCGCACCGTGTCCCCGCAGACCGGGCAGGGCTGCCCGGTCCGGCCGTGCACCCGCATCCCCGCCCGCTTCCCGGCCTTCACGTCGCCCGCCGCGAGGCCCCGGGCCTGCTCGACCGCCCGGCCGAGGGTGTCGACGACTGTCGTGTACAGCTCCCGCGCCTCGTCGTCGGTGAGGCTCGCGGCCAGTTTGAAGGGCGACATCCGGGCCGCGTGCAGGATCTCGTCCGAGTAGGCGTTGCCGATGCCCGCGAGGACGCTCTGGTCGCGCAGCACGCCCTTGAGCTGCCGGCGTGGGGGGGGGGGGGGGGGGGGGGGGGCCCCCCCCCCGCGGCCCCCCCCCCCCCCCCCCCCTTCCCACACAGCCCCACATGGTCCCCTTCGCTGGGGGTTGCCGAAAGCAAAGTTGTTGCAAACAAACCCACCCCG
>NZ_JBWKFF010000033.1:0-9931 GCF_056434425.1 Streptomyces sp. NPDC044033 | reverse complement strand
CGTCCCCCCCCCCCCCCCCCCCCCCCCCCCCCCCCCCCCCCCCCCTCCCCCCCCCCCCTCCCCCCCCCCCCCCCCCCCCCCCCCCCCCTCGGCGGTGAAGTCCGCGTCGAGCGGGTCCGGGCCCAGCCGAGCGACGCCCGGCACGTCGGAGGGCTCGCGGACGCAGTACACGGCGAGCCGCTTCTGGGTGCCCGCCTCGGTGAGGTCGAAGCCCGCGCCCGGCGCTCCGTCCGGCCCGGCCAGGCGCAGCCGCAGGGCGAGCGGCCCCTTGCCGGGCCGGGGCGGTGCGGCGGGGAACTCCTCGCGCCAGCGGAGCCAGCCCGCGCGGGCCAGGTGGATCACCAGGTGCACGGCCGGCCCCTCCGCCCCGCCGTCCGCGGCGAGGTCCAGGAACTTGCCCCGGCGGCGTACGCCGGTGACCGTCCGCCCTTCCAGGGCGCCGAGCGGCGGATCGTACGTCTTGAGGACGCTCACCGCGAGCGGGAGCACCGTGGCGACCGTACGGCCGGTCAGGTGGTCGGCGAGGTATCCGGCAAGGGCTTCGATTTCCGGGAGCTCCGGCATGAGCACCAGTGTGCCGCAGCGCCCACGCGCGGCAACTCGGCGCTCTCCCGGCTCAGCCGGTCTTCTCGTCCCAGTCGATGCGATAGCCGACGAGCCAGTCGGTGTCGCCTTGGCCCTCGTCGCGGTCGAGGGCCCGCGCGGTGCGCGCGTCGCGGGTGCGCGACGAGGAGGCGTCCGGGTCCCGGGCGGCGAGGCGTCCGCTGATGGCCACGACCCGCTCGACGCGCTCGCGGCGCAGCCGTTCGTAGGCGGCGAACGCCTGCGGGGGGTCCGGCAGATCGCGCAGGCACTGGGCGAGGACGACGGCGTCCTCGATGGCCAGGGAGGCGCCCTGCGCGGCGTTGGGCGCGGTGGCGTGGGCGGCGTCGCCGATGATGACCATGGAGGAGTCGTGCCATACGGGGGTGGAGGGGATGTCGTAGGTGTTGCGGGCGACGATCTCCGTGCCGGTGGCGGAGACGATGCCGGCGGCGGGCGTACTGTCGCCGGCGAAGACGTCGGCGACCCG
Source organism: Streptomyces sp. NPDC044033 (assembly GCF_056434425.1). Classification (NCBI taxonomy): domain Bacteria; kingdom Bacillati; phylum Actinomycetota; class Actinomycetes; order Kitasatosporales; family Streptomycetaceae; genus Streptomyces; species Streptomyces sp. NPDC044033. The sequence goes on along the minus strand of NZ_JBWKFF010000033.1, from coordinate 8,859 downwards.
CTGCCGCCACTGGGCGGGGGTGATCGCGGCCAGTTCGTCGCGCGCGAGCTCCTCGCCGGGGATGTTGGCGAACCAGTAGGTGGGGCCGTCGGGCGCGGTGGTGCAGCCGAAGAACGCCCGGTCCCCGAAAATCATGCGGTACGTGCCGGGCGGCGCGGCCTCGGGGTTGTGCGGTATCCGGCCGCAGACGGTGCTCTGGCCCGCGTGCCGGGGGCGGGGCCCGGCCTCGTCCAGCAGCGTCCGGGTGCGGGAGTGGAGTCCGTCGGCGCCGATGAGCAGGTCGCCCTCGGCCCGGCTGCCGTCGTCGAAGGCCGCCACGACGCCGCCGCCCGGGGCCGGGGCGGCGTCCACGAGGCGCTTGCCGTACTCGATGGCTATGGACTGCCGCGCCGCCTCCTCGTGCAGGGCGCGGTGCAGGTCGGCCCTGTCCATGGTGCGCGGGGTGAGCCCGTCCTCCCCGGAGCCCCTGAGGGGGCGCTTGCCGAGCTGTTCGCCGGTCCGGCTGTAGAACTCGACGCTTTCGGCCGGAAAGGAGCGCTCGTGTACGGGCGCGAGGGCGTCGGCGCTGCGCAGTGCCGCGAGTCCGTTGCCGAAGAGCATGAGGAATGCCCCCACGTCGTCGGCGCCTCGCGGGTACGCCTCGTACACCGTGGAGTCGATGCCTGCCTTGCGCAGCGCCAGTGCGGCCACGGGGCCGGCGACTCCGCCGCCGATGATCAGTGCGCGGGTCATGGACGGGCGTCCCCCTCATGTCGTCATGCCGGTAATGCCAGGTCACGTGCTGCTCGCGCGGTCCGCGCACGAGCATGGCGCGTGGTGACGGCGGTATGTCAAGGGGCTGCCGCGGTGTTCGTCGGCGCACTGTCGGCTATCGGCCGCGCCGAAGGCGACGAGCGTCCGCGGGGGTGCGCCGGGGACAGATTCAGTTGACTCTTGCATCACTTTGCGATGTGTCATCGAACATGTTGAACTTCACGCCATGTCATACCAGTTGACCTCCGACGATCGTCCCGCCGACAGCAGCCCGGCCGCGAACGCGCCGACCGTCGATGACGATCTGAAGGCGCTGATGCGCCTGATGGCCCGGTTCCTGCGGCACGTGCGCGACCCGGACGAGGACGTGCCCGAGGAACTGCGCGCCCTCCTCTCGGGCTCCGGGCTCTCCAACCGGCATCTGACACCGCTCATCTCGCTCGCGATGGACGGCCCCGCGTCCGTCGGCGAGCTGGCCGAGCGGATGGCTCTCGGCGCGACCACCACCAGCCAGCTCGTCAACGAACTCCACCGCGGCGCGCTCGTGCGCCGCGCGGAGGACGAGCACGACCGGCGGCGGACGATCGTCAGCGTCGAGGAGCGGCACCGCCCACTGGTCGAGCGCTTCGCCCGCGTCCGCACGGAGCCGCTGCGCCAAGCGCTCGGCCTGCTCACCCCCGCGGCCCGCCGCGACTTCATCCGCAACTGGCGGGAGATGGTCGACGCCTGCGAGGGCCGGCCCGCCCCCGCGCCGGAGGAGGCGGGCTGAACCGCCGTCCGGAATCCCGATCCCCCTGGCCCGACCCGACCATGACGGGCAGTCAGGCATGCCGTGGCCAGGGGCGGGCGGCGGTTCTCAGCGCCGGGGCAGCAGCAGTTCGGTGTTGCGGTCGGTGGGGTCGCCCGCGAGGGTGGCGTCGGCGCCCGGGGCGTTGGAGCCCAGCTCCCGGTAGAGGGAGGCGAGGCCGGTCCGGGAGAGGTCCTCGAAGTCGGTGCGGTAGGGGGCGGCGGACTCGATCAGGGTGGTGAAGAGGGAGAGGGTGCCGTCCCGGTTGTCCGTGACCTCGATGGCGCGTGCCAGCTGCGGGTAGTCCACGTGCGAGGCGGTGCAGATCTCCCAGAAGGTGCCGCGCGGCCTGATCCGGTTGCGGTGGCTGTGGCCGTTGATCCAGGCCAGCACATTGCTGTGGCGCTGGAGGACCGCGATCAGCTCGTCGCCGCCGTGCCGCTGCTCGCCCGGGTGGGTGGGGTCGGGGGTGAGGTTGTCCATGCTCCAGCTCGCGTGGTGGCTGAAGACCAGCGCGTACTCGTCCTGATGCCGCTTCAGCACCCGCTCCAGCCAGCGGAGTTGCGAGGTTCCCAGCGATCCCTGGTAGTGGCCGCCGGGGTCCGTCGAGTCCAGGCTGACGCCGATGACGCGGTCGGAGACGCGGAAGGTGTAGTAGAGGTCGCCGGAGTCGAGGTTCTCGTGGGTGTAGCCGTGGCCGAGGGGCCCGGGGCCGCGGTGGCGGGGTTCGAGGTGCGCGGCCGCGTACTGACGGGCCGTCAGCGGCACCCGGCGGTCGTCGGGGGTGACCGTGCGCATCTCCGCGCGGTGTTCGCGCAGCACCGCCTTGATCCGGTCGCCCTTGGGGTCGACCCCCTTCGCCTCGCCGTCCATCAGCCATTTGGCCTGTTCGGCGGGGATGATCTGAAGCTTCTTCGACCCGACGCAGACATCCTCGATCCAGGTACCGGCGGCCGGGTAGCAGCCTCCGGAGAGCAGGTCGTGGTTGCCGAAGGTGGAGTACCAGGGGATGTTCAGCCCCGGGCTGCTCAACCGGCGCATGGCGGCGTCCAGATAGCCGTCGATGCGCGGGTAGCCGACCGCCTTGTCCTGGTCGCGCAGGCTCCGCTCGGGGTGCCAGTAGAGCGGCAGGCCGCTGTCCTGCACGCCTTCGTACCGGTCCGGGTCGCCGGTGTTGGGGTTCAGCCGGCCGCCGCTCAGGGCGGTCAGGAACCACTCCACCTCGATCCGCGCGTTCTCGTCGCCGTTGTCCCCGGTGGTGATGACGAAGGAGAACGGCTCCCCGGTCTCCGGGCCGCGGCGCAGCGCGTTGACGCGCTCGACGAGGGAGACCACGCCGGGCAGAGTGAGCGCCTCGTGCGGCCGCCAGGCCCCGGGGCCGCCGGCCCGGAAGAACTCGTAGCGCAGCGGGTGCTGCACATCGGTGAGGTGGATGTCGGTGAACTGCACGAAGGAGGCGAGCGTGGTGCGCCGCTCGGTACGGCCCCGCTTGGTGCCGGCCAGCTCGGAGCGCAGGAGCCGGGGCCAGCCGGGGCCCTCGCCGAGCCGCCGGTAGCCGCCGGTGCCTCGGGGCGCGGCGACGGAGGCGAGGGTCGTGCCGTGGCCGGTGGGCCCGGCGGCGGCCGCGCCGCTCGCGGTGCCGAGGCCCCCGATGGTGACGGCCCCCGCGGCGGCGGTCGCGGCGGCGAGGAACGTACGCCGGTCGAGGCCGGAGGCGGCGGGTCTGTGCGATCTGCTGGACATGCGCGGTCTCCCCACTGTGGCGGCTGGCGGCGTGCGCCCGCCGCTGACGGCCCGTCGGCGCCGCGACGGGCTCACGGCGCCGAGCGGATCACGGACACGACAGGTCACCAGGATCAAGGAGGAGGTGCACCGTCGCCTTGCGGGACTCCGTACCGGGGAGAGGGGCCGCCCCTTCCGGCCCCGCCGTCCCGGTCTGAGCACGGCGACGGGGTACCCGGCGCCGGGAGGGGCGCCGACCGGCGCCTCGGCGGGCGTCGCCGCCGACCGCACAGCAGCCTAAGTGACCCGTGGGGGCGCCGGTAGGGCGCGTACGGACGTGCGTACCGGTGCGGCGGTGGCGGCTGCCCACCCGGCCGCCCACCGGCCTGCCCACCCGGCTGCCCACCCGGATGGCCGTCAGCCGTTCGCCCCGGATTCGGCCAGCGCCGCCCGCAGGTACCGCGCCGTCAGGCTCTCTTCCGCATGGGCGACTTCCTCCGGCGTGCCGGCCGCGACGACCCTGCCGCCCGCCGCGCCGCCGCCCGGCCCCATGTCGATGACCCGGTCGGCCCCGGCGACGACGGCCATGTCGTGCTCCACGACCACGACGGAGTTGCCCGCGTCCACGAGCCCGTGCAGCTGGCGCAGGAGCAGCTCGGTGTCGGCCGGGTGCAGCCCGGCGGTGGGCTCGTCGAGCACGTACAGGGTGTGACCGCGGTGCGTGCGCTGGAGTTCGGTGGCGAGCTTGATGCGCTGGGCCTCGCCGCCGGACAGTTCGGTGGCCGGCTGGCCGAGCCGCAGATAGCCCAGGCCCACGTCCCGCAGGGTGGCGAGGCCGCGCCGCGCGGCGGGCACGTCGGAGAGGAAGGCTGCCGCCGCGTCGACCGTCATGCCGAGCACGTCGGCGATGGTGGCCCCCCGGTAGGTGATCTCCAGCGTCTGCGGGTTGTAGCGCGCGCCGTGGCAGGCGGCGCAGGGGGCGTAGGTGCCGGGCAGGAAGAGGAGTGCCACGGCGACGAAGCCCTCGCCCTGGCAGGTCCCGCAGCGCCCGGCGGGCACGTTGAAGGAGAACCGGCCGGCGGTGTAGCCGCGGGCGCGGGCCTCGTCGGTCGCGGCGAACACCTTCCGCACAGCGTCGAAGAGCCCGGTGTAGGTGGCGAGGTTGGAGCGCGGGGTGCGCCCGATGGGCTTCTGGTCCACGCGGACCAGCCGGTCGACGGCCTCCAGCCCCTTGGCCCGCACCTCGTACGGCCCGTCGGCTACGGCGGCCGGCTCCTCGCCCGTAGCAGCGGCATCAGCGGCGTCCGTGCTGTCACCGCCCAGGTGTTCGGCGACGGCGTCCGCGAGCACCTGGCTGATCAGCGTCGACTTGCCGGAGCCGGAAACCCCGGTGACGGCGGTGAAGACGCCCAGCGGGATGTCGGCGTCGAGGTCGCGCAGGTTGTGCCGGGTGACGCCGTGCAGCCGCACCGTGCCCGAGGGGGTGCGGCGGGCGGGCTCGGCGGCCGGCGCCGCGGGGTCCGGGAAGACGAAGCGGCGGGTCGCCGACGCGGCGACGTCGGCGAGTCCGGCGACGGGGCCGCTGTAGAGCACCTGGCCGCCGTGTTCCCCGGCGTGCGGCCCCACGTCCACGATCCAGTCGGCGCGGCGCACGACGTCCATGTGGTGCTCGACGACGAAGAGGGAGTTCCCGGCGGCCTTGAGCCGGTCCAGGACGGTGAGCAGGGCCGCGCTGTCGGCGGGGTGCAGCCCGGCGGAGGGCTCGTCGAGCACGTACACGACGCCGAAGAGCCCGGAGCGCAGCTGGGTGGCGAGCCGCAGCCGCTGGAGTTCGCCGGCGGACAGGGTGGGGGTGGGCCGGTCCGTGCTCAGATAGCCGAGGCCGAGTTCGGTGAGCACGTCGACGCGGGCGACGAGGTCCGCCGCGAGCAGCGCGGCCGGGCTCTCGTCGGCCTTGGCGGCGGCGGGCCGCAGCAGGTCGCCCAGCGCGCTCAGCGGCAGGGCCGCGAGAACGGCGATGTCGCGCCCCGCGAAGGTGACCTCAAGCGCCTCGGGCCGCAGCCGCCGGCCCCGGCAGGCCGGGCACGCGCCGCTGACCAGGTACCGCTGGACGCGCGCCCGGAGCGTGCTGCTCTTGGAGTCGGCGAAGGTGTGCAGCACATAGCGCCGGGCGCTCATGTACGTCCCCTGGTACGGGCGCTGGATGCGGCCCGCGTCGCGCACCGGGTGGACGGTGACGACGGGCTGTTCGTCGGTGAACAGGATCCAGTCCCGGTCGGCCTTCGGCAGCTCGCGCCAGGGGCGGTCGAGGTCGTGGCCGAGGGCGGCGAGGATGTCCCGCAGGTTCTTGCCCTGCCAGGCGCCGGGCCACGCGGCGACGGCGCCCTCGCGGATGGAGAGGTTCCGGTCGGGCACGAGGGAGTCCTCGGTGACCCGGTGGACGCGGCCGAGGCCGTGGCACTCGGGGCAGGCCCCGGCGGCGGTGTTGGGCGAGAAGGCGTCCGAGTCGAGCCGCCGCGCGCCGGCGGGGTAGTCGCCCGCGCGGGAGTAGAGCATCCGCAGCGAGTTGGAGAGGGTGGTGACGGTGCCGACGGAGGATCGGGAGGTGGGCGCGGAGCGGCGCTGTTCCAGGGCGACGGCCGGCGGCAGCCCGGAGATCTCCTCGACCTTGGGCGCGCCGACCTGGTGGATGAGCCGGCGCGCGTACGGGGCGACGGACTCGAAGTAGCGGCGCTGGGCCTCCGCGTACACGGTGCCGAAGGCCAGCGAGCTCTTGCCGGAGCCGGAGACCCCGGTGAAGACGACGAGCGCGTCGCGCGGGATGTCGACGTCCACGGCCCGCAGGTTGTGTTCGCGGGCGCCGCGGACGCGTACGTACGGATCGTGCGCGGCGCGGTCGCCGTACGGGTGCGCCGGTGGCGGGCCTGCCGGGTCGGTCATCGGGTCGTCTCCGCTGGTCGGCGCTGTACGGTCGGCGCGCCGATCTTAACGTTCGTGCCCTGTGCCGCCTGGCCGGGCCCGCCGCGGCCGTCAGTAGCGCATCGCGAAGGCCACCCGCCTGCGCCAGGACTTGGCGCGCTGGGCGTCGTGGTACCGGGCGTCGTTCTCGATCACCTCGATGGCCGCGCGCACCCGCTCCTCGGCGATGGCGATGGCGTCGTCGAGCGGCATCACCTGGGGCAGCCCGAAGAGCTCGATGATCCGCTCGACGCGTTCGCGCACCGTGCCGCCGACGATGTGGTGGGGGATCTCCATTTCCTCAAGGGTCTCGATGAGCAGGTCGTCGGAGACCTTGCGGAAGTGCTCGGAGACCGGCCGGTGCCCGTCGGCCTTCATCTCGAATTCGACGGGCAGGTGGACGTAGGCGTCGTAGATCCGTTTGGCGCGGGCCTTGGCGATCTGCCCGTACGCCTGCGTGTACTGCCGGTAGAAGCGCTTGACCGGCAGCCCCGCGACGGTCTTGACCGACCGCAGCAGGAGGTTCGCGCCGGGGTTGACGCCGACGCGCATCCGCGCCTCCCCGTAGACCCACTCGTGGATCACCGAGCCGTCCGAGACGAAGGAGCCGGACGTCGCCTCGTTGTGCACCCGCTCCTCGAAGCGCCGCAGACCGAGCGCCATCAGCTCCGCCGCCGACAGCTCCTCCAGCTGCTTGCCGGGCGCGACGTCCATCAGGATCTGCCGGGCGGTCATGGCGTGGGTGCGGGGGATGCCGGTGGCGACGGAGACCGCCTCGGTGGTGGTGCTCTTGCCGCTGGAGTACGTGCCGGAGATCGCGAGGTGGATGGTGCGGTCGGCTCGGTCGGTCATGTCCTCTCCTGTCCTGTCTTCTCGTGCCCTGCCTTCTCGTGTCCGCGTCATCCGCCGAGCCCCAGCCCGCCGCTGACCGGCAGCACCGCCCCGGTCACATAGCGCCCGGACTCCCCCGTCAGATAGCGCACGGCCGCGGCCACGTCGTCGGTGGTCCCGGGGTGGCCGAGCGGGGTGATGCGGGCCAGTTCGGTGCGGCGGCGGTCGGTGACGCTCCGGCCCATCTGGGTGTCGATCAGGCCGGGGGCGACGAGGTTGACGGTGATGTTGCGGGGGCCCAGTTCCCAGGCCAGGGAGCGGGCGAGGCCGAGCAGGCCGGCCTTGGACGCGCCGTAGTTGGCCTGGCCGGGCGCGCCGTAGGCGTAGACCATCGACGAGATGAGGACGATGCGGCCCCAGCGGGCGCGGACCATGGAGCGGGCCGCGCGCCGCACGACGCGGTACGCGCCGCCGAGGTTGGTGTCGACGACGTCGAGGAAGTCCTGCTCGGCCATCCGCAGGAAGGGCATGTCCCGGGTGATGCCCGCGTTGGCGACGAGCACCTCCACGGGGCCCTGCGCGGCCTCCACCTCGGTGAAGGCCGCGTCCACGCTGTCCGGGTCGGTCATCTCGGCCCGTACGCCGAACAGGCCCTCGGGCGGCGCGTCGCCGCGGTGGGTGACGGCGACGCTGTCGCCGTCGTCCCGCAGGGCGCGCGCCACGGCGAGCCCGATGCCGCGGTTGCCGCCGGTGACGAGCACGGAGCGCGGCATCAGAGGTCGCCCCCCTCGGGTTCGGCGCCGCCCGGCTGGGGCCCGCCGTCCGGGGCGGGCCGGGTACGGGCCAGTCCGGCGAAGGCCATGGTGGCGATGGCCACGCCGAGTTCGTCGCGGCTCAGCAGCGCGAAGGCGCCGTCGGCGGCGGTCCGCTCGTGATCGTTCATCAGCAGGCCACCGCCGTACCGCCGTAGCGAGCCGCGGTCCCCTCGCACTGGGCGGTCCTGCGTCCGAAGATGTGGCGGACGGCAGCCGAGAGCCGCACCGAGGTGAGCGCTCCGGGAAGCAGCCGGATGGCGAACCGCACGTGGGGCGCGTCGTGTTGACGGTGCGGGCGGTCGTCCTCCAGGAGCAGCGGCGGCAGCAGCGCGGTCGGTGTGCGGGCGAGCGTCTCGTCGCTGTCCGCCAGGAATGCGGCGGCGCGGGCCCGTACGGTCTCCGGCAGCCAGTCGAGGAACGGCACCCGCACCTCGATGATCTCGCCGTGCTCCGCGCACCGGGCGAACTCCCCGCAGGGGGTCGCCCTTTCGGCCTTGGACTGCTCCGCGGTCCGGGCCGTCCGGGCCCCGGCCGCTTCGGTCCGGGCGACCAGGTGGGCGCCGGCCAGCGCGGCTCGTACGGGGTACGGCGCGCGTTCCCATTCCTCGCGCAGTACGGGCACGGTGTCGCGCGCCTCGTCCAGGACGACGAGCAGCGGCGAACCGCTGTCGACATGCTCGGCCAGGAGTGCGCGGATCGTCTGTCCCGGCCAGATCCCGTCGGGCGCCCACTCCCCGCGCTCCATCGCGCGCCAGCTGATCCGGTCGGGTCCTTCGAATACGACGAGCACTTCACCGAAGCGCATCATCGGCGTTCCGTTCATGAATGCAGTTCCCCGTTGTCGACTCTGCGCAGAGTTGTTGACTCATTGCGGAGTTGTTGACTGGCCGCACTGTTGAACCGGTGCGGCCCGTGGCGGGGGGGGGGGGGGGGGGGGGGGGGGGGGGGGGAAGAAGCGGGAGCCGCGAAAGGGGGGGGGGATGGGGAAGAAGG
>NZ_JBWKFF010000032.1:0-77432 GCF_056434425.1 Streptomyces sp. NPDC044033 | reverse complement strand
GGGGGAAGGAGGGGGGGGGGTTTTGCGAGGGCCGCCAAAACGCGGTGGTCTTCCCCCGGGGCCGTGTTTTTTTTTTTTGTGGCTTTTTCCCTGGAACCGGGGGCGGACGGGGGGCCCCCCCCCCCCCCCCCCGCTGCCGCCCCGCTCGGCCCTCGGCCCGTGCGGGGCTTCTCGCGCTCAGCCCTTGGCGTCCGCCCAGGCCCGCTGCCCGGCCAGGTCGGCCTTGACCTCGGTGAGCTGCGCGGCCACCGCCGACGGCGCGGTGCCGCCGCGGCTGTCCCGGGAGGCGAGCGCGCCGGGCACGTCGAGGACCGTGCGGACCTCCGGGGTCAGATGCGGCGAGATCTTCGCGAACTGCTCGTCCGTGAGCTGGTCGAGCTCGATGCCGTGCGCCTCGCACTCCTTGACGCACTCCCCCGCGACCTCGTGCGCGACCCGGAACGGCACACCCTGCTTGACCAGCCACTCGGCGATGTCGGTGGCGAGCGAGAAGCCGGCCGGGGCCAGCTCCGCCATGCGCTCGCGGTGGACGGTGAGCGTGGCCATCATGCCGGTGAACGCGGGCAGCAGCACCTCCAGTTGGTCGCAGGAGTCGAAGACCGGCTCCTTGTCCTCCTGAAGGTCGCGGTTGTACGCGAGCGGGAGCGCCTTCAACGTCGCCATCAGCCCCGTGAGGTTGCCGATCAGCCGGCCGGACTTGCCGCGCGCCAGCTCCGCGATGTCCGGGTTCTTCTTCTGCGGCATGATCGAGGAACCGGTGGAGAAGGCGTCGTGCAGGGTGACGAAGGAGAACTCCTTCGTGTTCCAGATGATGACCTCCTCCGCGGCGCGGGAGAGGTTGACGCCGATCATCGCGGTGATGAAGGCGAACTCGGCGGCGAAGTCCCGGGCCGCCGTGCCGTCGATGGAGTTGGCCGCGCTGCCGTGCTCGAACCCGAGGTCCGCCGCGACCGCCTCCGGGTCGAGGCCGAGGGAGGACCCGGCGAGCGCGCCCGATCCGTACGGGGAGACCGCCGTCCGCTCGTCCCACTGCCGCAGCCGCTCCGCGTCGCGGGAGAGGGCCTGGACATGGGCCAGGACGTGGTGGGCGAAGAGGACCGGCTGGGCATGCTGGAGGTGCGTACGGCCCGGCATGGCGACGTCCGGGTGCGCCTCGGCGAGGCCGACCAGCGCGTCCTGGAGGTCGGCGATCAGGCCGCCGATGATCCGCGCGTGGTCGCGCAGGTACATCTTGAAGAGGGTCGCCACCTGGTCGTTGCGCGAGCGGCCGGCCCGCAGCTTGCCGCCGAGGTCGGGGCCGAGGCGCTCCAGGAGGCCCCGTTCCAGGGCGGTGTGCACGTCTTCGTCGGCGACGGTGCCGACGAAGGAGCCGTCCGCCACGTCCGACTCCAGCCGGTCGAGGCCCGCGAGCATGCGCGTGAGCTCGTCGGCGGTGAGCAGCCCGGCCTTGCCGAGGACGCGCGCGTGGGCGCGGGAGCCCGCGATGTCGTACGGGGCCAGCCGCCAGTCGAAGTGGACGGAGGCGGACAGCCTGGCCAGGGCCTCCGAGGGCCCGTCGGCGAACCGGGCGCCCCAGAGCCGTACATCGCCGTTGCCGTTGCTCACTTGCTCTGCTCCTCGTGGAAGGTGAGTTGAGCCCCTGCCCTGCGGACAGGCCGATCTGCGGGCCCGTCCGGCTGTTGAGGACTTGCGGGAAGGGGCGGGGTGAAGAAAAGCTACCGCTTGCCGGCTGCCGCTTACGCCAGGTCCCGCTTGGCGGCGATCTTCGAAGACATCCCGAAGATCTCGATGAACCCCTTGGACAGCGACTGGTCGAACGTGTCGCCCGTGTCGTACGTCGCCAGGTCGAAGTCGTACAGCGACTCGGCCGACCTCCGGCCGGTGACGACGGCCCGGCCGCCGTGCAAGGTCATCCGAATGTCGCCGGTGACATGCTGGTTGGCCTCGTTGATGAAGCCGTCCAGGGCGCGCTTGAGCGGGGAGAACCACAGGCCGTCGTAGACCATCTCGCCCCAGCGCTGCTCGACCTGCCGCTTGTAGCGGGCCAGTTCGCGCTCGACGGTGACGTTCTCCAACTCCTGGTGGGCGGTGATCAGCGCGATGGCGCCCGGGGCCTCGTACACCTCGCGGGACTTGATGCCGACCAGCCGGTCCTCGACCATGTCGATCCGGCCGACGCCCTGCGCGCCGGCGCGCTCGTTGAGCCGCTGGATCGCCTGGAGCACGGAGACGGGCTCGCCGTCGACGGCGACCGGGACGCCCGCCTTGAAGGAGATGACGACCTCGTCGGCCTCGCGGTGGGCGGCCGGGTTCGCGGTGTACTCGTACACGTCCTCGATGGGCGCGTTCCAGATGTCCTCCAGGAAGCCGGTCTCCACGGCCCGCCCGAAGACGTTCTGGTCGATGGAGTACGGGGACTTCTTGGTGGTGACGATCGGGAGGTTCTTCTCCTCGCAGAAGGCGATGGCCTTGTCCCGGGTCATCGCGTAGTCGCGGACCGGGGCGATGCAGGTGAGTTCGGGGGCGAGGGAGGAGATGCCCGCCTCGAACCGGACCTGGTCGTTGCCCTTGCCGGTGCAGCCGTGGGCGACGGTGGTGGCGCCGTGCTTGTGGGCCGCGGCGACCAGGTGCTTGACGATGGCCGGCCGGGAGAGGGCCGAGACCAGCGGATAGCGGTCCATGTAGAGGGCGTTGGCCTTGATCGCCGGGAGGCAGTACTCGTCGGCGAACTCGTCCTTCGCGTCCGCGACCTCGGCCTCGACGGCACCGCAGGCGAGCGCGCGCTTGCGGATGACGTCCAGGTCCTCGCCGCCCTGACCGACATCCACGGCGACGGCGATGACCTCGGCGCCCGTCTCCTCGGCGATCCAGCCGATGGCGACGGAGGTGTCCAGACCGCCGGAGTAGGCGAGTACGACGCGCTCGGTCACGGGTTTCTCCTTACGGTGCATGCACTGATAGGTATAAGTATGCAGTCCTCCGCATGATTCGTCAACGCTGCCCGGGTGCGGGGCCGCGCGTGGAGCCCGTACGTCAGGTTCGCGCCCGGCGGGCCGCGCGCACCACGTCGGCCAGCACCGGTGCGTGCCCGTGGCCGACGTCCCTGGTCGCGGTCAGCAGCGTGAGGCGGCCGGCGCCGGCGCGCTCGCACAGCTGCCGCACGGCCCGCCGCCCGTCCTCCTCGGCCATCTCGGCGCGGTAGCGTTCGGCGAACTCGTCGAACTTGGCGGGGTCGTGCCCGTACCAGCGCCGCAGCTCGGACGAGGGCGCGACGTCCTTGTCCCAGTCGTCCAGCTCCGCCGCCGCCTTCGACAGGCCGCGCGGCCACAGCCGGTCGACCAGCACCCGCGTGCCGTCCGCCGGGTCGGGCGCCTCGTACACCCGCCGGACTCGCACCTCATGCGTGCCACGCGCCATCGTCGGCCTCCTGCCCTGGAACGCCCCCCTCGCCCCATAATGCGAGGCATGGGAAAGGTGCACGAAAAAATAGAGGGCCGACTGCGCACGTTCATCGAGGCACAGCGCATCTTCTTCACCGCCACCGCGCCGCTCGACGGGGACGGCACGGTGAATCTCTCCCCCAAGGGCCTGAGCGGCTCGTTCGCCGTGATCGACGAGCGCACCGTGGCCTACCTCGACTTCGCGGGCAGCAACGCCGAGACCGTCGCCCACCTCCGCGAGAACGGCCGTATCACCCTGATGTGGTGCGCCTTCGACGGGCCGCCGAACATCGTGCGCGTGCACGGCCGGGGAGAGCCGGTCTTCCGCGACGACCCGCGCTGGCCCGGGCTGCTGGCGCACTTCCCCGACAGCGACCCGGCCCAGCACGGCCCGCGCGCCATCGTCGTCGTCACCGCCGAGCTGATCCGGGACACCTGCGGCTACGCCGTGCCGTTCATGTCGTTCGACGCGGACCGGGAACTGCACGCGAAGCGGTTCGCGCGCGAGACGGACGAGTCCCTGGACGCGTACTTCCGCAAGAAGGAGCACATCGCGTCCAGCATCGACGGCCTGCCGGGCCTGCCCTTGCCACTGCCACCGCTGCCGCCGGGCTCATGAAGAGCCGGGCCGTAGCACTCGCCGCCGCGGCGGCGCTGACCGCCGCCCTGGCCCTCGCGCCCCCGTCGCACTCCGCTCCCCCGCCCCCGCTCCCGTCCCGGATGGCCGACACCGGCGGCGGTACGCAGCTGATCACCGCGGAGGCGGCCCGTACGGACTCGACCACCGGCACCCTCACCTGGTGGGAGAAGCACCACGGCGCCTGGCGCGAGGCGGGCTCCGCCCCGGCCCGGTTCGGCGCCAAGGGCCTGACCGAGGGGAGCACCCGCGAACAGGGCACGGACACCACGCCCACCGGCCTCTACGCGCTCCCCTACGCCTTCGGCAACGACGCGGCCCCGGCGGGCACCCGGAGCCCGTACCGCAAGGTCACCCCCGACTCCTGGTGGTGCGAGGACAACGCCTCCCGCTCCTACAACCGCTGGGTCGAGGGCCTGCCCTCCGACTGCGCGGCGAAGGAGTCCGAGCACCTCGCCGACTACCCCACCCAGTACAGCCGGGCCCTGGTCATCGCCTTCAACTACACCCGCCCCGTCCACGGCCGCGGCGCCGGCATCTTCCTCCACGTCAACGGCCGCGGCCCGACCGCCGGCTGCGTCTCCGTCCCCGCGCCCGCCATGGCCGCGATCCTCACCTGGGCCCGCCCGTCGTCCCACCCCCATATCGCGATCGGCACCACGTCGGGACCGACGGCGATCACCCGCTACTGACACCCCGCGCCGCCGCGGACACCCCCCGATTCGGCTCACCGGCCGGGACAGGGTATTTTCTTCTTGAACGCCCGACCGGGGAGATCCCCGGACAGGGCGGGCACCGGGACGTGGCGCAGCTTGGTAGCGCACTTGACTGGGGGTCAAGGGGTCGCAGGTTCAAATCCTGTCGTCCCGACGGTGCGAAAGGGCTTTCAGCCCAGGTCGGGGCCTTGTCTCACTTCGGTGAGGCAGGGCCCCAGTCATTTTCGGGGGCCATCGCCCCACCATTCCCCGCAAACGCCGCTGATCCTGGTTGGCCGAGCGGTTCGGCCTCTTCCTCCGAATTCCTCCGAACCCGCCTTCAACGGCCGCGGGTCGGGTGCGCGTGGCCACACGCGTTCGCCGGGGGCCTCGGGTTCGATTCCTCCTCGTCCCGATATCGCGAAAGAGGCCCGGGAGCCGGAATCGATCCGGCCGCCGGGCCCTTCGCCGCGCTCGGGCCCGTCGGCCGGGTCAGCTCGCCTTCTGGGCCAGCCGCAGCAGGTGGTCCGCCAGGGCCTGGCCGCCGGCCGGGTCGCGGCTGATGAGGAGGAGGGTGTCGTCGCCGGCGATGGTGCCGATGATCTCGTGCACCCCCGCCTGGTCGATGGCCGAGGCGAAGAACTGGGCGGCCCCGGGCGGGGTGCGCAGGACGACGAGGTTGGCGGAAGCCTCCGCCGAGATCAGCAGTTCGCCGGCCAGCCGCGCCATACGTCCCTCGGTCACCGACTCGCCGAGCGGCGCCCGGGGCGTGCGGTCGCCGCCTTCGGAGGGGACCGCGTAGATCAGTTCGCCGCCGGTGTTGCGGATCTTGACCGCTCCCAGCTCGTCGAGGTCGCGCGAGAGAGTGGCCTGGGTGACGGAGAGGCCGTCGTCGGCGAGCAGCTTGGCCAGCTGACTCTGCGACCGCACCGGCTGCCTGTTGAGGATGTCCACGATCCGGCGGTGGCGGGCGGTGCGGGTCTGCGGTACGGCCGGACCGCCGTGGGCCGTCTCGGTCTCCTGCGCCTCGGTCATCGTTGTGTCAGTCCTCGGATCGTCGTTCCCCGTTGGCCGTGTCGGCCGTGTGCGTCCCGTGCGCCGCGTCGAGGACGGCGGGCAGCGCCCGCAGCAGCGTCTCCACCTCATCATCGGCGATGATCAGCGGCGGGGCGAGCCGCACCACGTCGGGTGCGACCGCGTTCACCAGGAGACCCGCTTCCTGCGCTGCCTGCTGCACCAGCGGTGCGAGGGGCTCGGTGAGGACAATACCCAGCAGCAGGCCGGCGCCGCGGACCCGGTCGACCAGCGGGTGTCCGATCGACGTGATCCCGTCACGCAGCCGCTCGCCGGAACGCTTGACGCCGTCGAGCGCTCCATCGGCCGCGAGCGTGTCGAGAACGGCCAGCGCCGCGGCGCACGCGACGGGGTTGCCGCCGAACGTCGAGCCGTGCTGGCCCGGCGTCAGCAGGTCGGCGGCCGGGCCGAAGGCAACGGTCGCGCCGATCGGCAGGCCGCCGCCGAGCCCCTTGGCGAGGGTGACGATGTCGGGCTCGACGCCCTGCGCCTGGTGCTCGAACCAGTGCCCGGTACGGCCTATTCCGGTCTGGATCTCGTCCAGTACCAGCAGCGTCCCGGTGGCCCGGGTGATCTCGCGGGCCGCCGCCAGATAGCCCTCCGGGGGCACGATGACGCCGTTCTCGCCCTGGACCGGTTCCAGGACGAGGAGCGCCGTCTCGGCGGTGACCGCCTCGCGCAGCGCCTCGGCATCGCCGTACGGGACGTGGGTGACGTCGCCCGGCAGCGGCAGGAACGGCTGCTGCTTCTTCGGCTGGCCGGTGAGCGCGAGGGACCCCATGGTGCGGCCGTGGAACCCGCCGGCCGCGGCGACCATGTGCGTACGGCCCGTAAGCCGTCCGATCTTGAAGGCCGCCTCGACGGCCTCCGCGCCGGAGTTGGAGAAGTAGACGCGCCCGGTGCGGCCGAAGAGCGCCAGGAGGCGTTCGGCCAGCGCCACGGGGGGTTCGGCGGTGAAGAGGTTGGAGACGTGGCCGAGGGTGGCGATCTGGTCGGACACGGCCCGTACGACCGCGGGGTGGGCGTGGCCGAGGGCGTTCACGGCGATGCCGCCGACGAAGTCGACGTACTCCTTGCCGTCGGCGTCCCAGACCTTGGCGCCCTCGCCGCGTACGAGGGGTATCCGGGGCGTGCCGTAGTTGTCCATGAGGGCGCCCCGCCAGCGCCGCGTCAGGTCGGCGTTGGTGTCCGCCGGCGCGCCCGCCGTCGTCGTGTCCGTCATGCCGTCCCCTCCTCGTCGGGCACGACCATCGTGCCGATTCCCTCGTCGGTGAAGATCTCCAGCAGGATCGAGTGCTGCACCCGGCCGTCGATCACCCGGGCGGTGTTGACGCCGTTGCGCACCGCGTACAGGCAGCCCTCCATCTTGGGCACCATGCCGCTGGCGAGCTCCGGCAGCAGCTTCTCCAGCTCCCGCGCGGTGAGCTGGCTGATGACGTCGTCGCTGCTCGGCCACTCCGCGTACAGGCCCTCGACGTCGGTGAGGACCATGAGCGTCTCGGCGCCGAGGGCCGCCGCGAGCGCGGCGGCGGCGGTGTCGGCGTTCACGTTGTAGACGTGGTCGTCGTCCTCGCTGCGGGCGATGGAGGAGATCACCGGGATGCGGCCGTCGTCCAGGAGCGCCTGGACGGCGCCCGCGTCGATCCGCGTGATCCGGCCGACCCGGCCGATGTCGACGGGCTCGCCGTCCACGTCGGCGTACCGCTTGGCGGCGCTCATGGTGTGCGCGTCCTCGCCGGTCAGGCCGACGGCGAGCGGCCCGTGCCGGTTGAGGAGGCCGACCAGCTCGCGCTGCACCTGGCCGGCCAGCACCATCCGTACGACGTCCATCGCCTCGGGCGTCGTCACGCGCAGCCCGGCCTTGAACTCCGTGACCAGCCCGAGCTTGTCGAACTGGGCGGTGATCTGCGGGCCGCCGCCGTGCACGACGACGGGCTTGAGCCCGGCCTGCCGCAGGAAGACGACGTCCTGGGCGAACGCGGCCTTCAGCTCCTCGTCGACCATGGCGTTGCCGCCGAACTTGATGACGACGGTCTTGCCGTTGTGGCGGGTGAGCCAGGGCAGCGCCTCGATGAGGGTGCGGGCCTTGGGCAGGGCGGTGTGTTTGCGGGTGCTCATGAGGAATACGCGCTGTTCTCGTGGACGTAGTCGGCGGTGAGGTCGTTGGCCCAGATGACGGCCGTCTCGGCGCCGGCGGAGAGGTCGGCGGTGATCCGGACCTCCCGGTAGCGCATGTCGACGAGTTCGCGGTCCTCGCCCACCGATCCCTTCTTGCAGACCCAGACGTCGTTGATGGCGACGTTGAGCTCGTCGGGGTCGAAGGCGGCGGCGGTGGTGCCGATCGCGGAGAGGACGCGGCCCCAGTTGGGGTCCTCGCCGTGGATGGCGCACTTGAGGAGGTTGTTGCGGGCGATGGACCGCCCGACCTCCACGGCGTCGTCCTCACTCGCGGCGCCCACGACCTCGATGCGGATGTCCTTGGACGCGCCCTCGGCGTCGCCGATGAGCTGGCGGGCGAGGTCGTCGCAGACGGCCCGTACGGCCTCGGCGAACTCCTCCTGACCGGGGGTCGCTTCGGACGCGCCGGAGGCGAGCAGCAGCACGGTGTCGTTGGTGGACATGCAGCCGTCGGAGTCGACCCGGTCGAAGGTGGTACGGGTCGCCGCGCGCAGCGCCTCGTCCAGCCGCGCCGCGTCCACATCGGCGTCCGTGGTCAGCACGACGAGCATGGTGGCGAGGCCCGGGGCGAGCATGCCCGCGCCCTTGGCCATGCCGCCGACGCACCAGCCGTCGCCCTCGGCGACCGCGGTCTTGTGCACGGAGTCGGTGGTCTTGATGGCGATGGCGGCCTTCTCCCCGCCGTGCTGGGAGAGCTCGGCGGCGGCCGCGTCCAGGCCGGGGAGCAGCTTGTCCATCGGGAGACGGAGGCCGATGAGGCCGGTGGAGGCGATGGCGATCTCGCCGGCGTTCAGGCCGAGCGCCACCGCCGTCCGCTCCGCGGTGGCGTGGGTGTCCTGGAAGCCGAGCGGGCCCGTGCAGGCGTTGGCGCCACCGGAGTTGAGGACGACGGCGGAGACCTGGCCCCCCTTGAGCACCTGCTCGGACCAGAGGACGGGGGCGGCCTTGACGCGGTTGGAGGTGAAGACGCCCGCGGCCGCCGAACGGGGGCCCTTGTTGACGACGAGCGCCAGGTCCGGGTTGCCGTTCTCCTTGATCCCGGCGGCGATGCCCGCCGCCGTGAATCCCTTTGGTGCCGTGACGCTCACTGCATCTCCTCGTGTGTTGCCGTTGTCCGTATGCGGCCTGTGCTGATGGAGCGCTCCCGTGCTCGGCCCGTGCCCACGGCGCGCTCCCGTGCCCGTACGCGGCCCGCGCTCACGGCGCGATCCCGGCCGTGGTCAGCCCCAGCTCCTCGGGGAGGCCGAGGGCGACGTTCATGCTCTGCACCGCGCCGCCGGCGGTGCCCTTGGCGAGGTTGTCGATGGCGCTGATCACGACGATCCGCCCGGCCGCCGCGTCGTACGCGACCTGGATCAGCGCGGCGTTGGAGCCGTACACGGCGGCGGTCGAGGGCCACTGCCCCTCGGGCAGGAGCGTCGCGAACGGCTCGTCCTGGAGCGCCTTCTCGTATGCGGCCCGTACGGTCTCGGCGGTGACGCCCGGCTTCGCCTTCGCGCTGCACGTGGCGAGGATGCCGCGGGGCATGGGGGCGAGGGTCGGGGTGAAGGAGACGGTGACGGGCTCGCCCGCGGCGGCCGACAGGTTCTGGATCATCTCGGGGGTGTGGCGGTGTCCGCCCCCGACGCCGTACGGGCTCATGGAGCCCATGACCTCGCTGCCGAGCAGGTGCGGCTTGGCCGCCTTGCCCGCGCCGGAGGTCCCGGAGGCTGCGACGATCACCGCCTCGGGCTCGGCGAGTCCGGCCGCGTAGGCGGGGAAGAGCGCGAGCGAGACGGCGGTCGGATAGCAGCCGGGCACGGCGACGCGCCGGGCGCCGCGCAGCGCGTCCCGCGCGCCGGGCAGCTCCGGGAGCCCGTACGGCCAGGTGCCCGCGTGCGGCGAGCCGTAGAACTTCTCCCAGTCCCCCGCGTCCGCGAGCCGGAAGTCCGCGCCGCAGTCGACGACCAGCACGTCGTCGCCGAGCTCCGCGGCGACGGCGGCGGACTGCCCGTGCGGCAGCGCGAGGAAGACGACGTCATGCCCGGCGAGCGCGCCGGTGACGGTCGGCTCCAGCTCACGTCCGGCGAGCGGCAGCAGATGCGGCTGAAGCGCTCCGAGGTACTGCCCCGCGTTGGAGTTCCCGGTCAGCGCGCCGATCCCGGCGGCCCCGACCTCGGGGTGCCCGAGCAGCAGACGCAGGATTTCCCCTCCCGCATAACCACTCGCTCCGGCCACCGCCGCACGTACCGCCATCGGAAAACCCTCCTCGTTGATGGCATGACTATACGTTCACTGGCAGTGTTATGCAACGGCGTGGATCTCGGGCGGGCGTCGACGTTGTGACTGAGCGGCCGAGTCCGCCCGTGAGCGCCTGAGTTGGCCCGGGCGAGCGTCGTGATCGGCCCGCTGGGCAGAGGTCGCATGCTCACCTGCGTGGTTTGCACAAGAAGCGGTACGGCGGGCCGGGTCGGCCAGCCGTGGATCTGGCCGGTTTCCTGGCGCTGGCGTCGGTGCCGGTATGCGGGTTCACCCCGCGGGCAGGACAGCGGCATTGCCTCGGGCCGCAGTACCTACCGAACTTCCTCGTGCTGCGGCCGGGGCGGCGGCGCTCGTCGCCGGCCGGCCCGTTGTCAGTGGGTGGGGCTACCGTGCGTGGATATACGAGCCCAGCATGAGCAAAGGGAGACCATGACCATCCTGGAGAACCGGTCGAACACTGTGCTCCTTGTCGTCGACGTGCAGAAGGGCGTCGTCGAAGGGGCCCACCAGCGCGACGCGGTCGTCGCGAACGTCGCCGGCCTCGTCGAGCGGGCGCGGCGCGAAGAGGTCCCGGTGGTCTGGGTCCAGCACTCCGACGAGGAGCTCACGAGGGGGAGCGACGACTGGCGGATCGTCCCGGAGCTCACTCCGGAGGACGCCGAGCCGCTCGTCGGGAAGGGCTACGGCGACTCCTTCGAGGACACCACTCTGGAAACCGTCCTGTCGGGGCTCGGTGCGGGGCGGCTCGTCGTCGTCGGCGCGGAGACCGACGCGTGCATCCGCTCGACGCTCCACGGCGCGTTCGTCAGGGGGTACGACGTGACCCTGGTCGGCGACGCCCACACGACGGGCGACAAGACGGCGTGGGGTGCGCCGCCGCCGGACCAGGTCATCGCGCACACGAACCTGTACTGGACCAACCAGACGGCGCCGGGGCGGACGGCTGTGACGGTCGGGACCGAGGACGTCGTCTTCAGCGGTACATCCTGACGACTCAGGCCGCGCCCTGCTGTGCTTGGTCGAGATAGTCGAGATAGTCGAGATAGCTGTCACTCGAAGCAGTAGCCGGCCTGGGGCTTTGGGCAGCCCCGGCCGATCGCTGTCCAGCCAGGTCAGCGCCTGCGGGGAGGTCCGCGCCTGCGGGGAGGTCCGCGGGCGCGGTGCCGACAAGCGATGTCCACGCCCATCTCCACACGATTCCCGGCGGACCTGCGCGCCTCGGGGAACTGGGCCGATGCGCCCCCGCACCCCCACGTACCCTCTTCCCCGTGCCGGTCTCACCCCTCCATCACGTCGCCGTCCTCGTGCTCGACGGCGCGAAACCTCTCGACGTCGGTATTCCCGCGCAGGTGTTCACGACCCGCGCGAGCATGCCGTACGAGGTGCGGATGTGCGGCGCGGCGCCCGGTCTCGTGGCCGGTGGCGACGGTCTGTCGTACTACGTCGCGCACGGCATCGAGGCGCTCGCGTGGGCTGACATCGTCTTCGTTCCCGGCTACCGGCACCCGGACCGTGACGACCCGCCGCAGGCCGTCGTCGATGCGCTGATCGCCGCCCACCATCGGGGCGCGCGGCTCGCCGCCATCTCCACGGGCGCCTTCGCGCTCGCCGCCACGGGCCTGCTCGACGGCAAGCGCGCCACGACGCACTGGCATTACACGCGGGCGCTCGCGGCGAAGCGCCCGCTCGTCCAGGTCGACGCGAACGTTCTGTTCGTCGACGAGGGCAGCGTGCTGACGTCGGCCGGCGCCGCCTCGGGTATCGATCTGTGCCTGCACATCCTGCGCGGCGATCTGGGGGTGTCCGCGTCGAACCACGCGGCGCGGCGCCTGGTGGCGGCCCCCTACCGCAGCGGCGGTCAGGCGCAATACGTGCCGCGCAGCGTGCCCGAGTCGCTCGGCGAGCGGTTCGCCGCCACCCGGGAGTGGGCGCTGCACCGGCTCGGCGAACCCCTCACCCTCGAAGCGCTCGCCCGGCACGCGGCGGTGTCGCCGCGCACGTTCTCGCGGCGCTTCGTGGAGGACACCGGGTACACGCCGATGCAGTGGGTCATGCGCGCCCGCATCGACGTGGCCCGTGAGCTGCTCGAACGGTCGCAGCGGAGTGTCGAGCGGATCGCCGCCGACGTCGGCCTCGGCACCGGTACGAATCTGCGGCTGCACTTCCAGCGCATCCTCGACACCACGCCGAGCGAGTACCGCCGCACCTTCGCCCAGGGGCAGTAGCCCGTCACCGCCATGTGGCGCGATCCTTTCGGACCATGGCGATCACGCCGCTGTCACCGGCGGACGCCGCGCGAGAACCTGATGGCGAACCCGAAGGGACACCACTCATGACTCGCATCGCCATCAACGGATTCGGCCGCATCGGACGCAATGTGCTGCGCGCGCTGCTCGAACGCGACAGCGACCTGGAGGTCGTCGCCGTCAACGACCTCACGGAGCCCGCCACCCTCGCGCGGCTGCTCGCCTACGACACGACGGCGGGCCGGCTCGGCCGCCCGGTGACCGCCGACGGGGACGCCCTCGTCGTCGACGGCCGCCGCATCACCGTGCTCGCCGAGCGCGAACCGGCGCAACTGCCGTGGGCCCAGCTCGGCGTCGACATCGTGCTGGAGGCGACCGGCCGTTTCACGTCGGCCACGGCCGCCCGCGCCCACCTCGACGCGGGCGCGAAAAGGGTACTGATCAGCGCGCCGGCGGACGGCGCCGATGTCACCCTCGCGTTCGGGGTCAACACCGACGCGTACGACCCGGCCGCGCACACGATCGTCTCGAACGCCTCGTGCACGACCAACGCGCTCGCGCCACTGGCCGCGGTGCTCGACGGCCTCGCCGGCATCGAGCACGGCTTCATGACGACGGTGCACGCCTACACGCAGGAGCAGAACCTGCAGGACGGCCCGCACCGCGACGCCCGCCGCGCCCGCGCGGCCGCTGTCAACATCGTGCCGACCACGACAGGCGCCGCCAAGGCGATCGGCCTCGTGCTGCCGAACCTCGACGGCAAGCTGTCGGGCGACTCGATCCGCGTACCGGTGCCGGTAGGGTCGATCGTCGAACTCAATACGACCGTCGCTCGCGACGTGACGCGCGAGGACGTGCTGGCGGCGTACCGCACCGCGGCGCAGGGACCGCTCGCGGGCGTACTCGAATACTCGGACGACCCGCTCGTGTCGTCCGACATCACGGGCAACCCGGCCTCGTCGATCTTCGACTCGGCTCTCACCCGCGTCGACGGCCGCCACGTCAAGGTGGTCGCCTGGTACGACAACGAGTGGGGCTTCTCGAACCGCGTGATCGATACGCTCGAACTCCTCGCCGCCCGCTGACCGGGAATCGGGGCGGCGGCTCGCCTGCGGTGGCCGCTCCGCCCAGCACCCCCGCTGAGCGCTGTAGTCGGCCGGCCTGGCCAATTACGGCGCTCAGCCAGTTGCTTCCCGGCAAGGCCAGCCGCTCCCCCGCCCTCGTCCCCGAGGACCAGCCCGGCCGACTCGCCGAAGAGCCCACCGGCGCCGTGAGCCGGACGGGACGGGCCGGAGCCGGGCCGGAACCGGGCCGGGCCGGAGCCGGGCCGGCTACGGAACCGCGCGACGGAGACGACCGCTACCGGGCCCGCGCGGCCAGGCATGATCGGGGCATGAACCAGCGTGCCGACGACGGCTACCTCCTGGACAACCGGCAGTCCGAAGCGGGCGAGCGTTTCGACGCGCTCGGCGCCCTCTTCGACCCCTCCACCTTCCGGCACATCGACGACCTGGGGGTCGCGGAGGGATGGCGCTGCTGGGAGGTGGGCGCCGGCGGGTCCTCGGTGGTGCGCGGCCTCGCCGAGCGCGTGGGCGCCACCGGGTACGTCCTCGCGACGGACATCGACACGTCGTGGACGGCGGCGGCAGCCGCGCCGCAGGTCGAGCTCCGGCAGCACGACGTCGCCGCCGACGCGCCTCCGGCCGGGCCCTTCGACCTCGTCCACGCCCGCCTGGTCCTCGTCCACGTCGCCGACCGCGACCGCGCCCTGCGCGCGATGACGAGCGCCCTGCGGCCCGGCGGGTGGCTGCTGCTGGAGGACGCCGACCCGGCGCTCCAGCCCCTCATCTGCCCCGACGAGTCCGGCCCGCGGCAGCGCCTGGCCAACAAGCTCCGGCACCGCTTCCGCGAGCTCCTCGCCGAGCGCGGCGCTGATCTCTCCTACGGCCGCCGCCTGCCGCGCCTGCTGCGCGAGGCCGGACTGACCGACGTACGGGCGGACGCGTACTTCCCCGTTACGGGCCCGGCCTGCGCGGCCCTGGAGACGGCCACGGTGCGGCAGGTCCGCGACCAACTGGTGGCCAAGGGCCTCGCTACGGAGACGGAGATCGACACGCACCTCGCCAACATCGCGGCGGGCGGCCTGGATCTGGCGACGTCCCCGATGATCTCGGCGTGGGGGCGGAAGCCTGATTCCGACGCCTCCTGACACCTCCTAACGACTCCGGCCTTCCGACGACCTTCTGACGGACCTTCTGACGGCCTCAGCCTGCTGACGACTGTTCAGGGCCCCAGCCCGCCCGCGAGACCGAGGCGGCTCGCGTTGACGCCCGCCCGGAACCGCGAGTCGGCCTCCAGCGCGGACATCAGCTCCGCGACCCGCCTGCGGTAGGTCCGTACGGACATGCCGACGCGGCGCGCCCCCGCGGCGTCGGTGAGTCCGGCCGCGAGCGCCCGCAGCACCAAGAGGAAGTCGGCGTCCAGCGAGTCGGTCTCGCGCCGCAGGTAGTCGGAGCGCCGTGACGTGCGCGGCCGCGAGTTCACGATCACGCGCTGCGCCTCGACTGCGCCGATCTCCCCGAGTTGAGGGCCTGACGCCGCGCACCGGCCGGCGGCCCGCCGACGTACGGCCGGTGCGCGGCGGTTCCGGCAGGGCTGCGGCCTCAGTTCCCGGCAGGGCTACCGGGCGCCGCGGGCTGGTCCGACCAGGGAGGCGGCACCGGCCCTCAGCCTTCGGGGAGCGGTGGCGGTGCGGGGTCCAGTCCGCGCAGCGTGATGCCGATGAGGCGTTCGGCCTGCTCCCGCTGCTCGGGTTCGGCCGAGGTGAGGGCGATGCCGGCGAGGGCCGCGTACAGGTCGGTCGGGCGGATGTCGGACCGGATCGTGCCGGCGGCGGCGCCCGCCTCCGTGAGGGACCGGAGAGCCGACTGGATCATGTCGCGGCTGTCGGCGTAGGGGTTGGCTCCCGAGGCGACGACGGCCCGCAGCGCGTCGGCCATGCCGAGTTTGGCGGCGGCGTAGTCGATGAAGCGGTACATCCACTCGCGCAGTGCTTCGCGCGGCGGCATCGCCGCGAGGAGGCCGGGGACGGCGTCGCAGAGCCGGGCCACTTCGTTGCGGTAGGCCGCCTCGACGAGGGCGTCCCGGGTCGGGAAGTTGCGGTAGAGAGTGCCGGTTCCCACACCCGCTTCCTTGGCGATGCGCTCGAAGTGCGCGCCGAGTCCCTCCTCTGTGAAGACGCGCACCGCGGCGGCCAGGATCTTGTCCCGGTTGCGCTGCGCGTCAGCCCTCAGCGGGCGTCCTGCGTCTCGGGCCATCAGCGGCTCCCTTCTCTGTCTCCCCGCTTGCTAAGTGGAGGCACCTCCACTTAATCTGAACCAAGTGGCGGCGCCTCCACTTTAAGGCAGGGCCCCCCTGGCCTGCGCTCACCCCTCGGAAGGACTGTCGATCATGTCGGGAATCGAAGGCAAAGTCGTGGCGATCACGGGCGCCAGCAGCGGCATCGGTGAAGCGACCGCACTGCTGCTCGCCGAGCGCGGCGCGAAGGTCGTCCTGGGAGCACGCCGCCCGGAGCGGCTTGAGGCCCTGGCCGCCCGCATCGAGAAGGCCGGCGGCGACGCGGCCTGGGTCCGTACGGACGTGACGCGGAAGGAGGACCTCTCCGGACTCGTCGAGCTGGCGCGCGACCGGTACGGCAAGCTCGACACCCTCGTCAGCAATGCCGGGGTCGGCTTGATCTCCCCTCTGGACGACCTGCGCGTCGAGGACTGGGAGGAGATGATCGACGTCAACCTCAAAGGGGTCCTGTACGGGATCGCCGCGGCCCTCCCCGTCTTCCGGGAGCAGGGTTTCGGACACTTCGTCAACACCGTGTCCACCTCCGGGCTGCGCATCGTGCCGCTCCAGTCGGTGTACGCCGGCACGAAGAACGCCGTGCGCACCATCTCCGAGGGCCTGCGCCAGGAGGCCGGTGACAGTCTGCGCGTGACCGTCGTCTCGCCCGGCGCCGCCCGTACGGACTTCACGGACCGTATGGATCCGGCGGTGAAGTCCCAGGCCGGCAAGTTGATGGAGATCGCCCTGCCGCCGGACGCGGTGGCCCGCGCCATCGCCTTCGCCATCGAGCAGCCGGACGGCGTGGATGTGGGCGACATCGTCGTCCGCCCCACCGCCCAGGGGTAGGCCGATCCAGCCGGTCCAGCCCGTTCGGCCCGTTCGGCGGGCCGCGCTCGCGCGGGTTCTCGCCGTCCGGGCCGGCCTCCCGGCGCCCGCAGGCGTCACCGATGCGTACGTCCCACTCCCCCGCCGCGAGGGCGATGGAGGCCGGACCCTCCGAGGAAGCGGGGAAGTCCGCGGCAGGCCAGGGGCGGCTGAAGCCCCGCGCCGGCCGCTCACCGAACGCGCGCGGCTCCGTTCCGGATCGACGGGGCGTACATCGGCGGAGAACGGGGCGTACACCGGCGGAGGACGGTGCGTCCATCGGCGGAGACTTGACAGAAGTCTCTGCCGGTATGGCACATAAGCGTATGAGCGACGACGATTTCTCCCAGGTGCTGACCGCTGTCGGACCACGGCTGCGGTCGCTGCGGAAGTCGCGCGGCATCACCCTGGCCCAGCTCGGCGAGGAGACCGGGATCTCCCTTAGCACGCTCTCCCGGCTGGAATCCGGCCACCGCGAGCCGACGCTGAAGTTGCTGCTGCCGCTGGCCAAGGCGTACGGCCTTCCCCTCGACGAACTGGTCGGCGCACCCCCGACCGGCGATCCGCGCATCCACCCTCGGCCGTTCACGCGGCACGGCAAGACCTGGGTCCCCCTGACCCGGCATATCGGGGGGCTGCACGCCTACAAGCAGATCCTCCCCGTCGCCGACGCCGATCGGCGCGACGAGCGGCTTGAGCAGGCCGCGCACGAGGGGTACGAGTGGGTCTACGTCCTCTCCGGCCGTCTGCGGCTCGCCCTGGGCGAGCACGACCTGACCCTCTCCGCGGGCGAGGCGGCCGAGTTCGACACCCGCACCCCTCACGGCTTCGCCAACGCGGCAGACCAGCCCACCGAGTTCCTCGCCCTGTTCGGGGTGCAGGGCGAGCGGATGCACGTACGGGTACGGACCACCGCCAAGTGAGCACCGCCCCCGGGTGAACGGCGCTGGTCACCGGCGGCCCGGTCGGTGCGGCGACAGCATCAGGAATTGTTGGAACCCTATAATCCACGGGCACCGGACTCCGTGGATCACAGTATCGATTCGGCCAGAACAGCCCTGACAGAGTGGCCAGCGAGCCCATCCCCCCGGACGGCCGTCCGTGCGGGGAGTTGTGTCTCCACTACAAAGGGGGTTGTGCAGTGCGTGCCGAAGCAAGGAACGACAAGAGCGTGAGCACCGACGCGAGCACCATGACGGGCGCCGACACCGAAGGCGTGGTGGTCACCGGACTCGGAGCCACCACACCGCTCGGCGGGGACGCCGCGTCGACCTGGGCCGCGATGCTCGCCGGGCAGTCCGGCATCCGCGCCATCGAGGAGGAGTGGGCGGCCGAACTGCCCGTACGGATAGCCGGCAGGCTGAAGGCCGAGCCGAGCGAGGCACTGGACCGGGTGCAGGCCCGCCGCATGGACCGCTGCGAGCAGATCGCGCTCGTCGCCGCCCGCGAGGCGTGGGCCGACGCGGGAACGCCCGGCGTCGATCCGGAGCGGCTGGCCGTCGTGATCGGTACGGGCACCGGGGGCGCCCTCACCATGCTCGGCCAGGACGACATCCTCGAAACCCGCGGTGTGCGGCGGGTGTCCCCGCATACCGTTCCGATGCTGATGGCGAACGGGCCCGCCGCCTGGGTCAGCATCGACCTCGGGGCGCGCGGCGGCGCGCACACCCCGGTCAGCGCCTGCGCGTCCGGGGCCGAGGCCATCTCCATGGGCATGGATCTGATCCGCCTGGGCCGGGCCGACGTGGTCGTGGCGGGCGGCGCCGAAGCCTGTGTGCACCCGCTCCCGCTGGCCGGGTTCGCCCAGGCCAAGGCCCACTCGACCCGCAACGACGCGCCTGAGCGGGCGTCCAGGCCATTCGACGCCGACCGGGACGGTTTCGTGATCGGCGAGGGCGGCGTCGTGGTCGTCCTCGAACGCGCCGGGTTCGCGGCCGCGCGCGGGGCCCGGCCGCACGCGGTACTGGCCGGGACCGGCGTCACCTCGGACGCCCACCACATCACGGCCGCGCACCCGGAAGGGCAGATCCGCGCCATGCGCCGGGCCGTGGCCTCGGCCGGGCTGTCGCCGCTCTACATCGACCACGTCCAGGCGCACGCGACCTCGACGCCCAAGGGCGATCTGGTCGAGGCCCAATCGATCACGGAGGCCATCGGTGTCCACCCGGCCGTCACCGCGGTCAAGTCGATGACGGGGCATCTCTTCGGAGCCGCCGGAGCGCTCGGCGCGCTGGCCGCGATCCTCGCGGTCCGCGACGGTGTCATCCCCGCGACGCTGAACCTCGACGCCCCGGACCCGGCTGTCGACCTCGACGTCGTCGCGGGCGGGCCGCGCCGGGGAGCGGTCACGGCGGCGCTCGCCAACTCCTTCGGTTTCGGCGGGCACAACGCGTCGCTCGTCTTCACCCCCGCTCCCTGACGCCCGGCCCCCTGCCGCTTCCACAACCCGGACGGGGGCCGGACCGCCCCCCGTCCGGGCCGGCCCCCCGCGCGCGGCTACCAGCCCGCGCCCGCGGGCTGCTTGGTGGCGGCGTTGATCCGGTTGAAGAGATTGGTCAGGCCGATCCACAGGATCAGGCCCGCCAGTTGCTTCTCGTCGTGGTGGCGCGCGGCCTCGTTCCAGATCTCGTCGGACACCGGGTCCGTACGGTCGTTGAGCCGGGTGACGGCCTCGGCGAGGGCCAGGGCGGCGCGTTCGGCGTCGGAGTAGTAGGGCGCGTCGTGCCAGGCGGCCAGCGCGAAGAGCCGTTCGTCGCTGACGCCCGCCTTCTTGGCGTTGCGAGCGCCCCCGTCGACGCAGTAGCTGCATCCGTTGATCTGGCTCACGCGCAGATGCACCAGTTCGAGCGTCGCCTCCGGCACTCCGCCCTGCTTCGCGGCCTTGGCCACGTCGAGCACGGCGGGGAGCGCTTCGGGAATGAGCGTCACGGGGTTCTTCATACGTGCCTGCATCATCGTTCTCCTCTGATCACGGTCGTCTGGTCTCGGTCGTCTGATCGCGGTCATCTGATCGCGGTGGTCCGTCACATCCGCCGGGATGTGTCCGTCACAGTGCTGACGGATCGCGACAGGAGAATGTGACTGATGGACGAGAACGACTTTCTGGCAGACCGCTTCGAGACGCACCGCGGTCAGCTGCGAGCGGTGGCGTACCGGATGCTCGGCTCGCTGGCCGAGGCGGACGACGCCGTGCAGGAGACCTGGCTGCGGCTGCACCGCTCCGACACCAGCGGCGTGCTGAACCTCGGCGGGTGGCTGACGACCGTCGTCGGCCGGGTGTGCCTGGACATGCTGCGCACGCGCGCCTCGCGGGGCGAGCGGCCGCTGGATGTGCGGGTGCCCGACCCGGTGGTCAGCGGCCCGGCCGGGACCGACCCCGAACACCAGGCGCTGCTGGCCGATTCCGTCGGACTCGCGCTGCTGGTCGTACTCGAAACGCTGACCCCTTCCGAACGGCTCGCCTTCGTCCTGCACGACATGTTCGCCGTGCCGTTCGACGAGATCGCCCCGATGGTCGGGCGCACCCCGGCCGCGGCGCGGCAGCTCGCCAGCCGGGCGCGCCGCCGGGTGCGGGGCACGGAGACGGTCCCCGACCCCGATCTCGCCCGTCAGCGCGAGGTCGTCGACGCGTTCCTCGCCGCCGCTCAGCGCGGCGACTTCGACGCGCTCGTGGCGGTGCTCGACCCGGAGGTCGTGCTCCGCGCCGATGCCGGGGCCGGTGCCGCGGCGGGCGGCTCCGTGGAGGTCCGGGGCGCGCGGGCGGTGGCCGGCCGGGCCCTCATGTTCCGGCGGACCGCCTCGCTGCACCCGCTGCCCGCGCTCGTCAACGGTGCCGCGGGGATCGTCTCGGTGCTGGACGGGCGGGCGGTGGCGGTCCTGGGCTTCACGGTCGCTCGGGGGAAGGTCGTGGAAATCGATATCCTCGCCGACCCCGAGCGGCTGCGGCTGATCGATCCGGCGCGACTGGAAGGCTGACGGGCCCGGGGCAGTACGGGCAGTACGGGCGGGCGGGCCGGAAATACGGGAATCGCCGGAGGGCTTTTTGTTCTTCCTGTTCCCGCATCCGGCCGGCTTTTCTCGTGGCAGGTGGATTGTCCTCGTTCGGGCGCTCGTTCCGATTCCCATTCCGGATTCTCACGCCAGACGGGCCAGACGGAAAGGGGACATGACAATTCTACCCCTGCCCGCACTCCCCCCCGTCCGCGTACACACAAAAAGCGCGGCAGAGACGGCCCGAGGCCCGAGTTTCTACGCCCTCCGTCCGCCCTCCATCCGCTCTCCGTCCGTTCTCCGTCCGCCGGGCGGATGGAGGGCGGACGGAGGGTAAATCCGTGCACTGTCCCCCTTCCAGGCGGGGGTAGGACGCCAGTACGATTCGCTGGTCCGCCCACCACCCAGCACCCTGCGCCTGCGGCGACAGCGCACTCCCCTTTGATGGGCGTATCCGGATGAGACGAATTCTCGATATCGACCACGCGGGGTGTGTGACTTCTTGGGGATAAATCCGCTGAGTTCCGTATTCCTCTTGCTTACCCTTGACTCAGCGGTGAGGCTTGCTTTCCCGATCCGCATCGCGGGCGGGATTTCCGGTCAAAGCTCGACGCACAAGGAGAATCACATGGCATGGACTGCCGGAGGTGGCACCATCGCACCAGGGGCCACTCAGGAATGGACTTTCGACTGGGGCGGCAATGGCGACGTCGGCCCGCAATTGATCCAGGCACACCCGCTGAACCCCAACGGGTTGTTGTACACCTTTGAGATCGGCGAGGTGCTCGTGGGCGCCCACCTCTCCTACCGGGCCAGGGTCCGCAACGCCGGCCCCCTGACCGTCTCGTTCAACTGGCGTGGCGGGAGCGTGTGACCATGGCGAAGATTCAGGTACTGCTCGACGAAGCGGGCAACGTACTGGGCACCGCGCAGCAGCCGAGCGCGAGCGAGGGCGAGGCCGCACCGGAGCAGGTGGGGCTCGTGGCGGGAGCCGGGCAGCAACTGGCCGAGGTGGAGGTCTCCGACGAGGTGTTGGCGGGCTCTTCGGCCGATCTCTACGCACATCTCAAGCAGAATTTCCTGGCCTGACACCGCTGGATGACCATACGCATTTCATGAACCACATGAACCATGCGGTCAATGTGAACCATCCGCACCAGGTGACGCAGTAACGCAGTAATGGACGCCCCGCGCTCGGCTGTTGGACGAGCGCGGGGCGTTCTCCACGTCCGACGGGCCGTTCTCCACACCGACAGACCACTCCCCACGTCCGACGGGCCGTCCTCCACACCCGACAGACCACTCCCCACGTCCGACGGGCCGCTCCCCGCGTCCAGCACCTTCCGATCGGCTGCCGCCACTCATCCAGGACAGAAGCTGTCCTACTCCGCCGCTACCGTCGGCCCTCCACTCGACCGGAGGAGACCTGCGATGAGTCACGTCACCACCAACCAGCCCGACGGCACCCCGACTTGGATAGATCTGAACGTCCCCGACCTGCGACGCGCGCTGGACTTCTACAGCGCGCTCTTCGGCTGGGAGTACAAGGCCGGAACGCCGGAGACCGGCTACTACGCCACGTGCCTGCTGCACGGCCGCCCGGTCGCCGCGATCCACTCGACGCCCGGCGAGGCCACCGCCCGCCGTGCGTGGGACGTGTACTTCGCCACCGCGGACTGCGACGGCACGGCCGAGCGCGTCACCGCGGCGGGCGGCACCCTGACCGAGGGACCGGCGAACGTCATGGAGCAGGGACGGATGGCCATGGCAGTGGATCCGACCGGCGCCCGGTTCGGGCTCTGGCAGGGCCGCGCGCACGTAGGCTGCCAGGTCGTCAACGAGCCCGGCGCGCTCATCCGCAACGACCTGGTCACCCCTGACCCCGAGACCGCCCGCGCCTTCTACACCTCGGTCTTCGACTTCACGCTCGACGCCAACGAGGACCTTCCGGAGCAGGACTTCACGTTCCTGCGCCGCCCGGACGGGCACGAGATCGGCGGGATCTTCGGCCTCCCTGACGCCCCGGCCTCCGCCTGGGCGACCGTCTTCGAGGTCGCGGACACCGATGACACGGTGCGGCGGGCCCGGGCTGCGGGCGGCGCCTCCGAGGCGCCGCAGGACAATCCGTACGGGCGGATCGCCACAATCACCGACCCCTTCGGCGCCGAGTTCTCCGTCATCGCGAGGTCCCCGGCTGCTCGATGAGCGCGGCCGGCGCCCGCCGCCGGTCCCGGCTGATCGCGCGGCGCAGGGGGACCGCCGTCGAGACGACGAAGAGCCCGAACAGGGTGATGGGCAGCAGCCCGACCGGGCGGAGCAGCCACGCGGGGTCGTCGCGCAGCCAGCGCCAGTCGACGACCCAGTTCCCCGCGACGTCCGCCGCCATCACCGCGCCCGCCAGCGGCGGTCCCCACGCCCGTACGAGCGCCACCGCGGCCACGACCAGCGGGTCGAGGACGACCAGGCTCAGGAAGAAGAGCTGCAACGGCACGGGCCCGAAGGAGGCGTAGACGTGGACGCCGCCGCGCACGATGTCGACGAGGTGCGCGCAGGCGCCCTCGGTGAATCCGATCGCGTACGCGGCCAGCGTCCACCGCACCCGTCTCGGCCGCCCCGCCCACCGCTCCCGCCACCCGTTTCCCATCGAAGCACCCTAATGCGGGAGCGCTGCCGGCCCGGCCCCTGCGGCAGCGGGCCCCCGGCCGGGCGCCTCACCCCAGGACCTCCGCGCAGGCCGTACGGAGCCGGGCCGCGCCCTCCGCCAGTTCACCGGGGCCCGCCGCCGCGGCGAAGCTCAGCCGCAGATACGCGCCGGTCGCCTCGGCGGCGAAGTACGGGCGGCCCGGGGCCACCGCTACCCCTGCCCGCAGCGCGGCGGCCAGCAGCGCGTTCTCGTCCGTGCCGTCGGGCAGCCGCAGCCACAAGAAGCAGCCGCCCGACGGTGCATGATCCACCGTCACCTTCGGCAGCTCCTGGTGCAGGGCGGTGAGCAGCGCCTCGCGCCGGGCGCGCAACTGGGCGGCGACGGTGCGCAGATGGCGCGGCCAGGCGGGCGAGCCGACGAGTTCGAGCACGGCTTCCTGCAAGGGCCGCGGCACGAAGAAGCTGTCCACGACCTGGGTCTCGCGCAGCCGCTCCAGCGCCGGGCCGCGGGCGACGAGGGCGCCCACCCGCATGCTGGGCGAGGTGACCTTGGTCAGCGAGGCGACGTGGACGACGATGCCGTCGGGGTCGTCCGCGCAGAGCGTGGGCGGCAGCGGCGGCGCCCCCTCGTGGGCGAGACGGCGCGCGAAGTCGTCCTCGACGACGAACGCCCCGGCCGCGCGGGCGACTTGGACGACCTCGCGCCGCCGCTCCTCGGCGAGCACGGTGCCGGTCGGGTTCTGGAACAGCGGCTGGCAGACGAAGACGCGGGCCCCGCTCGCCCGGAACGCGGCGGCGAGCAGGTCGGTCCGTACGCCGTGGGCGTCGACCGGTACGGGCACGGGGCGCTGGCCGCAGGAGCGGGCGGCGGCGAGCACGCCGGGGTAGGTCGGGGACTCCACGAGTACGGGCGCGCCGGGCGGGGCGAGGGCCCGCAGCGCCACGGTCAGGGCGCTCTGGCCGCCGGCGGTGACGAGCACGTCGGCGGCGGCGACGGCGCCGGCCGGGCCGCCGATCTCGCGGGCGAACCAGGCCCGCAGCTCCCCGACGCCGTCGATCGGCGGGCGGTCCCACGCACCGGGGCGGCGGCCGGCCCGCGCCAGCGCCGCGGCCATGGCGCGCTCGGGCTGGAGGGTGGGATGGAGGTAGCCGCCGTTGAGCTCGATGGCGCCGGGCGGCGGCACGGCGAGCGTGGCCAGCACCCCGGCGGCGCCGATGGAGCGCGGTACGTACTCGCCACCGGCCTCGGCGCTGAGGGCCACCTCCTGCCAGGAGGTGTCGCCGGTGCGCCGCTCGGCGCCGAGCGGCCGGACGGCCCGGTAGGCGCCGGCGCCGGGGCGGGTGACGACGAGCCCTTCGGCGGCGAGGGCGGCGAGCGCGCGGGTGACGGTCACAGGGCTGACGTGGAACCGCTCGATCAGCGCCCGGCTGGACGGCAGCTTCTCACCTTCGCGATAGCGGTTGAGTTCATCCCGCAGGACTCTAGCCAGGTCAGCGATGCTGTTACGCTCGTGCATGACAGTACAAGATAGCGCTACTCGACCAGTTGCGATAGCAGTGAGCGGCGGCACTTTGCTGGCCGCCCTCGGCGTGGCCGCCTTCTCCCTCACCTTTCCCGCCACCGCCTGGTCCCTCGAAGGGCTCGGCCCGTGGTCCACGGTCGCCTGCCGGACCGCGCTGACCTCGCTCATCGCGATCGTCTGCCTGGCCGCGCGGCGCGTGCCGCCGCCCCCCCGCCGGCACTGGGGCGGACTCCTCGTCGTCGCCGCCGGGGTGGTCGTCGGCTACCCGATACTGACCACGCTGGCCCTGGAGACGTCCACGTCGTCGCACGCCGCCGTGGTGGTGGGCCTGCTGCCGGTGACCACGGCCGCGTACTCGGCGCTGCGCACGGGGACGCGGCACTCGCGTACGTACTGGGGCGCGGCGCTGACCGGGGCGGCCGTGGTCATCGCGTTCGCCCTTCAGCAGAGCGGCGGGGCCTTCTCGACGGCGGATCTCTATCTCTTCGGGGCCCTGCTGATCTGCGCGGCGGGCTACGCGGAGGGCGGCCGGCTGGCGCGGGAGATGCCGGGATGGCAAGTGATCGGCTGGGCTCTGGTCCCGTGCCTGCCGGTGAGCCTGGCGGGCTCCGCCGTCGCGCTGTCCTTCGAGCCTGCCCATCTGACGGGGCACGTGGTGGCCGGGCTGGTGTGGCTGGCGGTGGGCTCGCACTGCTTCGGGCTTACGGTCTGGTACCGGGGCATGGCCGCCATCGGCGTCGCCAAGGCCAGTCAGCTCCAGCTCGCCCAGCCGCTGCTGACGCTCGTATGGTCCGTGCTGCTGCTCGACGAGCATCTGACGTCGGCCGCCCCGATCGCGGCCGTCGGCGTGCTGCTGTGCATCGTGGTGACGCAGCGCGCGAAAGGCGAGCGGTCTCGTGGTGACGCGGCGCGCTGAAAACCGAGGAGTCTCGGGTGACGCGACGTGCTGAAGACCGAGCGGTCTCGTGGATACGCACCACACGACGAGCTGAGCGGCGCCTTCGTGACCCGGCGCGAAGAGCTGACCGGCGCCGTCGTGCACACAGCGTGCCAAAAGCCGAACGACATCGGCGTTTTCCTGCCGACTACGCCTACGCGCCGTACAATTGCCGCCACTGACCGCATCCCTTCGGACGGAAGGTCGCCGCCGATGCGTGCGAGTGTGGGAGACCGGTTGCTGGTGCACGGCAGGATCGTGGGCCAGCACGACCGGGTCGTGGAGATCATCGAGGTGCTGGGCCCGGACGGCTCCCCGCCCTACCGGGTCCGTGACGAGAGCGGGCACGAGGCGATCATGTCGCCGGGGCCCGACTCGGTCGTACGGAGGGCGAACGAGCCGCTGGCGTAGGCCCGGGGCCGCCCCGGCTCAGCGGGGTGGCCGCACCCGGTACGGATAGTGGTCGGCGACCACTCGGGCCATCGCCCCGATCCGATCGGCGACCACATCCCGCGCGGTGAAGAAGACATTGCCGCGCACCTCCGGGTACCGCCGGTCGAAGGTGAGGTGGCGGGAGAGCTCCGCGGGGTCCTGCCAGGGGGCGGGCTGCGCCGGGTCGCCCGCCTTGTAGAGCGCCTCGCCGATGTAGAGGTGCACGTCGGTGCCGCGTACGGTCGCGGCCCACCAGGGCACGAGCTCGGCGTAGTCGGCGACGGCGAAGCCGAGGTTCCAGTAGACCTGCGGGACGATGTAGTCGATCCAGCCCTCCAGGACCCACTTGCGGGTGTCGGCGCACAGGTCGTCGTAGGTCTGCACGCCGGCCCGGGTGTCCGAGCCGAGCGGGTCGGTGGCGCGGTTGCGCCATACCGCGAAGGGGCTGATGCCCAGCCGCGCGCGGCTGCCGCTCTCCTTGATCCGCTGACCCGTCTCGCGCACCAGGCGGTCGATGTTGTCGCGCCGCCACGCGCCCCGGTTGGGGAAGCCCGCGCCGTACCGCGCGTACGCGGCGTCGTCGTCGAAGACCTGGCCGGCGACCGGGTAGGGGTAGAAGTAGTCGTCGAAGTGGACGCCGTCGATGTCATAGCGGTCCACGGCGTCCAGCATCGCGTCCTCCACGAAGCGCCGGACCTCGGGCAGCCCCGGGTTGTAGTAGAGCTTGCCGCCGTAGGGCACCGCCCAGGCCGGGTGAAGCCGCGCCGGGTGGCCGGCCGCGAGCCGGGTCGGGTCGGTGTGGTTGGCGACGCGGTACGGGTTGAACCAGGCGTGCAGCTCCAGATCGCGGGCGTGCGCCTCGCGGACCGCGAAGCCCAGCGGGTCCCAGCCGGGGTCCTGGCCCTGGGTGCCCGTGAGGTACTGCGACCACGGTTCGTACGGGGAGGGCCAGAAGGCGTCCGCGGTGGGCCGCACCTGGAGGATGACGGCGTTGAGCCGCCGCCGGACCGCCGTGTCGAGGAGGGCGAGCAGCTCGGCGCGCTGTTCCGCGCCGCTCAGGCCGGGCCGGGAGGGCCAGTCGAGGTTGGCGACGGTGGCGAGCCACATGCCGCGGAACTGCCGCGCGCCGCGCGCACCGGCGCCGCCCTTCGCCGCCGCCTCCCCGGCGCCGAGCAGCACGGCCGCGGAACCGGCCGCGACCACCGCGAATCCTCTTCGCGTCATACGTCCCATCTGGCGCCCCCTCAGGGCCGGCCGGGTCACACCGTGTGGGAACAGCATGCCCGCCCCGGGCCCGTCGGCACCGTGCGGCGCGGGGTAACGTCTGCGCGGAGGCGTCCGTCGGCACCTGCGGCGGCCGGCCGGTCGATGAGGATCAGCGAAGGGCACGAGGTGACGGACACGATGGCCGATATTGCACGCGTCGGAGTGGTGGGCTGCGGCCAGATGGGCGCCGGCATCGCGGAGGTATGCGCCCGGGCGGGCCTGGAGGTCGTGGTCGCGGAGACCACCGGCGAGGCCCTGGAGCTCGGCCGCACCCGGCTGTCCAACTCCCTCTCCAAGGCCGCCGAGCGCGGCAAGATGACCGTGGCAGAGCGCGACGCGACGCTGGACCGGCTGAGCTTCACCACCGATCTGGGCGAGTTCGCCGACCGGGACCTGGTCATCGAGGCCGTCGTCGAGAACGAGCAGGTGAAGACGGAGATCTTCCAGGTGCTCGACCAGGTGGTCACCCGCCCGGACGCCATCCTGGCCTCCAATACCTCCTCGATCCCGCTGGTGAAGCTGGCCGTCGCGACCTCCCGGCCCGACCAGGTCATCGGCATCCACTTCTTCAACCCGGCCCCGGTGCAGCAGCTCGTCGAGCTGATCCCCGCGCTGACCACCGGCGAGGAGACCATCAAGCGGGCCGAGGCGGTCGTCGGGGACGTGCTCGGCAAGCACGCGATCCGGGCGCAGGACCGCTCGGGCTTCGTCGTCAACGCCCTTCTCATCCCCTATCTGCTCTCCGCGATCCGGATGTTCGAGTCGGGCATCGCCAGCCGCGAGGACATCGACAACGGCATGGAGCTGGGGTGCGCGCACCCCATGGGCCCGCTGCGGCTCTCCGACCTGATCGGCCTGGACACGGTCGCCTCGGTCGCGGACTCGATGTACCAGGAGTTCAAGGAGCCGCTGTACGCCGCTCCCCCGCTGCTCCAGCGCATGGTGGACGCCGGCCGGCTCGGCCGGAAGACGGGGTCGGGCTTCTACCCGTACTGAGCGGCCGCCCCCGCGCCTCCGGAAGGCGCCCTTCCGCGATCCGTGGTTTGAGCGGCGCGCGCCCCTTGTTCACACGGGGCGCGCGCCGCTGACCCGCGACTGTCTTCCGCACACGCTCCCGCCCCGCCCGGCCGCGCGGTTGACTTCGGTTCGCCGGCATTCCCACGTCCGCCGGCAATCCCGCGGATGATCTCCCGGAAGGGGTACGGACCGTGACCACCGATCCCGAGCAAGCCGTAGTGTCGGCGGAGCTCGCGGAAATCCGTCGAGACCTCGATGTGGGCATCGCCCGTATCGATGGACAACTGGCGCTCCTCGCCCTGCGCGGCGACCAGAGCGAGCAGGATCTGAGCACGGTGAACGTGCATGTGAGAGCGTTGGAGCACGGCCGTTGGCCGCTGCCGTCGCTGGCCGCGCTCACCGGCCTGGCCGCCCTGGCGATCGCCCTGTGGCAAGCGCTCGGCCGATGAGCGCGGGGTGCGCCTCACCTGGGTGGGGCGCGGTGCACGCCGGTTCGCTCCGGCGTACCAGGGGCTTCTCAGCCGAGCCGCATATGGTGCAGCAGCAGAAGAGCGGCCGCCATATTGGCGGCCGGGACCTCACCACGCGCGATCAGGTCGGGTACCAGTTTCAACGGCACCCACTCGCGCCGGTCCGATTCGAAGCCGTCCTCGGGCTGCCCGGTGTAGACGGCCTCCCGTGTCCAGTAGATGTGGTGCCGGGCGTCGGTGAGACCGTTGGACGGCTCCACCGTCATGAGGTGCCGCAGCGCGCCCGGTCGCCACCCGGTCTCCTCCTCCATCTCGCGCGCCGCCGCGGACTCTATGCCCTCGCCGTCCTCGACGACGCCGGCGGCCAGTTCCCAGCCCCAGTTGTCGGTGATGAAGCGGTGCCGCCACAGCAACAGGACTTCGTTGGCCTCGTTGACCACCGTGGCGACCGCGACGGGCCGCAGCCGGATCAGATAGTGGTCGAGGTGAGCGCCGTCGGGGAGTTCGACGTCTGCGAGGTTGACCCGGAACCACCGGTTCTCGTACACGGTCTGCTCCCTGAGATTCTTCCAACGCACGTGTATGCCACCTTCCGTTCAGGTGGCCACCTGCCCGGCATGGCCCTCACAGGGGCACGCGCAGCGCCCCGTCGATCATTTCGGCGGCCTCGGTCGTCGCCGCGCACCCGCTCTCGATCAGGTGCTCGCGCACCGCCCTCAGCCGGTCCCTCAGCCGTTGTGATTCCATTCCGCGCGCCTGCTCGGTCATCTCCCTGGCGGTGGCCACCGCCTTGTCCGCGTCTCCTTGACGCAGTTCGATGTGCGTGAGCATGGCGAGCCGGTGCACACGGCCGCGGTCGTGGGCCGGGGAGTCGACCGCCTGGTCCGCGTGGACGCGGGCGGGTTCCAGGTCGCCGAGGCTGAGGAGCGCCTCGGCCACCTGCACATTGACCAGGCCGGGCTGTACGTACCCGGTCTCGACGGGCTCCTGGCCGGGGCGGATCCGCTCGGCGGCGGACTCGGCGCGCCGGATGCAGGCGAGCGCCCCGGCTCCGTCGCCGAGCCGGGCGTACGCCTTGGCCTGCATCGCGTACAGGTCGGCGGCGAGCGCCGGGGTGATGTGCGCCCCGACGGCCCGTAGCGCCGACTCCGCGAAGGCCACCCCTTGCCGGTACTCACGCAGGAACAGAGCCTGATTGACGAGCAGGGCGACGACGTACGCGCCGAGCCCGCGGTCCCCGCTGGCCTTGGCGAGCCGCAGCGCCTGGTGGAAGTAGCGCTGAGCGAGTCCGTGCGCGTCGGAGTCGTACGCGCAGATGCCGGCGACGGCGACCAGCCCGCCGGTCGCCCGGTGCAGCTGGCGGCCGGTGGCGTCGGTGTAGCTGCCGCGCAGCAGCGGCGCCGTCTCGAAGTTGAGGAAGCCCACGACGCGCGCCCGCGTCGCGACGCCGCCGGTCTTGCGGTACATCTGTTCGTAATGGGCCCGGGCCGCCCGCAGCATCTCGATATCGGCCATGGTGACGCGGGTGAGTCCGTGCCGGGAGACGTCCGAGTCCTCGGGCGGGTTCTCCCACTCCCAGACCGGGATCACGGCCGGGGTGCCGGTGACGGCCGGCGCGCTGACGACGTGCGGCCGCTGCTGTTCGTCGGAGCGCCACAGCGCGGTGGCCCGCTCCACGAATCCGGAGAGCGGGGTGCTGGGGGCGCGTGGGCCGCCGGGGGTGCCGAGCCCGATGTCGTCGAGGGTCAGCGCGCGGTGCAGCCGCTCGCCGAGCACCTCGCAGATCAGGTCGGGCACCTGGCCGCGCGGCCGCTGGCCCTTCAACCACCGTGCCACGGCGGTGTGTTCGTAGCGCAGCGACAGTCCCCGGGACCGTCCCGCCGCGTTGACATGGGCGGCCAGACCGGCGTGGGAGATCCCCGCCTCGTCCAGGAGTGCGTCGAGCAGTGCGTTGGGCTCCATCCTGCCCTCCTCTCGGGGGTCCCGGCCCCGCGGGCCGGGGGTGAGCGGTATCCCGGGTCCACGAGGGCGCGGCAGCGCCCCGCCGTCCACCGGGAAGTGGCAGGATCCGGCGATCGCGCTGGGCAGCGACAGCCGGGTGCGAGATCCGTTCGTACACGAGGGGGAGGAGTCAACGCGCCCTGTCGATCCGCTCGGTGAGGTCAGCGTAATCGAGTGGTCTTCGCACGGGGTGTGAAGTTTTTCCGGCGGAATATGTCAGTGATGGCGGGTGGAGCGGGTCGATAGCGGGTGGCGCGGCGATCGCCGGTGGTGCGGATCGATAGCGGGTGGAGCGGGTCGATAGCGGGTGGTGCGGATCAGCCGCCGCGCCGGCCGGAGCCCGCGAGGGGGACCACCGCCGACCCCGCGGGCAGCCGCTGCCGGTCGTTGCGGACCACGAGGAGGGCGGCGTCGTCGGAGAGCCGTCCCCCGGTGTGCCGCAGCAGCGCGGTCCGTACGCCCGCGATGACCTCCGCCGGGACGATGGGCGCGCTCTGCGCGGCGCGGGCGAGGGCGGGGCCGAGGGGGAAGAACTCGCCCGCCGCGTCGCGGGCGTCCTCGACTCCGTCGGTGTGCAGCACGAGCGCGTCGCCGGGCGGCAGCGGCGCGCCGTATCCGACGGG
Organism: Streptomyces sp. NPDC044033; assembly: GCF_056434425.1. Taxonomy (NCBI): domain Bacteria; kingdom Bacillati; phylum Actinomycetota; class Actinomycetes; order Kitasatosporales; family Streptomycetaceae; genus Streptomyces; species Streptomyces sp. NPDC044033. Next base: position 45,819 of record NZ_JBWKFF010000032.1, on the reverse strand, counting down.
CAGTTCGGCGGGGAGCGGGAACATCCCCAGCGGCGGCATCGTCTCCCCCATGGTCTCGACGGTGGCGCGGCCGCCTCCGGCCGGGCGGGCGTGCAGCCGGTACGGCCAGGGGTGCCCGCAGTTGAGCGCGGCGACCTCGCCGTCCGGGCGGACCTCCAGGAGCAGTACGGTCACGAACTCCTCGGCGACCGGGTGGTCCGGCTCGCCGCCGCGGGCCGCCGGATGCTCGGCTCTCGCCCGCTCCCGCAGATGCCGTTGCAGGGCGCGCTCCAACCGGCGCAGCACACCGCCCAGTTCGGCTTCGTAGTGTGCCGCTTCCCGGAAGCTGCCGAGCATCGCGGCGACGGTGCCGAGCGCGGTGAGCCCGTGGCCGCGGACGTCTCCCATGACGACCCGCACGCCGTAGGGGGTGGCGAGCGCCGCGTAGAGGTCGCCGCCGATCAACGCCCCCTCGCTGGCGGAGAGATGGCCGGCCGCGAGCGCCAGTCCGTCGAGCCGCGGCGGAGGGCTGCGCAGCAGCGCTTCCTGTGCGGTGGCCGCCACCTCGCGGGCTCGGGCCAGTTCCAGGGTCAGCCGTCGGCGGCGGCCCGTGGCCAGATAGCCGGCGCCGACGATGGCGAGGATCGCGCAGCAGGCGCCCAGCCGGCTGATGAGTTCGCCGCCGCCGACGGACCCCAGCGGCGCCAGGGGCACCAGGGCGAACAGCACACACGCGCCGCCCAGGCCCACGCACTGCCGACGGCCGGAGCCGGCGCAGGCGATCGCCGGGGCGATCGCGAGGAACTGGACGGACTGCGCGCCGGAAGAGCTCAGCACGTCCCACGCGAGCACGCCCAGCACCCACAGGCCGGGCAGCACGAGGACGAACAGCCGTCGCCGGTGTGCGGCCCGCGGCCGCGCACCGTCCGCCGTTCCATTTCCGATCATGGTCGGCCCCCCTGGCAGCCAATGATGCGATCGCCCCGGACCAAGGACCTTCAATCGGCCCCCGCATGCCCCGCGGCATCCGGCACGCGCTCCCACGGCGTGGACGGGTCCACCCCCGTACGCCCGGTACAGGGGTGAGCCTCCGCCTCGCGGGGCACGCGCCGTTCGCCACGGGGTCCGCCCTCCGGGCGGGCGACGGGATTCGACGGCAGGGCCTGGACGACTGATGGATCAGCCCGATGTGGGCCAGGATGACCCGCACGATTCTTGCGACCGTACGCGCCCGTGTGACCACTTGGCGTATATATCTCACCCGATCGGGTGATGCGTACGAGTGGCTTCGCGAGCGCGGAACGCTCCATTCCCAGGTCGTCGCACCAGAGCGGCGCGCACCCACGGCGCTCAGGCGCGCCGATCCCCGGCGGGCGGCGGCGCGGCCCACGCACGAGGGGCGCACCCGGTCCACCGGGTGCGCCCCTCACTTCGATCGCGGCCGTTTTCGCCGCGCGGTGTCACGGCATCACGCCCCGCGCAGCACCGCGCCCGTGCTCGCGAGCGCCGAGGCGACGGCCGCGTCGCGCGCGGCGGTGGCCTCCTCGGCGGTCAGGGTGCGGTCGGCGGCGCGGAAGCGCAGCGCGTAGGCCAGGGACTTCTTGCCCTCGCCGAGCTGCTCGCCGGTGAAGACATCGAACAGCCGCAGCGATTCGAGGAGTTCGCCCGCGCCCGCGCGCAGCGCCGACTCGACGTCGGCCGCGGCGACCGCGCCGTCGACGACCAGCGCGACGTCCTGCGTGGCCACCGGGAAGGTGGAGACGTGCGGGGCGCGCACCGCGCCCGTACCGGCCCGCTCCAGGCGGTCCAGCTCGATCTCCATCGCGCAGGTGCGCTCGGGCAGGCCGAGCGCCTTGACCACCCGGGGGTGCAGCTCACCGGCGTTGCCGACGAGCACCTCAGCGCCGTCCACCACGGCGAGCAGCGCGGCGCAGCGGCCCGGGTGGAACGGCGCGTGCTGGTCCTGGCGGACGATCAGCTCGACGCCCGCCTCCCGGGCGACGGTACGGCCCGCCTCGACGGCGTCCGCCCAGGTCGCGGGGCGGCCCTTGCCCCACCAGCCGGCCTGTTCGCGCGCCCCGGCGAGTACGACGGCGGCCCGGCGCGGCTGCGCGGGCAGCGTCGCGTTCAGGGCGGCGATCTCCTCGTCGGTGGGGCGGCGGTCGACGGGCAGCCGGACCGCGGGCGCCTCGTGACCGGTGGGCCGGAAGACCAGGCCGGTCTCGAAGAGCGCGAGGTCGTGCTCGCCGCGGCCGTCGTTGCGGCGCAGGGCGGTGAGCAGCCCCGGCAGCAGCGTGGTCCGCAGCGCCGGCTCGCTCTCGGAGAGCGGGTTGACCAGGCGCACCACGGTGCGGCGCGGGTCATCGGCCGCGAGGCCGAACTGGTCGAAGACGTCCTCGCCCAGGAAGGGGTAGTTGAGCGCCTCGACGAAGCCGGCGCCGGCCAGCGCGCGGCCGACCCTGCGGTGCAGCCGCTGCCGTTCGGTCAGCCCGCGGCCGGCGGGCGGCTGCGGGAGCGTGGACGGCAGGTTCTCGTAGCCCTCCAGCCGGATGACCTCTTCGGCGAGGTCGTTCGGGTCGTTGAGGTCGGGCCGCCAGCTGGGCACGGTCACGACAAGCTCGTCCTGCCCGTACGCGTCGCAGCCGACCTCCTGGAGGCGGCGCACGACGGTCTCCCGGCCGTACTCGACGCCGGCCACCCGGTCGGGGTGGTCCGCGCGGATGCTGATGGTGCGGGGCCCGCTGGGCGCGACGACCTCGGTGACGCCGGCCTCGGCGGTGCCGCCCGCGAGCAGCACCATCAGGTCGACGGTGCGCTGCGCGGCCGCGGAGGCGGCGTTCGGGTCGACGCCGCGCTCGAAGCGCTTGGCCGCCTCGGAGGACAGCTTGTGGCGGCGGGCCGTACGGGCGATGGAGAGCGCGTCGAAGTGCGCGGCCTCCACCACGATGTCGGTGGTGCCCCCGCTCTCGCCGGTCTCGGGGTCGCCGGTGACGTCCGCGATCTCGGTGTCGGCCCCGCCCATGACGCCCGCGAGCCCGATGGGTCCGCGGTTGTCGGTGATGACGAGGTCCTCGGCGTCCAGGACGCGCTGGGCGCCGTCGAGGGTGGTGAGCTTCTCCCCCGGCTGGGCGCGGCGCACGCCGATCGTCCCGTCGAGGCGGGACCGGTCGTAGGCGTGCAGCGGCTGGCCGAGTTCGAGCATCACGTAGTTGGTGACGTCGACGGCGAGCGAGATCGGGCGCATGCCGGCCTTCTGGAGGCGGCGCTGGAGCCAGATCGGGGAGCGGGCCTCGGGGTCGAGTCCGGTGACGGTGCGCGCGGTGAAGCGGTCGCAGCCGGCCGGGTCCGAGACCTTGACGAGGTAGCCGTAGGAATTGGGCGGCGGCACGTCGAGGAGGGCCGGGTCGCGCAGCGGCAGCCCGTAGGCGATCGCGGCCTCGCGGGCGACGCCGCGCATGGACAGGCAGTCGCCGCGGTTGGCGGTGACGGCGATGTCCAGGACCTCGTCGACCAGTTCGAGCAGCGCGACGGCGTCGGTGCCGGCCTCGTACTCGGGGGGCAGCACGATGATGCCGCCGTTGTCGGTCGCGGTGGCGCCGCCCATGCCCAGCTCGTCGCCGGAGCAGATCATGCCGTGCGAGACCTTGCCGTACGTCTTGCGCGCGGCGATCTTGAAGTCGCCGGGCAGTACCGCGCCGGGCAGCACGACGACGACCTTGTCGCCGACGGCGAAGTTGCGGGCGCCGCAGACGATCTCCTGCGGTTCGCCGGTGCCGTTGGCCGTGCCGACGTCGACCGTGCAGAACCGGATGGGCTTCTTGAACCCCTCCAGCTCCTCGATGGTCAGGACCTTGCCGACGACCAGGGGGCCCTTGAGGCCGGCGCCGAGCTGCTCGACCGTCTCGACCTCAAGGCCGGTGGCGACGAGCTTGGCCTGTACGTCGCGGCCGGTCTCGGCGGCCGGCAGGTCGACGTACTCACGCAGCCAGGAAAGCGGGACTCGCATCAGATCTCCATCCCGAACGGCCTGGTGAAGCGCACGTCGCCCTCGATCATGTCTCGCATGTCCTCCACGCTGTGGCGGAACATCAGCATCCGCTCAATACCGAACCCGAAGGCGAAGCCGCTGTACTTCTGCGGGTCGACGCCGCAGGCGATCAGCACCCGCGGGTTGACCATGCCGCAGCCGCCCAGCTCGATCCAGCCCTCGCTGCCGCACGTACGGCAGGGGCGGTCGGGGTCCCCGACCGAGGCGCCGCGGCAGACATAGCACTCCATGTCCATCTCGGCGGACGGCTCGGTGAACGGGAAGTAGTTCGGGCGCAGCCGGGTGGACGTCCCGGGGCCGAAGAGCGCCCGCACCATGTGGTCCAGGGTGCCCTTGAGGTCGGCCATGGTCAGGCCCTCGTCGATGGCGAGGAGCTCGACCTGGTGGAAGACCGGGGTGTGGGTGGCGTCGAGCTCGTCCGTGCGGAACGTACGGCCCGGGCAGATGACGTAGACGGGCGGCTCGCGGTCGATCATCGAGCGGATCTGCACCGGCGAGGTGTGCGTGCGCAGCACGACGCCGGACTCCTCGCCCGCGACGGCTGTCCCCTGGGCGCCGTCGGCGTCCCGCACGAAGAAGGTGTCCTGCATCTCGCGCGCGGGGTGGTCCGGCGGGAAGTTCAGCGCGTCGAAGTTGAACCACTCGGCCTCGATCTCGGGCCCCTCGGCGACCTCGTAGCCCATGGCGACGAAGACGTCCTCGATGCGCTCGGAGAACGTCGTGATCGGGTGCCGGGCGCCGGCGAGGGCGCGGTCGTGGGGCAGCGTGACGTCCACCGCCTCCTCGACCAGCACGCGCGCGTCGCGCTCCGCCTCCAGCTCCTCCTGGCGGGCCGCGAACGCCTTGTTCACGGCGCCGCGGGCCTGGCCGACCCGCTTGCCCGCGTCCGCCTTGGCCTGCGGCGGCAGCGCGCCGATCTCGCGGTTGGCGAGGGCGAGCGGCGAGCGGTCGCCACTGTGGGCGGCCTTCACCTCGCGCAGGGCGTCGAGGTCGGCGGCCGCGGCGATGGCGGCGACCGCCTCGTCGCGCATCCGCTCGATCTCTTCCGGTTTCAGGGCCTCGACCTCGACCGGGTCATACGACTTATTGGGTGCGGACATCTCTTCCCGTGCTTCCGATTGGCTGCGCTTCGCTTCGCCCGGCTCTTGACAAGTGCTGCGGATGCCGAGCGGGTGCGCCGCTTAGCCCGACGACATTGATGCCAAAGGTGCCAAAGGTCGAGTCTAAAGGGCGCGGGTGGAGGGTGAGCCCGTGGGCCGCTCAGGCCAGGTAGGCCGGGGCGCCGACGGGCAGGGTAAATCGGAACTCGGCGCCGCCGCCGCGCGCCCGGCCGACCGTGATCGAGCCGCCGTGCGCCTCGACGATGCCCTTGACGATGTACAGCCCGAGGCCGGTCCCGCCGCGCTTGCTGCCGCGCCAGAAGCGGGTGAAGACGCGGCCCACCGACTCATCGGGGATGCCGGGGCCCTCATCGCTCACGGTGACCGCTGTCCTCTCCACGGCGGGGCCCTCCGCGTGGGCCCGCACCATCACTGGTGACACCTCTATGGTGACCGTTCCCTCACCGTGCCGCACGGCATTTTCCAGCAGGTTGCCGAGGACCTGGTCGATCTTGTCGGGGTCCGCCCAGAGCGCGGGCAGCGGCTCCCTGACCCGGATCAGGAACCGGTCGGTGCGCTGGCCCGCGGTGGTGTGCGCCTGTACGTGCCGGCGCACGGCGGCGGCGATGTCGACGGGCTGCTTGCGCACCTCCAGCCGGCCGGAGTCGATCCGGGAGATGTCCAGCAGCTCGGCGATGAGCCGGGTGACGCGGTTGGCGTCGGCGTCGACGGTCTCCAGCATCAGCCGCTTCTGGTCGTCGGTGAACCGCTCCCACTTGGCGAGCAGCGTCGCCGTGAACCCCTTGACGGAGGTCAGCGGGGAGCGCAGCTCATGGGCGACGGTGGCGATCAGCTCGGCGTGGCTGCGCTCGGTGCGGCGGCGCGCCTCGGTGCCGCGCAGCTGGACGACCAGCCGACGCACCGGGCCGGCGGGCCGGTCGCGTACGTACCGGGCGGAGACCAGGACCTCCCGGCCGCCGGGCAGCAGCAGATTCCGCTCGGGCTGCCCGCCGCGGATGGCCAGGCCGCCGTACGGGTCGGTCAGCGCCCACCAGCGGCGGCCTTCGAGGTCTTCGAGCGGCAGGGCGCTCTCCAGGGGCCGGCCGATGGCCTCGGCGGGCGGCAGCTCGGTGATACGGGCGGCGGCGGCGTTGAAGCAGGTGACCTTGCCGGTCTCGTCCGCGACGACCAGCCCGTCGGGGAGGTCGTCGGGGTCCAGCCCGAGGGCGGTGAAGCCGTCAGGGTCGAGGCCGTCGGGGCCGAGGCCGTCGCCGGGGTGGCCGGAAGCGCCGCGGGCGGCGGGCGGGCAGGCGCCGGCCGTACTGCTGCCGGAGGTCCTGACATCCATCGCCGCACCCCCTTTTCGGCCCCCAGAGTGGCAACCCTACTAGGTGGATGTGACGGAGCGGCACCCTCCGGAAGCACGCTGCGCACGAGCGGAGGCGTAGAGGCAAACGGCGGCCGCCGTCGCGAGGTTGAGGCTCTCGGCCCGGCCGTGGATGGGTACGCGCACCACCTCGTCCGCGAGCGCGCGGGTCTCCTCCGGCAGCCCCCACGCCTCGTTGCCGAAGATCCAGGCGGTGGGGCCGCCCATCGCGCCCCCGTCCAGCTCCCCGTCGAGGTCGCGTTCGCCCGCGCCGTCGGCGGCCAGGACGCGCACCCCGGCGTCCGAGAGGCCCCGTACGGCCCGTTCCACGGGGACGCCGACGGCGACCGGGAGGTGGAAGAGGGAGCCGACGGAGGCCCGTACGGACTTGGGGTTGTAGAGGTCCACGGAGGCGTCGGTGAGCACCACGGCGTCGGCGCCCGCGGCGTCCGCGCAGCGCAGCACGGTCCCGGCGTTGCCGGGGTCGCGTACGTTCGCGAGCACGGCCACCAGCTTGGGGCGGGCCGCGAGGATCTCCTCGAACGGCGAGTCGAGGAAGCGGCAGACGCCGACGATGCCCTGCGGGGTGACCGTCTGGGAGATCTCGGCGAGGGTCTCGGCGTCCGCGGTGTGCACCCGGGCGCCGGCGGCGTGCGCGGCCTCGACGATCTCGGCGTAGCGCTCGGCGGCGTCGGGGGTCGCGAACAGCTCGGTCAGGGTGGGCTCGCCGTCGCCCCGGTGCGCCACCGCCTCCCGCACGGCCTGCGGGCCCTCGGCGATGAACCGGCGTTCCTTGCCCCGGAAGTTGCGGCGCGCCAGCCGCCGGGCGGCGGCGACGCGCGGGGAGCGCGGGGAGATCAGCTCGGGGGTGCCCATGGGCGGCGGCTCACTTCTTGTGCGGCGGCGATTGGTGGTCGGGGGCTCGACGGGGCCGTCGGCAGGTGCAGACAGCAGCGGACCCGCAGGCCGGGGCCTGCGGGTCCGCTCAGCTCAGCTCAGTGCTCAGCTTCAACTGCCTCGGGCTGCTGTTCAGGCGGCCTTCGGGGCGTTGACGTCGCTCGGGAGCGCCTTCTGGGCGACCTCGACGAGCGCGGCGAACGCGTTGGCGTCGTTGACCGCGAGCTCGGCCAGGATCTTGCGGTCCACCTCGATGTTGGCGGCCTTCAGACCCTGGATGAGGCGGTTGTACGTCATGCCGTTCTGGCGGGCAGCGGCGTTGATGCGCTGGATCCACAGCTGACGGAAGTCGCCCTTGCGCTTCTTGCGGTCGTTGTAGTTGTAGACCAGGGAGTGGGTGACCTGCTCCTTGGCCTTGCGGTACAGGCGGGAGCGCTGGCCCCGGTAGCCGCTGGCCTGCTCCAGGATCGCCCGGCGCTTCTTGTGGGCGTTGACTGCCCGCTTGACGCGTGCCACTTGTTAACTCCTTGTAGCGGGGCCGCGGTCGTCTCTCACGCGGCCCGAAAACGAATAGGTCCCGGTATTCGGCTCCGCGCCCCTCTCAGCGGGGCGCGGAGATCACTTGCCGAGAAGCTTCTTGATCTTCTTGGCGTCGCCCGGGGCCATCTCGGCGTTGCCGCTGAGGCGACGCGTCAGCTTGGACGACTTGTGCTCAAGCAGGTGGCGCTTGCCGGCGCGCTCCCGCATCACCTTGCCGGAGCCGGTGATCTTGAAGCGCTTGCTGGCACCGCTGTGCGTCTTGTTCTTCGGCATGCGCCGTACTCTCCTCGTCGGTGGCGCTCCCCCGGCCGGCGGGCCGGCGTGCGGGAGCGTCAGGTTTTCGGTCGGTGTGCGGGGCCGCTGCCCCGGCACGGCCGGGGCGCTCGGCCCCTGCCTCACGCCTCGGCGGGCTGCTCGGCGGGCTCCTCGACCGGTTCCGCGACGACCTCGTCACGGTCCTGGTGCGCGGTGCCGCGACGCTCCGCCTTGCGGGCGTCGGCCAGCTCGCGAGCCTCGGCCATCGCCTCGGTCTTCTTCTTGTGCGGGCCGAGAACCATGATCATGTTTCGGCCGTCCTGCTTCGGATTCGACTCCACGAAGCCGAGGTCCTGGACGTCCTCCGCCAGCCGCTGCAGCAGCCGGAAGCCGAGCTCCGGCCGGGACTGCTCGCGACCACGGAACATGATCGTGATCTTGACCTTGTCGCCCTGCTTGAGGAACCGGACGACGTGACCCTTCTTGGTGTCATAGTCGTGCGGGTCGATCTTCGGCCGGAGCTTCATCTCCTTGATGACCGTGTGCGCCTGGTTCTTGCGCGCCTCACGGGCCTTCATGGCCGACTCGTACTTGAACTTCCCGTAGTCCATGAGCTTGCAGACCGGCGGGCGAGCGGTCGCCGCCACCTCGACGAGGTCGAGGTCGTACTCCTGCGCAAGCTCCAGGGCCTTGGCAAGCGGCACAATGCCTACCTGCTCGCCGCTGGGACCGACAAGTCGCACTTCGGGGACTCGAATCCGGTCGTTGATGCGGGGCTCGGCGCTGATGGGGCCTCCTCGGTTGCACCACGCGACCGCCTGGCGGACAGCCGCGTAACGTCTGTTTCGGTATGACCAGCCCATCGTGACTCGTGACGCACAAAACGCCCCGGACGGGACACAGGCGGGGCTCCTCACAAACCGGAACACCGCCGCGTTTCACCGCGGGGCGCATCGGGCGGTTCCACATCGTCCGTACGGAACGATGGGCACTGCCGGACCGGTGACCTGCCGTCCCGAAGGTCGGTCAGGTGGGAGATCGGAGCCTCCACTTGTGGGCCGGTCACATGAGTGTCCGGCCGGTCACCACCCACGATACCGCATCCGGGCGCCCGGGGCCGCGCCGTACGCTGGAGCGCACCGTCCAGCAGGAAGAAGCGGAAGAACCACCATGAGCGACGCCATCCCCGCCCCCACCCCCGGTGAGCCCGGCCCCTCGGACGAGGCGCCGGACTTCGGGGCCATGACCCGCGACATCGCGGACGTGCCCGCGGTCGAGGTGATCACCACGGTCGCCGTGCACCTCATGAGCTCCGCCGCCGTCAACCTGGGCCTGGCCGAGGAGGGCGACAAGCACAAGGACCTGGACGAGGCGCGCAAGCTGATCCAGGCGCTCGCCGGGCTCATCTCCGCGAGCGCGACCGAGATCAGCTCCTTCCACGCGGGGCCGCTGCGCGACGGCCTCAAGTCACTTCAGCTGGCGTTCCGCGAGGCGTCCGCGGTGCCGGACGAGCCGGGCCAGGGGCCGGGCGAGAAGTACACCGGCCCCGTCTTCGGCTGAGCGAGCGCCGGGGCGCCCGCCGGGCCCGGGCCCGTACGCCCGCGTTCCCGTACGAGCGCGCCCCTTACGGCCCCGGGCGCGGCGGCAGGGCTCAGGTCGCCGCCCGCTCGTCGGCGACGGCCTTGGGGCTCTGCGGCGGGTGCGTCACCTGGTGCACCACCGCGGCGATCGCCCCGCCCACCAGCGGCGCGACGATGAACAGCCACAGCTGGGAGAGCGCCTGGCCGCCCGCGAAGAGGGCCGGGCCCAGGCTGCGGGCCGGGTTGACCGAGGTGCCGGTCAGCGGAATGCCGACCAGGTGGATCACGGCGAGGGCGATGCCGATCGGCAGGCCGTCGAAGCCGACGACCGCGACCTTGTGCGTCACCGCGAGCACCACGAAGACCAGCAGGAACGTTAGGATCACCTCGGCCAGGAAGGCACCGCCGAGGCTGATGTGCACGGCCGAGCGGCCGCCCCAGCCGTTGCTGCCGAACGTCTCGTCGGTCTTGAGCCCCGGCACGGTCTGGGCGAGCCAGTACAGCAGCCCCGCGCCCACGATGCCGCCGACGAGCTGCGCGATCCAGTACTCGATGGCCGTACGGCCCGTGATGCGCCGGGCCAGCAGCATGCCGAGGGTGACGGCCGGGTTGACGTGGCAGCCCGAGACCGGGCCCAGCGCGTACGCCAGGGCCAAAAGGACGAAGCCGAAGGAGAGCGCGATGCCCAGGACTCCGATGTAGTCGGCGCCCAGGACCGCGGCTCCGACTCCGAAGAACACCAGCAGCAGGGTGCCGATGAACTCCGATACGACAGTTCTCGTCTCCATGGCGTCCTCCAGGCGGTGGATCTTGAACTGTCCCTGCATTGTCGGACGGTCCCGCCGGTTCCGCCTGTCGGAGCCGAGTGCCTGGATCGATGCCTGGATCAGCGGCTGAACAGCACCTCGCCGGAGGCCGCGGCCCCCGGCGGCAGCAGCGCCAGGTCCAGCCCCCGTACGAGCCGGGCGCGCAGCACCTCGTCCGCCGCCAGCGCCTCCGCGACCCGCCCGGCCACCTCGCGCGCCGGGGCGCCGGGGTCGAGGGCGAGCGCCAGGGTCCCGTCGCCGTCCCCGGCCTCGGACAGCTGGGCGCTCAGCACGCCGGGCTCGGCCGCCAGCACGGCGCGCAGCGCGTCGGCCACCGCCGGGTCGGCGAGCGGGTCAGTGCTGGTACGGCCCTCGGCGAGGGCGAGCAGGGCGGGGCCCGCCAGCGGATAGGTGACCGGACCGGCCAGGTCGAGGACGATGGTGTCGGCCTTCTCGTGTGCGGCGGCCCGCAGCGCCTGGTGCAGCGGCACGGCCACCGGCCGCGCGTCGGCGCGCCAGCGCGCGAGGTTCCCCGTGGAGGTGAAGGCGGGCAGCGCCCGGCGCCCGTCCGGCGCCTGGAGCGTCGGTACGGCCATGTCGCTGGTCTTCTCCCGGCGCAGCCCGTCGGGCCCGGTCTCGGTCTCGCCCAGCACCGCGACGACGGGTACGAGCAGCCGCGCGCCGGCCAGCGCGGCCAGGACGCGCGGCTCGGCGGACGCGTCCCGCGACCAGGCGTCGAGCGCCTCGGCGAGGGCGGCGTCGGCGGAGCCGTCGTCGTCGGAGAAACCGGGATCCGGAATGTTCTTGAGCTCCACGCGTCGAGGGTATCCGGGGCCCTGCCACCGCCCGGCCGCGGGCCGGTGGCCCGGGGCGCCCCGGCCGTGGTGGTGGGCGAGGGCGGCGGGTGAGGCCGGGCGTGCGAGGCCAGTGACCCCCGGGGAGTTGCATCCGATGCGCGACCTGGCATCTCCTACGACGGCTTCGCCGTCGCAGTCACAGCAAGGAGACTACGTACTACCAGCTCCAGGTCGCGCGGAAACACCTGCGGGCGGGCGTCTATCTCATGAACGGGCTCGAAGGCCAGAACCTGACCCTTGCCACCCGCCGACAGGCCGACCTTGATCATTGGATGACCAGCGAGGACGCCCGTCTTCGCCAGGAGGCAGGCCACTGCGTGCGCTGGGCCCTCTCCCAGAAGATCGCCCGCGATCTCAGCTTCCCGGCCGAGCGATGGAACGGCCCCTCACAGCCGATGGACGACGAGGCCCGCTGGGCCACCGCCCGACGCCTGCTGCACGACGACACCCTCAAGCCCGAAGACCGCCTCGTCGGCCTGCTGTTGCTCCTCTATGCCCAGTGGCCCGCTGCGATCTCCCGGCTCACCGTCGACCACATCGAGGAGACCGACGGAGCCGTCCCCGTCGCTGACCTGGCCCGACAGCAGGTCTCGGTTCGCCGCAGTCATGCCGTCCTCGGCCGGACAGACTCGCCCTGGCTCTTCCCCGGAGGCCAACCCGGCCGCCCGATCAGTGCCTGGGCCATGGGCGAACGACTCCGCAACCTCGGCGTCCGGCTCGCGCAGGCCCGCTCGACCGCGCTGTTCCAGCTCGCCACCGAACTGCCCGCCGCGGTTCTCGCCCGCACCCTCGGCATCGACATCACCGCCGCCGTCAAATGGCAGCGAGCCGCAGCCGGAGACTGGGGTGCCTACGCAGCCCGAGATCAGCCGAAGGAACAGCTCATGAGATGCGCCGTCGAAGGCGGAGAAACGGCATCGTGGTGCTTCGCCGAGAACGTGCACCAGCTCAGGAACACCATGGAACACGACAAGCGTGAGGCGCCATGCCTTCCGGACACAGAGTCTTGATCACTGTCTTGCGGATCGCTCGCCATGTCCGCAGGGAACACCCCAGGTGGACCCGCAGCTCAACCGCTTCCCGGTCGCCGCTGTTCTGACCAGGGTGTTCGAGGGCCCACTGTTCTGCCAGAAAGTCGTACATCTCAGCGGTCGTCAGGTCGCTATCGGGATAGGTACGTGCAACGTCCAACGTGGCGATCCGGGCACTCCGGGAACCTGCAGTCCGGTCGACGATGTCCCTGACCCATGCCAGCCCCTGCTCGTCTGCATACAAGCCGAACCTCAGATCTCGCGTCCTCATGATGGCGCAAACCTACTGACCATCAGCCTTCAGTGGCAACGCTTCAACTTCAATGACGCAGGGCGTGAGGCAGGCATTCCGAGAGTTCCAATACCCGAGCCCACCATTAGGAGTCAGCACGGACTTCATGAACACGATGATGCGCAAAGCACTGGACCGCGCCTTCGAGGCCGAGGTCAGAGTGCGTTTTCGTAGGACGAACGACACAGGTGACCAGCCTTGTTCAGCCCTCTGCGGGGCACCCAGAATCTCCGTTATGAACCACTCGGGGAAAGTCGATCAAGACGACATCGTGCGGGCGCGGAATGTGCTGCTCGCGTCGGGACACCGCACTCCGCGCGAGGAAGTCGACGCCTACCGGGTGCTCGCCCAGGTCAGCCCCGCCGCGTACCTGCCGCTCCTGTCCAAAGCACTGCAACGGCTGAGCTACGACACCAGCGCCGGCAGGAAGCATCCGGACAGTCTCGCGCTGCACGAAGAGGCCCTGGCCGTGGCGCGGGCCATCGATCCGGCCGAACCTGCCCGTGCGGGCGTTCTGTACGAGGCCCTCAACACATGCCAGAGAGAGCTGTACATCGTAGGCCGGCGCGTCGAAGGGCTGGCCATGCGCGCCGAGATGCTCGCCATCAGTCGTGCACAGGCCGAACTGTCCAAAGGCCCCGTGGCCAAAGGGCTCCATGAGTGGGCTGCCGGGCTTTCCGAGGAAGGCCGGTATGCCGAGGCTGCCGATGCCCTGACCGAGTTGGTCGCAGCAATCCTGCCTGACGGTCCCAGCAGCGGAGGTCTCGCCCGGTCACTCCTGGACTGGATCGCCGCTCTCCACGACGCCGGCCGGTCCAGCGAAGTGCTCGCCGCGTTCGGGAGACTCGTCAGCATGGAAGCGGCCGAAGCCGAGAACGACAGCGGCCCGATGGCCTGCTATCTCTACTCGCTCATCGGGTACGCGCAGATGCTCGACACCTACGGCCGAGGCGAGCAGGCGGCCCTCGTGCGGCAAGAGGCACTCGCCTTGCTGACGGAGTTGGCCGATACCGGTGAGCGGAAGTCCTGGAGCGGCTATCAGTCGAAGTTCTGGGCAGCGCTGCTGACCTTCTCCGGCGCCGAAAGCGATCGTCCTGCGTCCGATGGACCGCGTCCGCCTTCGGGGACGGCGCCCATGCAGTGGTCGCCCGATGCCAAGCGGCGCTACTTCGACAGCCGTCATGCCCTCCGTGAAGAGGTGGACACCCTCGCTCAGCGAGCCACCGAGGATCCGGACCAGCACCTGGCCGAACTGGTCCGCCTGCATCGGGTCCTCACCATCCGCTCCGCCGTCTACTGGGAGAACCACACCCATCTGTTCGCGGAGCGAGTGCGCTCCCTGTTCGACGACGGAGTGGGCCTGGCCCGCCGGCTGTCTCAGCACGACCCGACAGAGGGAACGCGAACACTGGCCAGGATCCTGATCGACCGATCGACCTTCCACACCGCCGCCAGCGAGTTCAGGCCCGCCCTCGACGATTTCCGCCAAGCCCTGAGCTACCTGGGGGAAGCCGACTAAGCCGAACCGGCCAACGTCCTCCCCAGGACTCGTGCACATAAGCAGCTCGCGCCAGGCTGGGGAAGATCGGCCATTCCGTAACTTCGAATAGCCCGGGTTACCACTACCCGGCCATCAGACCGGAGACACCCGCGAGCCGCGCCCCGGCCGTCAGTACCCGCCGAACGTCCCCCGGTCGCGGCGCGGGCCGCCGCCGCGCCACAGGAATACCGAGGCCACCAGCAGGAGCGCGCCTCCCGTCGCCGCGGCGACTGCCAGGAGGTCGGGGCCCTCGCCGTCGTGGTCGGCGTGGCCGGTGCGGGGGCCCGTGCCGAAGTAGCGCTGGGCACGGTTCGAGGCGAGCGGCGTCTTCGACTCCGGCGTCAGGCGGCCGCCGGCCTCGATGGCGGCGGCCGGGTCGACGAGCCCTGCGCCGAGGGCGTCGCTGCGGCCGCCCTCGGGGGCGTCCAGGGCGGTCTCGGTGAGCAGCCGGCGGATCTGGAGGGGGCTGAGGTCCGGGTGCGCGGCGCGGACGAGGGCGACCGCGCCGGAGACGAAGGCGGACGCCGCGCTGGTGCCCCACCCCTCGTAGTAGTGGCGGTCCGGGTCGGCGATGACGACGTCGACGCCGGGCGCGCTGACCGTGGAGTACCAGCGGCGGGTGGAGAAGGAGGCGCGGGTGCCGTACCGGTCGACGGCGGTGACGGCGATCACGCCGGGGTAGGCGGCCGGGTAGGAGACGTGGTCGCCGCTCTCGCCGCCGTTGCCGGCCGAGGCGACGACGACGGCGCCCTTGCTCAGCGCGTACTGGACCGCGGCGTCCTCGCGGGGCTCCGGGTGCGCGGAGTCGCTGTCGTCGCCGAGCGACAGGTTGATCACGTCCGCGCCGTGGTCGGCGGCCCAGCGGATGCCGTCGGCGAGCGCGCCGCCGCGGACGGCGCGGGCCTTCTTACGGGCCGGGTCGCCGTCCTCCAGGATCACCCGGACGGGAAGGATCTTGACCTCGGGGGCCACGCCCAGGATGCCGTCCTCGTCGTCCGGTCCGTGGCCGCGGCCGGCGACGATCCCGGCCATGGCGGTGCCGTGCCGTGCCCAGGCCCTCTCGCCGCTCTGCGCGCCGAAGCCGACGAGGTCCTTGCCGGGCAGTACCTGGCCCGCGAGGTCGGGGTGGCTGTCGTCGACGCCGGTGTCGAGGATGGCGACGGTGATCCCCTTGCCCTTGGTGGTGCGCCAGGCGTCCTGGGCGTGGACGGCGTCGAGCCCCCACTCCTGGTCGCGTATGGCGTCGGCGTGCGCGGGGGCCGCCGTCAGCGCGGGCAGCACCGCCAGCGCGGCGGCGGTCAGCGCGAGAAGCGCGCGGCGCGCAGGGCCGGTGGGACGTGCCCGTCGCGCAGGCTCGGCGGGACGCGCGCGGCGCGCGGGGCGGGTGGGACGTGCGCGGCGGGGCGCCGGGTGGCCGGCCGTCGCGGGCGTGGTCATCGGGCGGCCTCCCCGGCCGCTTTCTTCACGCCTTTGACAAAGGCGTGTTCGACCTGGTCGCAGACGCCCTTCGCGTCATGCCCGAGCCCCGCCTGGGCCACGACCGTCGTGGCGCCGGGCGTGATGGCCCGGACCGCGGGCTGCGGATCGGCGGCCTTCCGGCCGTCGGCGAAGCCCGTCACGGCGTAGAGCACCGCCGGGGTATCCGTGCGGATCCTGAGCTGCCAACTGGCGCGCTGCGCGTCGCCGAACCCGGCCGCCGCGGTGCCCTTCGCCGCGTACGGGCGGGGCAGCAGATCGGGGCGCTCCGCCAGCCCCTCCTCGCCGAACCGCCGCTGCAGAGCGCCCATCGTCGCCGCGTCGGCCTTGGTGACGAGCAGCCCGACCGTCGTCACGCTGGTCGTCGTCGCGTCGGCGTACGTGGCGCGCAGCAGCCGCTCGCAGCCGACCGGCGACAGCGCCCTGGCCAGCAGCGGGTCGAACGCTCCGGAGCAGCCGGCGTCTGGCGCGACCGCGATCCGCCGCCAGGTGCGGTCCGCGCCGCCGGGCCCCGCGGCGTCGCCGTGCAGCGTGGGCGGGAAGATCGCGTCCACCGGCGCCGTCCGCCACAGGGTGCCGCCCTGCTCGTACGTGGCCTCGGCGGCCGACTCGGCCCCCGCCTCGCCGCCCAGCAGGCTCCCCGCCGCGGCGCCGCCGAGCAGGCCGAGGCCGAGCACGAGGCAGACGGCGGACGCCGCCGCGCGGAGCCGGCTCCGGCCGCGGGGCGGCCGCTCGTCGGGGTCGTGGCCGGTGAAGGCGGGGTCCGGGGGCTCCGAGCGGTACCAGGGAGGTGTGGGCATGTGCTCCGCGAGTTCCGGGTGCGTACTGACGGGCCGCGCCGCCGTCCCCGCCGAGAAGGGCCGCTGCGCGGGCCGGGAGGGGATGGCGGGTGGCCGCGCGGGCCGCGGCGGGGGCAGTGGGGACTGGGAGCCCAGCACGCCTCGCGCCTCGGTGCTCAACTGCGCTCCCCCTCGCGAGCGGCCCGCCGTACCGCCCGACGGCCTTGGTGGGCGGGCCGGTTCGCATGCGGAGAACACCCCGCTGACCTGCCGGTCGCCATGTGTACGCCACTCTACGGGGCGTCGGCCGCCATTCGCACGGGCCGTACCTCTACCCAGTGGTAACGCCTTCTGACAAGCTGCGGGCATGTCCGCCGCAGCTGCCGACCGGGCCCGTTTCGACCGGGCCACCGCTCATCTCGACGCTCCCGTCGCCGTCGTCGATCTGGCGGCGTTCGACGCCAATGCCGAGGATCTGGTGCGCCGGGCACGGGGCAAGCCGATCCGGGTGGCGAGCAAATCGGTGCGGTGCCGGGCGCTGTTGGAGCGGGTGCTGGCGCGGGACGGCTTCGCCGGGATCATGAGCTATACGCTCGCGGAATCGCTGTGGCTGGCGCGGTCCGGGTTCGAGGACGTCCTGCTGGCATACCCGTCGGCCGACCGGGAGGCGTTCGCGCGACTGGCCGGCGACGCCAAACTCGCGGGCGCGGTGACGGTGATGGTGGACGACGTCCACCAGCTCGATCTGATCGACGCGGCGCGGTCCGGCGGCGGCGAGGAGATCCGGGTCTGCCTGGAGCTGGACACCTCTCTGCGGCTGCTGGGCGGCCGAATACGGATCGGGGCGCTCCGCTCACCGCTGCGCTCCCCCGCTCAACTGGCCGAGCTGGCCCGCGCGATCGACCGCCGGCCCGGCTTCCGGCTGGTGGGCCTGATGGCGTACGAGGCCCATGTGGCGGGTGTCGGCGACCGGCTGGCCGGACGGCCGGTGCGGTCGCGGACGATCCGGCTGATGCAGGCCGCCGCGCGCAGGGAGCTGGCCGCGCGGCGGGCCGAGGTCGTACGGGCGGTGCGCGCGGTCGCCCCGGCCCTGGAGTTCGTCAACGGCGGCGGCACGGGCAGCGTCCAGCACACCGCGGCCGAGGACGCGGTCACGGAGGTCGCCGCGGGGTCCGGGCTGTACGTACCGCGGCTGTTCGACAACTACACGTCCTTCCGGGGCCGCCCGGCCGCGCTGTACGCGCTGCCGGTGGTGCGGCGGCCGGGCGTGGGCGTGGTGACGGTGCTGGGCGGCGGCTATCCGGCGTCCGGCGCCGCGGGCAAGGACCGGCTGCCGGTGCCGTATCTGCCGGCCGGGCTGCGGCTCGACGCGCTGGAGGGGGCGGGCGAGGTGCAGACGCCGCTGCTGGGGCAGCCCGCGGACGATCTGCTGGTCGGCGACAAGGTGTGGTTCCGGCACGCGAAGGCGGGCGAGCTGTGCGAGCGCTTCGAGGCGCTGCACCTGATCGACGGGGACCGGGTCGTGGAGACGGCCCCCACCTACCGCGGTGAGGGCCGTACGTTCCTGTGACCGCCCGGTCCGCGACCGGGGGCGGACCTACAGGTGGGCCGCGTCGTGCTGGTCCGGGACGACCGTGCTGTCGGCGCGCCGGACCGGGCCGCCCACGCCGTCGGTGTTGACGTAGGCCGTCGTCGAGCACGGGTACGTACCGGACTTGGCCGGCATCGGGTCGATGAACATCGGCTGGGCGACCCAGCGGTGGTCGGCGTCGTCGTACGCCCGGCACATCAGCTCGCCCTGGTTGCGGTTGATGGCCAGGTGCGCGCCGGTCGCGTCGTTCACAAACGTCACGTCCGTGTTCGCGTCGCCCCCGCCCAGTGCGATGCGGTGCGCCGGGTCCTGCTGGCGCCAGGCCTCGGCGCCCTTCTTCTTGAAGATCTCCTGGTTGATCCAGCAGCGCTTGCCGTCCATGAACGGCAGCGCGTCGCCGCCGGTGCCCTTGACGTCGCCGCAGGTGCGGATGCCCGTGGTCATCTTGCCGTGGCTGGTGAGGCTGCGGATGCCGATGGTGTGCTTGCGGTCCAGACCGACGCCGCCCGACCATGCCTCGG
Source organism: Streptomyces sp. NPDC044033 (assembly GCF_056434425.1). Taxonomy (NCBI): domain Bacteria; kingdom Bacillati; phylum Actinomycetota; class Actinomycetes; order Kitasatosporales; family Streptomycetaceae; genus Streptomyces; species Streptomyces sp. NPDC044033. Next base: position 27,161 of record NZ_JBWKFF010000032.1, on the reverse strand, counting down.
CGATGGGCTCGGAGGAGGCGGAGACGATGTAGACGTCGAAGCCGGCCGCCTTGAGCGTGTGGATGAGGTCCTTCTGCTGGTCGTAGTAGCGGACGTATCCGGCGATCTTGTGGGTGCCGACCGTCTGCGTGGAGCCGATCGGGGCCGCCAGCGCCTCGGTACGGGCCTGCTTGGCGTACGAGGTGAGCGCGGCGGGGCGCTGCCCGGCGAACAGCTGGGGGATCCAGGCGTAGGAGGGCACCGTGCGGCGGTGGTTCCACTCGCCGGCGAAGGCGGCCTTGCCGCTCATCGTGCGGGACTCGGCGCGGATCTCCATGATCTCGTCCGCGCAGGCCGTGTTCCGCGAGGTGTGCAGCGGCGTCCCGACCGGGACGGAGGTGCCGCAGGCTCTGGTGAGATCGCGGGCGGCGGCCGGCGTCATCCACTTGCTGGTGGACCGCCAGCTCGCGGGCCGCAGGATCTTGTCGTGCTTGAGCGCCCAGGCGAGCGTGGCGTCGGTGACGTCGTTCTTGACGACGGTGTTGTCCCAGTCGAAGGCGGCGACCGGGCGGGGCCCGCCATGGCCGGAGCAGCGGCCGCGCTCGTCGATCATCCGCTGGAGCTTGTGGCGGTTGTCGCCGAACCACGTGAGGTTCTTGTCCAGCTGCGGGCAGTTCGTGTGCGCCGAACGGGCGGCGGCCGTGCTCTCGGGGGCAGCGGGGGCCGTGGCGGCGGTGGCGGGCACCGCGGCGGCGAGCGCCGAGACGGCGGCGAGCGAGGCGACGAGAGCGTGCTTGGTGCGCATGCGTCCTCCAAGACGTGGGGGGCCAGGACAGACACCGGGACCGGCCGGGCGGCCGGTCCCGGTATTGATCATGGACCTTACATCGGGGTCACGTACGCGCCCGCGATTCCGCCGTCGACGAGGAATTCGGCCGCGTTGACGAAGGAGGAGTCGTCGCTCGCGAGGAAGGCGACGGCGGCCGCGATCTCCTCGGGTTCCGCGAAGCGGCCCACGGGGACGTGGACGAGGCGGCGCGCGGCGCGCTCGGGGTCCTTGGCGAACAGCTCCTTCAGCAGCGGCGTGTTGACCGGGCCCGGGCACAGCGCGTTGACCCGGATGCCCTCGCGGGCGAACTGCACGCCCAGTTCGCGGGACATGGCGAGCACGCCGCCCTTGGAGGCGGTGTAGCTGATCTGCGAGGTGGCGGCGCCCATCACGGCCACGAAGGAGGCGGTGTTGATGATGGAGCCCCGGCGCTGCTCGCGCATATAGGGGAGCGCGGCCTTGCAGCAGAGGTAGACGGAGGTGAGGTTGACCTCCTGGACGCGCTTCCAGGCGTCGAGGCCGGTGGTGAGGATGGAGTCGTCGTCGGGCGGCGAGATGCCGGCGTTGTTGAAGGCGATGTCCACCGAGCCGTAGGTGTCGTGCGCGGTCTTGAAGGCCGCTTCGACCTGCTCGGGGCTGGTGACGTCGACCTTGGCGAAGAGGCCGCCGACCTCGTCGGCCGCCGCCTTTCCGGCGCTCTCGTCGATGTCGGCGACGACGACGTTCGCGCCCTCGGAGGCGAGGCGGCGCGCGGTGGCCAGGCCGATGCCGCTGCCGGCTCCGGTGATGACGGCGGTACGGCCCACCAGGCGGCGGCACACGGGGGTCTGGTCGCTCACTTGCGTTCCTCCATCGTGGTCAAGCGTCACTGTTCGGGGCACCGCTGCTGGGGCGCCGGTGCTCAGGCGTCGGTGCTCAGGCGTCGGTGCTCAGGAAGACGTTCTTGGTCTCGGTGAAGGCGGCGAGGGCGTCCGGGCCCAGCTCCCGGCCGAGCCCGGACTGCTTGTAGCCGCCGAACGGGGTCGAGTAGCGGACGCTGCTGTGCGAGTTGACGGATAGATTGCCCGCCGCGACGGCGCGCGAGACGCGCAGCGCGCGGCCCACGTCGCGGGTCCAGATCGAGCCGGAGAGGCCGTAGTCGGTGGCGTTGGCGAGGCGGACGGCGTCGGCCTCGTCCTCGAAGGGGAGGACGACGGCGACGGGCCCGAAGATCTCCTCGGTCGCCGTCCGGTCGCCGGGGGCGGCCTCCAGGACGGTCGCCGGATACCAGAAGCCCTTGCCCTCGGGGGCCTCGCCGCGGATGGTGGCGGGCGCGGATTCGGGTACGTAGGACCGTACGCGCTCGCGGTGCGCGGCGGAGATCAGCGGGCCCATCCGCGTGGCGGCGTCGGCCGGGTCGCCGACGGTGAAGGCGTGGACGGCGGGTTCCAGCAGCTCCATGAAGCGGTCGTAGACGTCGCGCTGGACGAGGATGCGGCTGCGGGCGCAGCAGTCCTGGCCGGTGTTGTCCAGGAAGGCGCCGGGGGCGGCCGCGGCGGCCTGTTCGAGGTCGGCGTCGGCGAAGACGATGTTGGGGTTCTTGCCGCCGAGTTCGAGGGTCACCCGCTTCACCCGCGCGGCGCACTCGGCCATGATCTGCTTGCCGACGGCGGTGGAGCCGGTGAAGACGACCTTGGCGACGCCCAGGTGGCGGACGAGGGCCGCGCCCGCGACGGGGCCGGCCCCCGGCAGGACCTGGAAGAGCCCTTCGGGGAGCCCGGCCTCCAGGGCGAGCTCGGCCAGCCTGAGCGCGGTGAGCGGGGTGGTCTCGGCGGGTTTGAGGAGGACGGCGTTGCCCGCGGCGAGCGCGGGGGCCGTGCCCCAGGCGGCGATCGGCATGGGGAAGTTCCACGGCGCGATGACGGCGATGACGCCGAGCGGTTCGTGGAAGGTGACGTTCAGCCCGCCGGTGACGGGGATCTGGGCGCCGGTCAGGCGCTCCGCTCCGCCGGCCGCGTAGTCGAGGAGGTCCCGGACGTTGCCGGCCTCCCAGCGGGCGTTGCCGATGGGGTGGCCGGCCTCCTGGACCTCCAGGCGGGCCAGTTCCTCGATGTGCGCGTCGACGCACGCGGCGAAGCGGCGCAGTTGCCGGGCGCGGTCGCCGGGGGCGAGGGCCGCCCAGGCGCGCTGGGCGCGCTCGGCCCGTACGACGGCGGCGTCGACGTCCTCGGCGGTGGTCGCGAGGACGGTGGCGATGACCTCTTCGGTGGCCGGGTTGAGTACCTGGTGCTCGTGCACGTCGTTCCGTTTCCTCACATGCGCTCGAAGGAGCGGAATCGCTCCCAGTCCGTCACGGCGGTGTCGTAGGCGTCCTGTTCCACGCGCGCCGCGTGGAGGTAGTGCTCGACCACCTCGTCGCCGAAGGCGGCGCGGGCCACGGTGCTGGCGGACCACAGGTCGGCGGCCTCGCGCAGGGTCACGGGCACGTGTTCGGCGTCGCCCGTGTAGGCGTTGCCGGTGCACGCGTCGGGGAGTTCCAGTTCGTTCTCTATGCCGTGCAGTCCGGCGGCGATCATGCCCGCGACGGCGAGGTAGGGGTTGACGTCGCCGCCGGGCAGCCGGTTCTCGAAGCGGTGGGCGTGGCCGCGGCCGACGACGCGCAGCGCGCAGGAGCGGTTGTCGGGGCCCCAGGCGACGGCGGTCGGGGCGAACGAGCCGGGGCGGAACCGCTTGTACGAGTTGATGTTGGGCGCGTACAGCAGGGTGAGGTCGCGCAGGGCGGCGAGCTGCCCGGCGAGGAAGTGCTCCATGGTCCGCGACATGCCGTACGGGCCGTCGCCGCCGGCCAGGACGGACCGCCCGGCCTCGTCGCGGAGCGAGAGGTGGATGTGGCAGGAGTTGCCCTCGCGCTCGTCGTACTTGGCCATGAAGGTGAGCGCCTTGCCCTCTTGGGCGGCGATCTCCTTGGCGCCGGTCTTGTAGACGGAGTGCTGGTCGCAGGTGACGAGGGCCTCGTCGTAGCGGAAGGTGATCTCGTGCTGGCCGAGGTTGCACTCGCCCTTCGCGGACTCCACGGTCATGCCGGCCGCGCCCATCTCGTTGCGGATGCGGCGCAGCAGGGGCTCGACGCGGCCGGTGCCGAGTACGGAGTAGTCGCCGTTGTACTGGTTGGCGGGGTGCATGCCGCGGTAGCCGCGGGTCCAGGCGTCCTCGTAGGTGTCGTTGAAGACCATGAACTCCAGCTCGGTGCCCGCGTACGCGCTCCAGCCGCTGCCCGTGCGGTCCAGTCCGGCCTGGCGGAGCCGGTCGAGCTGGTGGCGGAGGATCTGCCGGGGCGAGGCGGCGACGGGCGAGCCGTCGTGCCAGACGAGGTCGGCGGTGACCATGGCGGTGGCGGGGTTCCAGGGGGTGCGGCGCAGGGTGGAGGCGTCGACGCGCATCGCAAAGTCGCCGTAGCCGCGGTCCCAGGAGGACATGGCGTAGCCGTCGACGGTGTTCATGTCGGTGTCCACGGCGAGGAGGTAGTTGCAGCCCTCGGTGCCGTGCTCCAGCGCGTCGACGAGGAAGAAGCGGGCGGCGAACCGCTTGCCCTGGAGCCGCCCTTGCATATCGGTGAAGGCGAGGACGACAGTGTCGATCTCCCCGGTGTCGACGAGCGTGCGCAGCTCGTCGACCGGGAGCGGGGGCGTGCGGTCTGCCACGGGATGGCCTCCTGTCTGCGCAACCGGAGTCATAAGGTAGGCCCGTAGACCATTGGTTGGGAAGGGGGCTCGATGAACGGTGCTGAGGATCGTCTCGCGACGGTGCTGCGGCCGGTGCGGGCGGGCAACGGCTTCGAGGAGGCGCTGGAGCAGATACTCCAGGTCGTCCGGCTGGGTCTGGTGCCGCACGGCGAGCGGCTGCCGGCCGAGCGCGAGCTGGCCGAGCGGCTGCACATCAGCCGGGTGACGCTGCGCGAGGTGCTGAAGGTGCTTCAGGACCAGGGGCTGGTGGAGAGCCGGCGCGGCCGGTACGGCGGCACGTTCGTACGGGCCCGTGCCGAGTCCACCGGGGCGGAGGAGCTGCGGCGGCGGCTGGTGGCGGTGGACGTCGAGGACACGTTGCGCTTCCGGGAGGTGCTGGAGGTGGGCGCGGCCGGGCTGTGCGCCTCCCATGGGCTGGCGCCGGAGCAGGCGGCGCGGCTGCGGGCGGCTCTGGACGCGACGCACGACGCGCCGCTGGCGGACTACCGGCGGCTCGACACGATGCTGCATCTGACGCTGGCGGACGTCGCGGGGTCGGCGACGCTGGCCGCGCAGTACGCGGCGGTACGGGCAACGGTCAACGATCTGCTGGACTGCATCCCGCTGCTGGTGCGGAACTTGGAGCACTCGCAGCAGCAGCACGCCGCGCTGGTGGAGGCGGTGCTGGACGGGGACGCGGACGGGGCGCGCGAGGTGATGCGGGAGCACTGCTGCGGGACGGCGGCGCTGCTGCGGGGGTTTCTCAGCTGACGGGCGGGGAGCCGCCGACGGGCGCGACGGGCCGCCGCCGAAAGATTGCGGGGCGCAAGGGGGTTGCTTTCCGGCCGCCGCCGCGACAAAGGTATGGCTTCGGACCTTAACCCTCGTAGGCAGGAGCGGTTCATGCCCGATCGACCCGATCGCACGGAGTCCCCCGCCGCGCCGCCTGCCGCCGGCTCCGCCGCCGACGCGTACCTCGCAAAGCGCGCGCTGCGCCGCGGCAGCGCCGGGCCGCTGCTGCTGACCGGCCTCGGCGTGGCCTACGTCGTCTCCGGCGACTACTCGGGCTGGAACTTCGGCCTGGCGCAGGGCGGCTTCGGCGGGCTCGCGGCCGCCGCCGTGCTGATGGGCCTGATGTACACGTGCATGGTCTTCTCGCTCGCCGAACTGGCCTCCGTGCTGCCGACCGCCGGCGGCGGCTACGGCTTCGCCCGCCGCGCGCTGGGCCCGTGGGGCGGCTTCCTGACCGGCACCGCGATCCTCATCGAGTACGTGCTGGCGCCCGCCGCCATCTCCATCTTCATCGGCGACTACGTGGAGTCCCTGCACCTGTTCGGACTCACCTCCGGCTGGCCCGTCTACCTCGCCTGCTTCGCCGTGTTCATCGGCATCCACCTGTGGGGCGTCGGCGAGGCGCTGCGTTTCAGCTTCGTCGTCACCGGCATCGCCGTCGCCGCCCTTCTCGTCTTCGCCGTCGGAGCGTTCACCGACTTCGACGCGGGCCGGCTGACCGACATCCCCGTGCATACGGACGCTTTGGGCGCCGGCTCCTGGCTGCCGTTCGGGATCCTGGGCATCTGGTCGGCGTTCCCGTTCGGCATGTGGTTCTTCCTGGGGGTCGAGGGCGTACCGCTGGCCGCCGAGGAGACGAGGGACCCCGCGCGCACCCTGCCCAAGGCGATGGCCATCTCGATCTGCGTCCTGCTGCTCCTCGCCCTGCTCACCTTCCTCGCCTCGACGGGCGCGGGCGGCGCGAACGCCATGAAGGACGCGGGCAATCCGCTGGTCGCGGCGCTCCAGCCGGACGGCCACCCCACCGCCTTGAGCCGGATCGTCAACTACGCGGGGCTGGCAGGCCTGGTGGCGTCCTTCTTCTCCCTGATCTACGCCGGTTCGCGACAGCTCTTCGCGCTCTCGCGGGCCGGCTACCTCCCCCGCTTCCTCTCCCTCACCAGCCGCCGCAAGGCCCCCTATCTCGGCCTGCTGGTGCCCGGCGTGCTCGGCTTCGCCCTGGCCGCGGCGACCGGGGACGGCGCGCGGATGCTCAACGTCGCGGTGTTCGGGGCCACCATCTCGTACGCGCTGATGTCGCTCTCGCACATCGTGCTGCGCCGCCGCGAGCCCGCACTGACGCGCCCGTACCGCACCCCCGGCGGCATCCTCACCTCCTCCATCGCCTTCGTGCTGGCCTGTTCGGCGCTGGCGGCGACGTTCCTGGTGGACAAGGACGCCGCGTTCATCGCGCTGGGGGTGTACGCGGTGGCGCTCTGCTATTTCGCCTTCTACTCCCGGCACCGGCTGGTGGCGTCCGCTCCGGAGGAGGAATTCGCGGCGCTGGCCGAGGCCGAGGCGGAACTGGACCGTACGTAAGAGCCCGTGCCATCTCCCCGAGCGACTGGAGGACATCCGTGACCGGCCCCTTGATCGGCATCAGCACCTACCTTGAGGACCCCGTGCGCTGGCGCGTGTGGCAGCTGCCGGCGGCGGTGCTGCCCGTCGGGTACCACCGGCTCGTACAGCGCGCGGGCGGGCTCGCGGCGCTGCTGCCGCCGGATGACCCGGCGGCGGCGGACGCGGTGGTGGCGCGCCTGGACGGCCTGGTGATCTCGGGCGGACCCGACGTGGCCCCGGAGCGGTACGGGGCCGAGCGGCTCCCCGAGACCGGGCCGTCCGCGCCGGAGCGCGACGCCTGGGAACTCGCCCTGATCGAGGCCGCGCTGGACCGGGGCACGCCGCTGCTGGGCATCTGCCGGGGCCTTCAGCTGCTCAACGTGGCGCTGGGCGGCACGCTCGTACAGCATCTGCCGCATGTGGTGGGGCACGGCGGGCACAGCGGTCCGCCCGGGGTCTTCGCGTGGCACGGGGTGAAGCCGGTGCCCGGCACCCTGCTCGCGGCGGCGCTGCCGGAGGCGGTGTCGGTGCCGACCTTCCACCACCAGGCGGCGGACCGGCTCGGCGCGGGGCTCGTGCCCAGCGCGTACGCGGAGGACGGCACGGTGGAGGCGGTGGAGCTGCCGGGGGCGCGGGGCTTCGCGCTGGCCGTGCAGTGGCATCCGGAGGCGGGTGACGACGTCCGGGTGATGTCCGCACTGGTGGCGGCGGCCGGGGGCTGATCCACTGGGAGGTGGTGGCCGTCTCCTTTCGGCCACCACCCCCGGGGCGCGGCCCCCGGGCCCCGGCCCAGCGCGAGGAGGACGCCGTGACGGACCCGGGCACCCCCGCCCCGCCCCACCGGCTGATGGACATCGCGACCGGGCTCTGGGCGGCGAAGACCCTCGCCGTCGCCACCCGGATGGACCTGTTCTCCGATCTCTCCGCCGCCCCCGGCCTCCCGGTCGCCGAGGTGGCCGCCCGCCACGGCATCGCGGAGCGCCCGGCGGAGCTGCTGCTCACGGCCTGCGCGGCGCTCGACCTGCTGGTGCGCGAGGGCGAGGGCTACGCCAACACCCCCGAGGCCGAGACCTACCTGGTACGGGGCCGGCCGGACTACTTCGGCGACGCCGTACTCTCCCTCGACCGGCGGTACGCGGGCTGGATGCGACTGGACGAGGCCGTGGCCGGGAACGTCCCCACCAACTTCGACCCGCGGGCCAAGGAGTCGATGTTCGACGACCAGGACGCGGCGCTGAAGAAGACCTTCTGGTCAGCGATGTACACCCTCTCGGCGCCGAGCGCCCGGGCGCTCGGCGAGGTCCTGGACCTCGGCGGAGTGCGGCGGCTGCTGGACGTCGGGGGCGGCGGGGCCGCGTTCGCCATCGAACTCTGCCGCCGCTACCCCGAACTGTGCGCCACCGTCCTCGACCTGCCGTTCGTCTGCGAGCTGACGCGTGAACGGGTCGAGGGGGCCGGCCTCGGCGACCGGATCGCACTGACGCCGGGCGACTTCCTGCGCGACGCCGCCCTGCCGACCGGGCACGACGCGGTGCTGCTGTCGCAGATCATGCACAACTGGGACGAGCCGACCAACCGCTCCATCCTGCGCAAGTGCCACGCGGCGCTGCCGCCGGGCGGGCTGATCGTCATCAGCGAGCTGCTGGTGGACGACACCAAGGACGGCCCCCGGCTGCCGGCCCTGATGAGCCTCAACATGCTGGTGAGCACATGGGGCCAGAACTACACGCCGGGCGAGTACGGGCGGTGGCTGACGGACACCGGCTTCACAGACGTACGCACCGTGCGGTTCTCGTCCCCGAGCGCGGACGGGGCGGTGGTGGGGGTGAAGGCATAGACGCCGCTCGCGCCGACCGGAGCGCTCACAGCCGCGCCGAGCTCCGGATTCCCGGGCAGGTAACGGGAGTTCACCGGCACCACCGGGCAGTACGTCCAGCGCACCGAGGCCGTGCGGGCCCGTCACCGGCTTGAAATCCAGGTCCCGCGGCGATCGCGGGCCTGGGACAGAGCCATCCGGGGACTGAGGGCAGCTCAGCCGGCTGCCTGCGGAGTGCCCAGAGAACGGGCGAATTCGGCAAGAGTCCGCCCGCGACCACATGGCGGCCGTACAGTCCGAGAACTGCCGGTACCCCACCGGCCACCAGGCCGCCATCGGCACCGGCACGCGCCTGTTCGCCATGGCCGGCCGACCGCCGCCGGGCCTCCGCGGTCGACCGCCCTCCGCGCGTATCGCCCCCGTCACCCACTCCCCCGCGTAAGCCCCAGCAGATCACGCACCGGGCCCGCCGGGCGCTGGCCGGTGGGCCAGACCGCGCGGAGGTCGCGGCCGAGGCGGACGGATTCGATGGGGACCTTGACGAGGCGGTGGGCGGCGAGTTCCTCGCCGATGGCGAGTTCGCTGAGGACCGAGGGGCCGGCGCCGCTGACGACCGCCGCCTTGACCGCGGTGGTGGAGGCGAGTTCGAGGAGGGGCGCGGTCAGCCCGCCGTGGTCGGCGAGGGCCGCGTCGAGGACCTGGCGGGTGCCGGAGCCCCGTTCGCGGAGGATCAGCGGGGTGGCGGCGAGTTCGGCCGGGGCCGGCGGGGTGCGCCGGCGGGCCCAGGGGTGGGTGGGGGCGACGACCACGACCAGGTGGTCGTGGCCGATGACGGTGCCGTCGAGGCCGGGCGCCACGCGCAGCCCCTCGACGAAGCCGATGTCGGCCGCGCCGCTCAGGGTGCGTTCCGCGACGGCCGCGGAGTTCCCGGCGAAGAGGGAGACGGCGGTGTCCGGGCGGCTGCCGCGCAGGGCGATCAGCCAGCCGGGCAGCAGGTATTCGGCGATGGTCATGCTGGCGGCCACCCGCAGCCGCGAGTCCCGCCGCCCGCGCAGGGCCTGCGCGCCCACGTCCAACGCCTCGGCGGCCTCCACGACGCGCCGCGCCCAGTCCGTGACGAGCGCCCCGGAGGGGGTGAGGGTGGAGCCGCGCGGCGAGCGCTCCACGAGGGCGAAGCCGAGCATCCGCTCCATGGAGCGGATGCGGCTGCTGGCGGCGGGCTGGGTGACGCCGAGTTCGCGGGCCGCGCGGCCGAGGCTGCCGAGGCGGGCGACCGCGAGGAGCAGTTGCAGCGCCGCGAGGTCGGGCACCCGGTGCGCGAGGGGCCCACTGTGGGGGTGCGGGTCGGCGCCCTGCCGCGCCCGGTGGTCCTGCCCGGTGTCCGCCTGCCCATCGCTCATAAAGCCAGTTTATGCCCTCATAGACACAAGATCCCTGGTGGGCGGGGCCGGGGCGGCGCATGTTGGTGCCATGACCACTATCGCGCAGCCGCGCTCCCGCCCCCTTGCAGAGAACCGCCCCCGCGGGTCCGTCCGCATGCTCGGACCCAACTGGTACGCGGCCGTCATGGGGACGGCGATCGTCGCGAACGCGGGCGCCAGTCTGCCGCTCCACTTCTGGGGGCTGCGCACTGCGTACCAGGTCGTCTGGGCGCTGGGCGCGGTGCTGCTGGTCGTGCTGCTCGTCGGGCGCGGCGCGCACTGGGCCCGCCACGCCGACCAGGCGCGCAAGCACCTCCTCGACCCGGCCGTCGCGCCGTTCTACGGCTGCCTGGCGATGGCGCTGCTCGCCGTCGGCGCGGGCAGCCTGTCGGTCGGCGCGGACGTCATCGGCGTCTCGGCGGGGGTCGCCGTCGACACGGTGCTGTGGATCGCGGGTACCGCCATCGGGCTCGTCGCCGCGTCCGCCATCCCGTATCTGATGGTGACCCGGCACAAGGTCGACGCGGGCACGGCCTCGCCGGTGTGGATTCTGCCGGTGGTCGCGCCCATGGTGTCCGCGGCCTGCGGCCCGGCCCTGATCGCCCACCTGCCGTCGGGCCAGTGGCGGGAGACGCTGCTGCTGGGCTGCTACGCGCTGTTCGGGCTGTCCCTGCTCGCCACCTTCATCATGCTGCCGGTCATCTTCGCCCGCCTCGTCCACCAGGGGCCGCTGCCGCTGGCCCTGACGCCGACCATGTTCCTCGTGCTCGGTCCGCTGGGGCAGTCGACGACCGCGGTCAACAACCTCGCCGACGCCGCGCACGGCGCGATCGACGGCACGTACGCGCACGCCATGACCCCCTTCGCGGTCCTGTACGGCGTGCCGGTGATGGGCTTCGCGCTGCTGTGGCTGGCGATCGCCACGGCGACGGTGGTCCGCGCCTTCCGGAACGGCATGACCTTCTCGATGACCTGGTGGGGCTTCACCTTCCCCATCGGCACCTGTGTGACGGGCGCCGCGGGACTGGCCAACCACACCGGGCTGCGCTTCTACACCTGGCTCGCGGTGGCGCTGTTCGCCGTGCTGGTCGTGGCGTGGCTGGTGGCCGGGGTGCGCACGCTGCGCGGGGTGCTCAGCGGCGCGCTGCTCGCAGTGCCGCGCTGAGCACGGCGGGCGCCTCGGCCAGCGAGGGCCCGTACCAGGTGAGATGACGACCGCTGACGAGGGCGGCGGGCAGAGCCGCGGGGAAGGCTTCGGGCCCGTCGTCCTTCGTGAAGCGGTACGGCTCGTCCGGGAGCACCACGAGGTCGAGGCCGGCGGCGCGCAGCTCCTCGATCGGAACGCGCGGGTAGCGCTCGGTGTGGGTGGCGTAGGCGTTGTCGACGCCGAGCCGGGCCAGCAGGTCGCCCGCGAAGGTGTCGCGGCCGAGCACCATCCAGGGCCGCCGCCAGATCGGCACCGCCGCCCGCAGCCGGACGGGCGCGCGTACCGGGTCCCGCCAGGCGGCTTCCGCCCGGTCCAGCCACTGGGGCCGGGCCAGCCCGCAGCCGTCCGCCAGGACCCGCTCCAGCTCGCTGAACGCCTGCTCCAGGGTGCGCACTTCGGTGACCATGACGCGCAGGCCCGCGGCGCGCAGCGCGGCCAGGTCGGGCTCCCGGTTCTCCTCCTCGTTGGCGATGACGAGGTCGGGGGCGAGCCGGGCGATCCGGTCGGTGTCGGGGTTCTTGGTGCCGCCGACGCGTGTGACGTCGAGATCGGCGGGGTGGCCGCACCAGTCGGTGGCGCCGACGAGGAGGCCCGGCGCGGTGACGGCCACGGCTTCGGTGAGCGAGGGCACGAGGGACACCACGCGCCGTACGGCAGTGCGACGGGTCATCGCCCCACCTTACGAGTGCGACGGGTCATCGCCCCACCGTACGGTCAACGCGTGCGCAGCGCCGCGCTGATGGCCTGGCCGGCCTGGGTCAGGGGCTCGGCGAGGCACGCCAGCCGGGCCGCCGAACCGGTCACGGCGCAGACGGACGCCACGACGGTCTCGTCCGCGCCGAACAGCGGGGCCGCCGCGCAGAACACGCCCGGCATGATCTCCTCGCGGTCGAAGGCGACGCCCTTGTCCCTGATGGCGGCGGCGGTACGGGCCCAGGATCTCGGCAGCGGGCCCAGCGGCAGGCCGGGTTGGGCGCCGGCCACGAGCACCTGGCCCGCGGCCGTCGACCACGGGTACATCGCGCCGGGGCGCTGCGGCGCCACCCCGTCGGCCCGGCCCCCGATCCCGGCGACGACCATGGTGCGGCCCTCGCGCAGCACGCAGAGGCCCACCGTCGTGCCGGTGGTGTCGGCGAGGTGCCGTACGGGCGCGCGGGCCGCGCCGAGCAGGGCGGGGTGCGGCTGCCAGCGCCGGCCGAGGCGGAAGATGCGCGAGCCCATGCGATAGCGGTCGCGGAACCGTTCGACGGCCCCGAGCTCGACGAGCTGCGACAGCAGCCGGTGGGCGGTGGCCTTCGGCAGGCCGCTGTCGGCGGCCAGCCGGGTGAGTCCGGCCTCCCCCGCCCGTTCCACCGCTTCCAGCAGGGAGAACGCGCCTTCCAGAACTCCGCGTCCCCCGACGGTTGTCCTCACGGCCGGCCGCTCCAGTTCGGGAAGGCGGCCGGTGTTGCTGAACGACAAGGTTCTCTCCCCCCGTGCGCGCCCGCCGGCTCGCGGCGGTGGCGCCCGTCCCTACCACTCAATTGGCCTTCGGCGGTCGCCGCCAGCCCGTATCCGGCCAATGGCCCGCGTAACGGGCGGTCCGGGGGTGGTGGATGGTCGTCCCCGGGCCCGCGTGGTGGTGCCGCCGCTGTGCCCTTGGGCCGCCCGCGCCCGGGGCGTCCGGGCGCCGTCCGGCGCTTGTCCCCCCGTGAGTGGTCAGTCGCTCTCCGCTCGCGACGCGCCGGGCCCACCCGTACAGGAAGGCGGGCCCGGCGGTTCCCGGCGGCCGTTCAGCAGACGCCCCCCTTGGCCGGCGCGGTGCCGACTTCACTCCCCTGCGTGAGGTCGCGCTCGCCCGAGCCGTTCGGGCCGCCGGCGGTGAAGCGGCCCGGAGCTCCTGGATTCCGGTCGTGAAAGCGGTGCCCACCGTGGTCGTTCCGCGCTTCCTTCAACGCCTCGAAACCTTCTCCGACTGGGTCGATATTCCGCGAGGCGCTCGCCGCGCACAAGGCCGATTCCGCTGAGCGGACCCTTTGCCGGAGGGCGCGCGTCATTCCGCCGCCGCCTGTCAAGTAGCCCTCGCGCATTCATAGTTGAATCTGTCTACCGGCCTCGGTCCTATGTACAGCGGCACGCTCACGCCGTCGGGCGCGGGTGGTCCGCTCTGTCCGCGCCAATACGGCGAAGAGCCCCGCCCCCGGTACGAGACCGGAGGCGGGGCTCCCGCGCGAGCCGCTTCGCAGGGCGAGCGGCGGAACCGTTACGAGCCGACAGGAGCCAGCTTGTCGACGGTCCCCGGGTGGTCGTCCATCCACTTCCGGGCGGACGCCTTCTCGTTGCCCTTGCCGCCCTTTTGGATCTGGTCCTCCAGGGACGCGAGGTCCTTGTCCTCCATGTGGAAGTTCTTCAGCCAGCCGTTGAGCTCCGGGAAGTCCGAGCCGAAGGCTTTCTTGCCGACGACGTGGATCTTCTCGCCCTTGCCCCAGGCGCCCTTCGGGTCCTTGAGCTTCTTCAGGTCGTACTTGTTGTACGCCCAGTGCGGGGACCACAGCGGAACGACGATCGGCTTGTGCTGCGCGATCGAGCGGTCCAGGTCGGCGAGCATCGTGGCCGTCGAGGAGGAGACGAGCTTGTAGTCGCTGTCGAGCCCGTAGGCCGGCATGACCTTGTCCTTGAGGATGCCCATCTCACCGGCGCTGGACTCGATGCCGGTGATCTTGCCGCCGAACTCGCTCGCCTTGTCCTTGAGGTCGTCGAGCGTGTTGACGTCCTTCATGTAGGACGGCACGGTCAGCTCCAGCGACGTCGGCCCGTACCACGCGCCGATATCGGAGAGTCTGTCTCCGTACTTGTCCATGTACTGCTTGTGCGTGGTCGGCAGCCAGGAGTCGAACTGGACGTCCATCTGCCCCTGCGCCAGCGCCGTGTAGAGCGGGCCGGGGTCGAGCTGCTTGACCTTCGGCTTGTAGCCGCGGTCCTCCAGGATGTTCTCCCAGAGGTACGTGGAGGCGATGGCCTCGTCCCACGGGAAGTAGCCCATGTTGACGGCCTTGCCGGCGTCCTTGCCCTTCGCAGCCGAGCCCTTGCCCTTGGGCAGCGGCGCGAGGGTGTCCGCGACCTTCGGGTTGTCCTTGAGCCAGGTGCGGACGCCGTCCTGCTCCTTGCCCTTGCCGGCCGACTGGATCGTGTTCTCCAGGGTGGAGAGCTGCTTCTCGTCCATCTTGAAGTTCTTCAGCCAGCCCGCGACCGTGGGGTCCTTGGACTCGAAGCCCTTCGCGGCGACGGTGTGCAGCTCGTCGCCCTTGCCCCAGGCGCCCTTCGGGTCCTTGAGCTTCTTCAGGTCGTACTTGCTGTACGCCCAGTGCGGGGACCACAGCGGAACGACGATCGGCTTGTGCGCGCTGATCGAACGGTCCAGGTCAGCGAGCATCGTCGCGGTCGACGAGGAGACGATCTTGTACTCGCCGTCGAGCCCGTACGCCGGGAAGATCTTGTCCTTGAGCAGGCCCATCTCACCGGCGCTGGACTCGATGCCGGTGATCTTGCCGCCGAACTCGCCGGCCTTGCCCTTGAGGTCATCAATCGTGTTGATGTCCTTCATGTAGGACGGGACGGTCAGCTCCAGCGACGTCGGCCCGTACCAGGAGCCGAGGTCGGTGAGCTGGGAGCCGTACTTGTCCCAGTACGCCTTGTGCGTCGTCGGCAGCCAGGCGTCGGTCTGGAAGTCGATGTCGCCCTTGGCGATGCCGGAGTAGAGCGGCCCGGGGTCGAGCTGCTTCACATTCGGCTTGTAGCCGCGCTGCTCCAGCAGTTCCTTCCACAGGTACGTGGAGGCGATGCCCTCGTCCCACGGGATGTAGCCCATGTTGATCTGCTTGCCGTGGCCCACGTCGGTGGCCGCGGAGGCGCTCGGCTTGTCGTCGTTCTGGGCCAGGTTCATGCCGCCCGCTATGAGCGCGAGGACCACGACACCGACGGTGGCGACCGCCGTGCCGGGCCGGTAGTGCAGGAACTTCGCGCCGCGCATGGCGGCCGCGGCCTTGGCCAGCGCGCGCCGGCCGAGCGGGGAGACCCGCTGGTTGAGCGCGCCGGTCATCCGGTCCAGGTACATGGCGAGGATGACGACGGCCAGGCCGCTCTCCACACCGCCGCCGATGTTGACCTGGGTGACCGCGGCGTAGACCTGCTCGCCGAGACCGCCCGCGCCGGCCATGCCCGCGATGACGACCATGGACAGCGCCAGCATGATGACCTGGTTGATGCCGGCCATGATGGTGGGCAGGGCCAGCGGCAGCTGGACCCGTATGAGCGTGTCGCGGGGGGTCGTGCCGAACGCCTCGGCGGCCTCCACCAGCTCGCCGTCGACCTGCCGGATGCCGAGCTCGGTCATCCGGACGCCGGGCGGCATCGAGAAGATGATGGTCGCGATCAGGCCCGGCATGGGGCCGATCGAGAAGAACATCACGCCGGGGATCAGGTAGACGAAGGCGGGCATCGTCTGCATGAGGTCCAGCACGGGCCGCAGCACACCGCTGACGGTGCGGTTGCGGGCCGACCAGATGCCCAGCGGCACCGCGATCACGATCGTGATGACGGACGCGACGAGCACCAGCGAGAGCGTCGCCATCGCGTCGTCCCACAGCTGGAGCGAGTCGATCAGCGCGAAGCCCACGAACGCGAGGACGGCGGGCACCAGGCCGCGCAGCCAGAACGCGATGACCGCGAAGATACCGGCCATCAGCAGCGGCTCGGGGGCGCCCAGCACCTTGTCGACGCCGTCGTACATCCCCGTCAGCACCTGGCTGACGAAGTCGAAGAGCCACTCCATGTGGGTCTGGAGCCACTTGACGGCGTCCTCGACCCAGCTACCGAAGTTGAGTCTAGGCACCGGCGATCACCTTCGCCTTGGCCTCGCCGCTGGGCGGTTCCTCGCTCGGCGCGGTGTGCGGCTGCTCACCGAGGACCGACAGCAGCCGTTCGCGGGTCACGACGCCCGCGAGCGCGCCGTCGGCGCCGGTGACGGCGACCGCGTCGTCGCTGCTGGAGCAGGGCGTGAACAGCTCGGCGATCGGGGTCTCCGTGGTGACCGTGGCGGGCGCCGCGTCCAGGACGTCCTGATCGGTACGGACCGTGCTGCCGTTTCCGGCGCGGGAGCCCATGGCGGTGCTCGGCTCGGCCATGATCGATCCGGCGGTGAGCACCCGGGACCGGTCGACGTCCTGGATGAAGGAGGCGACGTAGTCGTTGGCGGGGCGCACCAGGATGTCCTCGGCGGTGCCGTTCTGGACGATCCGGCCATCACGCATGACGGCTATTCGGTCGCCCAGGCGCATGGCCTCGTTGAGGTCGTGGGTGATGAAGATGATCGTCTTCTTCAGCCGGGCCTGCAGTTCCAGCAGCTGGTCCTGCATGTCACGGCGGATCAGCGGGTCGAGCGCGCTGAACGACTCGTCCATCAGCAGCAGGTCGGCGTCGGTGGCGAGCGCGCGGGCCAGGCCCACGCGCTGCTGCATGCCGCCGGAGAGCTCGTCGGGCCAGGACTTCTCCCAGCCCTTGAGGCCGGCCAGCTCCAGCGCCTCGACGGCACGGCGGTCGCGCTCCTCGCGCGGGACGCCCTGCACCTCTAGGCCGTAGGCCGCGTTCTCCATGACACTGCGGTGCGGGAAGAGCGCGAAGTGCTGGAAGACCATGCTGATCTTCTGCGAGCGCACCTTGCGCAGTTCGCGCGGGGTCAGTTCGGTCAGGTCCTGCCCATCGAAGAGGACGCGTCCGCTGGTCGGCTCCGAAAGCCCGTTCAGCATGCGCAGCAGCGTGGACTTACCGGATCCGGACAGACCCATGACAACGAAGATGTGGCCGGCCTCGACAGAGAACGAGGCATCGATCACGGCCGCGGTGGTGCCGTCGGAACGCAGCTCTTCGCGGCTGGTGCCGCTTTCGAGCCGTTTCACGGCGGCTTCGGGTCGTCTGCCGAACACTTTGTACAAGTGCTCGGCTTGCAGCCTGGACACATACACCTCTCGAGTTGAACTCAAAACGACCCGCCTCCCCCGTGGGCGGGTCGTGGAGCGGTGCGGATTCGGCCGCGCGTCCGAGTAGCAGTAGTAGTTGAAATCGCTACCGGGTCCGCTCCGATTTCGCGCCTGCCCCCGCTCGATCGAAGCAAACCGGACCGTGACCCAGTTCACGTTTCCTTCACATTCGACGGATGCGGCATCATCGACGGGTGACGCGACGCCTGATGCTCCTCGACACCGCCTCCCTCTACTACCGCGCCTACTTCGGAGTGCCGGAATCGGTCAGGGCGCCGGACGGCACCCCGGTCAACGCGGTGCGCGGCCTCCTCGACTTCATCGCCCGCCTCGTACAGGACCACCGGCCGGACGCCCTGGTCGCCTGCATGGACTTCGACTGGCGGCCGCAGTGGCGGGTCGACCTGATCCCCTCCTACAAGGCGCACCGGGTCGCCGAGGAGGTCGCGAGCGGCCCCGACGCCGAGGACACGCCCGACACGCTGTCCCCGCAGGTGCCGGTGATCGAGGACGTACTGGACGCCGTGGGCATCGCCCGCGTCGGCGCCGAGGGGTACGAGGCCGACGACGTGATCGGCACGCTGACCGGGCAGGCGCGGGGGCCGGTCGCGATCGTCACGGGCGACCGGGACCTCTATCAGCTGGTGGACGACCGGCGCGGCATCCGCATCCTCTACCCGGTCAAGGGCGTGGGCACGCTACAGATCGTGGACGAGGCGCTACTGCGGGAGAAGTACGGGGTCGACGGCCCCGGCTACGTCGACCTCGCGCTGCTGCGCGGCGACCCCAGCGACGGCCTGCCGGGGGTGCCCGGCATCGGCGAGAAGACCGCCGCGAAGCTGCTCGCGGCCCACGGCGACCTCGCCGGGATCATGGCCGCGGTCGACGACCCGGCCTCCCGGCTCACCCCTTCGCAGCGCAAGCGGCTCGACGAGGCCCGGCCCTACATCGCGGTCGCGCCCAAGGTGGTGCGGGTCGCCTCGGATGTGCCGCTGCCGGAGTTCGACGCCGCGCTGCCGCGCGAGCCGCGTGACCCGCGGGCCCTGGAACAGCTGACCGCCGAATGGGGGCTGGGCGGGTCCGCCCAGCGACTGCTCTCCACTCTTCGCGGCTGAACTGTTAAGTTAGGTACAACTAACCATTGGCGTGTCAGGGGAGATGACGTGGCAGCAGAACGCCCGGTCCGCAAAAAGCCGCAGCAGAACCACGCCCAGGTCATCCGGACCGAGCGCCTCACCCCGCACATGGTGCGGGTGGTGCTCGGTGGCGAAGGTCTGGCGAAGTTCAGCGCCGGCGAGTTCACCGACCACTACATCAAGATCGTGTTCCCGCTCGACGGTGTCGAATACCCCGAGCCCTTCGACATGGCCCAGATCCGCGCCGATCTGCCGCGCGACCAGTGGCCGGTCGTACGGACGTACACCGTGCGCGGCTGGGACCCGGCGGCCCGCGAGCTGGCGGTGGACTTCGTCGTCCACGGCGATGAGGGCATCGCGGGCCCCTGGGCCGTGAACGCCCGCCCCGGCGACGAGATCTTCTTCATGGGCCCGGGCGGCGCCTACGCCCCCGGCGAGGACGCCGACTGGCATCTGCTCGCGGGTGACGAGAGCGCGCTGCCGGCCATCGCCGCGGCCCTGGAGCGGATGCCCGCGGGCGTGCCCGTACGGGCCTTCATCGAGGTCGCGGACGCCGCGGAGCAGCAGGAGCTGAAGCTGCCCGCCAACGCCGAGGTGGTCTGGCTGCACCGGGGCGCGGTCCCGGTCGGCGAGCAGCTGGTCGAGGCCGTGCGCGGGCTGGAGTTCCCGGCCGGGGACGTGCAGGCGTTCGTGCACGGCGAGGCGGGGTTCGTGAAGGAGCTGCGGCGCTATCTGCGCGTCGAGCGCGAGATTCCGCGCGAGCGGCTGTCGATCTCCGGCTACTGGCGGCGCGGCCACGACGAGGACGGCTGGCAGGCGTCCAAGCGCGAGTGGAACCAGCAGGTGGAGGCCGAGCAGGAGTCCGCACCCGCTTCCTGAGCGGCGGCGGGACGACGGCAGCGGCGGGCCCCGGTCGGGGCCCGCCGCAGTCGTGTACGGGCAAACGGCTCGCGGCAGCCCTCGGACGTGCGCGGCCCGCGACCGCCGCGAGCCTCTGGCCGCCGCGGCCCGCGCCCGGCGGCCAGGGGCCCGTCGGCCTGGCCCGTCAGCCCACCGAGGAGTACGCCACCACGCCCCGGAGCAACCCGTCGACGGCCCGGCGGGCGTTCCGGGCGACCGTGGTGCCGGGGGGCGCGGCGGCCGCGATCTGGCCGAGGACGTCGATGAGCTGCTTGCACCAGCGGACGAAGTCGCCGGCCGGCATCTCGATCTCCCGCAGGACCTCGTCGAGGCCGTGGCCGGAGGCCCAGCGGTAGGCGGCCCAGGCGAAGCCCAGATCGGGCTCGCGCTGACCCACCCCCTCGGCCTGGTTGATCTTGTGCTCCTCCTCCAGGGCGTCGAGCCGGCCCCAGATGCGGACCATCTCGCCCAGGGCCCGCTTCGCGTCGCCGGTGGGGAGCTTCGGCGGCATCGCGTCGTCGGCGGCACGCGCCTCGTACACGAGCGCCGAGGCGCAGGCGGCGAGCTCGGCGGGGCGCAGCCCCTCCCACACGCCGTCGCGCAGGCACTCCGAGGCCAGCAGGTCCAGCTCGCCGTAGAGGCGGGAGAGCCGGCGGCCGTCCTCGGTGACCTCGTCCCCCCGCAGATAGCCGAGGTCGGTCAGCAGCGCGCAGATACGGTCGAAGGTGCGCGCGATGGTGTTCGTACGGCCCTCGATGCGCCGCTCCAGCTGGCGGGTGTCGCGGTGGAGGCGGTCGTAGCGCTCGGCCCAGCGCGCGTGGTCCTCGCGGTCGTCGCAGCCGTGGCACGGGTGGGCCCGGATCGCGGTGCGCAGCCGCAGGATCTCGGTGTCGTCGGCGGCGGCCGCCCGCTGCTTGCGGTGCCGCCCCGGCTCGATGTGCCCGGCCTTGGTGCGGAGCGCGGAGGCGAGATCGCGGCGGGACTGGGGGCTGCGCGGGTTGAAGGACTTGGGGATCCGCATCCGCTCCTGCGCCTCGACCGGCACCGGGAAGTCGATCGCGGCCAGCCGCTTGACCTGCCGCTCCGCGGTGAGGACGAGTGGCCGCGGCCCGTCGTGGTGCTCGAAGCCGCGGTGCCGGTCCGTACGGCCGGCGGGCAGCCCGGGGTCCAGCACCAGCGCGAGGCCCGCGTACTTGCCGGTCGGCACATGGATCACATCGCCCGGCTTGAGCTTCTCCAGCGCCGCCGCCGCGGCGACCCGGCGCTGGGTGGCGCCCTGCTTGGCCAGGTCGGTCTCGCGGTCCTTGAGCTCACGGCGCAGCCGCATATACGCGTCGAAGTCGCCCAGGTGGCAGGTCATGGAGGCCCGGTAGCCCTCCATGCCCTCCTCGTTCTTCTGCACCTGGCGGGAGATCCCGACGACCGACTTGTCGGCCTGGAACTGCGCGAAGGACGTCTCCAGCAGCTCCCGCGAGCGGTGCCGCCCGAACTGCGCGACCAGGTTGACGGCCATGTTGTACGAGGGCCTGAAGGAGGAGCGCAGCGGGTACGTGCGCGTGCCGGCCAGCCCCGCGAGGCCGGCCGGGTCCATGGCCCGCTGCCACAGCACGACCGCGTGCCCCTCGATGTCGATGCCGCGCCGTCCGGCGCGGCCCGTCAGCTGGGTGTACTCGCCGGGGGTGATGTCGGCGTGCTGCTCGCCGTTCCACTTGACGAGCTTCTCCAGCACCACCGAACGGGCGGGCATGTTGATGCCGAGTGCGAGGGTCTCGGTGGCGAAGACGGCCTTGACCAGGCCCTTGACGAACAGCTCCTCGACGACTTCCTTGAACGTCGGCAGCATGCCCGCGTGGTGCGCGGCGACGCCCCGCTCCAGGGCCTCCAGCCACTCGAAGTAGCCCAGTACGTGCAGGTCCTCGTCGGGGATGGCGGCGGTGCGCTCCTCCACGATCGACCGGACCCTGGCGCGCGCCGCGTCGTCGTTGAGCCGGAGCCCCGCGTACAGGCACTGCTGGACGGCGGCCTCGCAGCCCGCGCGGCTGAAGATGAAGGTGATGGCGGGCAGCAGCCCGTCCGCGTCGAGGCGCTCGATGACCTCGGCCCTGCTGGGCGTCCAGATCCGGCTGCGCTGGCGGCGCTCGCGCTCGCGGTCCGCCTCGCGCAGGTTCTTGCCGCGGCGGCGGTCCCGGGCGCCGGACGGGCGGCTGTTCTCCATCCTGGCCAGCCGCACGAGGTCGGGGTTGACCTCGCGTCTGCCGCTGCTGCTGCCGCTCCCCGGGGCGCTGCGCTCCTCGAAGAGGTCGTACATCCGGCGGCCCGCCAGCACGTGCTGCCCCAGGGGCACGGGGCGGTGCTCGGAGACGATGACCTCGGTGTCGCCGCGCACGGTGTCCAGCCAGTCGCCGAACTCCTCCGCGTTGGAGACGGTCGCCGACAGGGAGACCAGGGTCACCGACTCCGGAAGGTGGATGATGACCTCCTCCCAGACGGCGCCGCGGAAGCGGTCGGAGAGGTAGTGCACCTCGTCCATGACCACGTAGCCCAGGCCGGTCAGCGACTGGGAGCCCGCGTAGAGCATGTTGCGGAGCACCTCGGTCGTCATGACGACCACCGGTGCCTCGGAGTTGACGCTGTTGTCGCCGGTCAGCAGGCCGACCTTGTCCGCGCCGTAGCGCTTGACGAGGTCGCTGTACTTCTGGTTGGAGAGCGCCTTGATGGGCGTGGTGTAGAAGCATTTCCGGCCCTGCGTGAGGGCCAGGTGGACGGCGAACTCGCCCACGATGGTCTTGCCCGAGCCGGTGGGGGCGGCGACCAGCACGCCCTTACCGGTCTCAAGGGCCTCACAGGCTTCGATCTGGAAGGGATCCAGCTCGAAGTCGTACATCTCGCGGAAGGGCGCGAGTGCGGTGGCCAGGTCGGCGGCGCGCAGCCGGGCAGCGGCGTAGCGCTCAGCTGGGGACATGTCGTCGGTCATCTTGTGTACGAGCCTACCGGCCGCCTCTGACAGTCATGCGATCTTTATCGGGCTCCTCGTCCGCCCAGTGCTCCGCGGGCCGCGGACGGCATTGGCTCCGCGTCGGCGAACGGGCCGCGGGCCGCGCCACGTGGGCGCCGCGCCCGCGGCCCGCAGTACCTCCGGCCGAGACCCCTGCCGGGTCAGGCCCCTGCCCGGTCAGGTGGCGTCGTCGTACCCGTTCCGCCTGGTCGGCTCGGAGCCGGTGCTGTCGTCGGTGCCGCCGGCGGACTGGCCGGGCAGCGCCTTGCTGGCCCGTACCGGCTCGATCTCGCCGACATCCGGCGGCGTGAAGTCGATATGGGACGCCTCGTCGGGGTCGAGGTCGGCGTCGGGGTTGGCGGCGCGCTTCCGCTTGTCGTTGAAGAGCGCGATGAACACCGCGATGAAGTAGAGGATGACGATCGGGACCGCCAGCGCGAGCATCGAGACAGGGTCCACGCTCGGTGTGGCGACGGCCGCGAAGACCGTGACGCCCATGACCATGCCGCGCCACCAGCCGAGCATCCGGCGACCGCTGAGAATGCCGCCCAGGTTGAGCATCATCAGCAGGAGCGGCAGCTCGAAGGCGAGACCGAAGACCACCACGAGGCGGGTGATCAGGTCGATCAGCTCATCGAGGGGCAGCAGGTTGTCCACGCCCGGCGGTGTGAACTCGATGAGGACCGTGGACGCGGCGGGCATGATCTTGTACGCGAAGAAGCCGCCGGCCGCGAAGAGCGGGGCGCCCGCGGCGACGAAGCTCAGGGCGTACTTCTTCTCGGTGCGGTGCAGCCCCGGCGCGAGGAAGGCCCACAGCTGGTACAGCCACACGGGGCTCGCGACGACGACGCCGGACATCAGCGACACCTTGATCATCAGCGAGAACGGCCCCATGAGGCCGGACATCGTGATGTTGCCGCAGGTCTGCCGCTTGTCCTTGGTGGCGAGCTCCGCGAACGAGACCTTGCAGCCGATCGCGTCCTCGATCGGCTGCTTGAAGAGCTCGATGATGTCTTTGTAGTAGAAGGCGGCGATCACCGCGATGACCATGATCGCGAGCACGGCCTTGGCGAGACGGTTCCGCAGCTCGCGCAAGTGCT
The DNA here is from genome assembly GCF_056434425.1 of Streptomyces sp. NPDC044033. Lineage (NCBI taxonomy): Bacteria > Bacillati > Actinomycetota > Actinomycetes > Kitasatosporales > Streptomycetaceae > Streptomyces > Streptomyces sp. NPDC044033. The sequence goes on along the minus strand of NZ_JBWKFF010000032.1, from coordinate 3,672 downwards.
CCGCGAGTGGCATCCGCCCCTCGGGGTCCTTCTCCTTCTTGCGGGCAGGCTTGAGCAACCCACGTCCCTATCTCGTGCGTCCGGCGGCAGTACTGGACGGCCGCCTCAAAGTCGGCCCTCGGTCAGCGCTGCGTCGTGCTGTCGGTCGGCTCGGCCACCGGACGGGCGCCGGTCACGTCGCCGGGAGCGGCCTTGATCGTACGGGGAGGCTGGGCCGCGTCCTGCGGCGGGTCGGCCGGGGCGGCCGATTTGTCCTGGCCCTCCGACTTCATCGCCTTGGCCTCGCTCTTGAGAATCCGCGCGGACTTGCCGAGCGAGCGCGCCATGTCCGGAAGCTTCTTCGCGCCGAACAGCAAGACCACGACGACAAGAATCAGGATGATCTCTGGAGCACCGAGCTTTCCGAACAACATAAGCGTTACCTTCTCACCGAGGCGGCATGGAATGGGTCTGTGGGGCCAGTCGGACAGGCGTCCGGCTCCGCCGTGCTGGCAGCGATCGTAACGCGCAGGGGTGAACGCTGGGCAATCCCTGTGCGTACTCCCGATTCCGCCCCCCGCCTCGAAATCAGCGCCACCGGCACTTCAGCGTACCGTCCGGGACGGCCCGGCAGCAGAGCGCGACGCTCACTCCGAACGGAGGGTCTGCGACGCGTGCGAGGCGAGCGGGGCAGCCGCGCGTTCGAGGTCCTCGGCGGCCCGGGTGATCTGCTGCGAGGCCGTGTCGACCTGCCGGGCGAGCCGCCGCACTTCGGTGAAGACGCGCAGCGCGAGCACGCCGAGCACGGCGATCCCGCAGAAGGCGAGGGCGATGGCGATCATGGGCCAGAGCATGGGGAGGAGCCTATCGGGCCGGGGTGGAGCGGGCGCTCACACGGTGGAGTGCAGCCGCAGGGTGCTGACGCCGCCGCCGGTGAGCAGCTCGATGATCCGCTCGCCGGCCGGCTTGCGGACCGAGGAGCCGCAGTCGGGGCAGGTGAAGGAGTAGAAGGTGGTGCGGCGGCTGGCCCCGATCGCCAGGCGCAGCGCCCCGGCGCCCAGCTCGAAGCAGCCCCGGCAGTCGGGACAGGCGGCCTTGAAGAGCACCGCCGCCTTCGTCATCGCCGTCATCACGACCCCTTCTCCGACGTCTCTCACCACTCGTGTCACTCGCCGTACGCCGCGAGGGCCTCGCGGGCCGCGGCGCGCGCGCTGTCGGCCAGCCCTTGCGGGGAGACGATCCGCCCGTCGCCGCCGAGCCGCAGCGCCAGGCGGCGCAGCGAGGCGGGCTCGGGGGTGCGCAGGGTGATCCGCAGGCCGCCGCCGGGCAGCTCCTCCGCGCTGTCGTGCGGGTAGTACTCGGCGACCCAGCGGCCGCCCGGCCCCACCTCGGCGACCACCTCGGGGTCCTCCGCGGCGGGCTGCACCAGCCCTTCGGAGAGGTCGCGCAGCTCGACGGGGGGCGGGTCGCTGGGCTCGTCGAGGAGCTTGATCTCGGCGACCCGGTCGAGGCGGAAGGTGCGCCGCGCCTCGGAGAGCCGGCACCACGCCTCTACGTACGTATGGCCGACGGCGAAGAGCCGGATCGGGTCGACCTCGCGCTCGGTGAGCTCGTCGCGGGCGGGCGAGTAGTAGCGCAGCCACAGCCGGCGGCGCTCGGCGATGGCCCGGTCGACGTCGGCGAAGACGCCGCCCTCGGACTCGAAGGTGACCGAGAGCCGGGAGCTGGCCCCGGCCGCCTCGCCCGCCGCGGTCTCCAGCTTGGCGGTGGCGCGCAGCAGCGCCTGCCGGTCGCCCTCGCGCAGGCCGGGCAGGGTGGCGACGGCGCGGGCGGCGACCAGCAGCGCGGTGGCCTCGTCGGCCGCGAGGCGCAGCGGCTCGGCGACGTCGTCGGGGTTGTGCCACCAGATGCGGTCGCCGTCGGTGTCGATGTCCAGGAGGTCGCCGCCGCGGAAGCTGGTGCCGCACATGGGGAGCACGTCGAGGTCGGAGATCAGCTCGTCCTCGGAGATGCCGAAGGCGCGGGCGACGTCGGTGACGCGCGCGCCGGGGCGCTCGCGCAGATAGGTCACCAGGGAGAGCATCCGGCGGGTCTGGTCGATGGCGTTGGCCATTTCGCTGTGTGTACCTCTCAGCCCGTGGCGACGGCGCGCAGCCGCTCGATGACGTCGGCCCGCAGCTCGGCGGGTTCCAGCACGATCACATCGGGGCCGAACTCGACGAGCCAGGCATCCAGTCCGTGTCCGTACGGAACCTCCAGCTCGTCCCAGCCGTCTGTCAGGGCGTGGGTGGTGAGGGCCTTCGCGCGCAGCGGGTAGCCGTGGCCGGCGCGCAGCTTGATGCGGGCGGTCGCGGTGGCGTTCTCTCCGGCCCAGCTCTCCACCGTCTCGCGGACGGTCACGTGGTCGGGCACGGGGGCGGTGTAGGCGGCGGCACGGGAGCGGACCTTACCGGTGATGCGGGAGAGCCGGAAGACCCGCTCGGCGCCGCGGTCGCGGTCCCAGCCGGCCAGGTACCAGTGGCCGCGGCAGAACTCCAGCGTCCAGGGCTCGACCTGGCGCCGCTCGGGGCGCGCGGCGTTCGCCTTGCGGTAGTCGAAGACGACGGGGCGACGGTCACGGGCGGCCAGCATCAGGGGTTCGAAGGCGGCTTCGTGGGCGGCGATCCGCGGTTCGAGGGCGCCCGGGCTCTCGTACGGGTCGGCGTCGGCGAGCGGCATCCCGGCGGCGCGCAGCTTCTGGAGCGCGCCGCTGGCCGCTCCCGCGAGCCGGGCCTGCTGCCAGACCTTCGCGGCGAGACCGAGGGCCGCGGCCTCCGCGGCGTCGAGCGTGATGGCGGGGAGGCGGTTGCTGTCGCGGCGGGCGAGGTAGCCGGTGTCGCCGTTGAGCATGTCGACGGTCTCGATGATCAGGCCGAGTTCGCGCAGGTCTTCCTTGTCCCGTTCGAACATCCGGTTGAAGGACTCGTCGCCGCCGGACGTGATGGCGCCGGACCGTAGGGCCGCGCCGGTCCCAGGCCCCCCGCCGCTCCCCGGACCGAACGCCTCCAGGTAAGCCTCGATGGAGCTCCGCAGCTCCCGCTTGCTGAGCGGACGGCGGGTCCCCAGCAGGCACAGCGCCAGATTCATCAGCCGCTCGGCCTTGGCAATCGCCATCGACGCCCTCTCTCGTTGTGCTCCCGACCGCTGACCGTACCGCTCGCGGTACGTGCCGCAAAAGCCGAGGGCCCATGCCGGTCGGCATGGGCCCTCGGACGTCGGTGACGAGGCTCAGACGGAGACCAGGTCGCAGACGAAGATCAGCGACTCGCCCGGCGCGATCCGGCCACCGCCGGCGCCGCGGTCGCCGTACGCGAGGTGCGCGGGGATCGTCAGCCGGCGGCGTCCGCCGACCTTCATGCCCTGCACGCCCTGGTCCCAGCCGGCGATGACCTGGCCGGCACCGAGCTGGAACTGCAGCGGGGTGCCGCGGTTCCAGCTCGCGTCGAACTCCTCGCCGCTGGAGAAGGCGACGCCGACGTAGTGCACGGAGACGCTGTCCCCGGCCTTGGGGGGGGGGGGGGGGGGGGGGGGGAGGGGGGGGGAGAGGGGGGGGGGGGGGGGGGGGGGGGTGGGGGGGTACGTGCAATTAGGACACAGGGCGGTAGAGAGCGTCCTGGTCGACGCCCGTGCGGGGAGCGAGGTCCGGGAGGGCGC
>NZ_JBWKFF010000031.1:0-80228 GCF_056434425.1 Streptomyces sp. NPDC044033 | reverse complement strand
TCGCCTCCGCACTCATCCGCCGCCTGGACCACCGGACCGAACAGCCGATGACCGAACTGCGCGAATACGCCCGGCAACGCCTCGCCGGATGATCCAGCCGACAACCGGGCGATGACCACGTCGCCCTCCTCGCCCTGGGCCAGTGTCTGGGCCACTCCCGCCAGCGACGTCTACCCCCTCTTATGGGGCGGAGCCGAGCTTCGGAACCACCATGGCGGAGCCGCGTACCGTACGGGCAGGAAGAAGAAGGAGGCCCGGATGGGAGCCACTCTCAAGACTGTCATCGGTGGGGAACTCGTGGAGTTACCCGGCACCATCGCGGGCGTCCGTGCCGCGCTTCACGCCGAGCAGTGAGTTCGACCGCGAGATCGAGCATGCCCCGGCCACCGACCTGCCTCTCGTCCTGGCCCGCTGGGCCCTGGCCGGGACCGGCGCCGAGGAAGAGGACGAGGCGCTCTTCGAGCGACTGGCTCGCGGCGAGGACATCGGCGCCCACGAACCGAGCGACGGCGGCACGCCGGGCTCGGAGGTGACCTGAGCCGCTACCGCCACACGCACCACCCGCCGACCAGGCCCGCAACGCCATGCCCCGGCCGCAGCGGACCAGTTTCGACCTTTATGCACTTCGCGAGCAAGGGAAGTTCAGTTGAGTGCTGAATCGCTTGAGAGTCCAATGACTGTTTTTCCCTGGTGGGTATTTGCAACAGGTTGCGTGTGGGTCTTGTTCGGAGCGGCCCTGGCTGCCACAGACACCTTCGCATTTCGCAGAAGAGTAACGATTTCTGCTCGATGCCTGGCAGTTCATGACGAGACGGCTGGTGTGGTGCGGCACCTGCTGGAGTGTGGATCCAGCGTCGGAGGGGAAGACGCGGTCCTGTTGCGCACCAAAGGAGTCAGTGTTGAAGTCGGACACCCGGTCTCAATCTCCTATGACCCGAAGAGGGCGAACGAAATATATATTGCAGACCGCCATCCCCGATTCGCGCACGGGCGGGCGGTTATTGGCTCGGCACTGATCGGTCTTTCAATGATCGGCTATGTGCTGGTGCGGTGGACACTCTTCTGACTGCGGACATGCCGGAACTCTGCTGGGCCGCGAGCAAGCGAAGAACCGTGCGCGTTGCCGCCCAGCGGCAGTGTGCCAGCCGACACTGGCACGATACGGGCAGGATCAGATGCGCCAGCTGCGGATGCGTTCGGCGCACGTGTAGGCGTCGGCGTGGCCGGCGCGGACGTCTTGGGCGAGGGTGATGAAGCCGCCGTACGGTTCGGTGAGGCCTTCGCCGGAGGCCTGCATGTAGGAGATCGCGACGAGTGCGGCGAAGGTGGGGTTGCGTGCGGGCAGCGGGCGGACGCTGACGATCTCGTGGAAGAGCGCGGCCGCGCGCCAGGAGGCGTCGGGCAGGTACCCGAGCCGGGGCGTGTTGACCTTGTGCCGCGCGAGGGCCGCGACCAGCCCGGAGAAGTCGCTGACGTCGAGAGCCTTGGGGAGGAACTCGGCCTGCCGCTCCAGCAGCCAGCCGACGTCGATGTGGAGCTCGGGCGGCATCGCTCAGGCGGCCTTCGTCCCCGGGTGCGCGGCGGCGTCGGGTTCCTCGTCGGGGAACGCGGCCGCGAACTGGTCGGCCAGGTCGGACTTCGCAAGCTCCCGGAAGCGGGCCGCGGCCAGCTCCAGGCGCGGGTCGCGCTCGGCGGTCTCCGTGAGCAGCGCGGTCACCGTCGTGTGCTCCGCCTCGGCGCGCAGCTTGAGCCGCTCGGCCGTCTCCGGGCTCACCCGGATGGTGATCTTCTCCGTCTTCTCACCCATGCCCCGCACTGTACAGCGCCTGCCATACACGGCGCGGCCGCAACCGGACACCGCAGCCGCCCGCCCCCGAGCCTTCCCGCGCATGTTGCGCCGTCGGAGCCTGCACACCGTCACCAACCGTGACCTTCGCGGTCGAGGCATACGAGTCGCCGGTGACGGCGTCCGCTACGGGCAGCGTGGCGAGCAGGGGAAGGGTTGAGAGAACGCAGGACAGGTCAGCGTGTGGAGCGGATTTCGACCAGGGTGTGTTCACGCTTCTTGGGGTCGGCGGCCTCGCCGACCTGGGTCCAGGCGTTCTTGTTGATGTCGTAGGTGGTCGTCGCCTCACCCGGGACCGTCAGGTCGGCCTTCGTGGTGTTGTCGTTACCCTTGATCATGTACGTCTTCGGCAGGTCCAGGGCAAGGTAGCCGCCCCTGCCGGTGACGCTGAAGCAGAACGGCTCGTCCTGGTCACGGGCAAACACCTGCACCGCATTCGTCGCGTCCGAGCAGTCGGCGAGCATGATGCGCCCATCGCCCCTGATCAGCCGGATGCCCTGCTCTTTAAGGATCTGCTCCGCGTTCGGGTAGGCGAAGTCCTCCACCGCCGACGGCATCTCGTCCCCGCCCGCCCCAGGCACACCGGCACCGACACGATCCACGCCGGCCAACAGCCCCTGGGCCCGCTTCGTGGCGGTCTCGCCTGCTGCCCGGCCGTGCGGCTTCGCCACGGGCGTAGGCGACGCCGTCGCACCGTCCGCAGCGGAACCGGAAGCAGAAGAACCGGGCTCCGCGGACGGTTGGGCGGCATACGCAACCGTCGCCATCCCCGCCGCCGCTACCGCGCATGCCACGGCCACCCCGATCCGTCGTCGGCTTATCGCCATTCCCGAAACTCCCATCCTTGAGCGGCCCTGTACTGCGCCAGGACACGAATCGACGCAACGCAACAGCCATGCGCGATACGCACGGCTCGGTCAGAGTTGACCGTTTCACGCGATTCCCAACATGTTCACAACATGTTCACACAGTGTGTCAAACTCTGGGTCGGGCGCGGCGTCAGATGCCGCGCCTCGCACACCGTGTGACACCACGTCATGTACTGCAGCGGGCCAACGCCTGTCCGCAGACGCTTGTTGTGCCCGTGCACTGCGCGGGGGCACGCGGTGCTGCGAGAACGCGTACGTAAGGCAGGAAATGCGCATGCCCGGTCAGAGTGCGGCCCCGCCGCCCGGAGCGATAACCGGCCACACCGGTCCGCCCCCGCAAGCCCACCGCCCCCGACGCCGAAGCAGCTCTCACCGGTGGGCCACGGCGTGGGGAGGGACACTGTCGGTGTTCACCACCAGCGTCGCGCTGGCCCTGCCCGCCCACGCCGACACACCTCCCGACACCAGCCAGCGTGCCCAGGTCGTGCAGCTATGGCAGTCCGGCGGCCGGGCGACGAAGACGGCCGCTGCCCAGGCGCTGATCGGTGACGATGCGGCGATCGGGAAGTTCCTGGCCGAGGACAAGCGCCGGGCGCAGAGCGAGGATGAGCGGGTTGCGATCGCCTCCATGCTCCCCCTCGCCGGAAAGGCTGTCTTCGACGCCGCGCAGAAGGCTTTGGACGGCTCGGATGCGGATCTGGACGCGTTCGTCACCGGCGGCTACAAGAAGCCCTTGTTGGAAGACCGGCGTGTGGCGGTCGCGGCCGCGTTGAACGGCGCCGGGCGCGCTGTCGATTCCGCCGCGCAGAAGGCGTTGGACGACGGCAGCGAGAAGGCGCTGACCGACTTCCTCAACGCGCGGTGGGTGAAGGCGCAGCAGGAGGATGATCGGGTCAAGCTCGCCACCTACATGTCCACCGGCGGTCCCCAGGTGAAACTGGCAGCGCAGCGGGCGATGGATGGCGGTGCGGCAGGCGTCACCCGATTCCTCGAGCATGACCTGGAGGTCGCGCAGGCCCGCGACGCCGAAACCATGACCGTCCAGCAGCTGGCAGCGGTTGCGGAGGAGGCGGGCAAGAAGGCGAAGATCGAAACTGATCGGGCCAAGGAAGCCTCCGAACGCGCGGAGAGATCAGCCGCGTTGGCGAAGACGGCGGCGCTCAAGGCGGCGGAGGAGACGGCCAAGGCCAAGGACGACTCAGCGAAGGCCGGTGCAGCCGCCGGACGCGCGGCCGACGCCGCCACCGGTGCCGCGGCCGCCGCCCGGACCGCGATCGACGCCTCCAATGCCGCCCTGTCCGCTGCCCGCACTGCAGCGTCAGCTGCGTCGGCTGCTGCCGCCGCCGCGGCCGCAGCCGGGCAGGCCGCCTCACGCGCCTACCAGGCGGCGACCTCGGCATCAGCGAATGCCGGGGACGCACGCGCGGCACGGCAAGCCGCCGAGACCGCCCGCAACGCTGCCGCAGGCGCCCGTACCGCCGCCGCGGCCGCCGGGCACGCCGCCGACGCCAGCGATCAAGCCGGACGCTCGGCTCGCTCCGCGGCCGCCGCCGGACGCGATGCCGCCGCCGCAGCTTCCGCCTCCGCGGATGCGGCACGCAATGCGGGCAGCGCGAAGGCCCAGGCCGCAGCCGCACGAAATGCCGCCGCGCGTGCTCAGCGCGCCGCCGACACAGCGACCGGTGCCGCCGACCGTGCCACGCGCCTGGCCGGGAGCTCCGCCACCGCGGCGCGTGAGGCACAGAAGGCGGCGATCAGGGCGGCCGACCACGCGGAAAAGGCCGCCAAGCAGGCCGACGAGGCAGCGAAATACGCTGGCCAGTCCCGGGATTTCGCGAACCAGTCCGCCGCGCACGCCAAAGCCGCCCGCGAAGCAGCCGACACCGCCACCAACGCCGTGACGCAAGCGGAGAAGGTAGCCAAGCTCGCTCGGGACGCTGACAAGGCACGTATCGCCGGGGAGCTGCAGCTGGGTCTGCAGGAAGCCGCAGATCTGAAGAAGTCCTCGGACGCCAACCAGTGGTGGCTGCAACAGGAGCGGACCACTGAGCAGCAGACCGACCAAACCACCAAAGACCTGATCAGCCAGGCCAAGCACACCGCTGATCCCCGCCAAGCTGTCCAGCTCGCGCGCAAGGCAGCCGTGAATCTCCTCAGCTCGCCCGATACGTGGACACGACAGGCAGCGGCGAGCGCTCTGTCCGGCACCGATGAATCCATGACCGCTTGGCTCAAGGCCGGCTATGAGCAAGGACTGCAGCAGGACGATCGCGAAAGGGTCCAGTACCTCTCCAGCATCGGCAGCGCCCCACTGGCCTCTGCAGCCGCCGACGTCCTCAAGGATGGTGACCCAGCTAAGGTTGAGCAGTTCCTCACCCAAGGTTTCATGACCGCCCAGGCAGAGGACTTCCGCGTCAAGGTCGCCACTACCCTCCACGGCGCGGGCAAGGCAGTCGCCGCGGCGGCCAACAAGGCTATCGACGCCGGCAGTCCCAAAGCGTTGTACGACTTCCTCCTCACTGGGCGGGCCGCAGCGCAGGCAGAGGACGACCGGGTCGCTATCGCCGGGCTTCTGGGCACCGGCGGACCACAGGTCAAGGCGGCAGCGCAAGAGGCACTCGAAGGCCCCACCTGGATGCAGCACGACTTCGTCACTCGCGTCCAGTACATCGCAGCCCAGCAGGACGCGGACGCTGCCGCTCACGAGGCGGTGATCCAGTCGACCATTGCCGCAGCCGCCAAGACCGCGGCGACAGCGCAGAAGCAGGCGCAGGAAGCATCCGTAGCCGCTGCCAACGCCCACGAGGCAGCAGCCGAAGCCGATCAATGGGCCGCAAAGGCCAAGCAGTCCGCCAAACAGGCCGACGGCTATGCTCAGCAGGCCCAGCAGCACGCTGATGACGCTGCTAAGTCCGCTCAGAACGCGGCCCGTTCAGCCCAGCAGGCTCAGAGTGCCGCGAAAACCGCGCGCGGTGCGGCGCGACAGGCCAACTACTCCGCCAACCAAGCGGAAACCTCTGCCTCTCAGGCCATCCAGTCCGCCAGCAGCGCTGCAGCCGCAGCCGATAAGGCCCGCCAAGCCGCGATCGCCGCGCACAAGGATGCAGCCACGGCCGAACAGGCTGCCAGCCAGGCCCACTCCATCGCGGCCAACAAGCGGCAGCAGGAAATCGCCGAAGCAGCCGCTCGCGCCGCACAGAAAGCCAAGGAAGATGCGGCTCATCACGTCAATCCGGCCGACATCACGCGCAACGACAAGGCGCCGACGATCAACTGGGACATGGGCGTCCGGGAACGCTTCGAGCAGTTCAGCACCATGGCAGGTTGGTTCAACTGGGGCTCCAGCATGAGTCCCGGCGACGACACCAACATCCGCCCCGAGCTTGCCGCTCGAGTATCCGACTCCGGCGGGGGCGGCTTCTGGGACGGCCTGTGGAACGGCATGAAGAACGCAGCCAAGAGCTCCATGGACTGGGCGGTCGGAGGCGCCATCGCCGGCTGCGTCGGGTCACTGGAAGCCGGCTGCGTTCCCGGTGCCGTCGTCGGCGGATTCAGCGGAGCCCTGGCGGGGCTGGGCGTCTACGGCTACCAAACAGCGCGAGGTTAACTGAGGCATGAAAACGTTCAACGGTACTCACGAGTCCCCCGAAGCAGCGCACCCCGTGCGCCCTGTCGTCATCAGCCTCGTTCTCTTGATAATACTCCGGGAGGTCTTCAGCTCTGCCGCCGGCGGCTTCAACAGTCTGAGCGGCGTGGGGCTCCTCGTCCTTTGGGCAGTTGTCGCAGGACTGGGGGCACGAATCATCGAGTACGCGCTGCGGAGGATCTCCAGGTCGCGACATCGCGACCGACGCATGTGAGCAGTACCCAAGTCGGGGTGTCCCCGTACCGAAGCCGGGCAGCTTGGGGAGATCTCAAGATCGCCTCGGGCTGCCCGGCTCCTGCCTGTGAAGGCTGCCTCGTTCCGCGGAGCGGGGCGCATACTGTCCTGATTGCCCGGTTATAGTCCTCGCGTCGCGGCGGGGCGCACGCCGGGCCTTGCCCGCATCGCCGTCCTTGGTGCCTTCCCGCATGTCCGTGTCGTTGATCGCTGCCCGAATACCGTCCGCCCTTGCGCTCGCGCCAAGGGGGCGGGCGCGTGGCTCGGGTGTTGGACGGGTTGCGTCTGGTGGCGGCGGTGAGGGTGATGGTGTTCCACTTCGCGAGTGTGCTGCCGCCGGTACGCGGGGTGTGGCGTGTGGCTCCGTATGGGTGGCTGGGAACAGGCGAAGAAGAACGAGACCCGCGAGGCCGTCGCCAACCTGAGCACCAACAGCCCGTACGCACAGCTGCCGCCACGGCGCTCAAAGGCGACGACAAGAAGATCAGCGCCTTCTACACCTACACCAGCGGCCAGTACATGGCCGGTGCAGATGACATGGCTGTTGAGGTATCCAAACTCGTCAACACGGGCGGCCCGGGCGTAATGGAAGCAGGCAAAGCCGCGCTTGCCGACGGCAGCGGCAAGACCTTGGCCGCATTCCTGGCCAGCGGCCAGCACCAGGCCCGCAACTCTGACGAAGCAGTCACAGCGTCCAAGCGCGTCAACGCTGGCGGACCGTCCGCCCCACCACCTACCGGTGGGGGCGGGCGCCTTCGGGAGCCTCGACTGTACCCATTCTCTATTCACTTTTGAAAAGGAAAGAATTATGTCTGGCAGATGTTCACGCGCTGCGTGCATAGCAGGGATTCTCACAACCAGCGTTACAATCGGTTTGCTCGCCGGTACGTCAGCACAAGCTGTCGTGGGGGACGAGGACGGAGCCCCCGCGTTCACCGCGAAGCTCGAGATCGGTGACAGACAGCGGAGCTGTTCGGGTGCGCTCGTCGAGCAGCAGTGGGTAATTACCGCGGCGAGTTGCTTCGCTGACGAACCGGGCTCCAAGGTGACCGCCGGCGCCCCCAAGCAGAAGACCACCGTGACCGTCGGCCGGACGGATCTCACGAGCAAGACCGGCAGTGTGGTGAACGCCGTCGAACTCGTACCGCGCGAGGACCGCGATCTCGTGATGGTCAAACTCGCCAAACCCGTCACCGGCGTCACCCCGCTTGCTGTCGGCACCGACGCGCCCCAGCCAGGCGAGCACTTGCGGGGCGCCGGCTTTGGGCGCACCAAGACCGAGTGGGTGCCCAACAGCCTGCACTCAGCCGCGTTCACGGTGGGAGCAATAGACGGTTCCACCATTGGTCTCAACGGCGAATCCGTCACCGACGTCATCTGCAAGGGCGATGCCGGTGGCCCTGCCTTCCGGGAGAAGAACGGCCACCTCGAACTGGCCGCCGTCAACAGTCTCTCCTGGCAGAAGGGCTGCATCGGCAACGAGGACGAAACCCGCGAGGGGGCCTCCGAGGCTCGCGTCGACGACATCGCCGGCTGGATCCAGGCCGTCGCCTCCCGCACCCTCCTCGACCGCGCCAACTGGCAGAACGCCGCCTACCTCGCCTCCGGCCACTTCACCAGCCCCGCCGACGGCCAGCGCCGCATGGACCTCTTCGTCGTCTGGAAGGACGGCTCCGCCACCCTCTACCAGGGCGCCGACCACAACGACCCCAAGCAGCCCTTCTCCACCGCCCACCAGATCGCCGCCGCAGGCAGCTTCTGGACCCGCGCCCAGGCCATCACCGGCGGCACCTTCGCCCCCGACGGCAGGGACGGCATCACGGTCCGCTGGTCCAACGGCAAACTCTCCACCTACACCCACCTCGACCAGAACGGCGCCCACGACGAACAGGTCCTGCGCGAGCCCGGCGGAGACAACCCGTTCTGGAAGAACGCCCGCCTGATCACCACCGGCCGCTACACCGACAACCCCCTGCGCGACGACCTCCTCGTCCTATGGGACAACGGATCCGTCTCACTGTACGCGCACACCTCCACCCAGGGCCTCAGCGGCTGGACCCAGCTCCACGACGCCGACAAGAGCTGGACCAACGCGGCCCAGCTCAGCGCCGGGGCGTTCACCGGCAAGAAGACCGACGACCTCGTCATCCGCTGGAAGGACGGCGACACCACCATCTTCCCCGGCGTCGACACCAACGGCTTCCACGGCCGCACCCGCATCCGCCCCGTCGGCTCCCCCTGGAAGAACGCCGAAATCCTCACCGTCGGCGCCTTCACCGTTCCTGCGGCCCGCCCCGACGACATCCTCATCCGCTGGGCCAACGGCAACCTCGGCTACTACCCCCACGTCGACGCCGACGGCACCCACGACGCCATCCCCCTCGTCAACCGCTAAACGCGGCCCAACTCCAACCCCAGGCACTCCCACGACAGCGCCCCGCACCTTCCGGGGCGCTGTCGCACATGCCGCCCGACCGCGCCCGCCGGCGACGGCAGTGGCCTTCCATGACCCTGCCACTGCATCATCGCGCCGATCGAGTTCCGCGGATCATCGAAACGGCTCTGAACCTCGCCCAAACCGTTGAGCAGCGCACGTCACTACCAACTACTCAGTGGTGCCCCCACACTTCGCCCGGGATGATGTCGTCCAGGGTGTGGGCAACGCGGTCGTCGGGCCGGGCGAAGACGGCCCAGGTCACCAGAGTGTCCCCGGCGCGCTGGACGCCGGGCATGAACCCGAGTTCCTGGTTGGCGATGTCGCCCTGGGGTGTGAACGTGAAGCCCATGTCCCACTCCGCCAGGTATGTACCGAGTTCGTTCATGAGCTGCGAGGGGATGCGGCCGATCAGCCACATCCCCTCGAACGAGACCTGCGGGCCCGCGAGCCTGTCGACGACGATGCAGGTCAGGCCGACGCCCTCCACGAAGTAGGCCGTCACCTCCACCTGATACTGTGCGCGCTCCTCCAGCTTGCGGAACTCGGCCTTGTGCTGACTGCGCCGACTGCTCCACGGGGGCATCTCGATCAGGTCGCCGGTGAAGCCTGTTTCCGTCATCCGCGCGGCGGCCTCGCCGGGACTCGTGCCGAACCGGAGCGGTCCAACCGTCTCCAGAGGGGTGTACTCCCACTGGTCCCGGTCGGCGTCATCGACGGCGTCCCACAGGCCCGCGTGCATGTGCTTCTCCTTGTCACGACTGTCCGGCAGGTCCCCGGAGGCATCCGCACGCAACCCTATGGCCGGTCACCGGCACTGCCCGCCGCGTCGTCCGCCCGGCCACCCGCAGCCTGGCAGCCGAACGAGCCGGCCTGGTCCCGCACACCATGGCGCCGCGGCGTGACGCAGCATGAACACGCACGGCCTTCCGCACCTCACCCGCGAACACCATCGCACCCACGGGAACGCCAGTGGCAGCAACAATGTGGTTCAGGCGGACGCCGAGCGCACGGCATCGAAGTAGGACGCCGACTCCCGGCTCCACAGCAGCGCCACGGCCGCAATCCCCACCACGCACGGCACCATCCCGGCCACCGTCATCACCATCGGGTGCGGCTGGCTGACGTTGTAACCGGCCAGAACACTGCCCAGGACGACGATCGCCGCCCCGGCGCTACGCGCCCAACGCCGACCCCGGCGGGTCGCCCACGCCATCGCGGCGAACAGGGCCACGCCGAGCACGGCGAGGGTGAACAGATAGGTGAGGATGCTGGATTCGGCCATGTCGATCTGGCCGGTGCTGCGCTGCGGATAGCTCTGCCGAAGCCGGCTGGCCAGGCCATTGCCCGCGGCCTGGTCGATGACGATCGCACTCGCGGCGGCTGCCGCCAGGACGGCGGCGGCACACAAGGCGACGGTCGCCCGGCGCACGGATACGGGGAGCTGCTGGACGGTCATCGGATTCTCCTGGCGTTGACGTGGCAACAGAGATGAGACTTGAGATATTGTGTCTCAAGTTCATCCGGGAGAGTAGAGGGCGAGATGACGAACGAGCAAGCCCCGACCGGGCTGACCCGACGCCGGCGCCGCCTGAGCGACGCCGAAACCGCACGGCGCATGCTCGAAACCGCCACCACCATGGTCGAACGCACCGGCTTGACCGTGAGCTTGGACCACATCAGCTTCGAAGACATCATCCGCGACGCTGGCGTCGCCCGCAGCGCCGTCTACCGCCGCTGGTCCTACAAGGACCTGTTCTTCAGCGACCTACTCACTGAACTCGCCAGGCGCGCCCCGGCCGCAGCCGGCGCCGACGGCAAGGCCGCAGAGGAGACTGTCCGCCGCCTCGCCCGCGAACGCATCGACGATTTCGCCACCCCGGCCGGCCGCCACGACCTGTGCGTGGAAGTGCTGCGCCTCGGTGCGCTGCGCGACTTCGAAGCAATGCACGCCTCCACGCAGTGGCGCACCTACATCGCCCTGCACGCCACCTTCCACGGCCTGACCGACGCCGCACTGCGCCGCGAAATCCGAGCCGCGCTCGACGCCGCCGAACGCGACCTCAACGACCGCATCGCCCACTCCTACCAGACCCTGGCCACCGTGTTCGGCCTGCGCCTGCGCCTCGAACTGCACACCACCTTCGGGGAACTGGCCACTCAACTCGGCGCCGCCATGCGCGGCTTCGTCCTCACTGCCCTCTCCCGTCCCGACCTCGCCGACGCACAACCGCGCCCCGGCGCCTTCGGCACCCGGAACACCGCCGAGTGGTCTCAGCCCGCCCTGGGCATCGCCACCACCGCCCTGGCCTTCCTCGAACCCGACCCCGACGTGGACTGGGATGACGAACATCTCGCGCAGGTACACCGGATACTTGAGGAGTAGCACCCCCAGCGGCCCTCCACTGCGTCTGATCACCGCGCGGATCGTCGCCGCGGCCAACGAGGCAGCCGGCCCCGACGCGGTGCGCACGGTGCGGGTCCTGCCCCCAGGTTCCGCGCCCGTGCCCCGGACCGCGCCAAAGGCCCCGGCCGCCGCGCCGGAAGCTC
This sequence comes from Streptomyces sp. NPDC044033, assembly GCF_056434425.1. NCBI lineage: Bacteria > Bacillati > Actinomycetota > Actinomycetes > Kitasatosporales > Streptomycetaceae > Streptomyces > Streptomyces sp. NPDC044033. Next base: position 68,649 of record NZ_JBWKFF010000031.1, on the reverse strand, counting down.
CGCAGGCGCCGGTGAAGACCCGGGAGGATGCCTCGCCCGGCTTCCACCAGGCGCTCGCCGCGCACCAGGCCGTCGTGCCCGCAAGCTGCGTCAACCCGTCGATCACGGAGGCGGTGGAGAGGCAGAACCGGGCGATGATCGAGCTCAGTCGCCGCGCGTTCCCCGAGCCGCCCGCGGTGCCGGATGATGCGCCGACCCCTGGCGCACGGATGGACCGCATCACCGACCTCCAGACGGCGCACCTTCACTAGCTCGCCGCGCTCCCGGCGGCCGCCCGCCCGGCCGGCACCCAGGTCAGGCCCGGCCGGATGCTCGAGAAGTACCGCGTCCAGCAGCTCGGCACGCGCAGACGGTCAGGGATGCCCGCATCCGCAGGATGCTGAGTCCGTAGCCGACCCTACTCAGCGTCCTGTGCCTCGATGAGGTCGAGGTCGAGGTCGCGGACGCAGAAACCGTGGTGCTCGAAGGTCTCGTTGAGCACCGTGCCGAGGCACTGGCGCACCAAGCGGCCCCGGGCGTACGGCGGCCAGACATCGTCGTCGGGCACCGGCGCTCGCGCTGCGAGCTGTACAGCGGTGACCTCGTCGAGCCAGGTCTCGAGCTCGGCGGCCTGTGCGTCACGCACGCTCACGATCTCGTCGAGGGCCGGATCGAGCGAGAGGTCAAGCCCGTGCGCTCCACGGTAGGGCTCGGCGGTCGTCCCGATGCCCATCGGCGTGAATAGCTCCGTCGAGCCCAGGCAGCAGCGGCGGAACCACGAGTCGTGGACGAAGACCAGGTGGCGCATCGTCTGCACCGCCGACCACTCCTCGTTCACGCTGCGGCGCTCGATGCCGGGCGTACGGCGGATTCGCTCGATCGTGGCGGCCCAGCCGGCATGCAGCTGACGCGATGCCTCGCGCAGATCGGCCAGGTCCTCGGAGCGGATCAGCACCCGCACCGGATGACGCCGGTCGAGCTCTGCCTCCACGTACTCGGTGACCTCGACACCGTTCACCACGAGGTTGGTGATGAGCCCGTCGATCACGGCATCCTGCATGACGACGCCGATCAGGCGTGCCCCGGTCAGATCGCACTCGCGGAACTCCGCACCATGCAGATCCTCGTCGACGTATCGCGTCATGCTCCGCATACTAGGTCCGAGCACCGACAAGCCCGCCTCCCCGGCTTGATCCTGAAGGAGCCAGTTCAAGAAGGCCTCTTCCGATCTAACCTCCCATCCGCGCCTGCGTAGCAGTCTGTCCGGGGACCTACGCGCTGCCACCTGCAGGATCCCTGAGATCAAGCATGCCCCGGCCACCGACCTGCCTCTCGTCCTGGTCCGCTGGGCTCTGGCCGGGACCGGCGCCGAGGAGGAGGACGAGGCGCTCTTCGAGCGCCTGGCCCGCGGCGAGGACATCGGCGCCCACGAACCGAGCAACGCCGGTACGCCGGGCCCGGAGGTGGCATGAGCCGCTACGCCTCTCGTACGCACCACCCGCCGACCAGGCTCGCAACGCCATGCCCCGGCCACTGCGGACCGGCTTCGACGCCGACATGCAACGCCTTGCGGCCGATCCGTACGGCCACGGCTCCACACCGGTCAAAGGCGACCGCGACCGGCGGGAGACCGCGGTCAGCGGCGCCGTCGCCCGCTACTACGTCAGCGCCGACGTCCTGATCGTCACCGTCGTCCGCATCGTGTACATCTGACCCGCTGTCTGCTCTGCTGCCGAGAGCCTGGTACCCGCCTGCACGCTAGCTCTCTCAGGACGTGCTGCGGGCGAGGTCAGATGCGCCAGCTGCGGATGCGTTCGGCGCAGGTGTAGGCGTCGGCGTGGCCGGCGCGGATGTCCTGGGCGAGAGTGATGAAGCCGCCGTACGGTTCGGTGAGGCCTTCGCCGGAGGCCTGCATGTAGGAGATCGCCACGAGGGCGGCGAAGGTGGGGTTGCGTGCGGGCAGCGGGCGGACGCTGACGATCTCGTGGAAGAGCGCGGCCGCACGCCAGGAAGCGTCGGGGAGGTACCCGAGCCGGGGCGTGTTGACCTTGTGCCGTGCGACGGCCGCGACCAGTGAGGAGAAGTCGCTGACGTCCAGGGCCTTGGGGAGGAACGCGGCCTGCTGCTCCAGCAGCCAGCCGACGTCAATGTAGAGCTCGGGCGGCATCGCTCAGGCGGCCTTCGTCCCCGGGTCCGCAGCGGCGTCGGGTTCCTCGTCGGGGAAGGCGGCCGCGAACTGGCCGGCCAGGTCGGACTTCATCAGTTCCCGGAAGCGGGCCGCGGCCAGCTCCAGCCGCGGGTCGCGCTCGGCGGTCTCCGTGAGCAGCGCGGTCACCGTCGTGTGCTCTGCCTCGGCACGCAGCTTGAGACGCTCAGCCGTCTCCGGGCTCACCCTGATGGTGATCTTCTCCGTCTTCTCACCCATGCCCCGCACTGTACAGCGCTTGCCATACACGGCGCGGACCGAAGAGGCCGGCTGCACAGCCCCGTGCAGGTCGTCGACTGCGCCGCCTGATTCCCCGGGCCGGCCCGTCACCGACCCGCTGGCACCATGGCCGTCGAGGCATGACTGCAGCTTGAGGGCCGTACCTGTCCGACCAGGATGGTCATGGGGCAAGGGCGTTTTCTCAGCCATTGCGGGTGAGGAATCAGCCGGTCGTGGAGGGGCTCGCGTGCCGCCGGATCCGCTGCTCGATGATCTGTTTCAGCAGGGCACGGTGTGAGTGAAGGGAGGATGGCTGTGGCAAAGAAGAAGGCGCCGGTCGTACCGAAGTTCGTGCCCTTCCGGGACGACTCGATCGATGTCATCATGTCCGACGCGCCCGCGACGATTGGCCGGATCGTGCGCTACACGCCGGGCAAGAAGGTTCCGCAGTCCTACAACCAGCGGTTCTGGGCGGCGGTTCATGCCGGTCTCATCGACCCGGAGCAGGAGGCATGGTGCCTGCTGTGGACGGACGGCATCCCCGGCTCCGACGCTCTGACAGCCACGGCTGCGGCACCACCATGACTGATCCTGTCGAGCGCGCGTTGGCTAGAACCCGCATCACCCGCCGCCCCTACACCGCCACCGCCACCGACGAGGCCGAGGCCCGCATGAGCTTAGTGCAACCTGACAGACAGGGCAGTTCGGTGGTCATGGAGCGGATCAACCGCTCCATGACCATCGGCTGCCTGACCATATTGATCATGCTGATTCTCGTCCTCGCAACCGGTCTGTCCTGCCTGTGGTACTCCAACTGGCATGCCGGGAAAGTCAGCAGGGAACGCAGAGATAGAGCCGTGTCGTCGGTCCTTCAGCAAGCCCGCGACGCGGCCGACGCCACGGCCCGTTCGCTCGACGCGAGCCATGCCAGTGGTGTCGACGAGCTGGCCAGTGTGATCTGGAAGCACACGGCAGCCCCGGTGATCACATACGACACATCCCGCCGCGCGTTCACGGCTCGGCTGCCCAAGCAGGTGATGTACAAGACGGTCAGCGTTCTTCCCGGGGGCGGCGGTGGCGTGGTGAACCGATGCTTCGACTTCACCTACAGCCGCCCGTACGGCCAGGCATGGACGCACAAGGTGACGGTGCGGGATGACGATGTGTGCAGACCCGCCGCAGACATCGGCTATCTGTCCCGGTTGGCGAAGACGCGGATCGAGGGGCTCGATGCACAAAGCCTGGCCCGCCCCGGACTGCGGAAGGCCCTCGACCCCACCGGCACGCTCCGGACCTTCGCCGTCAAGGACGTGGCGCGCAGAGACGACACCGTGGTGGTCTCCGTCCTGATCTCCAGCCACGACGCGACGGTCAGCCAGTGTTACCGCATCACTCGTCCCGTCCCCGACGCGGTCGGAGCCCACAGCTCGACAGCCACCGCAACTCCCGCAATTTCCTGCTGAGGCTGTCGCACGGTGAACGGGCATGCATGCCCCGGAGCGACTCGTACGTCCCGAGCGGCTCGGGGAGACTTGCAACCATGCCGGCGAGGGCGAGGAAGCGCTCGGGCTCGCGTCCGTAGCGGCGGTGGCGATGTGGGCAGCCTGCGTGGGCGGTGTCTGAGGCCCTAACTCATGCGGCGACCCGGTGCCCGCGCCCTGCTTCCCGCGGCGGCGTAGCCGGACTCCGAGGCGGTCAGGTCGTTCCCTGGCGCGGTTACCTGATGGCCTCTCACCCCCGCATCAGGGGGACTCCATGCGCCGCGCCGTCCTGGCTCTGCCGATCGCCGCTCTCACCCTCGCCGCCCTGGCCGCGGGCCCCGCTGACGCCGCCCCGCCGGCCCCTACCCCGCCTCTCGTTACCCCGAGCCGCGCCGACTACACGCGGACGGGCGCCCGCTGCTCGCGGTCATCGACGGTGCGCGCGTCTACACGCGCGAAGACTGCTGACAGGTCCCGGGGTTGCTGACCGGCCGGCCTCAGGGGCGACAGTCGGCGGTTAGGGTCGACAGCCCGGCTCCGGAGGTGAACAGAATGAGGCACGACCCGAACAGCGCGGACCCAGGGCTCTTCGGCCCCGGATCCGTCACCTGGCAGGTGCACGGCGACCCCATGATGTGGGTGGCGGGGGTGCGCGCCCTGTGGCTCCAGGCGCTCCACCCGCGCGCCGTGCGCGGCATCATGCAGAACTCCGACTTCCGGCAGGACCCCTGGCGGCGGCTCCTGCGCACCGCCGGGTTCGTCGCCACCACCACCTACGGCACCGTCGACGCCGCCGAGCGGGCCGGGGCGGCCGTCCGCGCCATCCACCGCAGGCTCACCGCCACCGACCCCGGCACCGGCGAGCGCTACCGCGTCGACGATCCCGAACTGCTCCTGTGGGTGCACTGTGCGGAAGTCGCCTCCTACCTCCATGTGGTGCGCGCCTCCGGCCTGCCGTTCACCGACGCGACCGCCGACGCCTACATAGGCGAACACCGCCGTTCCGCCCGGCTGGTCGGCCTCGACCCCGCACGTGTGCCCGCCGATGCCGGACAGCTCGCCGCCTACTTCGAGCAGGTGCGGCCGCAACTGGCCGCCACCCCCGAGGCGTTCGAGGTCGACGCGTTCCTGCGCCGCCCGCCCGTGCCCCCGCTGCTCACCCCCGCGCGCCGGCTGATCTGGGGGCGCGTGTCCGCACTCGCGTACGCCTCCCTGCCTCGGCACGCCCACGAGCTGTACGGCCGGCCCGCGCCGCCGCCGGACGCCGTGGCCCGCCGCCTGCGCGCCGCCGGCCTCGGCCTGCGGCGCATACCCGCGGCCGTACGCTGGCAACTCCCGCCCAAACACATCCTCACCGCCGCCGCCCGGCTCGGTCCGGGCAGCCGGCCCTCGGCCTACAAGCTGCGCAGCCTGGACGCCATACTGGACGGGCCGGGGAGGGCAGCACAGCGAAACGACGGGGGCGGCGGCGAAGGATGGCGGACACCAGGCTGATCCAGGGCCGGTACCGGCTGCTCGACCTGATCGGGCGGGGCGGCATGGGCGAGGTGTGGCGGGCGCTCGACGAGTCGCTCGGCCGCCGGGTGGCCGTCAAATGCCTCAAGCCTCTGGGACCGCAGCACGACCAGTCGTTCATGCGGGTGCTGCGCGAGCGGTTCCGGCGGGAGGCCCGGGTCGCCGCCGCCCTCCAGCACCGGGGCGTCACCGTCGTCCACGACTTCGGCGAGTTCGACGGCGTCCTCTACCTGGTCATGGAGCTGCTGGAGGGCCGCAACCTCAGCCAGCTCCTGGAGGACAACAAGCACCACCCGCTGCCGGTGCCGGACGTCGTCGACATAGCGGACCAGGTGGCCACCGCCCTCGCCTACACCCACCGGCAAGGCATCGTGCACCGTGACCTGAAGCCCGCCAACATCATGCGGCTGGCCGACGGCAGCGTGAAGATATGCGACTTCGGCATAGCGCGCCTCGGCCACGACATCGGCCTCACCAGCCGTCTCACCGGCACCGGCATCGCCATGGGCACCCCGCACTACATGTCGCCCGAGCAGATCGCGGGCGGCCACGTCGACCGGCGCAGCGACCTGTACTCGCTCGGCTGCGTGCTGTATGAAATCGCCACTGGCGCCCCGCCCTTCGACCTCGACGACGCCTGGGCCGTCCTCGTGGGCCACCGCGACACCACGCCCGAACCGCTCCGCAGCCACCGCCCGGACCTCCCCGAACCCTTCGAGCGGATCGTGCTGGACCTGCTCGCCAAGGACCCCGAGGACCGCCCGCAGGACGCCGCCGACCTCGGGCACCGGATCGCCGAGACGCACGGCACGGGCCACCGCTGGGCCGTGCCCCGGCCGACCGTCGTCCACCAGCGGGCCGTCGCCACGGGCGGGTCCCGAGCGACAGGCCCGGACCGGCCCGCCGAGGCGGAGACCAGGCCCGGGCCCGAGCCCGTATGGCCGGTGGCGGCGCTGCCCGAGCCGTCCCGGCTGCCCGCCTGGGCCAGGGGCATGACCACCGGTACCAAGGCCACCGCCGGCTGCCCTCTCCCGGCCGCGCCGGCCGACAGCATCGACGCCTTGACCGGTTCCTGGACGCGGCCCGCCGACCGCACCGATACGCTGACCGGCTCCTGGACGCGGCCCGCCGACCGCACCGACGCGCTGACCGGTTCCTGGACCCGGCCCGCCGACCCGCGCGGGCCCGCGCCGCGGCCCGCCGGGTCCACCCGCCCCAGCGTGCCGCCGGAAGTCCTCAAGGAACTGTCCGTGCGGCACAGCGCGGGGCTGAGCCTCGGGCGGCTCGGCCGCTGGGAGGAGGCGGGCAAGGTGCACCGCGCCGTCGCCGCCGAGCGCGAGCACGTGCTGGGCGCGGACCACCCCGACACCCTCGCCAGCCGGTACGAGGTCGCCTACACCCTCAGCCGCCTGGGCCGCCCGGCGGACGCGCTGCGCGAGTACGGGCAGGCCGCGGCCGGCCGGGAGAGGGTGCTCGGCGCCGAACACGCGGACACCCTCGCCGCGCGGCAGGAGACCGCGTACGTGCTCGGGCAGCTCGGCCGGCACTTCGAGGCGCATCAGGTGTACGCCGCCGTGCTCGCCGTGCGGGAGCGCACCATGGGCCCCGACCACCCCGACACGCTGCGCTGCCGCCACAACCTCGCCTACAACCTCAGCAGGCTCGGGCGGCTGGAGGACTCGTACGAGATGGCGCGCGACGTCGCCGCCGCCCGCGCCCGCGTCCTGGGCGCGGGCCACCCGGACACCCTCGTCACCCGCTACGAGGTCGGCTACGCGCTGGGCCAGCTCGGCCGCTGGGCCGAGGCGCTCGACACATACCGGGTGGTCGCCGCCGGGCGCGCCCAGGCGCTGGGGCCCGACCACCCGGACACCCTGGCCGCCCGCTACGAGGCGGGTATCTGCCTCGGGCGGCTGGGCCGCAGCGCGGATGCCCTGGAGCTCTACCGCGACCTCGTCGACGAGCGTACGCGCGCGCAGGGCGCGACGGACCCCGAGACGCTGCGGGCCCGGCACGGCCTCGGCGTCAACCTCGGCCGGCTCGGCCGCTGGGAGGAGGCCCTGGCCGAGGCCCGCGACGTGTCGGCGATCCGGGAGTGGGTGCTCGGCGCGGAGCACACGGACACGCTCGTCAGCCGCCGCGAGGTCGCCGTCGGGCTCGGCTGGCTGGGCCGCTGGACGGACGCGCTCGCCGTCTACCGGCAGGTCGCACAGGCGCGGCAGCGGGTGCTGGGCGCCAACCACCCCGACGCGCTGGCCAGCCGCAACGACGAGGCGCACTGCCTGGAGCAGCTCGGCCGCTCCACGGAGGCCGTCGAGCTGTACCGGCAGGTCGCGGCGTTGCGCCAGCAGCGCGGGGCGCTGGGCCGGTAGGCCGCGCCGCCTCCGCCGACGGCGCGGGTTCAGTCCGCCGACCGCACCCAGCCGTGCGCCTCCACGCGCGCCGCGTCGTGCGGTCGGCTCTCGTCGAAGGGCGTACGGGCGCCGTCCGTGACGCGCAGGCCGTCGACGTACACGCCGCGCCCCACGTACCTCGGGCCGGTGGTGTAGCGCCAGCGCAGCCGTACCGCCCGGTGGCCGTGCCACGGGGCGAGGTCCGCGGTCGTGTGCTGCCATACGCGGCCGTTGTAGCCGCTCGCCGCGGCGTCCGGGTGGTCCGCCGGGCGGCCGTGCGGGGGCCGGGTGGTGAAGGGGACCGGCTGCCAGGTGGCGCCGTCGTCCGCGGACGCCTCCAGGCGGAGGGCGTCGGCGGGTTCGATGTCCCACCACAGGGCGCAGCTCAGCCGGGGCCGCCGGCTGGTGAGCGGCAGCGCGGGGAGGGCGAGCGTGGCTTCGGCGGCGCTCGCCATGCCGGAGAACCAGGCGGTACGGCCCCGGGCGGGGCGTACGGGCACGGCGCGGGCGAGCGCGTCGCCGGTCGCGACGCGTGGCGCGCTGCCGGAGCGCCAGGTGCGGCAGGGGTGAACGGAGTTGGAGAGGAGGACGAGGAACGAGTCGGTGGTGGGGTCCAGGACGATGGAGGTGCCGGTGAAGCCGGTGTGGCCCGCGGTGCTGGGAGTGGCCATGGCGCCCATGTACCAGTGCTGGTACAGCTCGAAGCCGAGGCCGTGGTCGTCGCCGGGGAAGGCGGTGTTGAAGTTCGTGAACATCAGCCGCACCGACTCGGGGCGCAGTACGCGGACGTGCCCGTACGCGCCGCCGTTGAGCAGCGTCCGGCACAGTACGGCCAGGTCCCAGGCGCAGGAGAAGACCCCGGCGTGCCCGGCGACCCCACCGAAGGCGAAGGCATTCTCGTCGTGCACCTCGCCCCACACCAGGCCCCGGTCCAGCCGGGCCCAGGGCTTGCGCTGGTCCTCGGTCGCGGCGATGCGCGGCTTCCAGCTCGCGGGCGGGTTGTAGCGGGTGGAGGCCATGCCGAGCGGGCCGGTGATGCCGGTGCGCACGAGGTCGTCGAGGGCCTGGCCGGTGATCCGCTCCAGGACGAGCTGGAGGGAGATCAGATTGAGGTCGGAGTAGAGGTAGGCGGTGCCGGGCGGGTGCTGCGGGGCCTCGTCCCACAGCAGCCGGAGCCTCTCTTCCCGGGTCGGCCGGTCGTAGAAGGGCAGGTCGGGCTGGAAGCCGGAGGTGTGGGTGAGGAGCTGGCGGATGGTGATGTCCTGCTTGCCCGCCGCCGCGAACTCCGGGAGGTAGGAGGCCACCGCGGTCTCCAGCGCCAGTTCGCCGCGCTCGATGTGCTGGACGGCCAGGATCGAGGTGAAGAGCTTGGAGAGGGAGGCGAGGTCGAAGACCGTGTCCATGGCCATCGGACGCTGCCGGTCCGCGGGGAATTCGACGCCGGTGTCGCTCTTCTCGTCGTAGCGGGCGTAGCGCACCGCCGTGCCGAGGGCTTCTTCCAGCGCGACGGTCCCGCCCCGCCCGGCGAGCAGTACGGCGCCCGGGTAGTACGGGTGGGCGGGGGAGGGGTGCAGATACGCCTCGGCCTCCGCGGTGACCTGTCCGAGGTGGTGTTCGAGCAGCCCCGCGCGGTGCGCGGAACCGCGCCGCAGCGTCGTACGGCGCCCGCCGCCGTCCTCGCCCGCCGCGCCGTCCTCGCCCGCCGTGGCGCCCCAGGCCGCACCGGGCGGCGCGGCGATCACCATGGCCCCGCCGAGCGCGAGCGACCCGACGCCGAACCGCCGTCTGCTGATCCCGCCGCCTGCGCGGCCCTCCACGCCCTCGGCCATCGTGAGCCCTCCTGAAAGTTTCTTTCATGATCCGGCTGACCCCGCGAAGCTTTCAACCGGAGCGGGTGATCTGTCAACGACCCGAAGGATCTGACACTGCATCAGAAAATCTCTTCCCTCGCACGCCGCGCTGCGGCATCCTGCCCCGCATGGAGACGGAGCTGAGCAAGCGGCTGGGGATCGAACACGCCATCTTCGGCTTCACGCCGTTCCCGGCGGTGGCCGCCGCGATCACCCGAGCGGGAGGACTCGGCGTCCTCGGCGCGGTGCGCTACGGCGCCGCCGAGGACCTCGCGCGCGACCTCGACTGGATGCAGGAGAACACCGACGGCAGACCGTACGGACTCGACGTCGTCATGCCCGCCAAGAAGGTGGAGGGGGTGAGCGAGGCCGACATCGAGGCGATGATCCCGCCCGCCCACCGCCAGTTCGTCGCCGACACCCTCGCCAAACACGGCGTGCCGGAACTCGCCGAGGGCGAGGCGTCCGGCTGGCGCATCACCGGCTGGATGGAACAGGTCGCCCGCGGCCAGCTCGACATCGCCTTCGACTACCCCATCGCCCTGCTCGCCAACGCGCTCGGCTCACCACCCGCCGACGTCATCGAGCGCGCCCACGCCCACGGCGTCCTCGTCGCCGCGCTCGCGGGCAGCCCCCACCACGCACGGCGCCACCGGGACGCCGGAATCGACATCGTCGTCGCCCAGGGCTACGAAGCGGGCGGCCACACCGGGGAGATCGCCTCCATGGTGCTGACCCCCGAGGTCGTCGAGGCCGTCGGCCCGCTCCCCGTACTCGCCGCCGGCGGCATCGGCAGCGGCGAACAGATCGCCGCCGGACTCGCCCTCGGCGCCCAGGGGGTCTGGCTCGGCTCGCTCTGGCTCACCACCGAGGAAGCCGACCTGCACTCCCGCGCGCTGACCCGAAAACTCCTCGCGGCGGGCCCGGGCGACACGGTCCGCTCCCGCTCCCTGACCGGCAAACCCGCCCGCCAGCTGCGCACCGAGTGGACCGACGCCTGGGACGGCCCCGAAGGCCCCGGCACCCTCCCGATGCCGCTCCAGGGGCTGCTCGTCGCCGAGGCCGTCTCCCGCATCCAGAAGTACGAAGTGGACGCGCTGCTCGGCACGCCCGTCGGCCAGATCGTCGGCCGGATGAACTCCGAACGCAGCGTCCAGGCCGTCTTCGACGACCTCACCGCGGGCTTCGAGCGGGCCATCGACCGTATCAACCGCATCGCCGGACGCGCCTGAGCGCGGAGAGGAGCGCCTTCCCATGACGCAACCCCCGAACGGCTTCTGGGCACAGGCGGCCGCGGACCCCGGCCGTACGGTCCTCATCGCGCCCGACGGCGAGGAGTGGAGCGCGGGCCGGCTGCACGCCGACTGCAACCGGCTCGTGCACGGGCTGCGCGCGGCGGGACTGGAGCGCGGCGACGCGTTCGCGGCCGTGCTCCCCAACGGCGTCGAGTTCTTCACGGCCTATCTCGCCGCGTCCCAGGCCGGTTTCTACCTCGTGCCCGTCAACCACCACCTCGTCGGCCCGGAGATCGCCTGGATCGTCGCCGACTCCGGCGCGAAGGCGCTCATCGCGCACGAGCGGTTCGGCGACGCGGCGACGGCAGCGGCCGACGAGGCGGAACTGCCCGCCGCCCACCGCTACGCGATCGGCGAGATTCCCGGCTTCCGCCCGTACGGCACCCTCCTGGAGGGGCAGTCCGACACCCCGCCCGAGGGCCGCACGCTCGGCTGGGTCATGAACTACACCTCCGGTACCACGGGCCGCCCGCGTGGCATACGCCGCCCGCTGCCCGGAAAACCACCCGAAGAGACGTACCTCGGCGGCTTCCTCGCCATCTTCGGCATCAAGCCCTTCGACGGCAACGCGCACCTCGTCTGCTCGCCGCTCTACCACACGGCGGTCCTCCAATTCGCGGGCGCCTCACTGCACATCGGGCACCGGCTGGTGCTGATGGACAAGTGGACGCCCGAGGACATGCTGCGGACCATCGACCGCCACGGGTGCACGCACACGCACATGGTGCCGACCCAGTTCCACCGGCTGCTCGCCCTCCCGGAGTCCGTACGGGCCTCGTACGACGTCTCCTCCATGCGGCACGCCATCCACGGGGCCGCCCCCTGCCCCGACCACGTCAAGCGCGCGATGATCGACTGGTGGGGGACGTGCGTGGAGGAGTACTACGCGGCCAGCGAGGGCGGCGGGGCCTTCGCCACCGCCGAGGACTGGCTGAAGAAGCCCGGCACCGTCGGCAAACCCTGGTCCATCAGCGAACTCGCCGTCTTCGACGACGACGGGCGCCGGCTGCCCGCGGGCGAACTCGGCACCGTCTACATGAAGATGACCACCGGCGGATTCACCTACCACAAGGACGAGAACAAGACGCGGAAGAACCGGATAGGCGACTTCTTCACCGTCGGCGATCTCGGCTACCTCGACGAGGACGGCTATCTCTACCTCCGCGACCGCAAGATCGACATGATCATCTCCGGCGGCGTCAACATCTACCCCGCCGAGATCGAGTCCGCGCTGCTCGCCCACCCGGCCGTCGCCGACGCCGCGGCCTTCGGGATCCCGAACGACGACTGGGGCGAGGAGGTCAAGGCCGTGGTCGAGCCCGCCGAGGGGCACCCGGCGGGCCCGGAACTGGCCCAGGAGATCCTCGCGCACTGCGAGCGGCAGCTCGCCGGCTACAAGCGCCCCAAGACCGTCGACTTCATCGCGGCCATGCCGCGCGACCCCAACGGCAAGCTCTACAAGCGGCGGCTCCGCGACCCGCACTGGGCGGGCCGGGAGCGCGCCGTGTAGCCACCTCAGGGATGAGCGGTCACCTCAGTGCTCGCTCGCCCGCACCACCCGCAGCTTTGGCGACGCGAGGATGTCCTTCGCGCAGAACCGCTCCTTGACCATCTGGCCGGCCGAATACAGCTCCGTCTGGTCGCTGTGGTGCGGCGAGTTCGGGTTCGAGGACTGCGAATACGTCAGCAGCGTACGGGCGACCGGGCAAGAGCTGCCGTCGAAGCCGACCGCCTGGATATAGCTGGAGCCCAGGGACACCTCGCGGTAGCCGCCCTTCGCCGCGTCCCAGCGCGCCTCGGTCTTGTTCCAGACGCCCAGCGACTCGGTGCCGCCCGACAGCGGGATGCGCTTGCCGCCGCGCACCACGAACTGGTGCTCACCCAGCGGCGCGTCGAGCGCGATACGGGCCGCCCGCAGCTCGCCGACCGCGTCGGCCAGCGAGCGCGCGAACCGCGGGTCGGCCGTGTTCAGGGTGTTAGGGGTGGCCACCGGATCGGCGGCGGAGAACGGCACCCGCCACAACTCCCGCTCCGGCACGGCGTCGGAGAGCTTCCGCCAGAAGCGGTCGAAGAGCAGCGCCCCCTTGCTGCCGGTCCGTACCGTACGGTCCCACTCGGCCAGCACGTCGCAGGCCGCCGAGACGTCCACGCGCTTGCCGCGGCTGTCCACCGCCGTGCCGCCCGGCAGCGCCCCGCACGCCTTCGCGGCGTCGGCCGCGGCCAGGTCCGCCGCGGGCACGCCATTGGCGAACTGCTGCTTCTGGAGATCGGCCACGGTCAGCCGGCCCCGCTCCGCCATGGCGTCCACGTCCTCGATCGCACCGCGGGTGCGCATCGAGCGCGCTGTGCCGACGTCGCCGAAGACCCGCGGGTAGCCGGTGAGCGGCTGGTCCGGGTTGGCCAGCCAGGCGCTGTCGTTGGAGTTCTCCGCGTACGGCGCGTCCTTGAGCGTCGGCATCGCGGATGGCCCGTAGATCCCGTCCTGCACGGCGTCGGCGTCCCGGCCCAGCCCGCAGGAATCACGCGAGCCGTCCAGCACCGCGAGGCCGGACACCGGGTAGATCCGCTTGCCCAGCGGCGTGGAACAGCGTGCGACGAGCTCGTCGGTGACGCGCGGCAGCACCTGCGACTGGGTGTAGAGGCTGTGGCCGCCGGAGTCCGCCGCAATGGTGTTGACCCAGGGCAGGCCCTGGGTGCGGTTCAGCGCGTCGCGGACGCCGTCGACGCTGCGGGCCTTGCTGAGGCTCAGCCCCGCGTCGCTGAACCGCAGGTTGGCGGAGTTGGCGTCGTCGAGCGCGTACGCCGAGCCGCTGGTCCAGGGCAGGTCGACATCACCGTAGGACGTGGTCACGGGGCCGTAGCGGGTCCACCACTGGGGGCGGGTGACCTGGGTGGGGCGGCCGTCCGCGCCCCGCGCCGCGACGGTGACCGTGCGCTTGGTCATCTTCACGGCCTCGCCGTCCACCAGGTAGGACGTCGGATCGGACGGCGCGAGCTTCAGCTCGCGCAGCGTCAACGGCACGCCCATGGCGACCGTATGGCTCCACGCGATACGGGAGTTGTGGCCGATGGAGATCGATGTGACGCCCAGCAGGGAGCCGCCCGCCGCGTCCAGCTCGCCCGGGATGGTGACCTGGGACTGCCAGAAGCGGCGGCCGCCTTTCCAGGGGTAGTGCGGATTGCCGAGCAGCAGCCCGCGCCCGTTCGCGGTGGTCTCCCCGCTGAACGCGACGGCGTTGGAGCCCATGTCCGAACGGCCCTGGGCGAAGAGGCCGCGGGCCGTCTCGACGGGGTCCTGCCCGCGCTTCGGCGGCTGCGCGCCGGCGACCGGCGGCCGGGCCCCGGTGATGCCGTCCACGGCCGCGCCCTGCCCGGAGAGCAGGGCGAGCGAATAGCCGCGCCGGGCCACGTCGAGTGTGGTGATGGGTGTGACCCAGGCGGCTCCCCGGCAGGCCGGGTCGGATATCCGGTGCTGTCTGAGCCAGGCGTTGTAACCGGCCGCGAAGCCGCGCATCAGCTCCTTCGTCTGCCGGCTGGGGCCGGCCGGCGCGGGCTGGGCGAGCAGCTTCTCGACCGTGCCCGCCTCCTTCACGCCGCGGAAGAAGAGGTCGCTGGTGAGGTTCGTGGAGGCGGACGACATGGAGTAGTCGGTCGCGGCGTCGGGGCCGAAGTAGCGCGAGCGCTCGCCGCGTCCGGTGACGAACCCGTCGGCCAGCACGCACACCTGGTCGGCGGCCTGCGCCCAGCCCTCGCCGAAGCCCAGGTCCGGATAGTCCTCGGCCGTGATGTGCGGAACGCCGTACTCGGTGTAGCGGATGACGGCGGACAGCCCGCCGCCCGAGGGCCGGTGCGTACGGTCCGGCCCGGCCGCCGCCGCGCCCGGCGGCAGCACGGTCGACACGGTCAGCAGCGCGGTGCCGACGAGTACCAGCGCGCGCATACGGATACGTAAGTTCAACTTATCCCCCAACGAGGTACTGAGGTACGGAAGTTGCCGGATGTTACCAAGCGGGAGGATTGTCGCCCGATGGGTGGCGTGTGGCGGCAGAGGACAGGGTGGCGGCGACTCCGGTACCGGTCCGGCGTGAGTACTTGACCCGCGCCCGCGCCGCGCACAAGATCCGACCATGACCGGAGGAGTACGCAGCAGCACGGTGGACGACATCCTGCGGCGCAGCGCCCGGCGGGTGCCCGACCGCACGGCGGTGCGGTACGGCGAGCGGGCCTGGACCTACCGGGAACTCGACGACGCGGTGACCGTGGCCGCCTGGACGCTGGCGGATCGCGGCGGACTGGCGAGCGGCGCCCGCGTCGCCGCGTACGGGCACAACTCCGACGCCTATCTGATCGCCTTCCTCGCCTGCGCCCGCGCGGGGTACGTCCATGTGCCGGTCAACCACCACCTCACCGGCGAGGAGCTGCGGTACGTCATCGAGCAGTCGGGCAGCTCGCTCGTCCTCACCGACCCGGTCATCGAACACCGGCTGCCCGATTCCGTACCGGTCATGGCGCTGCGCGACGCCACCGGCTCGCTGCTGGAGAGGGCGCGGGAGCGGAGCGCGGCCGGCATCTTGTCCATCGGCGGGGACGGCGAGGAGGTGGTCCAGCTGCTCTACACGTCGGGGACCACCGCCCAGCCCAAGGGCGCGATGATGTCGCACCGCGCCCTCGTCCACGCGTACGTCAGCGCCATCACCGCGCTGGACCTCAGGGAGAGCGACCGGCCGCTGCACTGCCTCCCGCTCTACCACTCGGCGCAGCTGCACGTCTTCCTGCTGCCCTATCTGGCCGTGGGCGCGGAGAACACCATCATCGACGAGCCCGACCCGTACCGGATCTTCGAACTGGTGGGGGCGGGCCGCGCCGACAGCTTCTTCGCGCCGCCCACGGTCTGGATCGCGCTCGCAGGCCACCCCGAGTTCGTCAACCGCGACCTCAGCGGGCTGCGCAAGGCGTACTACGGCGCCTCGATCATGCCCGTACCGGTCCTGGAACGACTCCGCACCCGCCTGCCGGACCTGGCCTTCTACAACTGCTTCGGCCAGAGCGAGATCGGCCCCCTGGCCACTGTCCTCGGCCCCGACGAACACGAAGGCCGGATGGATTCCTGCGGCCGTCCGGTGCTGTTCGTGGAGGCCCAGGTCGTCGACAAGCGGGGCGTCGAGGTGGACGCCGGCGTCACGGGCGAGATCGTCTACCGCTCGCCGCAGCTGTGCGAGGGGTACTGGGACAAACCGGAGGAGACCGCGGAGGCGTTCCGCGACGGCTGGTTCCACTCCGGCGACCTCGCCGTGCGGGACGCCGAGGGCTATCTCACCGTCGTCGACCGGGTGAAGGACGTCATCAACTCCGGCGGCGTGCTCGTCGCCTCCCGGCAGGTCGAGGACGCGCTGTACGAGCACCCGGCCGTGGTGGAGGCGGCGGTGATCGGCCTCCCGGACGCGCGCTGGATCGAGGCGGTCACGGCCGTCGTGGTCCGGCGCGGCACGGTCGGCGAGCAGGAGCTGATCGACCACGTCCGCGAGCGGCTCGCGCACTTCAAGGCGCCCAAGCGCGTCCTGTTCGTCACCGAACTGCCGCGCAACGCCAGTGGGAAGATCCTCAAGCGGGAACTGCGCGACCGCTTCGCGTCGCGGGCGGGGGGCGCCTCCCGGCGGTAGCCGGGGAAGGTCTCGGGTCGCAACGGCGGGCAGGGCGCTCGGTTATGACGACGGCCTGGCGTCCACGATGCGCCTGAACTTGCCCACCGACCGCTCCAGCGTTTCCGGATCGACGATCTCGACCGCCACCGACACCCCGATGCCGTCCTTCACGCCGCACGTGATCAGCCCGACCGCGGCCGTCCGCTGCTCGGGCGACGCGCCGGGCCGTGCCTCGGCCCGTACGGTCAGGTGGTCCAACCGGCCTTCGCGGGTCAGCCGCAGCTGGAAGTGGGGCGCGATGCCGGGCGTGCGCAGCACGATCTCCTCCACCTGGGCGGGGAAGAGGTTGACGCCGCGCAGGATGATCATGTCGTCGCTGCGGCCGGTGACCTTCTCCATCCGGCGGAAGGGCGCGCGGGCCGTGCCCGGCAGCAGCCGGGTGAGGTCGCGGGTGCGGTAGCGGACGACCGGCATGGCCTCCTTGGTGAGCGAGGTCAGAACCAGCTCACCGTGGGCGCCGTCGGGCAGCACCTCACCCGTGATGGGGTCGACGACCTCCGGGTAGAAATGGTCCTCCCACAGATGCAGCCCGTCCTTGGTCGCCGCGCACTCCTGTGCCACGCCCGGACCGATGACCTCCGAGAGGCCGTAGATGTCGACCGCGTCGATGGCGAACCGCTCCTCGATCTCGCGGCGCATCTCCTCCGTCCACGGTTCGGCGCCGAAGACGCCGACCTTGAGGGACGTGGTGCGCGGATCGATGCCCTGCCGCTCGAACTCGTCGAGGAGGGTGAGCATGTAGGACGGCGTCACCATGATGATCTCGGGGCGGAAGTCCTGAATGATCCGCACCTGGCGCGCGGTCATGCCCCCGGACGCCGGGATCACGGTGCAGCCGAGCCGCTCGGCTCCGTAGTGCGCGCCGAGGCCGCCGGTGAACAGGCCGTATCCGTACGCCACATGGACCTTGTGGCCCGGCCGGGCGCCGGCCGCGCGCAGCGACCGGGCCACGACCTCGGCCCAGATGTCCAGGTCGCGTTCGGTGTAGCCGACGACGGTGGGGAGGCCCGTCGTGCCGCTGGAGGCGTGGATGCGCCGGATGTCGGACTCGGGGACGGCGAACATCCCGAACGGGTAGTTGTCCCGCAGATCCGCCTTGACGGTGAACGGGAACCGCGCGATGTCGGCGAGCGTCTCGCAGTCCTCCGGTGCCACCGCCGCCGCGTCGAACGCGCGCCGGTAGAAGCCGACGTTGTCGTACGCGTGGCGCAGGGACGCGCGCATCCGCCGCAGCTGCAGCGCTTCGAGCTCCTCGCGGGACAACCGTTCCGCTCCGTCGAGGAGGTCCTGCGGACCTGTCATGACATCACCGCCCCAATGAGCCGACCGATCATTCGGTCGCTGTGTCTCCGATCAAATAATCAGGAGGCGGCCCACGCGTCAAGGAGGGCGGCCGGGCTGTGGATGGACGGCTCGCCGTCCGGAAGTCCGGCGCGCGCGGGGGGACGCCGTAGGCTCGCGCGAGCACCGCTGCCCGTACCGACCTCCGTACCGTCCTCCACATCGATGAAAGGGTGCGCCCGTGTCGCCGCGTACATCACTGCGCCGCTTGCTGGTCCCGGTCTCCGTCGCCGCCGTCATGGTCGCGGGGGTGGGAGCGGGCGCGGGAACGGCGGCCGCCGGGCCCCGGCCCGCGACCCCGTCCGCGACCGGCGCATCCGGTACGTACGCCCGGCTGCTGCCGCTCGCCGACCTGTCCGCGCGGCGCCTGGCGACCGGGGACCTCGTCGCCGCCGCGAAGTGGGGGACCGGCGGCCCCATCGACGATCCCGCCCGCGAGCGGCAGGTGCTGGACGCGGTGGCGCGGCAGGCGGCCGAAGCGGGCGCGGACCCGGCGGCGACGGTGCGGATCTTCCGGGACCAGATCGAGGCGAGCAAGATCGTGCAGCGCGCCCTGCACCGCCGGTGGAAAGCGGACCCCTCGACGGCCCCCTCCGAGCGACCCGACCTCGCCGAGGTCCGGCTGAAGATCAACCGGCTCAACGGCGAACTGGTACGGGCCGTCGCTGACTCCGGCCGGGCCCGCGCCGACCGCTCCTGCGGCGGCCTGCTGGCCCTGGGCGCGGCGCGGACCCGGCAGGCGCGCCACCTGGACACGCCGCACACGGTGGCCCTCGCCCGCGCGCTGCCCTCGGTCTGTGAGCCATCCGGGATGGGCGCGCCGCCCGCTCACCCCTCCTCGGCGGCCTTCGCCTTCGCCCAGCGGTAGTCCGCCTTGCCGCTGGGGGAGCGCTGGATGCGGTCCGTGAACACCACGCTGCGCGGGATCTTGTAACCGGCCAGCCGGGTCCGGCAGTGCGCCCGCACGGCCTCCGGACTCAGCGGCCCGGCCCCCTCGCGCGGCTGCACGACGGCCGCCACCCGGTTGCCCCATCGCGGGTCCGGCACGCCCGCGACCAGCGCGTCGTACACATCCGGATGCGCCTTCAGCGCCTGCTCGACCTCCTCCGGATACACCTTCTCGCCGCCCGTGTTGATGCACTGCGAGCCGCGCCCGAGGATCGTGACCACGCCGTCCGCGTCGACGGTCGCCATGTCGCCGAGCAGGACCCACCGTTCGCCCCGGGCCTCGAAGAACGTCTCGGCGGTCTTCTCCGGGTCGTTGTAGTAGCCCAGCGGCACATGTCCGCGCTGCGCCAGCCGGCCGGGCTCGCCGGGCGCGACCGGTTCGTGCGTCGCCGGGTCGACCACGGCCGTACGGTCGTTGACGCGCAGCCGGAACCCCCGGTCGGGGCCCGAGTCCTCGGTCGCGGTGCCGTTGAAACCGGACTCCGAGGAGCCGAAGTTGTTGAGCAGCAGCACGTTCGGCACGAGCTCCTGGAACTGGGCCCGTACGGTCTCCGACAGGATCGCGCCCGAACTGCTGACGGTGAACAGCGACGAGCAGTCGGTGCCGCGCAGCGGGCCGCCGAGCGCGTCCACCAGGGGGCGCAGCATCGCGTCCCCCACCAGGGAGACGCTGGTGACCTTCTCCTTCTCGATCGTGCGCAGCACCTCGTGCGGCACGTACTTCCGGTGGATGACCACCTTCTGGCCGAAGTCGAAGGCGATGAGGGCGGTGAGCGTGGAGGTGCCGTGCATCAGCGGCGGGGCGGGGAAGAAGACGAGGCCCTCGCCGCCCGCGGCCACCCGCTCCGCCAGCTCCTCGGGGCGCTTCACGGGCTCGCCGGTCGGCGCGCCGCCGCCCAGGCCGGAGAAGAAGAGATCCTCCTGGCGCCACATCACGCCCTTGGGCATGCCGGTGGTGCCCCCGGTGTAGATGATGATCTGGTCGTCCGCGGACCGGGGGCCGAAGCCGCGTTCGGGCGAACCGGCGGCCTCGGCCTCGGCGAAGCCGACGGGCGCGATACGGGGCTCCGGCGCGCCCTCGGGGGGCTCGCCCGCCCGTATGAGGTGGCGCAGCCGCTCCGCGCGGGGGAGCGCCGCCGCGACCCGCGCGGTGAACTCCCCGTCGAAGACGAGCGCCACCAGGTCCGCGTCCCGGTAGAGGTAGGCCAACTCTTCTTCGACATAGCGGTAGTTGACGTTGACCGGGACGGCGCGGATCTTCAGGCAGGCCCAGAGCGTCTGGAGGTACTCGACGCTGTTGTAGAGGTGCAGGCCGACGTGTGCGCCGGGCCGTACGCCGCGCTCGCCGAGGTGGTGGGCGAGCCGGTTGGCCGCCGCGTCGAGCTGCGCGTAGGTCAGCCGGCGTTCGGCCCCGGTGCCCGGGTGATCGGCGAAGACCAGCGCCTCGCGGTCGGGCACCGTATCGACGATCGATTCGAAGAGGTCGGCAAGGTTGTACTCCACGTGTCCTCCAGACCGGGGCTGACCGGGGCGACCGAGCGGCTTGGCGGTCATTAGAGCGCCTGGCCGTACAGGTGGGAAGGGCGCGCACCGAAGAAAACTGACTGCCTGTCAGATAACTCTTGTACTCCGCCCGCGCCTGCTGCAACCTGTTCTAGGTCTTGAGACGAGAGGACTTGCCATGGGCGGGGAAACGGAACACCTCGGCGTGGAACGCGTCGGCGCCACACTGGTACTGACCCTGAACCGGCCGGAGGCGAAGAACGCGCTCTCCCTGCCGATGCTGGTCGGGCTCTACGACGGCTGGCTCGCCGCCGACGCGGACGACGAGATCCGCTCGATCGTGCTGACCGGCGCGGGCGGCGCGTTCTGCGCCGGCATGGACCTCAAGGCCCTGGCCGGAAAGGGCATGGGCGAGCAGTACCGGCACCGGCTCGAAGCCGACCCCGACCTGCACTGGAAGGCGATGCTCCGCCACCACCGGCCGCGCAAGCCCGTCATCGCCGCCGTCGAGGGCCACTGCGTCGCGGGCGGCACCGAGATCCTCCAGGGCACGGACATCCGCGTCGCGGGCGAGAGCGCCACCTTCGGCCTCTACGAGGTGCGCCGCGGCCTCTTCCCCATCGGCGGCTCCACGGTCCGCCTCGCCCGCCAGATACCGCGCACCCACGCCCTGGAAATGCTGCTCACCGGACGCCCGTACCCCGCCGCCGAGGCGGCCCGCATCGGACTCATCGGCCATGTCGTCCCGGACGGCACCGCCCTGTCCAAGGCGCTGGAGATCGCCGAGGCCGTCAACGCCAACGGGCCGCTGGCCGTCGAAGCCGTCAAGGCATCGGTGTACGACACGGCCGCCATGACGGAGGCCGACGGGCTCGCCCACGAACTGACCAGCGGCTGGCCGGTGTTCGACACCGCCGACGCCAAGGAAGGCGCCCGCGCCTTCGCCGAGAAGCGCCCGGCCGTCTTCCGGCGGACCTGATGCCGCGCTCCCGCCGGGAAGCCGCGACCGTCCACGGCAGCCGCGGGCCCCTCCGGCCCTGAGTGAAGGAGACCACCGCATGCCACCCTCCCCGGCGCCCGAGGCGCTCAGCGCACCCCTCACCGTCGAATTCCCCTTCACCCGCTCCCTCGGGCCCGTGCAGAGCGCCTTCCTCACCGGGCTGCGCGGGCGCACCCCGCTCGGGGTCAGGACCGGCGACGGCCGCGTCCTCGTGCCGCCCGTAGAGTACGACCCGGCCACCGCCGAAGAGCTGCGCGAACTCGTCGAAGTCGCCCCCACCGGCACCGTCACCACCTGGGCCTGGAACCCGGCGCCTCGCCCCGGCCAGCCCCTGCCCACCCCCTTCGCCTGGGTCCTCGTCCGGCTCGACGGCGCCGACACCGCCCTCCTCCACGCGCTCGACGCACCGGGGCCCGACGCCGTGCACACCGGACTGCGCGTCCGTATCCGCTGGGCCGCCGAACCCACCGGAGCCATCACCGACATCGCCTGCTTCGAACCGCACGAGAGCCCGCCGGCCGGCGAGGCCCGGCCCCACGACGGGCGGTTCGCCGACCCCGTCACCGGCATCGTCGCACCCGCCCGCCTCGACTACCGCTACTCGCCCGGCCGCGCCCAGACCCGCTACCTCGCGGCGCTCGCCGACCACAAGACCGTCGGCGAACGCTGCCCCTCCTGCCGCAAGGTCTACGTGCCGCCCCGCGGCGCCTGCCCCACCTGCGGCGTCGCCACCGCCGAGCAGGTCGAGGTCGGCCCGCGCGGCACCGTCACCACCTTCTGCGTCGTCAACATCAAGGCCCGCAACCTCGACATCGAGGTGCCGTACGTCTACGGGCACATCGCCCTCGACGGCGCCGACCTCGCCTTGCACGGGCGGATCGGCGGCATCCCGTACGACCAGGTGCGGATGGGCATGCGCGTCGAGCCCGTATGGCCCGACCCCTCGTCAGGCAGCCGCTTCCCCGACCACTACCGGCCCACCGGCGAACCGGACGCCGACTACGACGCGTACAAGGAGCTGCTGTGATGCCCGACGCACCGGAAGTGGCCATCGTGGCCTTCGGGCAGAGCGCGCACCGCAGGACCACCGCGGACCTCTCCGAAGTCGAGATGCTGCTCCCCGTCCTCACACAGACCCTCGGACAGGTCGGACTCACCGCGGGCGAAACCGACTTCACCTGCTCCGGATCGAGCGACTACCTGGCCGGCCGCGCCTTCTCCTTCACCATGGCCCTCGACGGAGTGGGGGCCTGGCCGCCCATATCCGAGTCCCATGTCGAGATGGACGGGGCCTGGGCGCTGTACGAGGCATGGGTCAAACTCCGCACCGGCGAGGCCGAGACCGCGCTCGTCTACTCCTACGGAAAGTCCTCGCCCGGCGAACTCCGCGACGTCCTCACCCGGCAGCTCGACCCCTACTACCTCGCGCCCCTGTGGCCCGACTCCGTCTCCCTCGCCGCGCTCCAGGCCCAGGCGCTCATCGACGCGGGCGACACCGACGAGCGCGCCCTCGCCGAGATCGCCGCCCGCAGCCGCAGGTCCGCCGAGAGCAACCCGCACGCCCAGCTGCGCGGCTCGCAGGCGCCCGACCGGCTGCTCGGCGCCGACTACCTCGTACGGCCGCTGCGCGGGCACGACGCGCCGCCCATCGGCGACGGCGCCGCCGCCGTCGTCCTCGCCGCCGGGGACACGGCACGCCGGCTCTGCCCCCGGCCCGCGTGGATCAAGGGCATCGACCACCGCGTCGAACCGCACTCCCTGGGCGTGCGCGATCTCACCGACTCGCCCTCCACCCGCCTCGCCGCCGAGCGCGCCGGCGCCTTCGGCGCCCCCGTCGACACCGCCGAGCTGCACGCCCCCTTCACCTCCCAGGAAGTCGTCCTGCGCAAGGCGCTGCGGCTCACCGACGACGTGGCGGTCAACCCCTCCGGCGGCGCCCTCGCCGCCAACCCGATGATGGCGGCGGGACTCATCCGCCTCGGAGAGGCCGCGGCCCGCATCCACCGCGGCGCCTCCGACCGCGCGCTCGCCCACGCCACCTCGGGCCCCTGCCTCCAGCAGAACCTGGTCGCCGTACTGGAAGGAGACCCCCGATGAGCAAGGAGCCCGTCGCGGTCGTCGGGATCGGCCAGACCAAACACGTCGCCGCGCGGCGAGACGTGTCCATCGCCGGGCTGGTGCGGGAAGCGGCCGCCCGGGCGCTGCTGGACGCCGGGCTCGGCTGGCCCGACATCGACGCCGTCGTCATCGGCAAGGCCCCCGACTTCTTCGAGGGCGTCATGATGCCGGAGCTCTACCTCGCCGACGCCCTCGGCGCCGTCGGCAAACCCATGATGCGCGTGCACACCGCGGGCTCCGTCGGCGGCTCCACCGCCCTCGTCGCCGCCAACCTCGTCGCCGCCCGCGTCCACCGCACCGTACTGACCCTCGCCTTCGAGAAGCAGTCCGAGTCCAACGCCATGTGGGGCCTCTCCCTGCCCGTCCCCTTCCAGCAGCCGCTGCTGGCCGGCGCCGGCGGCTTCTTCGCGCCGCACATCCGGGCGTACATGCGGCGCACCGGGGCCCCCGGCACCGTCGGCTCCCTCGTCGCCTACAAGGACCGGCGCAACGCCCTGAAGAACCCCTACGCCCACCTCCACGAGCGGGACATCACCCTGGAGAAGGTGCAGTCCTCGCCGATGCTGTGGGACCCCGTCCGCTACTCCGAGACGTGCCCCTCCTCCGACGGCGCCTGCGCCATGATCCTCACCGACCGGGGCGGCGCGGACCGTTCACCGCACCCGCCCGCCTGGGTGCACGGCGGCGCGATGCGCAGCGAGCCCACCCTCTTCGCGGGCAAGGACTTCGTGTCGCCGCAGGCCGGCAAGGACTGCGCCGCCGACGTCTACCGGCAGGCGGGCATCACCGACCCGCGCCGCGAGATCGACGTCGTCGAGATGTACGTGCCGTTCAGCTGGTACGAGCCGATGTGGCTGGAGAACCTCGGCTTCGCCGCCGAGGGCGAGGGCTGGAAACTCACCGAGGCCGGCGTCACCGAACTCGGCGGAGACCTGCCCGTCAACCCCTCCGGCGGCGTCCTGTCCACCAACCCCATCGGCGCCTCCGGCATGCTCCGCTTCGCGGAGGCCGCCCTCCAGGTGCGCGGACAGGCGGGGGAGCACCAGGTGGACGGGGCGCGCAAAGCCCTCGGCCACGCCTACGGAGGCGGCGCGCAGTTCTTCTCCATGTGGCTCGTCGGGGCCGAGCCGGCGGCCTCCTGAACCGCGACCCGCACGGCCCGCGAAAGGAGGGCGTACGGACATACCGCCGCGGTCTGTCCGGCGTCCGCCCCGATCGCTAGGGTGGGGCCGGACGACGAACCGGGAGGAGCACGGACGTGGCGGAGAGCACGACTGAGCATCCGGCAGGCAGCGTGAAGCCGCAGCTCGACCTCAGCAACGCGCAGTGGCAATCGAGCAGTCAGGGATCCGGTGATGTCCAGGTCGCCTTCGTGGAGGGGTACATCGCCATGCGCGACGGCCGCAGTCCGGAGGGCCCGTCGCTGATCTTCAACCCCGGCGAGTGGCGCGCGTTCGTACTCGGCGCGCGGGACGGGGAATTCGACCTCACCTGACACATCCGGCGCGACGGGCCGGGGCCGGCCCCGGCGGTCGGCCCGCCCGGCCGCTCCGGAACCTCCCCGGCCGGTCCCGGCCCCGGTCCACCGGGCGCGGGGCACGCCGCGACCGCCCCGGGCCCGGGGACGCGAGAGGGCGCCGGGCACGTACGATGTGGGCATGTCGTTCCTCCGCCGCCGCAGCGCCGCCACGCCCACCGGGCCGGACTTCGACGTCCTCGCCATGGACCCGGGGGACTGGCCCGGGGACCTCGGAGCCGGGCTGCTGCCCGCGCCCGACGGCAGCTGCCAGGGCGTCTTCCTGCGCTACGACCTCTTCGGCGGGCGCGGACCGGCGATGATCATCGGCAATCTGCCCGAGGGCTCCCCGGCGCGCGACCTCTCGGACGGACAGGTGCCGTTCGAGGTGGCGCAGCTGCTGGCCGCGCTCGACAACGACGAGCCGGCGCACGTGGTGGAGACCGAGGACACCCCGGTCATGCACGAGGACAACCTGCTGATCGTGCGGCGCGTCAAGTGCTCCGAGAGCCGCGTCTCCTGCGCCCAGTTCGACCGCAGCGACGGCGTGCTCGTCACCATCGCCACCTGGGACCGGCCGATCACCGACGAGCTGTACCAGCTGCTCAAGCCGCTCCCCGCGGAGCTCTTCCAGCAGGGCTGAGCACGGAGCCCCGGCGGCCGGGGCTCCGCGTCATCCGTCCGCGTGAATCACCGGCCGGAGGGCCGCAGCGTCACATCGGCGGCCCGTACGTAGCCCACCCGGTGCCCCAGCTGGATCTCGTAGTACCCGTCCTTGCCGCGCACCACCTCGTGCCCGGCCGGATCGAACGTCGCCGCCCACAGATACTCGGCCGACGCCCGGCCGCCCACCGCGTACGCCTGCCCGGCGAGCAGCCGGTACGGCAGCGGCGAGACGCTCTGCACCGGCACCCCGGCCGGATACGCGGCCTTCTCCGGGTACGCGCGCCCGTACACCGGAACCCCGCCGGGGCGCGGCTTCGGGGTGGCGACGAGGCCCTTGGCGTCCACGGCGGTCGGCCGGGTGCGGGGGTTGTGGAACCACGCCCGCTGCCCGAGGTACCAGATCGCCGTCCAGTCGCCATGGCGCCCGGCCACCGCGAACCGCTGCCCGGTGGAGGCGCGGGCGCCGGTGTCGTTGACGTCGGCCGTGGAGTCGCCGCCGTCGGGGCGCAGCCCGATGTCCTTCACCAGCGGGGCGCCCTCGCTCGGCGCGGTGTGCAGCCGCACCGCTCCCGACCCGTGCGGCGCACAGGTCTGTCCGGCCTTCGCGCAGCCCGTGTACACGGGCCGGTGGCGCGCGTAGTCCGGTGCCACGGTCACCAGCCCGCCGTGCGGGCCCGCGGTGCGCCGGAAGGGCCTGCCCAGCAGCTGGAAGTAGTGCGCCCAGTCCCAGTACGGGCCCGGGTCGGTGTGCATGCCCTTGACCGTGGCGGCCGTCGTGCCCGGCACATTGTCGTGGCCCAGGATGTGCTGCCGGTCCAGCGGGATGCCCAGCTTGTGCGACAGGTACTTCACCAACCGGGCCGAGGTGCGGTACATCGCCTCCGTGTACCAGGCGTCGGGCGCGGTGAGGAAACCCTCGTGCTCGATGCCGACGGACTTGGAGTTCACGTACCAGTTGCCGGCGTGCCAGGCGACGTCCTTGGTCGGCACGTGCTGCGCGATGTGCCCGTCGGCGGAGCGCACCGTGTAGTTCCAGGAGACGTACGTCGGGTCCTTGATCAGCTTGAGAGCGGTGTCCCAGCTGCCCTCGGTGTCATGGATGACGATGTAGTCGACCCGCTGCGACTTCGGGCGGTCGGCCAGGTCGTGGTTGCCGAAGTCACCGTCCCCGAACCGCTCGTACGGGGCGGGGACCGACTCGCATGCCACGGAGCGCGGGCACTCGACGCGGCCCTTCCCGCCCGCCGGAGCGCCGGCGGGCAGGCCGAGGCGCCCCAGCTGCGCGGAGTCGGGCCGCAGCGCCCTGTCGGCGGGGAGCACCACGCGCTGCCCCTCGTCGGTGGTGCGGGACTCGCCGCCGCGCAGGACGTCGTAGACCTCGCCCGCGAACACGGCGGCGGTCGCGGCGTCCGAGGCGCCCGAATAGCTCGCCACCGCCCCGTACCAGTCGGCGGGGTCCGCGCTCGGCGGCAGCCCCAGCCGGCGCTGCTCGGCGGCGAGCAGCGCGGCGCCGCCCCGGACGTTGGCCGCGGCGTCCCGCCGCAGCGTCTCGCCCGGCAGGCCGGTCAGGGCGGCGGCCCGGTCCAGGGTGTGCAGCCGGGCGGGCGGCTCGACGGCCCCGGGGAGCCGGTCGCGTATGGGCGTCCAGGGCCGTGCGCCGTCGCCGCGGGGGTCCTCGCGGGCGTCGCTGTGGTGCGGGGCCTCGGCCAGGGCGGTACGGGCGTCCGTGAGGTGCATCGGGCCGTAGCCGCCGGAGACGCTCGGCGCGCCGCCGTGGCCGTCCCAGCGGGACTCCAGATAGGCGACGCCGAGCAGGACGCTCGGCGGCACATGGTAGGCGGCCGCCGCGTCGGCGAACGAGCGCTGCAGCGCGTCGGAGGGCGGTGGCGCGGCGGTGGCGGACGGGGCGGTCGATACCAGCGGCAGCAGCAGGGCGGCGGTCGCCGCGGCGCCGGCGGTGCGCAGGGTTCGGCGCCGGCGTCTCCACGGCCCCGAATCGTTTCTTCGCGATTCTGACGGTGCTGAGCGCGGGGGCGGTGCGGGCAGTGCGGGCAACGCAGCCTCCTCAAGCCGGGCCGTGTCGTGCGCCGGGGCGGATGGTGCGCGGATGGGCGGGCGGAGCCGGATCCACTTAGAGGTACCCCTGGCCGAGGCCGCGTCAATCATGCGTGAGGGACGGGATTTCGCACATCAGTGCCCATGCTGGAGGGTTTCCCGGGACGGGCGCACAGACCTGCGGCGCGTCACAGGTCCAGACCGGTGACGCGCCGCGAAGAGGCCGGGCCCGGCCCGGTCAGCGGGTGCCGACCGCGGCTCGCACGGCACGCCGTGCGAGCGCGCAGTCGTCGTGCAGCCGCCGGAGCAGCAACCGCTGCTCCTCACCGCTCTCGGCCCCGCCCGGAGCCGCCGGGGCAGGGTCGTGCATGGTGCGCTGCACGGCCGTCTCATAGGTGCGGATCTCGCGGGTCAGCACCAGCATCAGGTTCACCAGGAAGGCGTCCCGGGCGGCGGAACCGCTCTGCTGGGCGTGCTGGCTGATCTGACGGCGCGCCACGGGAGCGTCGCCGAGGACGGTCCACAAGGTGGCCAGGTCATAGCCCGGCAGATACCAGCCTGCCTGGTCCCAGTCCACGAGCACCGGCCCGGCGGGGGACAGGAGGATGTTCGAGAGCAGGGCGTCGCCGTGGCAGAACTGCCCCTGCGCGTGGGAGAGCCCGCGCAGCAGCTGCTGGAGATCGCCGAGGTCCCGGTCGGTCAGCAGCCCCAGTTCATGGAAGCGGGCGATGCGCTTGCCGTAGTCCAGCGGCATCTCGAACAGGCCGGCCGGGGGCCGCCACTGGTTGATCCGGTGCACGGCGCCGAGCGCCGCCCGTACGTCCGCGCGGGGCGGCGCCTCGACCGGATGCCGCTGCGAGGCCGTCACCCGCCCGGGCATCCGCTCGACGACCAGGGCGCAGTTGTCGGGGTCGGCCGCGATGAGCCGGGGGACGCGCACCGGCGGACGGTGCCGCACGAACGCGCGGTATGCGGCTATTTCGTGCTGGAAGCGCTCGGCCCAGACGGGCGAGTGGTCCAGTAAACACTTGGCGACCGCTGTGCTGCGCCCGGTCGTGCCGATCAGGATCACGGACCGGCCGCTGTGCCGCAGGACCTGCACGGGGCTGAACTCCGGACAGATGCGGTGCACCGAGGCGATGGCCGCGCGCAGCTGGGCGCCCTGCGGGCCGGACAAGTCGATTCTCCCACTGAGCGGCTGGGAGCGGCCCGCCCCCTGGGGCCGCTTGAGTCGTCCGCCGGGGACGACGCCGGGGGAACCGGGGACGACGCCCGCTCCGGCGGCATGGGTGGGGTCGAGATAGGGCCCGCCGCCGGCGGGCGGTGGTCGGTAGGGCCGGGGCGGAGCGGACACGGAGGACGATGCTGCGTACATGGGCGATACAGATCCCTTCGTGTGCCGACGAATTGCGTGCGCCCCCCGGCCCCGGCTGCCATGGGCACCCTGGGGAATGCGGTCCGACCGCCGGGCCCGGGTGGCGCGTTCCTACACGACACCCGCCCGCGGGTGGCACACCATCTGGCGCACCCTGGCGAAGCCTGGCGAATACTCGCGTGGCCCATGACGGGCCGATACCTTCAAGTCAGCCGAGGAACCTGGGGGCTTGACGTGATGAGGGAACCCAACACCCGACTTTCGGACCTGTTCGGCCTGGCCGGCTGGTCCAAAGGGGAGCTCGCGAGGATGGTGAACCGGCAGGCGGCGGCCATGGGCCACCCGCAGCTGGCCACCGACACCTCGCGGGTGCGGCGCTGGATCGACACGGGGGAGCGCCCCCGCGACCCCGTGCCGAAGGTGCTGGCCGCCCTCTTCACCGAGCGTCTCGGTCGTGTCGTGACCACTGAGGACCTCGGCTTCGCGAAGCAGGGGCGTGCAGGGAAGAAGCAGTCCGCGGACGGACTGCACTGGCCCCCCGGGCGTACGGCCGCGGTCCTCACCGAATTCACGGGAATGGACCTCATGCTCAATCGACGTGGCTTGGTGGGCGCGGGCGCCGCGCTCGCCACAGGTTCCGCACTCAGCAGCACACTGCACGACTGGCTGAAATCCGATCAGACCCTGGCCTCCGACGCCCCCCGCCTCGACGACCCGCTGTCCTCCCTGTCCGCGATGACATCGGATCCGGCCAGTTACGACCGGTACGAAGCGGCCCCCGTGGGGTCCCAGGAGATCGACGCCCTGGAGAGTTCGGTCGACGTGTTCCGCGTCTGGGACGCGTCCCGGGGCGGCGGCCTGCAGCGCAAGGCCGTCATCGGCCAACTCAACGAGGTGGGCGGCATGCTCGCCTACCACCACCCCGAGCAGCTGCAGCGCAGGTTGTGGGGGGTGGCCGCCAATCTGGCGGTTCTCGCCGGCTGGATGTCCCACGACGTCGGCCTGGAGCCCACCGCCCAGAAGTACTTCGTGATCGCCGCTCACGCGGCCCGCGAGGGCGGCGACCGGCCGCGGGCCGGCGAGGCGCTCTCCCGTGCCGCCCGCCAGATGATCCACCTCAGCCGCCCGGACGAGGCACTGGACCTCATGAAACTGGCGCAGCACGGCTCCGGCGAGGAAGCCCTGCCGCGTACCCGGGCGATGTTCTGCACCATCGAGGCGTGGGCCCAGGCGTCGATGGGCCGGGGCCAGGCCACGCGCCGCACCCTGGGCAGGGCGGAGGAGCTCTTCACCGCGGACAAGGGCGATGTGCCGCCGCCGAGTTGGATGCAGATGTTCGACGAGGCGGACATGCACGGCATGCAGGCCCTGGCATTCCGCACACTCGCGGAGCGAGATCCGTCGGCGGCGGGCGTCGCGCAGTGGCACGCGAAGACGGCGCTGAAGCTGCGGGGGGAAGACCGCGAGCGGTCGAAGGTCTTCGACTACATCTCACTGGCGTCGGCCTGCTTCATCGGCAGTGACCCGGAGCAGGCCGACCGGTACGCTCGTAAGGCGCTGGAGACCATCGGCCATACCTCGTCCCACCGCACCTGGGACCGGCTGCGCGAGATGTACCGCCTGACCGGGCGGTACGCGAGCGACGGCAGCGTCCGGGAGCTGCGCGCCGAGATCCGGCAGGCCCTGCCGAAAGCGCCGAAGAGCGGGCCGCAGGGCCGGAGCACCCCGGTGTGAGGCGCGGGCAGCACACCAGGGACCGCGTGCCGTATCGACCGCGGCCGGGCCGCCTCGGGGGCCGGGCTATGGGCCGACGCGCGCGATCAGCACGCACGCGTCGTCTTCCCGCTCCTCGCCGCCGAACTCCTCCACCACGGCCCGTACGCACTCCTGTGCGCCGCGGGCGGCGGCGAGCCGCGGGGCGAGGGCCAGCAGCCGGTCCGGGCCCCTGTCGACATCCAGTTCGGGGCTGCGGGGTGAGAGTCCGTCGGTGTGCAGCACGAGCAGGTCCCCGGGGAGCAACCGCTCCTCGGCCTGCGCGTAGTGGGCGCCGGAGGTCGCGCCGAGCAGCACGCCCTCCGGCGGCTGGAGGGCGCGCCCCGTCCCGTCGCGGAACAGCAGCGGCGCGGGGTGGCCGGCCTGGGACCAGGACAGGGTGCGGGCGACGGGCTCGTACCGGCAGCAGATCGCGCTGCCCAGGGCGGGCTGCGCGGAGGCGTCGAGCATCTGGTTGAGCCAGCCCATCAGCGGACCGGGCGCTGCGCCGGCCACCGCCATCCCGCGCAGCGCGCCGAGCAGCATCGCCACGCCGGAAGTGGCGCTCACACCATGCCCGGTGAGGTCGCCGACGCTGAGCAGGGTCTGCCCGTCGGGCAGTTGGAGCGCGTCGAACCAGTCGCCGCCGACCAGGGCGCTGGTCGAGGAAGGGAGGTAGTGCCCGGCGAGGTCGAGGGAGGCCGGACCGCCCTGCGGGAGCCGCAGGGAACCGCGCCAGGGCGGAAGTACGGCCTCCTGCAACTCGACCGCGAGCCGGTGCTCGGTCCGCGCGATGTGCCGCTGACGCTGCAGAGAGTCACGGCTCTCGTGCACCGCGCGCTGGCTTCGCCGCAGTTCGCTGACGTCGCGCAGCACCGCCCACATGGACGCCGTGCTGCCGTCGGAGGCGAGCACGGGCTCGCCCATCATGTGCACCGTGCGCCGGCCGCCGTCGGGGCGCAGGATGCGGAATTCGTCGTCGATCGGCTTGCCGTCCACCAGGCAGTCGGTGACCCTGGCCGTTAGCAGCTCCTGGTCCTCCGGGTGGAGGCAGGAGGACAGCTCGTCCAGGGTCGGCGCGCCGTCCGCGCGGCTCCGGCCGAAGATCTGGAACAGCTCCTCGGACCAGGTCACGTCGTCGGTCAGCAGATTCCACTCGGCGCTGCCGACCCGCTTGAGCAGCGACCCGCGCTCCGGCTCGGGCGGTGCGGCGGGCAGCGGCGGCCGGTACGGCTCCGGCTCCAGCAGCTCGGCGGGCACCCCTTCGCGCAGCTGGCCGAGGTGTGCGCCGAGGTCGTCGAGGTGATGCACGGCCAGCTCGCACAGCGCGCGCTGCCAGCGGACCTGCGGATCGTCCAGCTGCTCCTCGTCCACCGCGGTCTCCCGGCGGACGGCGTCGACGCCGCCGCGGAGCTTGCGGGTCTGCGAGATGAGGGCGTCCACCGCGCCGCGCTCCGGCGGCTGGGCGGGTGAACGGTCCGCGAAGAGGGGGGACGGCATGTACGTACTCCGATTGACGCGCGGCGCTGCCGGCTCGGGCGGATCTGCGAAGTGGGCCGGTTACGACTGTTGCACAGGGAGCGATGCCGCGTAAGGGATTCGGCGCTACCCGATACGGTGGTGCTTCTGACATATGCCACTGGCCCGGCCGGTAAGCGCTGACCGGAACTCCGCGGAATCCACTGTTCCGGGTAGGCTGCGCCGCGCGGAAGCAACGAGGTCCGCACTGTTCACCCGGCATAGGACGGGTGGACACCGGCAAGAATGCCGGACGACGGAAATCCCGTTGCCACCGAAGTCCCCGCACCGGATGCTGACCCCATGTTCGATCCAGACATAGCGCCCAGCGGCACCCTGCTCGGCCTCCTGCAGCGAGGCCGCGGCGACGGGACCCTGCACGCCCTCGCGGCCCCGCGGGCCGAGGCGCTCGCCGCGCTGCACCACTGCGTGCTCCGCGATCCCCGGCGCGACTGGCAGGTCGAGAACCGCTCGCTCTACTACGCGCGCCTCCACATGGAGCTCGACGGCCCGCTGGACGAGATCGAACACCACCTCTTCCACCCCGAGGACCTCCTCGACCCCCAGGAGGAGCGCACCGGCCTCTCCCTCTCGGTCCTCGGCCACCTCGCCTCCTACGGCCGCCGCGACGCGCTGCTGCTGCTCCGCCGCTACGCCGCCACCGGCACGAGCTGGGCCTGGGCCCTCGACGAGCTCGCCCTGAGGGACGACGACACGGGCCTGGCCGGTCTCGGCGAGCTCATCCTCGCCAGATTCCCGCACACCCCCGACGGGGAAGCGGCCCTCACCGCCGCCGTACGCGACGCGTTCGAGCCGCGACCCTGGCGGCTATGGGCCGACGACACCTTCTCCCCGGCGACGGCCGCCCGGGTGCGCGCCGCCGGCGAACAGGGCTCCTTCGACCGCTGGCGACGCCAGCTCCGGCCGGCCGGCCCCGGCCCGGGCTGGAGCGTCCGGGAAGTCCTCGACTGGGCTCAGCAGGGCCTGGACATGCACCCCACCCAGCACCGCCACGTCCCCGCGACCCGCTGCCTGACCGCCGTCGCCGGCCCCGAGGACCGCCTGGAGATCATCGAGGCCGCGGTCACCGGCCCCGAAGCCGCCCGCGCCACGGCCCTGCGCTACCTCGCCGAGCACCACGACCCGCGCGCCCTCGACCTCATCGAGAGCGCCGCGGAGGACCCCAGCACCCTCGTCTCGGACGCCGCCGTCACCGCGTTCGAGCGGATGCGCAGCACCGCCGCCCTGGTACGGGCCCGGGCCTGGCTGCACCGCACCGACGGCCTCGGCGACGCCGCGGCCGGAATGCTGGCCTGCCGGGGCGCGCAGTACGACGCCGGGCCCGTGCTGGGCGCGCTGCGCCGGACCGTACGGACCGAGGGCCCCGACGCCGGCGTCCTGTGGGACCTCGTCGACGGCGCCGGCCGCCTCTCCATCGGCTGCGCCGCGCCCGTCCTGCGCCATGTCTACCGCGAGACGTCCTCCTCCCATCTGCGCGGCCGCGCCGCCCGCGCGCTCGCCGCCACCGACCCCTCCTTCGCGGCGGGCTTCGCCGTCGAGTGCCTGTGGGACTGCGAGGAGACCACCCGCGAGCTGGCCGCCCGGCACGCCGCCACCGCGGACGACCGCGTCGTCGACCAGCTCCGCCGGCTCGCCGCGGACCCGGCCGAGGAAGCCGAGGTCCAGACCGCGGTACGCAGCCGCATCGGCCCGGACGCGCCCGCGGTGTAGCGGCTGGACGGCCGGCCGGGGCCACGGAACCGACCAGCCGTCAACAGAGCGGCCGGACGGCCGACCGGACGGGGCGACAGCCACCCGGAGAACCCGCCCGCCCGGGCCGGGAACGCTCCCGCACAACGGCGAACGACGCTGCCACAATGGCCGGATGACAGGGCTCTGGGAGTTTTGGGTCGACCGCGGTGGCACCTTCACCGATGTGGTGGGCAAGCGGCCGGACGGCAGCCTGCACACGCGGAAACTGCTGTCCCACAACCCCGAGCGGTACCGGGACGCCGCCGTCGCCGGTATCCGGCTGGCCCTGGAGCTCGGCCCCGGCGAACCGGTCCCCGCGGACCGGATCGCCGTGGTCAAGATGGGCACCACCGTGGCCACCAACGCCCTCCTCGAACGCAAGGGCGAGCCCACCGTGCTCGTCACCACCGAAGGGTTCCGGGACGCGCTGCGCATCGCCTACCAGAACCGGCCGCGCCTCTTCGACCGCCGCATCGTGCTGCCCGACGCGCTGTACGGGCGGGTCATCGAGGCCCGGGAGCGGGTCGGGGCCGACGGCGGCGTCGTACGGCCGCTGGACCTCGACGCGGTGAGCGCGGAGCTGAGCGCGGCGCGCCGCGACGGCTACCGGAGCGCGGCCGTCGTCTTCCTGCACGGCTACCGCTACGCCGCGCACGAGCGGGAGGCCGCAGAGGAGGCCCGCCGCCTCGGCTTCACGCAGGTCAGCTGCTCGCACGAGGTCAGTCCGCTGATGCGGCTCGTACCGCGCGGCGACACCACGGTGGTCGACGCCTACCTCTCCCCGGTCCTCGGCCGCTATGTCGAGGAGGTCGCGAGCGAACTGCGCGGCGTACGGCTGATGTTCATGCAGTCCAACGGGGGGCTGCGCGAGGCCGCTCACTTCCGCGGCAAGGACGCGGTCCTGTCCGGGCCGGCGGGCGGCGTCGTGGGCATGGCGCGCTCCGCCGCCGAGGCCGGCCACGACCGCGTCATCGGCTTCGACATGGGCGGTACCTCCACCGATGTGTCGCACTACGCGGGGGAGTTCGAGCGGGTCTTCGGCACGGAGGTCGCCGGAGTGCGGATGCGCGCCCCCATGATGAACATCCACACGGTGGCGGCGGGCGGCGGCTCCGTCCTGCACTTCGACGGGCGGCGCTACCGGGTGGGCCCCGACTCGGCCGGGGCCGATCCGGGCCCCGCCAGTTACCGGCGCGGCGGCCCGCTGACGGTCACCGACGCCAACGTCATGCTGGGCCGGGTGCAGCCCGACCACTTCCCGGCGGTGTTCGGGCCCGACGGGGACCGGACGCTCGACGCGGAGACCGTCGCCGAGCGGTTCGCCGCACTCGCCGAGGAGGTCGCGGACGCGGTGGGCGACCGCCGCGGCCCCGAGGAGGTCGCCGCCGGGTTCCTGGAGATCGCCGTGCTCAACATGGCGAACGCCGTCAAGAAGATCTCCGTGCAGCGCGGCCGGGACGTCACCCGCTACGCGCTCACCACCTTCGGCGGCGCCGGCGGCCAGCACGCGTGCGCGGTCGCCGACGCCCTCGGCGTCACCACGGTGATCGTGCCGCCGTTCGCCGGTGTGCTCTCCGCCTACGGCATCGGGGTCGCCGACGCCACCGCGATGCGCGAGCAGTCCGTCGAGATCGAGCTGAGCGAGGAGACGCTCCCCAGACTGCGCGCGGAGGCCGAGCGGCTGGCCGGGCGGACCCGCGCCGACCTCCTCGCGGACGGCGTCGAGGAGCGGGCCCTCACCACGTCGGCCAAGGTCCAGCTGCGCTACGCGGGCACGGACGCGGGCCTCGCCGTACCGCTGGACGAGGTCGGCGCGATGACCGAGGAGTTCCTGCGCATCCACCGGGCCCGGTACGGCTTCGCCATGGACAAGCCGATCGTCGCCGAGGCGGTGTCGGTGGAGGCGGTCGGAGCGGCGGGCGGCACGGCAGGCCAGGCCGTCGGGGCAGCGGAGCGCGAAGGGGCGCTGGAGCCCCTCGCGACCGTACGGACCTTCGCGGCGGGCCGGTGGCAGGACACCCCGCTGTACGAGCGCGCCGGCCTGGGTTCGGGCGACACCCTCACCGGCCCCGCGATCGTCGCCGAGCCCGACGCCACCACCGTCGTCGACCCCGGGTGGCAGGCGGCCATGGGCGGCCGGGGCCACCTCCTGCTCACGCGCGTACGGCCGAGGCCCCGCGCCGCCGCCGTCGGCACCGACGTCGACCCGGTCATGCTGGAGGTCTTCAACAGCCTCTTCATGACCATCGCCGAGCAGATGGGGCTGCGCCTGGAGAGCACCGCGCACTCCGTCAACATCAAGGAGCGGCTCGACTTCTCCTGCGCCCTCTTCGACGCCGACGGCAACCTGATCGCCAACGCCCCGCACATGCCGGTGCACCTCGGCTCGATGGCGGACTCCATCAAGGAGGTGCTGCGGCGCAACGGCGACGGCATACGGCCCGGCGACGTGTACGCCATCAACGACCCCTACCACGGCGGCACCCACCTGCCGGACGTCACCGTGATCACGCCCGTCTTCGACGAGCCGGGCGAGGAACTGCTCTTCCTCGTCGCCTCGCGCGGCCACCACGCGGAGATCGGCGGAATCACCCCCGGCTCGATGCCCGCCTTCAGCCGCACGATCCAGGAGGAGGGCATCCTCTTCGACAACTGGCCGCTGGTCCGCGACGGCCGGTTCCGCGAGGAGGAGACCCGCGAACTGCTCGGCTCGGGCCCGTACCCCTCCCGCGCGCCCGACGCCAACATCGCCGACCTGCGCGCTCAGATCGCCGCCAACGAGAAGGGCGTCCAGGAACTGCGCGGCATGGTCGGGCAGTTCGGGCTGGACGTGGTGCGGGCCTATATGGGGCACGTGCAGGACAACGCGGAGGAGTCGGTGCGCCGCATCGTGGCGGGGCTCCACGACGGATCCTGCCGCTACGAGACGGACAGCGGCGCGGTGATCCGGGTAGCGCTGCGCGTGGACCGCGCGCGGCGCAGCGCCGTACTGGACTTCGCCGGGACGTCACCGCAGCAGCGGGGCAACGCGAACGCGCCCAGCTCGGTGGTGACGGCGGCCGTGCTCTATGTCTTCAGGACCCTCGTGGCCGAGGACATCCCGCTCAACGGCGGCTGCCTCAAACCCCTCACCGTGCTCATCCCCGAGGGGTCGATGCTCGCACCGGTCTTCCCGGCGGCCACCGTCGCCGGGAACGTGGAGACCTCGCAGGCCGTCACCGGCGCCCTGTACTCGGCGCTCGGCGTGCAGGCGGAGGGGTCGGGCACCATGAACAACGTCACCTTCGGCAACGACCGCACGCAGTACTACGAGACCTTGGCGAGCGGCTCCGGCGCGGGCAGCGGCTTCGACGGCGCCGACGCCGTCCAGACCCATATGACCAACTCCCGGCTGACCGACCCCGAGGTGCTGGAGTGGCGCTATCCGGTGCGGGTGGAGAGCTTCTCGGTACGGGCGGACGGCGGCGGGCGCGGCCGGTGGCACGGTGGCCGGGGCGTGGAGCGGCGGGTCCGCTTCCTTGAGCCCATGACCGTCGCGCTGCTCACCGGTCACCGCAGGGTCGCGCCGTACGGCATGGCGGGCGGTGAGCCGGGCGCGCGGGGCGAGAACCTCATCGAGCGGGCGGACGGCTCGGTGGAGCCGCTGGCCGGCTGCGATGTGACGGAGGCGCGGGCGGGGGACGTGCTCGTCGTCCGCACCCCCGGCGGCGGTGGCTACGGCGCCGCGTGACCGCCGCCGGGGGTGTAGGGACGGGGCCGGTCAGGGCCGCCGGGGCACGAAGCGGACGGGGGTTCCCGGTACCGCCTGGGCGGCACCCGCCAGCCACCGCTCCGGTACGACGCCCACGACGGGGTAGCCCCCGGTCGTGGGGTGGTCGGCGAGGAACAGCACCGGCCGGCCGTCGGGCGGCACCTGAACCGCTCCCAGCACCATGCCCTCGCTGGGGAGTTCGCCTTCCTCGGCCCGTTCCAGCGCCGGCCCCTCGGTGCGCATCCCGATGCGGTTGCTCGCCGCGGACACCGAGAAGCCGCCCGAGGCCAGGGTGCGCAGGGCCGCGGGGGTGAACCAGTCGTCCCGGGGCCCGAGCAGCACCGGCAGCACCAACTCCCGTGCGGGGCCCGGGAAGGGCACCGCGTCCGCGCCGGCGGGCGCCGGGTGCGCCGGGCCGAGCGCGAGGACGGCTCCGTCGGCCAGCGGCGGCGGGCCGAGCCCGGACAGGACGTCGGTGGCACGGCTGCCGAGCACCGGCGCGACGTCGATCCCGCCGGAGAACGCCAGATAGCCGCGGAGCCCGTGGGTGGGCGCGCCGACGTCGAGCACGGAGCCGTCCGGTACGCGCACGGGCGCTCCCCATGCCACCGGGCGGCCGTCCACGGCGACCGGGCAGGGCGCGCCGGTGACCGCGACCGTCACGGCGCCGCGCGCCCGTACGGCGCACCCCGTCAGCGTCGTCTCCACGGTGGCCGCTTCGGCGGGGTTGCCGACGAGCCGGTTGGCGAGCCGGTGCGCCGGCTCGTCGAGGGCGCCCGAGCGCCCGACCCCGAGGTGGGCGTGGCCGGGCCGTCCCAGGTCCTGGACGGTGCTGAGCGCGCCGGCCCGTACGACGGTGATCGCGCGGCGGCTCATCGGGCGGCCTCCGGTACGAAGCGGACCGCGGTACCCGGGGCGAAGAGCGCCGCGGGCTCCCGCGAGTGGTCCCACAGCACGGCGTCGGTGGAGCCGACGAGCTGCCAGCCGCCCGGCGAGGGGCGCGGGTAGGCGCCGGCGTACGGGCCCGCGAGGCCGATGGAGCCGATGGGGACCCGGGTCCTGGGGGTGGCCCTGCGCGGCACGTGGTACCGGGGCGGCAGACCGGTGAGATAGCCGAAGCCGGGGGCGAAGCCGCAGAAGGCGACGCGGAATTCGGTGTCGGACAGGATCCGCACGACCGCCTCGGGGGAGGTGTCCCACAGCTCGGCGACGTCGGCGAGGTCGGGGCCGTCGTAGCGGACCGCGATGTCGAGGGCGCCGCGCTGGTCGCGGGCGAGCGGCGGGACGGTCCAGGTGGGCAGCTCCGCGGCGAGGCGGGCGGGCTCGGCGAGCCCGGAGAGCAGCACCGTGCGCGCGGCCGGGACGATCTCGCGGATGGGGGGCAGCTCGTGCGCGGCGGCCCGGCGCAGCAGCTCGGCGTGCAGGGCCTCGGCGGCCGCGCCGCTGTCGAGCTCGACGAGCAGGGCGCTGTCCCCGACGGGCAGGGTCCTCACGCGAAGGCCGCCACGCGCACGCCCGCGGCCTCCAGTTCGGCCCGTACCCGGCGGGCGAGGGCCGCGGCGCCGGGAGTGTCGCCATGCAGGCACAGGGAGCGGGCGCGCACGCGCACGACGTCGCCGCCGGCCGAGACCACCGACCCCTCGCGGGCCAGGGTGACGGAGCGCTTGACGACGGCGTCCGGGTCGGTGATCACGGCGCCCGCCTCGCGGCGCGGGACGAGGGTGCCGGCCGCGGTGTACGCGCGGTCGGCGAAGGCCTCGGTGACCACGTCCAGCCCCGCGCGCCCGGCCGCCTGATGGAGCTGGGAGCCCGGCAGTCCGAGCACGGGGTACGGTCCGCCCGCGAGCCGCACCCCCTCGACGACGGCTCCGGCCTGTTCCTCGTCGTGCACGCTGCGGTTGTAGAGCGCGCCGTGCGGCTTCACATAGGTGACGCGGGCGCCGGCGGCGCGGGCGAAGACCTCCAGCGCGCCGATCTGGTAGGCGATCTCGGCGGCGAGTTCGTCCGGCGGCACGTCCATGGAGCGCCGCCCGAACCCGGCGAGGTCGCGGTAGGAGACCTGGGCCCCGATGCCGACGCCGCGCTCGGCGGCCAGGTCGCAGACCCGGCGCATGGTGCTCGGGTCCCCGGCGTGGAAGCCGCAGGCGACGTTGGCGCTGGTGACGACGGAGAGCAGGCTGTCGTCGTCGGTGAGAGTCCACCGTCCGAAACCCTCGCCGAGGTCGGCGTTGAGGTCTATCACCGGGTCGGTCATGTGCGTCCGTTCCAGAGGTGCCGGGTCGGGGGCGGCCGCCCCCGACCCGTATCCCTACCCATGTCCGTATCCGCGTCTGTGTCCGCGTCTGTGTCCGCGGTGGATTTCCCACTGGAGGACGCTGGAGGGCAGCCGGGCCGAGCGGCCTTCCCGTCAAGTTAGAGGATCGTTGAACGATTAGACAAGGGGAGCGGCGCCTCGGGCCGCATTCTGGTTGTCTCGACCTTCGATCTGGGATTGACTTCTGGCGTCAACGCGGCCCCGGCCGGGGCCCGTCAGGGCGAAAGGCAGGCACGGCGTGGTGAAAGCGGTCGACCCGGGACTCATCGAGGTCTCCGGGCTGGAGGGCGACCGGGTGCTGCTGGGGCGGCTCAGCACGGCGGAGCGGGTCGCCGACATACTGCGCGACCGGATCGCCTCGGGGTATTTCCCACCGGGGGTGCGGCTCTCCGAGGAGAGCATCTGCGGCGCGCTGGGCGTCTCGCGCAACACCCTCCGGGAGGCGTTCCGGCTGCTCACGCACGAGCGGCTGCTGGTGCACGAGCTCAACCGCGGGGTCTTCGTGCGCGTCGTGACGGTCGAGGACCTGGCCGACATCTACCGGGTGCGCGCGCTCGTGGAGTGCGCGGCGGTGCGCGGCATCGGGGAGCCGCCCCAC
This sequence comes from Streptomyces sp. NPDC044033, assembly GCF_056434425.1. Classification (NCBI taxonomy): domain Bacteria; kingdom Bacillati; phylum Actinomycetota; class Actinomycetes; order Kitasatosporales; family Streptomycetaceae; genus Streptomyces; species Streptomyces sp. NPDC044033. The sequence continues at coordinate 27,802 of NZ_JBWKFF010000031.1, read as the reverse complement.
CGGCTGGGCGCGGTCGAGGCCGCCGTCGCCGCGGGGGAGCTGGCCGCGCGCGACCGGGCCTGGCGGGATCTGTCCACCGCCAATATCCGGTTCCACCAGGCGCTCGTCGGGCTGGCCGGCAGCCCGCGAACGGACGAGCTGATGCGTGGCGTCCTCGCCGAACTCCGGCTGGTCTTCCACGTGATGGACGATCCGCGCCGCTTCCACGAGCCCTACCTCTCGCGCAACCGGCACATCTTGGAGGCGCTCCAGTCGGGCGCCGTCGCCGAGGCGGAGCGGCTGCTGGCCGGATATCTGGACGACTCGCTCCGGCAGCTCTCGGGCGCCTACGCCGCCGAGGTGCCCGCTGGGGGATGAGCCCGGAAGACCGCCGGTGCTGAGCCGGGATCGAGCCGGGATCGAGCCGGGATCGAGCCGGGATCGAGCCGGGATCGAGCCGGGGCGGCCGCCGGGCGAGGCGAGAGGCGAAACGATACGAAGAGAGCGGCTGGTGTCAAGCTCTTGTCTGATCGTTGAACGATCCTCTAACCTCCGGGGCAGTCTCCTCACGCTCCAGGTGAGGTCCTGGAACGCGGAAGGCGGGGCACATGATCGTTCTGCTCGGCGTCCTCGTGGTGATCATCGGCTTCGCCACGAGACGCAACCCCCTGCTGGTCGTCGGAGTGGCGGGCATCGCCACCGGACTGCTCGGCGGCCTCTCGCCGCGCGAGGTGATCGCCGCCTTCGGCGACGGCTTCGCCTCCAGCCGCGCCGTGACGATCTTCGCGATCACGCTCCCGGTCATCGGCCTCCTGGAGCGGTACGGGCTCCAGGAGCAGGCCCGCCGGCTGATCACCCGCTTCGCCGGGCTCACCACCGGCCGGTTCCTCGCCCTCTACCTGCTGCTGCGGCAGATCACCGCGGCCCTCGGCCTGCAGAGCGTCTTCGGCCACGCCCAGACGGTGCGCCCGCTCGCGGCGCCCATGGCGGAGGGCGCCGCCGAGCGGAAGAACGGGCCGCTGACCGACAAGGCCCGCGAGAAGGTGCGCTCCTTCGCCGCGAGCGCCGACAACGTCGGGCTCTTCTTCGGTGAGGACGTCTTCCTCGCGGTCGGCTCGATCCTGCTGATCACCGGGTTCGTCAACACCACATACCACACCCACCTCGAACCGCTTCAGCTCGCGCTCTGGGCCATCCCGAGCGCGGTGTGCGCGCTCGTCATCCACGGCGGCAGGCTGCTGCGCCTCGACCGCCAGCTGGAGCGCGAGCTCGGCGCGCCGGCCGCCAAGAACGGCGGCAAGGGCGGCGCCGAGGCCGGCACCAGCACCACCAAGGGCGCCGCGAAGACCGCTCCCAAGAACAGCGCACGGGGGACCACCAAGTGATCAAGGCAGAATGGTTCTACTGGCTGGTCGGCGCGATCTTCCTGGTGATGGCCGCGCAGATGGCCATCGACCGCACCAACCCCAAGCGCTTCGGCACCGCCGCCTTCTGGGGCCTGCTCGGACTCGGCTTCGTCTACAGCACCTGGGTCGTCGACAAGTCGGCGCCGCCCGAGCCGCTGGGCGTGGCCGTCCTCGTCATGGTCTGCCTCGCGGGCTTCGGCTTTACCGGCCGCGGCAAGGTTCGTACCAGCACGCCCGAGGAGCGGACCGCGAGCGCCGACCGGCTCGGCAGCAAGATCTTCATCCCCGCCCTCACCATCCCCGTCGTCGCCCTGATCTGCGCGGTCGGCGTCAAGAAGCTGCGCATCGGCGGCCAACCCGTCCTCCAGGCGGGCAGTGAGACGATCCTCGGGCTCGGCATCGGCGCCGTCGTCGCGCTCATCGTCGCCATGATGATGATGCGCGAGAAGAAGATCTCCACCCCCCTGCACGCGGGCCGCGCCATGCTGGAGGCGATGGGCTGGGCGATGCTGCTGCCGCAGCTGCTGGCCACCCTCGGCACCATCTTCTCGGTCTCGGGCGTCGGCGAGCAGGTCGGGAAGATCACCAAGTCGGTGCTGCCCGACGGCTCGGTGCTCATCGCCGTCATCGTCTACTGCGCGGGCATGTTCCTGTTCACCGTGGTCATGGGCAACGGCTTCGCGGCCTTCCCCGTGATGACCGCGGCCGTCGGCTGGCCCGTCCTGGTGCAGCAGTCCCACGGCGAACCCGCCGTCGTCCTCGCCATCGGCATGCTCTGCGGCTTCTGCGGCACACTGGCCACCCCCATGGCCGCCAACTTCAACGTCGTACCCGCCGCGCTCCTGGAACTCAAGGACCAGTACGGGCCCATCAAGGCCCAACTGCCCACCGCCGGCGCGCTGCTCGTCTGCAACATCGTGATCATGTACGCCTTCGCCTTCTGACGCACGGTTTCTGACGCACGCCTTCTGACGCACGGCGCGCCGACCTGCGGCCGCGCCCGCCCACCACCCGTTCCTCCCGCACCACCGTGCCCGACCCCCTGGAGCCCCCTATGACCCGGGTACTGCTGACCGGATTCGAACCCTTCGGGGGCGAGGGCACCAATCCCGCCTGGGAAGCCGTGCGCGCCGTCGCCGACAACCCGCCGGACGGGGTGGAGCTCTCCACCGCCTGCCTGCCCTGCGTCTTCGGCGACGCCGTCGACGCGCTGCGCGCCGCCGTCGAGACCCACGACCCCGAGGTCGTGATCAGCGTCGGACAGGCCGGCGGCCGCCCCGACATCACCGTGGAGCGCGTCGCCGTCAACATCGACGACGCCCGCATCCCCGACAACGCGGGCGCCCAGCCCGTCGACGAGCCCATCGTGCCCGGCGGCCCCGCCGCCTACTTCGCCGCACTCCCGGTGAAGGCGTGCGTCGCGGCCGTACGGGCGGCCGGGCTGCCCGCGTCCGTGTCGCAGACCGCCGGCACCTTCGTCTGCAACCAGGTCTTCTACGCGCTGATGCACCTCGCCGCGACCGAACGGCCCGGCCTGCGCGGCGGATTCGTGCACGTGCCGTTCGCCCCCGAGCAGGTCACCGACAAGCTCCTGCCCTCGCTGCCGGTGGCCGTCACCGCCGAGGCCCTGCGTGTGATCACCGTCACCGCGGCGACCCGCACCGAGGACATCCGGGCTGTGGGCGGCGCCACACACTGACCCGTTCACCCCGTGCCGTTTCGTCCGTTGTCAGTGCGACCGCCTACTCTGTGCGACGTGACTTCTCAAGCCCCCACGGCCGCTGCGCCCCAGCTCAACGGGGAAACGCGACCAGCACCGGGACCGGCCGCCGACGAGGGCCTGGCCCGGCGGCTGCGCGCGCTGGCCTGCACCGCGCCACTGCACGACCTCGATGTGCGCAAGGCCAACCTCGCGGGCGAGTACGGGATCTACGCCATGGCCGAGGTCGCCCTCTCGGCCATCGACGTGGTAACGCTCAACATGGACTTCGACACCGGGGCCGACCACGAGCAGATAGTGGCCAAGCTGCTGCCGCGGGTCGCGGCCCAGGGGCCCCAGCGGCCCGCCGCCGAGCACGACCGGGTCGCCCGCTGGGTGCTGGAGAACCTCATCAACGTCGGCAGTGTCGACCGCGGCTTCCGCGCCGTGTACGGCACCTTCGGCGCCGACGGCGCGTACGTACGCCGGGACTACGACTTCAAACTCATCGAAGAGGTCCCCGGCCACGGCGGCACCGTCTTCCTGCGCGCCACCGACGAGGCCGTCAACGTCCTGGTCGGCGCCCTCGACACGGACGTCACCAGCGCCCAGATCGCCGCCGAGGTCAAGCTTGAGGTGCTCATCAGCCGAGGCCGGCTCGCCGACGCCCAGCTCGCTGCCGAACAGGCCCGCTACCGCACCGTGCAGTACGCGGAAACGCTCCGCAAGACCCTCGACGCGACCCGCCGCAACGTCCGCGCCGTCGACTGGCTCAGCACCGTCCCCGACATGATCGCCGAAGCGCTCGACCACGTCGCCGACCGCTACCGCCACGAGAACGCGATCCTCACCAACATCCGCAAGGCCCGCGACGAGGCCGAGGAGCCCGAGCACAAGCGCCGCGCCGCCGAGCTCGTCGACATCGTCAAGGACTGCATCCGCCGCCACACCCAGCTCCAGTCCCGGCTCCTGGAGGCAGGCCCCCTCTTCCGCGCCGAACAGGACCGCCAGGCGTTCGCGACCCCCACCGCCCACGCCGGACTCGACCTGTACGGCCAGCTCCTCGCGCCCCTCCTGCCGCTCTCCGTCGAACAGGCCGGCCGCGTCACCGGCGCCTTCTTCGCCCGCGGCACCGGACTGCGCACCCCCGCCGCCGTCCGCGTCGGCGACCTCGTCGACATGCTGCTGACCCCGCCCGCCGAGCGCGAACACCTCGGCGCGGAGATGCCCGAACCGGACCTCATCGCCACCCCCGACGACAGCCGCTTCAGCGAGGCGCAGCTCGCCGAGGCGATGGAGCTGCTCGACCTGCCCGCCGACGCGCCCCGCCGGCTCTCCGGCCTCCTCGCCGACGCCCGCCGCCGCGACCCCGAACTCCCTTACCTGCTCGCCCTGCTGGCCGTGCACGCCGCGAGCCCCGCGGTCGGCACCGCCTACCGGCAGGGCGAGGAGAAGCTGCTCTTCGCCGTCGACGACGGCACGGAACTGGACGACCCGGAGTTCGGCGGCGCCGATCTCGTCGTCGGCACGGCCCTGCTGGACGCTGTGGGCATGGCCGCGGACCGTAAGGAGGCGGCGTGAGCGCCCCCGGGCGGCGCGGCATCGCGCCCCGGCGGCCCGCCACCACCGGCGGCCCGCGGCGGTCGGAAGCTGAGCGCGGCCCCTCGCACCAGTGGCCCGCCACCGACCCCGGCCGCCCGCGGTGGCCGGGCGGACGCGCGGACGCGCCCCGCGAGGCGCGCGGGGAGCCGCGCCACCGGCCGCCGACAGCCGGCGACCGACCGACGACCTCACGCCACACCCGACAGGAGCTCCAACCGTGACCGAGTACGACGCCGACGGCGCCGCGCAGTCGGACGCGCCCGCCGACGAGGCGGAACCGGCCCGCGCGCCGTTCGCCCACACGGAACCCGCGCAACCGGCCCAAGCCGCCCCCGCCGCGCAGGTCACCCCCGCGGACGCCGCCGACGCCGCCCGCCTCGTCGCCTACGGACTCCAGCCCAAGCTGCTGCTCGCCCGCGACGCGGACTACGCCGAACTGCTGCGCCGCCACCGCGACGAGCCCGCCTTCGCGCGGCTCGCCGACGCCGTCGCCGCCGGGCTCGGGCTGATCGTCCTCGAAGTGTCCCCCCGCGCCGGAATGGCCGTCGCCGCCGCCGAGGACTCCGTCTTCGCCGTCCGCATAGGCGACTACGCCCGCCGCGCCACCGCGGACTCCGCCGACCGCTTCCTGCACGGACTGGCCCATCTCGCCGTCGCCGCCCTGGCGTTCCCGCGCCCCGAGGACCTCGCCGACGACGGATACATCGGCCGCGTCACGGTCAACGGCGTCGACGCGTTCGTCCGGCAGGCATGCCGCCGCCTGGAGGAGCGCGCCGAAGAACAGGGCGACAACACCGACCCCGCCACCGACGCGCCCGGACTCGAAGCGGCCTGGCGGGTGTACGCGCGCCGCAGCGCCACCGGCGCCACCAAGGACGCCCGGCGGCTCGCCGGTTCGACCACCGGCATCATCGCCAAGGCCGTCGCCTTCCTCGTCGACTCCGGCTTCCTCCAGCGCACCGGCGACGACTCCGGCGGCGCCTTCCGCACCACCGCCCGCTACCAGCTCCAGGTCCGCGACATGGCGGGCAGCGCCGCCATGGCCGAACTGCTGGAGCTGGGCATCGTGCCCGTCGGCGACGGCGGCGCCACCCTGCTGCCGCCGCAGGACGCCGACGACCTCGACCTGGTCGCCGACGCCGGCCTGCCGTTCCACGCCTGACCCCAGCACACCCCGCTGCCCCCGCCCCGCCCGCACGCAACGAGAGTCCGCCGCCATGTACGAGCTGTCCCGGGTCCGCCTCTACTCCATCGGACCCGCCGGCGCGCGCTACGCCGACACCGTGCTGGACCTGCGCGGGGTCGGCGCGCCCGTGCCCACCCCCGCGCCGACGCAGGCGGACTTCTTCGAGGACGAGCCCGTCGGGCCGCCGCGCCGCCCCGCCCCCGCCGGAGTGCTCTTCCTGGAGAACGGCGGAGGCAAGTCCGTACTCCTCAAACTCATCTTCTCCGTCATGCTGCCCGGCCACCGCAACACCCTGGGCGGCGCGAGCTCCGGCGTACTGCGCAAATTCCTCCTCGCCGACGACTGCGGACACGTCGCCCTGGAATGGCAGCACGTCCTCACCGGCGAGAGCATCGTCGTCGGCAAGGCCAGCGAATGGCGCGGACGACAGGTCTCCGGCGACCCCCGCAAATTCGCCGAAGCCTGGTACTCCTTCCGCCCCGGCCCCGGCCTGAGCCTCGACTCGCTGCCCGTCGCCGAGTCCACCGCCATGCGCCGCGGCACCGAGGGCGCCTCCGGGGCCCGCGGCCGCCGCCGGACCATGAAGGGGTTCCGCGACGCCATCACCGAGGCCGACAAGGCGTACCCGAACCTCGACGTGGTGTGGGAGGAGATCCACGAGCGCTGGAACGAACACCTCGGCGAACTGGGCCTCGACCCCGAACTCTTCCGCTACCAGCGCGAGATGAACGCCGACGAGGGCGAGGCAGCCGGCCTCTTCGCCGTCAAGAACGACTCCGACTTCACCGACCTGCTGCTGCGCGCCGTCACCGACACCCGCGACACCGACGGCCTCGCCGACCTCGTCCACGGCTTCGCCCACAAGCTCGGCCGCCGCGCCGAACTGACCGCCGAGCGGGACTTCACCGCCGGCTCCCTCGACCTCCTCTCCCGCATCGCCGAGTCCGCGCTCAGCCGTGAGCAGGCGCGCGGCGTGCACGCCGGAGCCGAGCGCCGCACCCGCGCCCTCGCCCGCCGGCTCTCCGCCCGCGGCGCACGGGAGCGCGGCAACGCCGCCGAACTCGCCGAACAGGTCGCCTCCGCCGCACACGCCGTCACCGACGCCGAACAGGCCCGCGGCCGCAGCTCCCTGGTCGCCGCGGAACTCTCCTACCGGCACGCCTCCCTGGCGCTGGCCGCGGCCGAGAAGGGCGCCGCGGCCCAGCGCCGCGAGCTGAGCGAAGCACGCACCCTGCACATGGCCTGGCAGGCCGCCGAGACCGTGCTGCGCCACCGGGCCGCCGCCGACCGCTCCGCCCGCGTCGCCGTCGCGATCCGCGAGGCCGAGCGCGACGCCGCCCCGGCCCTCGCCGCCCGTGCCGACGCCGCCGCCCAGCTCGTACGGGCCCTGCACGCGGCGGCCGAGGACGGCGAGCGTGTCGCGGCCGAGGAGGAAGAGCGGTCGGCCACCCTCCAGGAGACGGGCGAGGCCGCCCACCGCGACGCCACCGCCGCCGCGACCGCCGCCCAGCGCGCCCGCAGCGAGACCGAGCACCTGCGCCAGCGGCTGACCGAGGTCGAACAGGAGACCGCCGAGGCGGTACGGGCCGGCTGGCTCGACGACAGCGCCCCCGACGCGGACCCGGCCCGCGCGGCCCTCGCCGCCAGCGACGCGGAGAAGTCCGCCGCCGCGGTCTGGGAGACCGCCCGCGACAGCGCCCGCCAGGCCACCGAACGCGCCAAGGAGACCACCGCCGAGCACGCCCGTACGGAGCTCGCCGCGGCCCGCGCCGCCGACGCCGCGACCGCCGCCGAGGCCGCCCACGACCTCGAACGGCGCGCGGCCGAAACCCTGGGCGCCGAGCAGCGGCTGACCGATCTGCTGGGCCTGCCCCAGCCGGACGCCTCCGGCGTCCCGGGCCCCCGCTCCGGACACGGGAACGACCGGGACGACGGCCCCGAGGCCGACGCGCCGCGCACCGTGGCGGGACCGCGCACCGCACCGGACGCCGGCGCACCGGACCCCGACGGCCCGCCCGGCCGGCCCGCCGGATCGTCCGCCGTGCGCCTGGCCCGGCAGCGCACCGCCGACGGCCCCCTCACCGCCGAGGAAGTGGACCGCAACGCGGACGCCCTGCGCGAACTCCTCGACGAGAGCGTCGCCGCCGCCGAGCGGCAGCTCTTCGAACTGCGCACGGCCGCCGCCGAGGACTCCCGCATCCTGGGCGCGCTCGGCGACGGCGGACTGCTGCCGCCCAGCCCCGACGTGCTGACCGCCGTCGAGTACCTCGGCGAACACGGCATCCCCGCGCTCCCCGGCTGGCGCTACCTCGCGCAGGCCGTGGACCCCGCCGACCACGCCTCGGTGCTCGCCGCCCGCCCCGAGCTCGTCGACGGCGTCGTCATCACCGACCCCGACACCCACGCCCGCGCCCGCGAGGTCCTCGGCAAGGCGTCGCTGCTGCCGCGCTCCGCCGTCGCCGTGGGCACCTCCGCCGCGCTGCTCGCTCCCACTCCCGCGCCCGACGCCCAGGACACCGGCGTCTTCCTCGTACCGCCGAACCCGGCGATGCACGACGAGGGTGCCGCCGACGGCGAGCGGCACGCGCTGCGCGCCCGCGCCGCCGCCCGCGACGAGGAGATCCGCACCCTCGCGACCCGCCTGTCCGGCGACCGCACGCTCGCGTCCCGGCTCGGCGCCTGGCGCGACGGCTGCCCCGCCGGCGGCCTCGCGGAGCTGCGGACCGCCGCCGAGACGGCCCGCGCCGCCGCCGACGCGGCACAGGAAGCGCTGGAGGAGGCCCGTACGGCACGGGACGAGGCCGACGAGGCGGCGGCCGAGGCCACCCGCGTCCGCGACGAGCGGCAGGAGGCGGCACAGCGCGCCCGCCGCGTCGCCGACGCCCTCGCCGGGCTCGCCTTCCGGCTCCGGGAGCGGGCCCGCTGGCAGCCCCGGCTGCGGGAACTCGCCGAGGAGGCCGCCGAGTCGCAGGAGCGCGCCGCCGCCTGCGTCGACCGGGCCCGCGCCGCGGACGAGGACCGCCGCGCCGCCCAGCGCACCGCCGACGACGCCCACCGCACCGCACGCGCGCTACGGGCCGAGCGGGCCGAGATCGCCGGCGCCCCCGACCACGTGAGCGCCCAGGAGGGCGCCCCCACGGCCTCGCTGCCCGCGCTGCGCGAGGCGTACCGCGCCGCCTCCCAGCTGTACGAGAAGGTCGGCGTCGGCGCCGATCTGCGCGCCGAACAGGCCCGCGCCGAGAGCGACGAGAGCGCGGCCCTCGCCGCCCTCGACCGGCTCACCAACAAGGTCCGCACCCGCGCCGCCCAGCTCCTGGAAGGCGCCGACGGCGCCGACGGCCCCTCCCGCCAGGCCGCGGTGGGCCGGGCGGAGTCCCTGGTGCAGATGCTGGAGACCCGCGCCTCCACCGCCAGCGAACAGCTCGGCAGGCTCCGCGGCGAGGCCGAGCGGCACGCCCCCGAGCACGGCGACGCGCACACCGAGCTCCCCGAGGAGTTGGTCCCCGCCGACGCCGAACGGGCCAAGGAACTGCTGCGCACCGCCACCGGCGAGCTCGCGGCCCGCAGCGACGCCCTGGAGACCGCCCGCGCCGCGCACGGCGAACTGCTGCGCGCCCACCGCACCGCCGAGGACGCGGCCGGCGGCTTCGACGAGACCGCGGCCATGCTGCGCGACCTGCTCCGCGACAACCCGCGGGCGACGGACGGCGAAGGCGACGGGGAGGGCGAGCAGCCCGAGCCGTACGCCGGGAACCTGGAGGCGGCCCGGCAGTCCGCGGCCGAGGCCCGCCGCTCGCTGCGCGGCTGCGCGAGCGACCTGTCGGCCGCCGAGTCGGCCGTCCGCGAGGCGAGCGACGTCCTGGTGCGGCACGCGAACTCCACCCGGTACGAGCAGGTGCGCACCCCGGCCCGCCAGCAGATCCGGGAGCTGCCCGCCGCCGCCCTGCCGGAACACGCCGCGGCCTGGGCGGACGCCTTCGCACCCCGGCTGCGCGTGCTCAGCGACGAGTTGGAGCAGCTGGAGCGCAACCGGGGCAGCATCGTCGACCGGCTGCGCGGCCTGGTCGAGTCCTCGCTCACCACCCTGCGGTCCGCGCAGCGGCTCTCCCGGCTGCCCGAGGGGCTGGGGGAGTGGTCGGGCCAGGAGTTCCTGCGCATCCGCTTCGAGGAACCGGACCAGGCCACGCTCAGCGAGCGCCTCGGCGAGGTCATCGACGAGGCGACCCGGTCGGCGGTGAAGAAGAACTCCGACCTGCGCCGCGACGGGATGTCGCTGCTGCTGCGCGGTGTGAGCGCCGCCCTCCAGCCGCGCGGCGTGGCCGTCGAGATCCTCAAGCCGGACGCGGTACTGCGCGCCGAGCGGGTCCCGGTCGGGCAGATGGGCGACGTCTTCTCCGGCGGGCAGCTGCTGACCGCGGCCATCGCGCTGTACTGCACCATGGCGGCGCTGCGCAGCAACGACCGGGGCCGCGACAAGCAGCGGCACGCGGGCACCCTCTTCCTGGACAACCCGATCGGCCGCGCCAACGCCACGTATCTGCTGGAGCTCCAGCGGGCCGTCGCCGACGCGCTCGGCGTCCAGCTCCTCTACACCACGGGCCTGTTCGACACCACGGCGCTGGCCGAGTTCCCGCTGGTCATCCGGCTCCGCAATGACGCGGATCTGCGCGCGGGCCTGAAGTACATCAGCGTCGAGGAGCATCTGCGGCCCGGCCTGCCGCGGGAGGACCCCGGCTCCGAGCCGGTGCACGGCGAGATCACGGCGACCCGGATGTTCCGCCGCCCCGAGGAGGAGGTGCCGCGCCGGGCGGCGGAGCAGGGCGCGGATTCCGTGCGGACAGCGGAGGCCGGGGCGGCAGCGGACGCCGGGGCGGCGGGGGAGCAGCCGGGCTGAGCGGTCGAGCCGGGGACCGGGGGCCGTTGGCCGGGAGGCGCGGGCGAACTCACCGGGTAGTCGGCGATCAGGGGAAGCGCGGCCGCCGGGCCCTGCGCACCTCCCGGGCGGAGCTGCTGGGCGAGGAGAGCACGCCGTTGCGCTGGTTCCACACCTGCCGGGTGACCCAGACGTCCACGACCGCCCAGGTGGCCACCACGGTGCTCGCTATGCTGCACAGCGTGGCGGGGAAGGCGAACCAGGCGCCGGCCAGCGCGCAGAGCACCGCGACCATGGCCTGTGCCAGCGTCAGGGCGATGATGATCACCGCGCGGACCGCCGCGGTACGGACCGGATCGGGCATCCGCCGTCTCCGGGCGGGCTCCTCGATCCACAGCGGCCGTCCCCTGTAGGGCGGGATGTCGTGATCCTGGTCCATGGAGATTCACCCCCTCAGTGACTGCCCGGCGCGGGCGCTTTCCAAAAGAGGGGCATCGGGCGTATTCCCCCCGCCCTTCCCCGAGGAAGAGCGAACAACCATGGTCAAAGGTTCCCATGGGGAGTGGTTTTCCAGCCAGAACAGGTCGCTCTCTTACCCCGTCGACGGGGTGTCATGCACCACAAGCGGGAGCGGAAAGTCCGGTTATCGCCGGACAACTCCCCACCAAAGGCGCTGATCACACGGTGTCAGGGACCGTACACGTCTTCGGATTGGTCGCCCGACAGTAGTAGGCTCGCGCCGCTTATTGTCGGAACACCACCCCCGCGCGCCGGGGTTGACGTTGGGGAGGCCATGCGCTTTCGCGGGAAGTCGATCCGTCGGAAGATCGTGGCGCTGCTGCTGGTGCCGCTGGTGTCGCTGACGGCCCTGTGGGCCTTCGCCACCGTGATCACCGGCAAGGAGGCGGCTCAGCTCCTGACCGGGGCGGACGTGATGCGCAGACTCGGCCATCCCGCCGAGGACATGGCCCAGGCCCTCCAGAGGGAGCGCCGTCAGACCCTCGTCTACCTCGCCGGCCCCCGCCGCTCCGACGAACTGGCGGCGTTGCGCGCTCAGCGCCGCGTCACCGACAAGACCGCCGCGGACCTGCGTTCGGGCGCCGGCCGCGGGGTGCGCGACGACATGAGCGCCGAGTCCGCCGACCAGTTCACCACCATCGAGGACGGTCTCGACGACCTCGCCGGCCTGCGCCGCAAGGTCGAAGGAAACACCGTCACCCGCGACGGCGCGCTGCGCGGCTACAACGAACTCGTCGACCCCTACTACGCGTTCCTCGGCACCCTGCACACGCTCCAGGACGCCGACATGGACAAGCAGGGCCGCGCGCTCGTCGGCATCACCCGTGCCCGCGAGGCCCTCTCCCGCGAGGACGCCCTGCTCGCCGCCGGGCTCACCGCGGGCTCGATGAGCCGCCAGGAGATCCGGTCCTTCTCCGACCGGGTGGCCGAGCGCAAGATCCTCTACGCCACCAACCTGCCGGTCCTGCCCGCCTCCGACCAGAACATCTACGAGGACTTCTGGCGCGGCGCCGACGCGCGCGCCCTGGAGCGGGCCGAGGAGACCGTGCTCGCCGCCGGCCCCGTCAAGGCGCCCGGGGCCGTCAACTCCCAGCGCTGGCAGGCAGCCGCGGGCCCGGTGCTCGACGACCTCCGCCGGATGGGCGCCGACGCGGCCGACCGCTACCAGGACCGCGTCAAGCCCGTCGCCGACAACGTCCTCGTCAAGGCGGGCGCGGCCGGCGTCCTCGGCTTCATCGCCCTGGCCGTCTCCCTCATCATCTCCACCCGGATCGGCCGCTCCCTCATCCGCGACCTGCGCCGGGTCCGCAAGGAGGCGCACGAGGTCTCGGGTGTACGGCTGCCCAGCGTGATGCGCCGCCTCGCCGCCGGCGAACATGTCGACGTCGAGACCGAGGCGCCGCGCCTCGAATACGGACAGGACGAGCTCGGCCAGGTCGGCCAGGCCCTCAACACCCTGCAACGCGCCGCCGTCGAGGCCGCCGTCAAACAGGCCGACATGCGCCGCGGCGTCTCCGAGGTTTTCGTCAACCTCGCCCGCCGCAGCCAGGTCCTGCTGCACCGTCAGCTCACCCTGCTCGACACCATGGAGCGGCGCACCGAGGACACCGACGAACTCGCCGACCTCTTCCGCCTCGACCACCTCACCACCCGCATGCGGCGGCACGCCGAGGGCCTGGTCATCCTCTCCGGCGCGGCACCGTCCCGGCAGTGGCGCAAGCCGATCCAGCTCATGGACGTCGTACGGGCGGCCGTCGCCGAGGTCGAGGACTACGAGCGCATCGAGGTCCGCCGGCTGCCGCGGCTCGCCGTGGGCGGCCCGGCCGTCGCCGACATCACCCACCTCGTCGCCGAACTCCTGGAGAACGCCACCGTCTTCTCCCCGCCGCACACCGCGGTCCAGGTGCTCGGCGAGCGCGTCTCCAACGGCTTCACCCTGGAGATCCACGACCGCGGCCTGGGGATGACCCCCGACGCACAGCTGGAGGCGAACCTCCGGCTCGCCGAGACCCCGGAGTTCGAGCTCTCCGACACCGACCGGCTCGGCCTCTTCGTCGTCAGCCGCCTCGCCCGCCGCCAGGGCGTGCGCGTCTCCCTCCAGCCCTCCCCGTACGGCGGCACCACCGCCGTCGTGCTCATCCCCGAGGCGCTGCTGGCCGAGGCCGGGAGGGGCACGGGGTACGAGCGGGACCCGGACACCGGCGAGGTGGAGACCGGGGGCAGCCCGCTGGCCGCGCTCGCCCAGGTGCCCGTACCGCTGCCCGAGCGGCCCGACCCGGACCGGCTGACGCTCGCCGGGGCGGCCGGGGGCAGGGCCGTGTTCGGCGCGTTCGACGAGGAGGAGGGCGCGCTGTTCCGCCGCCGCGACTCCTCGCCCGCCCCGGAACAGCACCAGCAGGCGGCGGAGGCTCCCGCGCCCACCCGGCCCGGCGGCTTCGTGCCGCTGCCGCGCCGCCGGCCCGCCGCTCAAGCCGCCCGCGCGGCCGACCACCGCCGCCCGGCCGCGGAGGACGGCGGCGGGCGCGCGGAGCGGGACGAGAAGACCGTCGCACTGCCCCGGCGGGTGCGGCAGGCCAGCCTCGCCCCGCAGCTCAAGAACGACCCCGCGGGGCAGGCCGACGCCACCGCGGGCCCTGCCGATCCGGAACCCGAGCGCGATGCCGACGAGGTGCGGGCCAGGATGGCCTCGCTCCAGCGCGGCTGGCAGCGCGGGCGAGAGCACAACGCACTCGAACCCGACGGCACGGCAGGTACCGCACCAGGAACGACATCGGAGGGGGACGGTCGATGACCGCACCGAAGGCCGCAGCACGCAGCGCATCCACGAGTGGGGCCCGCGGCACCGGCGAGCTGAACTGGCTGCTCGACGAGCTCGTCGAGCGAGTCGGCAGCATCCGCAAGGCGCTCGTACTCTCCGGGGACGGACTGCCGACCGGCACATCGAAGGAGCTGACCCGTGAAGACGGTGAGCATCTGGCAGCCGTAGCCTCCGGCTTCCACAGCCTTGCCAAGGGCGTGGGCCGGCACTTCGACGCCGGCAAGGTGAGGCAGACCGTCGTCGAACTCGACGACGCCTTCCTCTTCGTCACGGCGGCGGGCGACGGCAGCTGTCTGGCCGTGCTCGCCGACGCCGACTCGGACGTCGGGCTCGTCGCCTACGAGATGACGCTCCTCGTCAAGCGCGTGGGGGCGCACCTGGCCGCCGCTCCGCGGACCGGCGTGGCCGCCGACGGGTGACTGCGGGCATGACCGAAGACGGCGACGGCTCGGTCCACTGGTTCGACGACGCGGCAGGTCCAGTGGTACGGCCGTACGCCATGACGCGCGGCCGCACCCGCAGTGCGGCCGAGGCGAAGCTCGACCTGATCGCGGTCGTCATAGCCGACGAGTCCCTGGACGCGCACCCCGGCGGGGCGCACGCCGCCGTGGACCAGACGCTCTCGCCGGAACACCTCGACATCGTCGAACTCAGCGTCGACGCCCCGCAGTCCATCGCGGAACTCGCCGCCGAGCTCGACCTGCCCGTCGGGGTGGTCCGGGTGCTGGTCGGCGACCTGATCGACGCGGAGCTGGTCCGCGTCTCCAGACCCGTGCCCCCGGCGGAGCTGCCGGACGAGACCATCCTCCGCGAGGTGATCGACGGTCTGCGGGCGCTGTGACGGGGCTCCGCGCCCGTACGGTGCCGGCGCGCGCCGCACGCCGCCTGCCGCGATCGGCCCCCGGCGGACCGCAGTTGACGTGCGAGCGCAGGTGAGCACGTTGTACTGTTCCCTTTCCAAGTCTGACTACTCCCTGATCATTTGGTAACCAACTCTGTCCACGGATATCCAGGAGAAGAGACTCATGGTCTTCGGGCGCTCCGACCGAAGCCGCAAGCGGTCCAAGGCCGACCCGGTGACGCTCAAGATCCTGGTCGCGGGCGGCTTCGGGGTCGGCAAGACGACGCTGGTCGGCGCGGTCAGCGAGATCCGGCCGCTGCGCACCGAGGAGCTGCTCAGCGAGGCGGGGCGGCCGGTGGACTCCACCGACGGGGTGGAGGCCAAGTCCACCACCACCGTCGCCATGGACTTCGGCCGCATCACGCTCCGCGAGGACCTGGTCCTCTACCTCTTCGGCACCCCGGGCCAGGACCGCTTCTGGTTCCTGTGGGACGAACTGGCCCAGGGCGCCCTCGGCGCCGTCGTCCTCGCCGACACCCGCAGGCTCCAGGACTGCTTCGCCGCCATCGACTACTTCGAGCGGCGCTCCATCGCCTTCACCGTCGCGGTCAACTGTTTCGACGGCGCGGACCAGTACCCCGAGGACACCGTGCGCGACGCGCTCGACCTCGACCCCGAGGTGCCCGTCCTGCTGTGCGACGCGCGCGAGCGGGAATCCGCCAAGAGGGTGCTGATCTCGGTCGTCGAGCACGCGATGGAGGCATCCGCGAGCCGGCGCGAGCCCGCCCGTACCTGATCCGCGCGCCCCGGCCCGCACCCCTCGCGATCGCCGGGGCACGGGCCGGAACGCCGTCGCGGCAGCGGTCAGGCGCCGCTCTCCTCGTGCCAGCCGAAGCTGCGCTCGACCGCCTTGCGCCAATTGCCGTACTCCCGCTCGCGCTCCCCGGCCTCCATCCGCGGCGTCCACTCGGTGTCGCGCTTCCAGTGCGCCCGCAGCTCGTCGAGGTCCTGCCAGACCCCCGTGGCCAGCCCCGCCGCGTAGGCGGCGCCCAGGCACGTCGTCTCGGCGACGACCGGACGGATCACCGGCACGCCCAGCACATCCGCCTGATGCTGCATCAGCAGATTGTTGACGGTCATCCCGCCGTCCACCTTCAGCGAGGTGAGCCGCACCCCGGAATCCTGGTACATCGCGTCGACCACCTCACGCGTCTGCCAGCTCGTCGCCTCCAGCACGGCGCGCGCCAGGTGCGCCTTGGTCACGTACCGGGTGAGCCCGGTGATCACGCCCCGCGCGTCCGAGCGCCAGTACGGCGCGTACAGCCCGGAGAACGCCGGCACGATGTACGCCCCGCCGTTGTCCTCCACGCTCGCGGCCAGCGGCTCGATCTCGTCGGCGGACTGGATGATCCCCAACTGGTCGCGGAACCACTGCACCAGCGCGCCCGTGATCGCGATCGAGCCCTCCAGGCAGTAGACGGCATCCTCGCCGCCCAGCCGGTAGCCCACCGTCGTCAGCAGCCCGTTCTTGGACGCCACCGGCCTCTCGCCCGTGTTGAGCAGCAGGAAGGAACCCGTCCCATAGGTGTTCTTGGCCTCGCCCACGCCGAAGCAGGTCTGCCCGAAGACGGCGGCCTGCTGATCGCCCAGCGCGGCGGCGACCGGGACCCCGGAGAGCTGGCCGACCGCGGTCCCGTACACCTCGGCCGAGGACCTGATCTCGGGCAGCATCACCTCGGGCAGGTTCATCGCGGCGAGCACCGAGGCATCCCACTGGAGCGTTTCGAGGTTCATCAGCATCGTGCGCGCGGCGTTGGTGACGTCCGTGACGTGCACACCGCCGTCCGTGCCGCCGGTCAGATTCCAGATCAGCCAGGAGTCCACGGTGCCGAAGGCGATCTCGCCCAGCTCGGCCCGGCGGCGCAGCCCCGGCACGTTGTCCAGCAGCCAGGCCGCCTTGGGCCCGGAGAAGTAGCTCGCGAGCGGCAGCCCGGTCGCCGCCCGGAACCGGTCCTGGCCGTCCGCGCCGCCCAGCTCCCGGCAGAGCGCGGACGTACGCGTGTCCTGCCACACGACCGCGTTGTGCACCGGCTTGCCCGTCGTACGGTCCCACAGGACCGTCGTCTCCCGCTGGTTGGTGATGCCCACCGCGCTCAGCTCGTCGGCCCGCAGCCCCGCCTTGGCGAGCGCGCCCGCCACCACGGCCTGCACCTTGGACCAGATCTCGGTCGCGTCGTGCTCCACCCAGCCCGGCTTGGGAAAGATCTGCCGGTGCTCGCGCTGATCGACGGCGACGATCGCGCCGTCCTGGTTGAAGACGATGCAGCGGCTGGAGGTGGTGCCCTGGTCGATCGCGGCGACATATTTGCCGGCCTCGCCGGTCCTGTCGATCATGACGTCTCCCGAGTCAGTAGGCTGCATTGAAGATGAGACCGGACAGCGCAGCCCCGATCAACGGACCCGCCACCGGGATCCAGGAGTACCCCCAGTCGGAGGTGCCTTTGTTGGGGATGGGCAGCACGGCGTGCGCGAGGCGCGGACCGAGGTCGCGGGCCGGGTTGATGGCATAGCCGGTCGGCCCGCCCAGCGAGAGACCGATGCCGACCACGACGAACGCGACCATCAGCGTCTGGGTGCCGGACTGCCCGAGCCCCTTCGTGAGCCCGAAGGCCAGCACCGGCAGCACCAGCCCCATCGTCGCGATGACCTCGGTGAGGAGGTTGGCCACCGGACTGCGGACCTCCGGAACGGTCGCGAAGATCCCCAGCGTGGGCTGGGCGGTGTCCTGGTCGGCATTGGCCGCGAACTGCGCGTAGTAGGCGAGCCAGCACAGCACCGCGCCGAGCACCGCGCCCACCAGCTGGCCCGCCACATAGACCGGCACCTTGTCCCAGTGCCCGGTGTCGACGGCGATGCCGAGCGTCACCGCCGGATTGAGGTGGCCGCCCGAGAGCGGCCCGGCGGTGTACGCCCCGGCGAGCACGCCGAAGCCCCAGCCGAAGGCGATGACGACCCAGCCGGCCGCCTTGGCCTTCGAGTGTTTGAGAGTGACGGCGGCGCATACTCCCGCGCCGAAGAGAATCAGCACCGCGGTGCCGATGATCTCGCCTATGAAGATGTCGCCATTGGAGAACTGATCCACTGCGGCTCCCAGTCCCTCGCCCGGGACTCCCGTCCCGGTCCTCCGTGCAGGGGGTGCTCCCCATCGAGGCGGCGGCCGGCGGCCGAGGGTTCCCGTGCCCCCTGCCCGGCGTCGGCGACCAGCGCGACAGGGCATTCGCCAGGGGAGCGGTGGCACCACCGGGGACGCCCTACTGCGGCGGTGCCGACTGATACCCGGCAGTGTTCACCGGTGCTGACGGAGCGTCAAGGTCGTCCGCAGCGGCGGTGGCGCGGCGCCGGCCGCCGCCGTGCCACCGTCCGCTCAGCGCCCGTGTACGGACCCGTAGGAGACCGGGAAGTCGAAGTAGGTGCCGGGGAAGGGTTCCGGCTGGTACGTGTAGTGCCACCACTCCTGCGGCAGGTTGACGAAACCGGCCTTCTCCATCGCGGACTTGAGCAGCAGCCGGTTGGCCCTCTGCTTCCCCCGCACCCGCGGATCGAGGGTGTGGGAGAGGGCGTCCATACAGTCGAACCCCGTCCCCATGTCCACCGAGTTGTCCGGGAACCGCTGCCACTTCGGCGCGTGGCAGGGCACGAGCCGCTCACCGGGAACGTACGGCCGGGTCGGCACGGCCGGCCGCCGAACCACCGTCAGGTCCATGGTGCTGCCCCGGCTGTGCCCCGACTTCTCGGCGATGTAGCCGTCCTCGAACAGCCGCGACTTGTCCACCCGCGGATAGAACTCGCCCTTCATCCGCTGATCGGAGAGGTCCTTGCCCCACGCCACGAAGGCCCCCACCGCGCGCTTCGGCCGGTAGCAGTCGTAGACCTTGAGCGTGTACCCCCGGCGCAGCAGCCCGCTCTGCACCCGGTGCAGGGCCAGCGCGGCAGGCCGGGTCAGGAGACACACCGGCTGCAGATAGCCGTCCACACGGCGGCCGGTGAAGTTGTGCGGGGTGATGTAGCGGATCTCCTGAAGGATCGTCGGGTCGACGTCGCCGAGGGCCACGAATCCCCTCGGGGCCTTGGGCTCCCGCTCCGGGCGCGCCAGCGCCGAGGCGGCCGGGGCCAGTGCGAGGAGAGCGGCGGTGGACAGGGCGAGCGCGCGTGCGGCCAGGGAGGACACGGCGGGCAGGGCGGATACGGCGGGCAGGGCGCGTACGCGCGAGACGGCGGCGATTCTTGGCATGGTCCCTCCACATCGTCAGTCGTCCCTCCACTTAGCAGGCCCGACGGCTGCCGGGGAAGAGGACGCAGGGCCACCGCAAGACGACGACGGCCCCAGGGAAGAGGACACAGGCCATCGCGAGAGGGCACGGCGCCACTGCGGACGAGGGCGCGGAGCCGCTCCGCCGCCGGCCGTTACCCCGTCGCCCGCCCCCGTACCCGCACCGGATACGCCACCTCGTCCGCCCCCTCCTGCTCGACCCGCAGCCGCCCATCCCGCCACCGCGTCGTGAACCGCACCGCCGCCGGCTGCTCCCAGCCGTCCCCCGCGTCCGGGATCAGCACGCCCCCGCCCGTACGCCCCGGAGCCGGCTCCCAGACCTCCAGCTCCACCCCGCCCCCGGCGCCCGCCACCGGCACCACCGACCCCGCCCGCGCCAGTACCGGAATCCGCTCCAACGGCGCCGGCACCAGCACCTGCCCCTCGTACGCCCGGCCCGTCGCCGTGTCGTACCACCGCCCGCGCGGCAGCCGCACCGCCCGGCACTGGGCACCCGCCTCCAGCACCGGCGCCACCAGCAGCGAATCGCCCAACAAGAACGCGTCCTCGCAGTCGCGCAACGCCCGGTCCCGCGGCGAACGCCACCACACCGGCCGCACATACGGCGCACCCGTCCGGTGCGCGAGCTGCGCCAGCGTCACGAAATACGGCATGAGCCGCTCCCGCTCCCGCAGCGCCGCCCCCGCGTGCTCCAGCACCCGCGGACCGAACTCCCACGGCTCCCGCCGCCCCGCCCCGATCGACGCGTGCGTACGGAAGAACGGCAGCAGCGAACCCAGCTGGAACCACCGCAGGAACAGCTCCGGCGACGGCGAACCCGTGAACCCCCCGACATCCGGCCCCGAATACGGCACCCCGCACAACCCCAGCCCCAGCACCAGCGCGAGCGACGCCCGCAGCCCCGGCCAGCCCGTGGCCACATCCCCCGACCAACTGCCGCCGTACCGCTGCACGCCCGCCCACCCCGACCGCGAGAACAGGAACGGCCGCTCCTGGGGCCGCAGCTCGCACAGCCCCTCGTAACCGGCCCGCGCCATCGCCAGCCCGTACACGTTGTGCGCCTCCCGATGATCACCACCCCGGCCCTCCAGGGCGTGCCGCGCCGAACGCGGCAGCGTCGGATCGCCGAAGGCCACGAACGACACCGGCTCGTTCATGTCGTGCCACACCCCGGAGAACCCCCGCGCCAGCCGCTCCCCGTACAGCCCGCCCCACCACTTGCGCACCCTGGGCTCCGTGAAGTCCGGGAAGACCGACTCGCCCGCCCACACCTCGCCCCGCACCCGCCGCCCCCGCGCGTCCCGCACGAAGGCGTCCGCCGCCACCCCGCTCTCGTACACCGCGTTCCCCGGCTCCGCCTTCACCGCCGGGTCCACGATCGACACCAGCCGCACCCCCTGCCCGCGCAGCTCCGCCGCCAGCCCCGGCAGATCCGGGAACCGCTCGCCGTCCACCGTGAACACCCGGTGCCCCCGGTAGTGGTCGATGTCCAGATGGAGCGCCGACAGCGGCAGCCCCCGCTGCCGGTACCCGGCCACCACCCGCCGCACCTCGCCCGCGTCCCCGAACCCCCAGCGCGCGTGGTGATACCCCAGCGCCCACGTCGGCGGCAGCGCGGGCGGGCCCGTGAGCGCCGTCCACGCGTGCAGCACCCGCGCCGGCGTCCCCGCCATCACCCAGTAGCGCAGCGGCCCCCCGTCCATCCGCACCTCGCACCCGCCCGGCCGGTCGTGCCCCGAACCCGCGCCCTCCACCCCCTCCCGCAACGCCACCCGCCCGTCCCACGAGTTGTCGTGGAAGACCAGATGCGAACCCGCGTCCGCCACCACCAACTGCACCGGCATCGTCAGATACAGCGGATCGTCCCCCGGCTCGAAGGACCCGCCCGGATCGGTGTTCCACAGCCGGTACGAACCGTCCCGCAGCCGGGGCCCGGCCGCCCGGCCGCCCAGCCCGAAGAACCGCGCGTCCGCCGCCACCTCGGACCGCTGCACCCAGCGCGCCCCGGCCTGCGCGTCCGCCGCCCCCGCCTCATGCGGCACAGCCCCCCGCCCGTCCACCGGCTCCCACCAACGCGGCGGCAGATCCCGCCGCAGCACCACGCCCCCGGGCGTCCGCACCTCCACCGCGCCGTGCCGGTCCACCACCACCAGCACCCGCTCCGACACCACCCGCCAGCCGCCGTCCGTATCCGGCTCCAGCACCGCCCGCTCGTCCACCGCCGGACAGGGCCCCGCCAGCGCGTACGACGGCTCCGGCCCGGCGCCGTCCCAGCCGCAGAACACCGCGCCGCCCGCCGCGACCCGCACCCGCAGCGACGACCGCGCGAACCGCACCACACCACCGCCCGGCTGCGGCTCGGCCCCCTGCGCCGCACCCGGCACCCGCGCCCGCTCCGCCCCGCGCCGAGGCAGCCCGGCCGCGTCCGCGCGCCGCCGCCGCAGCGCCGAACGCAGAGGCCGCAGCCCCCGTCCCGAACCGACTGATTTCACCGACCGCACCAGGCCACGCGCATCCATGCTGCTCACCCTGCCATCGACGCCGCCGGAGAGGCGGCCCGTTCAACTCACGTTCACCCAGGGTCATCCCGCCGTCCCACCTCGCCGTCACCGCACGCCCACGGCCTCCACCGGCCGGATCCGCCGCCGCACACACCGCGCGCGACACCGGGCGCGGCACCGCCGACCGCCGATCGTGGCCCCGGTGCTCCCCGGCCGCCCCCGCCGCAGGGCCCGGACCTGGTGCGAGAGTCGATCACATGGCATCGTCCTGAACAGCCGCGTGCCGCGCACACCCCGCTCGTGCGCGGCGACGCCCACGACGCGTGACCCGGGAGACGCCAGATGACGACCGCACCGCAGCCCGCAGCCCAGCCGGAACCCCTGTGGCAGCCCGGCGAGGACCGCATCGCCGCAGCCCAGGTCACCCGCTTCCAGGAGTGGGCCGCCGAGCGACACGGCGCACCCGCCGCCCTCCCCGGCGACCCCGCCGCGAGCTACGCCGCGCTCCACCGCTGGTCCGTACAGGAACTGGAACGCTTCTGGCAGGCCACGGCCGAATGGTTCGACGTACGCTTCGCCACCCCGTACGAGCGCGTCCTGGCCGACCGCGCCATGCCCGGCGCCTCCTGGTTCCCCGGCGCCACTCTCAACTACGCTGCACACGCGCTGCGCGCCGCCGACGACCCCGACCGGGCCGGCACGCCCGCCCTCCTCCACGTCGACGAGACCCACGAACCGCACACCGTCACCTGGGCCGAACTCCGCGGCCAGGTCGGCTCCCTCGCCGCCGAGCTGCGCCGCCTCGGCGTACGCCCCGGGGACCGCGTCAGCGGCTACCTCCCCAACATCCCGCAGGCCGTCACCGCACTCCTCGCCGCCGCCGCCGTCGGCGCCGTATGGACCTCCTGCGCCCCCGACTTCGGCGCCCGCAGCGTCCTCGACCGCTTCCAGCAGGTCGAACCCGTCGTCCTGTTCACCGTCGACGGCTACCGTTACGGCGGCAAGCGCCACGACCGCGCCGAGACCGTCGCCGAACTGCGCCGCGAACTGCCCACGCTCCGCGCCGTCGTGCACATCCCGCTCCTCGGCACCCCGGCCCCCGAAGGCGCCCTCGAATGGGACGCGCTCACTTCCGCCGGCACCGAACCCGTCTATGAGCAGGTGCCCTTCGACCACCCCCTGTGGGTGCTCTACTCCTCCGGCACCACCGGCCTCCCCAAGGCCATCGTCCAGTCCCAGGGCGGCATCCTGATCGAACACCTCAAACAGCTCGGCCTGCACTGCGACCTCGGCCCCGGCGACCGCTTCTTCTGGTACACCTCCACCGGCTGGATGATGTGGAACTTCCTCGTCTCCGGCCTCCTCGTCGGCGCCACCCTCGTGCTGTACGACGGCAGCCCCGGCCACCCCGACATCTCCGCCCAGTGGCGCATCGCCGAACGCACCGGCGCCACCCTCTTCGGCACCTCCGCCGCCTACGTCATGGCCTGCCGCAAAGCGGACCTCCACCCCGGCCGCGACCTCGGCCTCAGCAGCGTCAAGTGCGTCGCCACCACCGGCTCACCGCTGCCGCCCGACGGCTTCCGCTGGATCCACGACGAGATCTCCGAGGACATGTGGACCGCCTCCGTCAGCGGCGGCACGGACGTGTGCAGCTGCTTCGCCGGAGCCGTCCCCACCCTCCCCGTCCACATCGGCGAACTCCAGGCCCCCTGCCTCGGCACCGACCTCCAGGCATGGGACACCGACGGCAAACCCGTCATCGACGAGGTCGGCGAACTGATCATCACCAACCCCATGCCATCCATGCCGATCCACTTCTGGAACGACCCCGACGGCAGCCGCTACCGCGACAGCTACTTCGAGATGTTCCCCGGAGCCTGGCGGCACGGCGACTGGATCACCCTCACCTCCCGCGGCTCCGTCGTCATCCACGGCCGCTCCGACTCCACCCTCAACCGCCAGGGCGTACGGATGGGCTCCGCCGACATCTACGAGGCGGTCGAGCGGCTCCCCGAGATCCGCGAATCCCTCGTCATCGGCGTCGAACAGCCCGACGGCGGCTACTGGATGCCCCTCTTCGTGCACCTCGCACCAGGGGCCGCACTCGACGACGGCCTGCGCACCCGCATCAAGAACACCATCCGTGAACACCTCTCCCCACGCCACGTCCCCGACGAGGTCATCGAGGTCCCCGGAATCCCGCACACCCTCACCGGCAAACGCATCGAGGTCCCGGTCAAACGGCTCCTGCAAGGCACCCGGCTGGAGAAGGCCGTCAACCCCGGATCGGTCGACGACCTCGAACTCCTGCGCTTCTACGAGCGGCTCGCCCACGACCGCGACAGCTGAGCCGAGAGGCCGTGTCAGTGCCCCCGGTTACGCTGAGTGAGCATTGATCGCTCATGCTGAGGGGGAGCCATGGGGCACACCGGGAACGACGGAAAGCGACCGACCGCACGGCACCTGCTGCGCCGAGAAGTGCCCAGCACCGTGGCCGTGCTCGCCGACGAGCGGGACTTCACGGCCATGCGCCGGTACGAGACCTTCTCCTTCGACGACCACACGGCCTACCTGCGGCAGATGGAAGGACTGCTCAGGACGCTCGCCGCACAGGGCGTCCACATCACCGTCGCCCTCTTCGACCCCGTCGGCTACGAGGAATTCTGCGCGCACACCCGGCTCGACCCCGACGCCCCCGCCAGCCGCACCCGCTACACGGCCCAACTGGGCACCGCCGGCGGCACGGTGCCGTACGAAGGCCAGCCCATCGACCACCTGCTGCCGCACCTCATCGACGAGGCCGAACGCCAGGCGACCTGGGAGTACGCGACGGGGCTGCTGTCCCGGGCCGGCCGCTGCGGGGGCTGCGACGACCGCGCCGACGACGCGTTCGACCGCGCCTCGCACGCCCTGCGGCTGCTCCTTGAGGCAGCCGGCCACGGCGCTCACCACCTGGTGTGCAGCATCCCGGCCGACGAAGCGCCGCTCCTCGCGGTGCTCCACGCCGAGCCCCGGCCCGACGGCCTGCTCCACGTGCCGCAGACGCAGGCCCTCGTCTTCTGCACGGTGCTGGCCGCGGGCCTGTCGACCGCGAGCCGCGGCGGCGTCGTCCTGCGCACCACCGCACCCGGCGGACACGACCGGGTCCGCGGCTGGGTCCTGCACGACGGCTGGCTGCGCCCGCTGAGCGAGGCGGAGGTCTTCGCCGCCTACTGCACGGACGCCGACACCGGCGAACCCGTCCCACCCGAGCACGGAGTGGAGTACCTCGCGGGCACCGCCCTCGTACGGCCACCGGAGGGGGAGGAGGCGTCCTGACGCACGAGGGGCGTTCCACCTCACGGTGGAACGCCCCTCAAGGCAACTCACATCCGGCTCACTCGCCGGAGAGCACCGCCTGCGCGGCCCGACGGGCCTCGTCGGCGGAGTCCACGGCGCGGGCCGCGGCGGCGGCGCGCTCGCACTGCGCCAGCGTGTGCTTGGCCAGCGTGGCGCGCACATACGCGATGGACGCGGCGCCCATGGACAGGCTGGTGACACCCAGACCGGTCAGCACGCAGGCGAGCAGCGGATCGGCCGCGGCCTCACCGCACACACCGCAGCTCTTTCCCTCGGCCTTGGCGGCCTCGGCCGACGCGGCGACCAGGTCGAGCAGCGCGGGCTGCCAGGGATCCTGCAGCCGGGAGACCGCGCCGACCTGACGGTCGGCCGCGAAGGTGTACTGCGCGAGGTCGTTGGTGCCCAGCGACAGGAACTCCACCTCCTGGAGGATGGAGCGGGCCCGCAGCGCGGCGGAGGGGATCTCCACCATCGCGCCGAACTTCGCCTGGAGCCCGGCCTCGCGGCACGCGTCCGCGAACGCCTTGGCATCGGCCCGGTCGGCCACCATCGGGGCCATGACCTCAAGGTAGACCGGCAGCCCCTCGACAGCCTTGGCGAGCGCCGCCAGCTGTGTGCGCAGCACCTCCGGGTGGTCGAGGAGGCTGCGCAGCCCCCGCACCCCGAGCGCCGGGTTGGGCTCGTCCGACGGCGTCAGGAAGTCCAGCGGCTTGTCCGCCCCGGCGTCCAGCACCCGCACGACGACCCGGCCCTCGGGGAACGCCGCCAGGACCTCGCGGTAGACCTCGGCCTGCTTCTCCTCGGACGGCGCCTTGGAGCTGTCGTCCAGGAAGAGGAACTCGGTACGGAACAGACCCACGCCCTCCGCGCCGGCCTCGACCGCGGCCGGTACATCGCCGGGCCCGCCGATGTTCGCCAGCAGCGGCACCTTGTGCCCGTCGGAGGTGGCCCCCGGCCCGGACGACGCGCCGAGAGCGGCCTTACGGGCCTCCGCGGCGCCGGTCAGCTCGGCGCGCTTGGCCGCGTCCGGCTCGACGAAGACATCGCCCGTGCTGCCGTCCACCGCGACGACCGTGCCCTCGACGATCTCGCTCGCACCGGGCAGCGCGACCACGGCCGGCACCCCGAGCGCGCGGGCGAGGATCGCGCTGTGGCTGGTCGGCCCGCCCTCCTCGGTCACGAAGCCGAGCACGAGCGCCGGGTCCAGCAGCGCGGTGTCGGCGGGCGCGAGGTCCCGCGCGATCAGCACGTACGGCTCGTCGCTGTCCGGCACGCCCGGCATCGGCACGCCCAGCAGCCGCGCCACGATGCGGTTCCGTACGTCGTCCAGGTCGGCGACCCGGCCCGCCAGGTACTCGCCGGCCCCGGCCAGCAGCGCCCGGTAGGAGGCGAAGGCGTCGTACACCGCCCGCTCCGCGGTGCTGCCCACCGCGATGCGCCGCTCGACGTCGGCCATCAGCTCGGGGTCCTGAGCCATCATGGCCTGGGCCTCAAGCACGGCCTGGGCCTCGCCGCCCGCCAGGTTCCCGCGTGCGATGAGGTCGGCGGACACGGCCTCCACGGCCTGGCGCGCGCGCCCCTGTTCACGCGGAGCCTCGTCCGTGGGGATCTGCTTCGCCGGCGGCTCCAGGACCGCCGTGCCCATGTGCCGTACCTCGCCGATCGCCACACCGTGGCTCACACCGACGCCTCGCAGCGTTGTCTCCATTTCACCTGTCTCCAGTTGATGCGGCGGCTCCGGCCGCCACGGTGGATGTCGTACGCGCCGTCAGCGACGGCCCGGGATCACTGCCAGGTGAAGAGCGTGTCACCGGTCTTGATGTCGCCCTCTTCGCGGACGTCGCCGAGCGCGTCGGCGGTGGCCTCCAGCGCGATGACCGGGCAGACCGGCGACTTGCCGGCCTCTTCGACGGCGGCGGGGTTCCAGCGCACGACGGCCTGGCCGCGGGTGACGGTGTCGCCCTTGTTGACGAGCAGCTCGAAGCCCTCGCCGTTGAGCTGAACGGTGTCGATGCCGAGGTGGGTCAGCACACCGTGTCCCTCGGCGTCCACCACGACGAACGCGTGGGGGTGCAGGGAGACGATGACACCGTCCACGGGCGCCACGGCCTCGGACGGTTCACGAACCGGGTCGACGGCGGTACCGGGTCCCACCATCGCGCCGGAGAAGACCGGGTCGGGCACTGCCGCGAGTCCGATGGCGCGTCCGGTGAGCGGGGACGTCACGGTGGTCATGGGAAGCCTCCCAGGGGCGGAGATTCATCACGCGCCGCCACTACCTGTACCGGACGACGCACTGGTCAGAAGGGTAAGTCATAGGAACGGCGGATTCCGCACACAAGATCCATAAGAGTGCGGTCCCATGCGAGCCCCCTTGGAGGCCCACTCGGTCATCCAGATCATCAGGGGGAGCGCGGAATCGATTTGCCTCGGTCCTGCGGGGCATGTACTGTCGTATCCCTGCCCACGACCGAGGCACGCAGTCAACTGCGAGCGAGTCGGAGGGCGGCACCTATCGGATACTGATCCAATTCTCGGATTCGCTTCTGTGTGTCTGCATTTCTGCGGAAAACAGGCGGTAAGAGAGCGGGAAAAGAACTGATAGAGTGGTGGAACACGAAGGGAAGCGCCCGGAGAGACCGGTGAAACGGTCACAAA
Source organism: Streptomyces sp. NPDC044033 (assembly GCF_056434425.1). Taxonomy (NCBI): domain Bacteria; kingdom Bacillati; phylum Actinomycetota; class Actinomycetes; order Kitasatosporales; family Streptomycetaceae; genus Streptomyces; species Streptomyces sp. NPDC044033. Next base: position 48 of record NZ_JBWKFF010000031.1, on the reverse strand, counting down.
GGAAGCGTCCGTTCCTTGAGAACTCAACAGCGTGCCAAAAGTCAACGC
>NZ_JBWKFF010000030.1:0-81772 GCF_056434425.1 Streptomyces sp. NPDC044033 | reverse complement strand
CCAGGGCGACCTCCCCCCTCCCCCCGCCCACACCCCAAAAAAAGAACACAACCCCCCCCCCCCCCCCCCCCCCCCCCCCCCCCCCCTTTCCCCCCCCCCCCCCCCCCCCCCCCCCGCCGCCCGACCACCCAGGAGAGACGAGGGAGACATGCAGCAGTTCCGGACCCCGACACCCGCCACGCCCGGCGCCGGTGCCGGCCGCGGCCTCCTGATCACCGGCGCGCACGGCTTCATCGGCCACCGCGTGGCCGAGGCGGCCCTGTCCGTGCCCGGCCTGCGTGTACGGCTGCTCACGAGACGCCCGTCCGGTACCCGCGACGGGGCGGAGCACTGGCGCGCCGACCTCGCGGATCCGGCCACTCTGCGCGGGGCCTGCGAGGGCGTCGACACCGTCATTCACTGCGCCTCGCGGATCGGCGCCGGTGCGGCGGAGAGCCAACAGGTCAACGCCCGGGGCACGGAGGCGCTGGTGGGGGAGGCGGTCCGGGCGGGCGTGGGACGCATCGTCTGCCTGAGTACGGCCGCGGTGCACGGCCGCGGCCCGTTCTCACGAGCGGACACCACGCGGCTGCCCATCGCCCCGGCCTCGGCCACCAGCCGCAGCCGTGCCGACGCCGAACGCGCCGTCCTCGCCGCGGGCGGCACCGTACTCCGCCCGCACCTCGTGTACGGCGCGGGGGACCGCTGGGTCGTCCCCGCCCTGCTGAGCGTGTACACCGCGCTGCGCGCCCGGGTGGCGGGGGGCCGCGTACAGCAGTCCGCCATCCACGCCGACGCCCTGGCCGGTGCCATCCTCGCCACCGCCCTGGCCCCCCGCCCGATACCGGGCGCCTTCGCGGTCAACCACCCCGACCCGGTCTCCGGCGCGGAACTGACCGACGCCCTCGCCACACACCTGGGCCTGCCGGCCGCGCGTACGGACCTCGACTACGAGCAGGCGCGGGAACGCCTGGCCGACTCCCCGAAGGACCTCCACGCCCTGTCCCTCTTCGGCGTCGACCACTGGTTCGACAGCTCCCGCATCTGGCGGGAGCTCGGCCTCGCCCCGGGCCCGGGCTTCGCCGCGTCCTTCGCGTCCTCGTCCCCCTGGTACCGCGCCCACCTCGACCTGCCGGGAACCCCGCCGACCGCCCCGACCGCCCCGACCGGCCGAAGCCGGGCGACGACGGCGTAGGGCGGAGGCGGAGGAGCGGGATCGACGGCGGAATTCTCCGCCTCAACCAGTCACCAGGGGCACCACGACGGCCGCGATGGCAGACGCGAGCCCGCCTACCGTGATGAACGCGCCGAACTTCTCCTTGGCTGTGGGGAAGACCGCCCTGGAGAAATCCCCGGCCTTGCTGCGCAGGACGATCATCTTCATCTTCTGCCAACGGTGTTGACGAAGGCCGCACCCCATCAAGATCCCCATGGCGTTGCGCCGGCAGTACGTGCCGTTGCGATTCACCGCTCCGCACCACACAGGAAACTGGAAGCCGGCGTATGCCACGACCGCCAGAGACAGAAACACGATGACCGCGGGCGCGGCTCCGCTTCCCCAGGCCGCGATCAGGAAAGCCGCCGCCAAATAGCCCCAGTACGTCCAAATCCCCCTCATAGCAGGGACGCTACCGTTGGTCAGCTTTGATGTACAGAGCGTGAAGGGGGCGGGTGGGTGCGCGGTATCGGCTTATGGCGGCGCTTGCCCTGTATCTCTCGCGCTCCTATGCGGCACTGCCGGACGGGCGACGGGCGACGGGCGACGGGCGACGGGCGACGGGCCGAGGGGGCGAGGGGGCGTCAAGGCGCTGCGGAAGTGGCCCGCTCGCGCCGAGCCGTCGCTCGCGTTCGGACATCCGCGCGCCGGTGGCCGGGGCGAGGGGGCGCGGCGAGGGCTGCCGCCGAGGTCGTCCTCGGTGACGTGCCCCCTCGCGCCCCGCTCGCCCGGCCTGGCAGCGCCCGCGCGGATCGGTTCAGGTGATCAGCGGTAGTTCACGAACTGGATCGCGAAGTCCAGGTCCGTGCCCTTGAGCAGCTGCTGGACGGTCTGGAGGTCGTCCCGGCTCTTCGAGGTCACCCGCAGTTCGTCGCCCTGCACCTGCGCCTTGACGCCCTTGGGGCCCTCGTCGCGGATGATCTTGGCGACCTTCTTCGCGTTCTCCTGCGTGATCCCCTCCTCGACCGAGGCGGAGATCCGGTACTCCTTGCCGGACGCCTGCGGCTCGCCCGCGTCCAGCGTCTTCAGCGAAATGCCCCGCTTGACCAGCTTGGTCTCGAAGATATCGAGGACCGCCTTCACCCGCTCCTCGGAGTTGGCGCGCATCTCGATCTTCTCGCCGGACCAGTCGATCGAAGCGCCGACGCCCTTGAAGTCGTAGCGCTGCGAGATCTCCTTCGCCGCCTGGTTGAGGGCGTTGTCGACCTCCTGCCGCTCGACCTTCGAGACGATGTCGAAACTGGAGTCGGCCATATTGAGTTGGCTCCTCGTACGTAGATCCATCAGGGGTTACGGCCCACGGGCCGCTCTGCCAGCCTAGTCACCCGCACCCGATCCGGCGGCGTCGAATCGAGTGGCGGACCACCCCTGGTCATCGGGTATGGTTTACGTCGTTGCCACAGAGCGCCGCCAAGCGGCGGTCACGGGCAGCAATCCTTGGCGGTGTGCCCGAGTGGCCAAAGGGAGCAGACTGTAAATCTGCCGGCTCAGCCTACCCAGGTTCGAACCCTGGCGCCGCCACAGGCAAAGAAGCGGTCTCTGTTCTGCGTTTTCGCAGGGCAGGGGCCGTTTTTGCGTTGTGTTCCAGTGGCGCGACGAGCCTGGACGGCGTGGCGTGGCGTGGCGTGGCATGGCGTGACGCGGGCAACGGGCCTGTTTTCCATCGCCGCCGCCCCCTGCGAAATATTGCCGCGCGGATATCGACCGGCCCTGTTAACTTTTCTGCCATGAAGCGCGCTGCGATGAGCATGACGACGACGCCGGAGAGTGTCCCGGCGCGCTGATATCTGTCTTACGACCGAAGCCCCGGGGCGAGTGCCCCGGGGCTTCGCCGTGTGGTCACCCGCCTCGCGACCCGCACTGTCCGCGAGGAGACCGCCATGCACGACCACCGCAAGCTCGGCCGCGAGCTCGGGCTGTTCGATACCGACCCGCTGATCGGCTCGGGGCTGCCCTACTGGCTGCCGGACGGGGCGGCCGTACGGCACGCCCTGGAGGAGTACGTACGCGGCGCCGAGCGCCGGGCGGGGTACCGGCACGTGTACTCGCCCGTACTCGGCAAACGGGACCTCTACGAGATCTCCGGGCACTGGTCGCACTACAGCGAGGACATGTTCCCGCCCATGGACCTCGGCGGCGAGCAGGTCGTCCTGCGGCCCAGCCTCTGCCCGCACCACGCGCTGATCTTCCGCTCCCGGCCCCACAGCTACCGCGAGCTGCCCCTGCGGATGGCCGAGCTGGGCGGCATGTACCGCTCCGAGCCGTCCGGGGTGCTCGGCGGGCTGACCCGGGTACGGGCCATCCAGCTCAATGACGCGCACATCTTCTGCACCCTGGACCAGGCCGCCGACGAGGCGCGCGCCGCCCTGGAGCTGATTCGGCGCGCGTACGGGGCCCTCGGCATCCGCCCCGCCCGCTACCGGCTCTCCCTGCCGGGGCCGGGCGGGAAGTACGTCGCCGACCCCGCCATGTGGGAGCGCGCCACCGCCCTGCTGACCGAGGTCCTCGACGGTTCCGGTGCGGCGTACGAGGCGGAGGAAGGTGAGGCGGCGTTCTACGGGCCGAAGATCGACGTACAGGTCACCGACGCCGCCGGCCGCGAGGCCACCTTGTCCACCGTCCAGATCGACTTCCACCAGCCGGAGCGGTTCGATCTCCACTACATCGGCCCGGACGGTGCCAGGCACCGGCCCGTCATGGTCCACCGGAGCGTCATCGGCAGCGTGGAACGGGCCGTGGCCCAGCTCATCGAGGTGCACGGCGGCGCGTTCCCCGGCTGGCTCGCCCCCACCCAGCTCGTGGCCCTTCCCGTCGGCGAAGCCGAACTGCCGCACGCCGAACGGCTCGTACGGCGCTGCGTCGAGCAAGGGCTGCGGGCCGAGGTCTCCGGGCCGGAGCACGGAACCCTGGGCGCCCGTATCCGGGCCGCCCGCCTCGTGCCGTACCAGGCGGTGATCGGCGCGCGGGAAGCCGCCGACGACCGGGTCGCGCTGCGGCTGCGGGACGGCCGCCGGCTGGACCCGCTGCCCGCCACCGAAGCCCTGGCCCGTATCGGCGCGCTCCTCGGCTCGTACAGCACCGACCTGTGGGACGCGCCACCCCTCTCGTGAACCGCGCCGGGCGCTGGGAGCCGCCGCCGGGTGTCCGCCGTGGGTCCCGCCCACGGCGGACACCGCCCCCGACAGCTCACGCCCGCTGTTGACTTCGCCGTACCGCCGCCCCGGACCGCGGCGCGGCGAAGCCGCCCGGTGGAGAGGAGGGCGCGACCGGGCGGATCGAGCACCGCGCGGAGGGCAGGGCCGTGGCGGGGCGGCGTGCGGGCCGGGCGGAGAGGCCCGGTACGCCCCGGCCCCCGCCCGGTCAGCCCCCGGCCACCGCCTCGACCGCCTCCGCCACCGGGGTGTCGCCCCCGATCAGCTCCAGCGTGCGCCCCGCCGTGGCCGGGGCGTACAGCAGCGCGGCCAGGGTCGCCGCCACGTCGTCGCGGGTGACGTCGGAGCGGCCGGTGGATTCGGCGAGGGTCACCAGGCCGGTGCCCGCGTCGTCCGTCAGCCGGCCCGGCCGCAGGACGGTCCAGTCGAGGCCGAAGCGGGCCCGTACGTCGTCGTCCGCGGCGCCCTTGGCGCGGAGGTAGGAGGCGAAGACGGGGTCGGTGCCGGGCGGCGGGCTGTCGGAGGCGCCCATGGAGGAGACGATCAGGAAGCGGCGTACGCCCGCGCGCTCGGCGGCGTCGGCGAAGAGGGTGGCCGCGCCGCGGTCCACGGTGTCCTTGCGGTCCGCGCCGCTGCCCGGGCCCGCGCCCGCCGCGAAGACGGCGGCGTCCGCGCCCTCCAGATGCCGGGTGACGTCCTCGACGGACGCCGACTCCAGGTCGCAGACGACCGGCTCCGCGCCCGCGGCGAGCAGGTCCCCCGCCTGTTCGGGTCTGCGGATGATGCCCGCGACCTCGTCCCCTCGCTCGGCGAGCAGCCGCTCAAGCCGGAGTGCGATCTGACCATGTCCACCAGCGATGACAATGCGCATAATTCCGACCGTACGCCGTGCAACCTTCTCCGCCACTCAAGAGTCACCTCTGGTGATCATCAACGTGGGGTCGAAAACCGCCCCGCGGCAGATACGAGGGAGTTCGTCATCACCGGCATACGCAAGACCATGTCCGCCGTCGGCTGCGTCGCAGCCCTTACCGCCGGCGCCGTCGCCTGCGGTACGGAGCAGAACCTGTCCCCCGAGAAGCAGCTGTCGAACGCCTTCGACTCGCTGGGCAAGCAGCACTCGCTCTCGGTGGAGATGGGCCTCGACGCCGCCCCGGACCAGCTGGTCGCGATGTCCAAGGGCAGCGACGAACCGATTCCGCCGGCCATGGCCAAGGCGATGTCGAAACTGAAGGTCACCTTCTCCGCGGAGTCGAAGAAGGCCCTGGAGGACACGGAGCAGGAGGATGTCACCGGTTCCCTGATGAAGATCTCGGGCGCCGAGGGCGATCTGGTGGAAGGCCGCTTCATCGGCGACACGGTGTACTACCGCGTCGATGTGAAGGCCATGGCGAAGATGACGGGTTCGCCGGCGCCGACCAAGGAGGAGATGCACGCGACGCTCCCCAAAGGTCTCGAATTCGCCGACAAGATCCTCGACGGCGAGTGGGTCAAGGTCGACACCAAGGCGATGAAGAAGGCCGCCGAGAAGCAGTCGAAGGCCAAGGGCGGCAAGAAGCCCTCCGCCGAGCCCACGCTCAGCGAGAAGACGCAGAAGAAGATCCTTGACGAGATCAAGGGCGTCGTGAACCACGAGGTCGCGGTCAAGGACGGCGGCAAGCGCGACGGCGCCGACCACGTGATCGCCACCGCGCCGTTCCGTACGCTCATCAAGAGCGTCTTCGACAAGCTGCGGCCGTTCGCCGACGAGATCTCGCCCGGCACCGGAATGCCCAAGGAAGAGGACTTCAAGGAGATCCCGGACGCCAAGGTCTCCGTCGATTTCGCCCTCAAGAACGGCAAGCTCTCCGCCGCCTCCATGGACCTCGCGCCCCTCGCGGAGAAGACGAAGGTCAAGGGCGAGGTGCCGCTGAAGATGACGTTCGGCGACGGCGGTGAGAAGGTCACCGCTCCCGAGAACGCCACGGCGGTCGACGCCGAGAAGATGATCGCCGGAATCGCTTCCGCGGCAGCGGGAGCCCGCGGCGCCACGGGCCACGGCGGGGTCAACGGGGCCAACAGCTCCCTGTACGGGGGCTGACAGCCCTGAGCGAGGGGCCGGCTTCTCCGGGGAGGCCGGCCCCTTTTCGTAGCAGCGTTTCAGCTTTCGTAAAAGGGTCCGGCTTCCGCGGAAGAGCTCAGCTTTCGCGGAAGAGTTCAGCTTTCGTCCAAGGGCCCGGCCGCCCCGCCCTCCGTCACGACATCCGGCCTCCGCCCCCGCCCCCGCCTCCGCCCCCGCGCGCCGACTGACGCGGCAGGTCGAGGGCGATCACCGCGGCCGAGTCGCAGTACTCCCGCACCGCGCTCGTACGGGCCACCACCCGCCCCCGGTGCACCACTGTGCGGCTGTACGCGAGGGAGAGGACCTCCGCGACGCTCTCGCCGCGTACGGCCAGCAGCTCCGCAGGGAACCCCGCCTCCACCCGCACCTGCGGGAGCCCCAGCACGGCCCGCGCCGCCGTGCTGACCGCCTCGTACGCCTCCCGCGGCCGCAGCTCACCGCGCGACGCCAGCAGATAGGCGGCCTCCAGCGGATCGCCGCGCCCCACGGGGTTGGCCGCGTCCCGCAGCGCGCCGCTCCCGGCGGCCACCGCGACGCCGGCCGCGCGCAGCAGCCGCACCGGTGCGCACCGCGAGACGCGCGCCTCGCGCTGCTCCAGCGCGCAGCAGTCGCCCTGGGGCAGGCAGACGACGCTGACGCCCGCCGCCGCCAGCTGCTCGGCGGCCCGTACGGCCAGGTCGTGCGGCAGCCGGGCGAGGCCGCCGCACGGGCCCAGGGTGACGCCGGGCCGGAGCCGGCCGGCCATCGCCGCGAGCCGGGCCAGCCGCGCCGGGTCGTCACCGTCCGTGTGCAGATCCACGGCGCAGCCGTGCTCGGCGGCGATCTCCAGGACGGCCTCGGTGTAGCCGGTCGGGTCGGGGTCGAGGTCCGGGCAGCCGCCGATCACGGACGCGCCCATCTTCACGGCGTCCCGCAGTATGGCGAGGCCGTCCGCCCCGGCGGCGCCGGTCAGCAGCCGGGGGACGGCGACGGCGGTGAGGTCGGTGAGCCCGCGCAGCGCCCGGCGGGCCTGGAGCACGGCTTCGAGCGAACGCAGCCCCTGTACGTCGCCGATCCGCACATGGCTGCGGAGCGCCGTGGCACCGTGGCCGAGGTGCAGGAGGGCGGCCTCGGTGGTGCGGCGCTGGACGTCTTCGAGGGTGTGCGGGGCGGGGCCCTCGGCGTCCGCTTCGGCCGTGAGGGCGGTGTCGGTGTGCGCGTGCGGCTCGGCGGGGGCGGGCAGCAGCAGGTAGCCGTTGAGGTCGACGCGGGTGCCGGGGGCGAGGCTGCCGGGGGTGCCGACGGCCTCGATGGTCCCGCCGCTCAGCCGTACGTCCACGGTGCGGCCGTCGGCGAGCCGGGCGCCGCACAGGACGAGGGCCGTCCAGTCGGGGGCGGTGGGCCCGGCGGGGGCGTCGGCGCCTCCGGCAGCCTCGCCGTCGGGGTTCGTGGGGGGCTGCGACTGGCTGTCGGGCATCGCGCTCCTCGAAGGGCCGGGGCGTGCAAGATCACGCAGCGTGGTCCGAGCCTAGGGCGCGGCGGGGGCCGCTTCGAGCAGGCGACGAATAGTCGTACCGGTGTGGTTCGAGGGGTGGTTGGGGCAAGTGACGACAGGGGACAGATACGGATTTCACGTTCGGCGGCCGAGCGTGTAATGTCTTCATCGCTCGCCCCAATAGCTCAGTCGGCAGAGCGTCTCCATGGTAAGGAGAAGGTCTACGGTTCGATTCCGTATTGGGGCTCTGGTGTGAGAAGTACCTCGCCTTCGGGCGGGGATACCTCTCGCATCTCAGCGGTGTAGCTCAGTCGGTAGAGCAAGCGGCTCATAATCGCTGTGTCACCGGTTCAAGTCCGGTCACCGCTACACACAGTAGCCGATTGTGGGGTCGGTCCTCCGGTCGGCTACTCTTTTATGCGTTAACCCTTCCATCCGTCAAGGAGCACTCACGTGGCTGCCACCGACGTCCGCCCGAAGATCACGCTGGCCTGCGTGGAGTGCAAGGAGCGGAACTACATCACCAAGAAGAACCGGCGCAACAACCCGGACCGTCTTGAAATGAAGAAGCACTGCCCGCGTTGCAACGCGCACACCGCGCACCGCGAAACGCGGTAAAAAAGGCTCGTTTGCGAGGCCGTCCCCATTTTTTGGGGGCGGCCTCGCGGCGTTGGTATGTGCCCGGGACGCCTGCCCGAGCTATCCGTGCCTGTCCGAGATACCTGTACGCGCCTGTGGTACCTGTACCCATCCGCACGCAAACAACAGGAGGTACCGAGCCGATGGCGCTCGACCAGTCCTTCGTCGGACGGACCTACCCGCCCACCGCGCCGTACGAGGTCGGCCGGGAGAAGATCCGCGAGTTCGCCGAGGCGGTCGGCGACGCCAACCCGGCGTACGTCGACGCCGAGGCCGCGCGGGCCCTCGGCCACCCCGATGTGATCGCCCCGCCGACCTTTGTCTTCGCGATCACCTTCAAGGCCGCCGGGCAGGTCATCGAGGACCCTCAGCTGGGCCTGGACTACAGCCGGGTGGTGCACGGCGACCAGAAGTTCGCCTACACCCGGCCGGTACGGGCGGGCGACCTGCTCACCGTCGTCTCGACCATCGAGTCGGTCAAGTCGCTGGCCGGCAACGACGTCCTGTCCGTGCGCGGCGAGGTGCGCGACGCGGACGGCGAGCACGTGGTGACCGCGCACACGATGCTGGTGGCGCGCGCCGCCGAGGGGGAGTGACGCAGATGACAGCGAAGGTCTCGTACGACGCCGTCGAGGTCGGCGCCGAACTCCCGGCGCAGTCCTTCCCGGTGACCCGCGCCACACTCGTGCGGTACGCGGGCGCCTCCGGCGACTTCAACCCGATCCACTGGAACGAGAAGTTCGCCAAGGAGGTCGGGCTGCCGGACGTCATCGCGCACGGCATGTTCACCATGGCCGAGGCGGTCCGCGTGGTCACCGACTGGACCGGCGACCCGGCGGCGGTCGTCGAGTACGGCGTGCGGTTCACCAAGCCCGTCGTGGTCGCCGACGACGGCGAGGGGGCGGTCATCGAGGTCGCCGCCAAGGTCGCGGCCAAGCTCGACGACGAGGCCCGTACGGTCCGGGTCGACCTCACCGCGATGAGCGCGGGTCAGAAGGTGCTGGGCATGGCCCGCGCGGTGGTCCGGCTCGCCTGAGCGGTACGAGCGGCAGCGGAGGTAAGGGGCGCCCGCCCACTGCGGGCGCCCCTTACCTCTTGACCTGGTTAGTGATTGGACACTAACTTACTCGCATGGTCAGGATGAGTGCGGAGGAGCGGCGCGAGAGCGTCATCCGCGCGGCGATGACCGAATTCGCGCGCGGCGGCTACAAGGGCACCTCCACCGAGGTCATCGCCAAGCGCGTCGGCGTCTCGCAGCCGTATCTCTTCCGCCTCTTCCCGAACAAGCAGGCCATCTTCCTGGCCGCCGCCGACCGCTGCCTCCAGGAGAACATCGAGGTCTTCAGGGCGGCGTCCGAGGGGCTGGAGGGGGACGAGGCGCTGCGCTCCATGGGGGCGGCGTACCAGGACCTCATCGCCAGCGACCCGGACAAGCTGCTCCTGCAGATGCAGATGTACGTGGCGGTGGCGTCGGCCGAGGCCGCCGGCGACCGCGAGTTCGGCGACTCGCTGCGGGCCGGCTGGCAGGAGCTGTGGGACACGATCCATCTGGCCATCGGGGCGGATGCGAACGCGACGACGTCGTTCCTGGCGCAGGGGATGCTCATCAACGTCCTCGTGTCGCTGGGCTTCCCGCCCGGGCACCGCCTGTGGGCGGGCGTCAACGACACGTCCCCCTGCGGGCCATGACGCCGGCCGGCGTCATGGGATGGCGCGCTTTTCTGTGTCCACGAAAATTAGTAATCAATAACTAACCAACTGGGGGAGAAATGAACCGTCCACCGGACCCGACCCGGAGCAGCCGCTCCACCGTCGTCTGGGCCCTGATCATCACCAGCGCCGCCGGCTTCATGGCGGCCCTCGACAACCTCGTCGTCACCACCGCCCTGCCCTCCATCCGCGAGGACCTCGGCGGCGAGCTGGCCGACCTCGAATGGACCGTCAGCGCCTACACCCTCACCTTCGCCGTCCTGCTGATGTCCGGCGCCGCGCTCGGCGACCGCTTCGGCCGCCGCCGGCTCTTCATCGCCGGAACCGCCCTGTTCACCGCCGCCTCCGCCGCCGCGGCCCTCGCCCCCGGCATCGACGGCCTGATCGCCGCCCGCGCCGTGCAGGGCGTCGGCGCCGCGGTCATGATGCCGCTCACGCTGACCCTGCTCACCGCTGCCGTGCCCGCCGCCCGCCGCGGCATGGCGTACGGCATCTGGGGCGCGGTCAACGGGCTCGCCGTCGCCTCCGGCCCGCTCATCGGCGGCGCCCTGACCGAACACATCTCCTGGCAGTGGATCTTCTGGCTGAACGTCCCGATCGGCCTCGCCCTGCTCCCCCTCGCCCGGCTGCGCCTGAAGGAGAGCCACCGCCCGGACGCCCGGCTCGACCTCCCCGGCACCGCGCTCGCCAGCTTCGGCCTGTTCGGCGTCGTCTACGCCCTGGTCCGCGCCAACCCGGACGGCTGGACCAGCGGCCCCGTCCTCACCGGGCTGATAGCGGGCGCGGCGCTGCTCGTCGCCTTCGTCGCGTACGAACTGCGCGCCGCCCACCCCATGCTCCCCATGCGGCTCTTCCGCAGCCGGGGCTTCTCGGCGATCAACGCGGCCAGCCTGCTGATGTTCGTGGGGATGTTCGGCTCGATCTTCCTGCTCAGCCAGTTCCTCCAGAACGTCCTCGGCTACTCGCCCACCGAGGCCGGGCTGCGCATGCTCCCGTGGACCGGCATGCCGATGATCGTCGCGCCCATCGCCGGCTACCTCTCCGACCGCATCGGCGGACGCCCCGTCGTCGCGGTGGGCCTCGCGTTCCAGGCGCTGGGCCTCGCCCTGTTCGCCCTGGTGCTCAGCCCCGACATCTCGTACGCGCAGCAGCTCCCGAGCCTCATCGTCAGCGGCATCGGCATGGGGATGTACTTCGCCCCCGCCGCCAACCTGGCGATGTCCACCGTCCGTCCCAGCGAGCAGGGCATCGCCTCGGGGGCCAACAACGCGATGCGCGAGGTGGGAGGCGCGCTCGGCGTGGCCGTGCTCGCCACGGTCTTCTCCTCCCAGGGCGGCTACGAGAGCGCCACACGGTTCGTGGACGGGCTGGCCCCAGCCCTGTGGGTGGGCGCCGCGGCCGTCGCGCTGGCGGCCGGGGCGGCGGCCCTGATACCCGCCCGCCGCCGCATGGACCAGGAGCCGGACGGACCGGACGGACAGGCCCCGGCTGAGCGGAAGTCCCCGGTCGCCGTCTGAGCCCGCTCGTACCGCTCGTACGGCTCGTACCGCCGCGGGCCCGGCCGGCCACCACCGATCGGGGCCCGCGGCGGCGCCCCCGTACCCTTGGGCGCGTGCAGGAACTCCACGACGCCCCCCTCGCCCCACTGACCACCTTCCGGCTCGGCGGCCCCGCGACCCGCCTGATCACCGCCGTCACCGACGACGAGGTCGTCGCCGCCGTACGGGAGGCCGACGCCGCCGGCACCCCGCTGCTCGTCATCGGCGGCGGCAGCAACCTGGTCATCTCGGACAAGGGGTTCGAGGGCACCGCCCTGCGCGTCGCCACGGCCGGCCGCACGCTGGACGGCGCCCGCCTGGAGCTGGCCGCGGGCGAGAACTGGTCCGACGCCGTGGCCCACGCCGTCGAGGCCGGGCTGGCCGGCGTCGAGTGCCTGGCGGGCATCCCCGGCTCCGCCGGCGCGACCCCGATCCAGAACGTCGGCGCGTACGGCCAGGACGTCTCCGCCACCATCACCGAGGTCGTCGCCTACGACCGGCGTGCGGGTGAGGTCGTGACCGTCCCCAACGCCGAGTGCGGCTTCTCCTACCGCCACAGCCGCTTCAAGGAGGACCCCACGCGCTATGTGGTGCTGCGCGTGCGGTTCGAACTGGAGGACGCGGGCGGGCTGTCCGCGCCCATCAAGTACGCGGAGACGGCCCGGGCCCTCGGCGTCGAACCCGGCGACCGGGTACCCGCCGCCACCGCCCGTACGGCCGTGCTCGCCCTGCGCGCGGGCAAGGGCATGGTGCTGGACCCCGACGACCACGACACCTGGTCGGCCGGGTCCTTCTTCACCAACCCGGTCCTCACCGAGGCCGAGCACGCCGCCTTCCTCACCCGCGTCGCCGAGCGCCTCGGCCCGGACGTCGCCGCGCCGGCCTTCCCGGGGGAGGACGGACGGGTGAAGACGTCCGCCGCCTGGCTCATCGACCGGGCGGGCTTCACCAAGGGCTACGGGACGGGCCCGGCCCGCATCTCCACCAAGCACACGTTGGCGCTCACCAATCGGGGGGCGGCCCGTACGGAGGACCTGCTGGCGCTGGCCCGTGAGGTGCGGGACGGGGTGCGGGAGGCGTTCGGGGTGACGCTGGTCAATGAGCCGGTGACGGTAGGCGTTCGCCTCTGACCGGCCACCGGGCTCAGCTTTGTCTACAGGGCTCTGCCCCGGGCCCCGGTCCTCAAGCGCCGGACGGGCTGGTTGGGCTGGGGCTTGTGTTGTCCTCAAGCGCCGGACGGGCTGGTTGGGCTGGGGCTTGTGTTGTCCTCAAGCGCCGGACGGGCTGGTTGGGCTCGGGCCTCGTGTTGTCCTCAAGCGCCGGACGGGCTGATCGGCCCGGTCCCGTGTTGTTCTCAGGTGCCGGACGGGCTGGATGGGCTCGGCCCTGTGTCGTCCTCAAGCGCCGGACCGGCTTGATCGGCCCGGCCCCGCGTTGTTCTCAGGCGCTGGATGGGCTCGATGGGCTGGGCCCTGTGGTGTTCTCAGGCGCCGGACGGGCTTGATCGGCCCGGACCCGTGTTGTCCTCAGACGCCGGACGGGCTGGATGTCGTCAGGAGGCGGACAGGCCCGGTCTCACGTCGTCGTCAGCCACTCGTCGATTTCCTTCAAGAGGTCCGTCCGGAGGGGTTCCGGGGCGGCTGAGGCGCGTACCGACTGGCGGGCCAGTTCTGCCAGTTCGGGGTCGGTGAAGGCGTGGTACTCGCGGGCCAGTTCGTACTGGGCGGCCAGGCGGGCGCCGAAGAGGAGGGGGTCGTCGGCGCCCAGGGCCATCGGGACGCCGGCCTCGAACAGGGTCCGCAGGGGGACGTCCTCCTGCTTCTCGTAGACGCCCAGGGCCACGTTGGAGGCCGGGCACACCTCGCACGTCACCCCGCGGTCGGCGAGCCGGCGCAGCAGGCGGGGGTCCTCGGCCGCTCGTACGCCGTGGCCGACCCGGGCCGCGTGCAGGTCGTCCAGGCAGTCGCGGACGCTGCTCGGCCCCGACAGCTCGCCGCCGTGCGGCGCGGCGAGCAGGCCGCCGTCGCGGGCGATGGCGAAGGCGCGGTCGAAGTCGCGCGCGAGACCGCGGCGTTCGTCGTTGGAGAGGCCGAAGCCGACCACGCCCCGGTCGGCGTAGCGCACCGCGAGCCGGGCGAGGGTACGGGCGTCCAGCGGGTGCTTCATCCGGTTCGCGGCGACCAGGACGCGGATCCCGACGCCGGTCTCCCGCGACGCGGTCTCCGCCGCGTCGAGGATGATCTCCAGCGCGGGGATGAGGCCGCCCAGCCGGGGCGCGTACGAGGTGGGGTCGACCTGGATCTCCAGCCACCGGGAGCCGTCGCGCACGTCCTCCTCGGCGGCCTCGCGCACCAGCCGGCGGATGTCGTCGGGGGAGCGCAGGCAGGACCGCGCGATGTCGTACAGCCGCTGGAAGCGGAACCAGCCGCGCTCGTCCGTCGCCCGCAGGCTCGGGGGCTCGCCGCCGCGCAGCGCCTCGGGCAGGTGCACGCCGTACTTGTCGGCCAGTTCGAGCAGGGTCGACGGGCGCATCGACCCCGTGAAGTGCAGATGCAGATGGGCCTTCGGCAGCAGGCGCAGATCACGGCGGGCGGCTTCGCCACGGGCTCGAACACTCTCCATTTGAAGATCTTGCCGCACCTGCCCGCCCGCCGGTAGGGGCTTTGCGCGAATAAGACCCTGAACGAGCGGCGGCCCGAAAGCGAATACGGGTCCCCGGCCGGTGGCCGGGGACCCGTACGGAGGGGTGCGCGGGGCCGTCAGGCCACGGCCTCCGCCAGCAGCTTCTGGAGCCGCGAGACGCCCTCGACGAGGTCGTCGTCGCCGAGCGCGTACGACAGGCGCAGATAGCCGGGCGTGCCGAACGCCTCGCCCGGCACCACCGCGACCTCCGCCTCGTCCAGGATCAGCGCCGCCAGCTCCACCGAGGTGGCCGGGCGCTTGCCGCGGATCTCCTTGCCGAGCAGCGACTTCACCGAGGGGTACGCGTAGAACGCGCCCTCCGGCTCCGGGCACTCGACGCCGTCGATCTCGTTGAGCATCCGCACGATGGTGCGCCGGCGGCGGTCGAACGCCTCGCGCATCTTCGCGACGGCCTCCAGGTCACCGGAGACGGCGGCCAGCGCCGCGACCTGCGCCACGTTGGAGACGTTGGAGGTGGCGTGCGACTGGAGGTTGGTCGCGGCCTTCACCACGTCCTTCGGGCCGATGACCCAGCCCACCCGCCAGCCGGTCATCGCGTACGTCTTGGCGACACCGTTGACGACGATGCACTTGTCCGCCAGCTCCGGGACGACCACGGGCAGGGAGGAGAACTCCGCGTCGCCGTAGACCAGGTGCTCGTAGATCTCGTCGGTGAGCACCCACAGGCCGTGCTCGGCGGCCCAGCGGCCGACCTCCTCGACCTGCGCCCGGGTGTAGACCGCGCCGGTGGGGTTCGAGGGGGAGACGAAGAGCAGCACCTTGGTGCGCTCCGTACGGGCCGCCTCCAACTGCTCCACGGAGACGCGGTAACCGGTCGTCTCGTCGGCGACGACCGGCACCGGGACGCCGCCCGCGAGCCGGATCGACTCCGGGTAGGTGGTCCAGTACGGGGCCGGCACGACGACCTCGTCGCCCGGGTCGAGGATGGCGGCGAACGCCTGGTAGATGGCCTGCTTCCCGCCGTTGGTCACCAGTACCTGGTCCGCCCCGACCTCGTAGCCGGAGTCGCGCAGCGTCTTCGCGGCGATCGCGGCCTTGAGCTCGGGGAGGCCGCCGGCGGGGGTGTAGCGGTGGTACTTCGGGTTGCGGCAGGCTTCCACGGCGGCCTCGACGATGTAGTCGGGCGTGGGGAAGTCCGGCTCGCCGGCGCCGAAGCCGATCACCGGGCGCCCGGCGGCCTTGAGGGCCTTCGCCTTGGCGTCGACGGCGAGCGTCGCGGACTCGGAGATCGACCCGACGCGGGCCGACACCCGACGGTCGGTGGGGGACTGTGCGGGAGGAGTAGCAGCGGTCATGCATGCATCGTCCCAGACCCGCCATGGGCCGGGCACGTGAGTTCCGTAACGGCCGCGGGCCCCGCGATCACGCGCCGCGGGGCCGGTCCGGGTACGGAACCCGGGAGCGCTTCGGAGGGCGGACCGGACGTTCCTGTTCGACGTCAGTCCCTCCAGCACGTACACTCAGGCGTCGTTGGCCCCTCATCGGCGGCCCGTCTGCGCGCACTTAGTGCGTTCGGCCGGATGCGGTACGTTGGGGGAACCACAAAGGGTCGTAGCTCAATTGGTAGAGCACTGGTCTCCAAAACCAGCGGTTGGGGGTTCAAGTCCCTCCGGCCCTGCTACACGCATCTTCACCATGATGCGTGCATGCGTACGTAGTGAATTGCACCGCCGTGCGGCTCAACCGGGCGCGGCACGGACACGACCCGGATTCAGGTGAGGACGTAGTGACGGAAGCCCTTGGCTCCACCGCGACGCCTGAGAGCGGTCGTCCCGAGGACGAGGTGGCGGCCAAGAAGGCACGCCGCGGCGGCAAGCGCGGGAAGAAGGGCCCCTTCGGCCGCCTCGCGCTCTTCTACCGCCAGATCGTCGCTGAGCTCCGCAAGGTCGTCTGGCCCAGTCGGAACCAGCTCTCTACTTACACCTCTGTGGTGATCGTCTTCGTTGTCATCGTCATCGGCCTGGTGACCGTGATTGACTATGGGTTCAACAACGCCGTCAAGTACGTCTTCGGCTGAGCCCGCGTCGGGTGATGGCATATCGAAGCGTCACCCTTCGCATGTTCCACCCCTTGAAGCCAGGAAGAAGCAGCCACAGTGTCTGACCCGAACCTGAACGACGCCGCCGAGCCGGTCGAGGCGGCGGCGGCCGACGTGGACGCGCCGGCTGCCGCGGACGAGGTCGGCGACGACACCGAGCTGCAGATCGTCGAGAACGCCGACGGCGCCGACGAGCTGGACGCCGAGGAAGCCGCGGCCGGTGAGCCCGCCGAGGAGGCCGCCCTCCACATCGAGGGCGACGCCGAGGCCGTGGCCGAGGTCGCCGAGGACGAGGCCGCCGACGCCGAGGTCGCCGCGGAGCAGGAGGACGTCGACCCGATCGAGGCCCTGCGCCAGGAGCTGCGCACCCTGCCCGGCGAGTGGTACGTCATCCACACCTACGCGGGCTACGAGAACCGCGTGAAGACCAACCTCGAACAGCGCGCCGTCTCGCTGAACGTCGAGGACTACATCTTCCAGGCCGAGGTGCCGCAGGAAGAGGTCGTCCAGATCAAGAACGGCGACCGCCGCACCGTCCGCCAGAACAAGCTCCCCGGCTACGTGCTGGTGCGCATGGACCTGACGAACGAGTCCTGGGGCGTCGTCCGCAACACGCCGGGCGTCACCGGCTTCGTCGGCAACGCCTACGACCCGTACCCGCTGACCCTCGACGAGATCGTCAAGATGCTCGCCCCGGAGGCCGAGGAGAAGGCCGCCCGCGAGGCCGCCGAGGCCGAGGGCAAGCCCGCGCCGTCCCGCAAGGTCGAGGTCCAGGTGCTGGACTTCGAGGTGGGCGACTCGGTCACCGTCACCGACGGTCCGTTCGCGACGCTCCAGGCGACCATCAACGAGATCAACGCCGACTCGAAGAAGGTCAAGGGCCTCGTCGAGATCTTCGGCCGCGAGACCCCGGTCGAGCTCAGCTTCGACCAGATCCAGAAGAACTGACGCTCTTCCGGACCACCGGCTTCCGAACAGGTCAGATCAGCTCTCGCGGGGGGTTTCTCCCGCTGATGGGAGAGGGTCTGACCTGCTCGGTTTTTAGCCGCACGGCTATACCCGTTATCGTTGTGCGGTATGCCTCCATCCGGATGACCGGAATCGGAGGCGAAACACCTCTCACTAGGACCCGGAGAGAGCATGCCTCCCAAGAAGAAGAAGGTCACGGGGCTGATCAAGCTCCAGATCTCGGCCGGTGCGGCCAACCCGGCTCCGCCGGTCGGCCCCGCGCTGGGCCAGCACGGCGTCAACATCATGGAGTTCTGCAAGGCCTACAACGCCGCGACCGAGTCGCAGCGTGGCATGGTCGTGCCGGTGGAGATCACGGTCTACGAAGACCGCTCCTTCACCTTCATCACCAAGACTCCGCCGGCCGCCAAGCTGATCCTCAAGGCCGCGGGTGTGGACAAGGGCTCCGGCGAGCCGCACAAGACCAAGGTCGCCAAGATCTCCCGCGACCAGGTCCGCGACATCGCCACCGCCAAGATGCCCGACCTGAACGCCAACGACCTGGACGCCGCCGAGAAGATCATCGCCGGCACCGCCCGTTCCATGGGCATCACGGTCGAGGGCTGATCACCCCCGTAGCACCCCGTGGAAGGGCCACGCGCTGGTCCGTACCACGACTCCACACTCAGCACTGAGGAGAAGCAGTGAAGCGCAGCAAGACTCTCCGCGGCGCGGACGCCAAGGTCGACGCGGAGCGCCTGTACGCCCCGCTCGAAGCCGTCCGTCTCGCCAAGGACACCTCTGCGACCAAGTTCGACGCGACCGTCGAGGTCGCCATGCGTCTGGGCGTCGACCCGCGCAAGGCCGACCAGATGGTCCGCGGCACCGTGAACCTGCCGCACGGCACCGGTAAGACCGCCCGGGTCCTGGTCTTCGCGACCGGCGACCGTGCTGCGGCCGCGGAAGCCGCCGGAGCCGACATCGTCGGCTCCGACGAACTGATCGACGAGGTCGCGAAGGGCCGTCTGGACTTCGACGCCGTCGTCGCCACCCCGGACCTCATGGGCAAGGTCGGCCGCCTCGGCCGCGTGCTCGGTCCGCGTGGTCTGATGCCGAACCCGAAGACCGGCACGGTCACCCCGGACGTGGTGAAGGCTGTCACGGACATCAAGGGCGGCAAGATCGAGTTCCGCGTCGACAAGCACTCGAACCTGCACTTCATCATCGGCAAGGTGTCGTTCGACGAGACCAAGCTGGTCGAGAACTACGCCGCCGCGCTTGAGGAGATCAACCGCCTCAAGCCGTCCGCCGCGAAGGGCCGCTACATCAAGAAGGCGGTCCTGACCACCACGATGGGCCCCGGCATCCCGCTGGACGGCAACCGCACCCGCAACCTCCTCGTCGAGGAGGACCCGGCCGCGGTCTGAGCCCTGACGGTGCTCTGAGCAGCTGAAAAGGCCCTCCGTCTCCTCTTCGTGAGGAGGCGGAGGGCCTTTTCGCATATCCGCTCGATGCTCGCCCTGTACTCACAGTAAGGTCACGTGGACCACACAGAAATGACACAGGGATTCACGTACATGAGCGAGAGCAAGGCGAGCAAGGCTGTCCGGATGCGGGTCGGTGCCGCCGCGGTGGGCACCGTACTGCTCGTGGGGGGCCTCACGGCCTGCGGCGGGGACGACTCCAAGGACGCCAAGGGGGCGTCTTCGGGCAAGGGCGCGGAGAGCAAGCCGTCCCAGGCCCCGAGCCCGGCGGAGGTCCTCAAGGCCGCCTACCGCAAGACCGCGGGCGCGAAGTTCGCGAAGGTCGCGGTGAAGAGCACCGACGCGGACGGCAAGGCGAGCGGCATGACGGGCGTCCAGGGGTGGTACCCGGCCAGCCACGACGTGACGCTGAAGGGCGCCGACGGGCCGACGCACTCCGTGATGATCGGCCCCATCTACTACGCCGACGGGGGCGCGAAGGGGGTCGGCGTGGCCAAGAAGCGCTGGACGAAGATGGACGTCGGCGCGGGCAAACTCAACGAGGACCCCGCCGAGTCCCTCGCTACGCTGCTGGACGCGGAGAACATCAAACACGTGGGCGCGGAGCAGCTGGACGGCGCCGCCGCCGAGCACTACAAGGCCACCCTCACCAACGAGCAGGCGCTCAAGGCCGACCAGAAGAGCAAGGTCCTCACCGACGCGCAGCGCCAGGAGCTCGTCAAGATGCTGAAGAAGGTGGCCTTCAAGACCTCCGTCTTCGACGTGTGGATCGGCAAGGACGGCTATCCGGTCCGGATCGACGCGGTGCGGACGGGTAGCAAGGGCACGGAGAAGACCTCCGCCCGCTTCTCCGATTTCGGCACCGCCCCGGCCGTGAAG
Source organism: Streptomyces sp. NPDC044033 (assembly GCF_056434425.1). Taxonomy (NCBI): domain Bacteria; kingdom Bacillati; phylum Actinomycetota; class Actinomycetes; order Kitasatosporales; family Streptomycetaceae; genus Streptomyces; species Streptomyces sp. NPDC044033. The sequence goes on along the minus strand of NZ_JBWKFF010000030.1, from coordinate 61,911 downwards.
GCGCCGCCCGCCGACCAGGTCGCCGACCTCGACGATGTGCTGAACGGCAAGGGCTGAGCCGCCCACCGGGCCGATTTGCTTGCGGGCCGCCCGTTCGCGTACCTTTGCGAAGAAGCCAAAGACCGCTGGTCGTCGCTGTGCCTCCGTAGGGGGCGTGGTGGCCGAAGGATTCCGCTAGCTGCGGGCGACCTGCGCAGGTGTTGAGGTCGAACTCCCGCTGTGACCGCGAGGTCAGTGCGGTCGAGTCACGCCCCGCGCGCCTGCGCCGGGGCGTTTCGTTTTGCCCAGGTCCCTTCTCGCGTCTATGCGGTCCGAATCACCCGGAAGGAGGCCGAGGCTCATGGCGAGGCCCGACAAGGCTGCCGCGGTTGCAGAGCTGACGGACCAGTTCCGCAGCTCCAGCGCCGCAGTGCTGACCGAGTACCGCGGTCTCACCGTGGCACAGCTCAAGGAGCTGCGCCGTTCGCTCGGTGAGAACGCCCAGTACGCCGTGGTGAAGAACACGCTGACCAAGATCGCGGCCAACGAGGCCGGGATCACCTCGCTCGACGACCTGTTCACCGGTCCGACGGCGGTCGCCTTCGTCTCCGGTGACCCGGTGACGTCGGCGAAGGGTCTCCGTGACTTCGCCAAGGAGAACCCCAACCTCATCATCAAGGGCGGTGTCCTCGACGGTGAGGCACTGTCCGCCGATGAGTTCAAGAAGCTCGCGGACCTTGAGTCCCGCGAGGTGCTGCTCGCCAAGCTGGCCGGTGGCATGAAGGCGTCCATGGCCAAGGCCGCGGCGACCTTCCAGGCCCCGCTCACGAAGTTCGTCCGCACCACGGACGCCCTTCGCAGCAAGGTCGAGCAGGGCGGTGCCGGTACGCCGGCTCCCGCCGAGGCCGAGGCCGCCGAGTAGTCGAGCCCCGCGCTCGTACCACTCGCGTCCGTCACGGTCGCAGCGGGCCCGTACGCCCGCCGAAATGTACATCCGGCACCCGCCGATTAGTGGAAGGACGCCATCATGGCGAAGCTCACCCAGGAAGAGCTGCTGGCGCAGTTCGAAGACATGACTCTCCTTGAGCTCTCCGGCTTTGTGAAGCTCTTCGAGGAGAAGTTCGACGTCGAGGCCGCCGCCCCGGTCGCCGTCGCCGCCGCCGGCGGTGCCGCCGGCGCCGTCGAGGCCGTCGAGGAGCAGGACGAGTTCGACGTCGTCCTCACCGGCGCCGGCGAGAAGAAGATCCAGGTCATCAAGGTCGTGCGTGAGCTGACCTCGCTGGGTCTGAAGGAGGCCAAGGACCTCGTCGACGGCACTCCGAAGCCGGTCCTGGAGAAGGTCGCGAAGGACGTCGCCGAGAAGGCTGCCGACTCCCTCAAGGCCGCCGGCGCCTCCGTCGAGGTCAAGTGACCCGCGGAGTCTGCTGACTCCTGTCTGAATCTCAAGGGCGATCACCCATGTGGGTGGTCGCCCTTGGGCGTTCCCGCCCGGGCTGCGTTGCCTGCGCGGCCAGGGCGAGTATGGTGATCTTCGTGTTGACCCGCAGGGCGCCTCGTGACGATCGCAACGGGACGGGGGGCCTTGACGAACGGCACACAGCGCGCAATTCTCAGGACGCATCGCTACATCGGTCCGAGGTCCGAGGCATGGATCGAAGGCGAAGCGGGAAGCCTTGCGGCAGGCGTTGAAGAACGCACAGCAGAACAACGAGGGGGAGACCCCTCCCGGAGGGAGAGGGTGGCGCTGCCGGTCTCCGGAAACCTGGGCTGGACATCAGTGTGGCTAGTGGCTACACTGACCCTTTGCGCTGCCTGTTAGCTGCTCCCTGCCCGTCACCAGGGGCATACCCACTGTCGAGCACCGCTGATCGAACATCCCTGATCTGGGATTTCCCTCAGCATGCACAGAGTGGGACCGGTACGCGCGTAGTGAGTCCGAGCCCTCGGAAGGACCCCCTCTTGGCCGCCTCGCGCAACGCCTCGACTGCCAATACGAACAACGGCGCCAGCACCGCCCCGCTGCGCATCTCATTTGCAAAGATCAAAGAGCCCCTTGAGGTTCCGAACCTCCTTGCGCTGCAGACCGAGAGCTTCGATTGGCTGCTCGGCAACGCCGCATGGAAGGGTCGTGTCGAGGCTGCGCTGGACAGTGGTCAGGATGTCCCCACGAAGTCCGGTCTGGAGGAGATCTTCGAGGAGATCTCTCCGATCGAGGACTTCTCCGGGTCGATGTCGCTGACCTTCCGCGACCACCGCTTCGAGCCTCCCAAGAACTCCATCGACGAGTGCAAGGACCGCGACTTCACGTACGCGGCCCCGCTCTTCGTCACCGCCGAGTTCACCAACAACGAGACCGGCGAGATCAAGTCCCAGACGGTCTTCATGGGCGACTTCCCGCTCATGACCAACAAGGGCACCTTCTGCATCAACGGCACCGAGCGTGTCGTCGTGTCGCAGCTGGTCCGCTCGCCGGGCGTCTACTTCGACTCCTCCATCGACAAGACGTCCGACAAGGACATCTTCTCGGCCAAGGTCATTCCGTCCCGCGGTGCCTGGCTGGAGCTGGAGATCGACAAGCGCGACATGGTCGGTGTCCGCATCGACCGCAAGCGCAAGCAGTCCGTCACCGTTCTCCTGAAGGCTCTCGGTTGGACGACCGAGCAGATCCTGGAGGAGTTCGGCGAGTACGAGTCGATGCGCGCCACCCTGGAGAAGGACCACACCCAGGGCCAGGACGACGCGCTGCTCGACATCTACCGCAAGCTGCGTCCGGGCGAGCCGCCGACGCGCGAGGCCGCGCAGACGCTGCTGGAGAACCTCTACTTCAACCCGAAGCGCTACGACCTCGCGAAGGTCGGCCGCTACAAGGTGAACAAGAAGCTCGGCGCGGACCAGCCGCTGGACGCCGGCGTGCTCACCACCGACGACGTCATCGCGACCATCAAGTACCTGGTCAAGCTGCACGCCGGCGAGGTCGAGACGCTCGGTGAGAACGGCACCTCGATCGTCGTCGAGACCGACGACATCGACCACTTCGGCAACCGTCGTCTGCGCAACGTCGGCGAGCTCATCCAGAACCAGGTCCGCACGGGTCTGGCTCGTATGGAGCGCGTCGTCCGCGAGCGGATGACCACGCAGGACGTCGAGGCGATCACGCCGCAGACCCTGATCAACATCCGGCCGGTCGTCGCCTCCATCAAGGAGTTCTTCGGCACCAGCCAGCTGTCCCAGTTCATGGACCAGACCAACCCGCTGTCGGGTCTGACCCACAAGCGCCGCCTGTCGGCGCTGGGCCCGGGTGGTCTGAGCCGTGAGCGCGCGGGCTTCGAGGTTCGTGACGTGCACCCCTCGCACTACGGCCGCATGTGCCCGATCGAGACGCCCGAAGGCCCGAACATCGGTCTGATCGGCTCCCTCGCCTCGTACGGCCGGGTCAACGCGTTCGGCTTCGTCGAGACCCCGTACCGCAAGGTCACCGAGGGTGTCGTCACCGACCAGGTGGACTTCCTCACCGCCGACGAGGAGGACCGCTTCGTCATCGCGCAGGCGAACGCCCCGCTGACGGAGGAGAACACCTACGCCGAGGACCGCGTCCTCGTCCGCCGTCGTGGCGGCGAGATCGACTACGTCCCCGGCAACGACATCGACTACATGGACGTCTCGCCGCGCCAGATGGTGTCGGTCGCGACGGCCATGATCCCCTTCCTTGAGCACGACGACGCCAACCGCGCGCTCATGGGATCGAACATGATGCGCCAGGCCGTGCCGCTCATCAAGGCGGAGGCCCCGCTGGTCGGCACCGGCATGGAGTACCGCTGCGCGGTCGACGCCGGCGACGTCATCAAGGCCGAGAAGGACGGTGTGGTCCAGGAGGTCTCCGCGGACTACGTCACCGTCGCCAACGACGACGGCACGTACAACACGTACCGGGTCGCGAAGTTCTCCCGCTCGAACCAGGGCACGTCCTTCAACCAGAAGGTCGTCGTGGACGAGGGCGCCCGAGTGGTCACCGGTCAGGTGCTCGCCGACGGCCCGTCCACGGACGAGGGCGAGATGGCGCTCGGCAAGAACCTCCTCGTGGCGTTCATGCCCTGGGAGGGCCACAACTACGAGGACGCGATCATCCTGTCGCAGCGCCTCGTCCAGGACGACGTCCTCTCCTCGATCCACATCGAGGAGCACGAGGTCGACGCCCGTGACACCAAGCTCGGCCCGGAGGAGATCACCCGGGACATCCCGAACGTCTCCGAGGAGGTCCTGGCGGACCTCGACGAGCGCGGCATCATCCGCATCGGCGCCGAGGTCGTGGCGGGCGACATCCTGGTCGGCAAGGTCACGCCCAAGGGCGAGACGGAGCTGACCCCGGAGGAGCGCCTGCTCCGCGCGATCTTCGGCGAGAAGGCGCGCGAGGTGCGCGACACCTCGCTGAAGGTGCCGCACGGCGAGATCGGCAAGGTCATCGGCGTCCGCGTCTTCGACCGCGAGGAGGGCGACGAGCTGCCCCCCGGCGTGAACCAGCTGGTCCGCGTCTACGTCGCCCAGAAGCGCAAGATCACCGACGGTGACAAGCTCGCCGGCCGCCACGGCAACAAGGGCGTCATCTCCAAGATCCTGCCGGTCGAGGACATGCCGTTCCTGGAGGACGGCACCGCGGTCGACATCATCCTGAACCCCCTCGGCGTGCCGTCCCGAATGAACCCGGGACAGGTCCTCGAAATCCACCTGGGCTGGCTCGCCAGCCGGGGCTGGAAGGTCGAGGGCAGCGAGGAGTGGATGCAGCGCCTCCAGACCATCGGCGCCGACGAGGTCGCGCCCGGCACCAACGTCGCGACCCCGGTCTTCGACGGTGCCCGCGAGGACGAGATCGCCGGTCTCTTCGAGGCCACGATCCCCAACCGCGACGGCGAGCGCATGGTGCTCCCGTCCGGCAAGGCCCGGATGTTCGACGGCCGCTCCGGCGAGCCGTTCCCGGACCCGATCTCGGTCGGGTACATGTACATCCTCAAGCTGCACCACCTGGTCGACGACAAGCTGCACGCCCGGTCGACCGGCCCGTACTCGATGATCACCCAGCAGCCGCTGGGTGGTAAGGCCCAGTTCGGTGGCCAGCGCTTCGGTGAGATGGAGGTGTGGGCGCTGGAGGCATACGGCGCCGCGTACGCCCTCCAGGAACTGCTGACCATCAAGTCCGACGACGTGACCGGCCGCGTGAAGGTCTACGAGGCCATCGTCAAGGGCGAGAACATCCCTGAGCCCGGCATCCCCGAGTCCTTCAAGGTGCTCATCAAGGAGATGCAGTCCCTCTGCCTCAACGTGGAGGTGCTGTCCTCGGACGGCATGTCCATCGAGATGCGCGACACCGACGAGGACGTCTTCCGCGCGGCGGAGGAGCTCGGCATCGACCTGTCCCGGCGCGAGCCGAGCAGCGTCGAAGAGGTCTGACGGGTCTGGCCGGGGCTCCCCTCCAGGAGCCCCGGCCGTCCCAGGACCCCCAGACCACGATGAAGACACGACCCTGAAAGAGGGATTGACGACCAGTGCTCGACGTCAACTTCTTCGACGAGCTGCGGATCGGCCTGGCCACCGCGGACGACATTCGGACCTGGTCCCACGGCGAGGTCAAGAAGCCGGAGACCATCAACTACCGCACCCTCAAGCCCGAGAAGGACGGACTCTTCTGCGAGAAGATCTTCGGTCCGACCCGGGACTGGGAGTGCTACTGCGGCAAGTACAAGCGTGTCCGCTTCAAGGGCATCATCTGCGAGCGCTGCGGCGTCGAGGTCACTCGTGCCAAGGTGCGACGTGAGCGGATGGGCCACATTGAGCTGGCCGCCCCCGTCACCCACATCTGGTACTTCAAGGGCGTCCCGTCGCGGCTGGGCTACCTGCTCGACCTCGCCCCGAAGGACCTTGAGAAGGTCATCTACTTCGCCGCCTACATGATCACGTGGGTGGACGAGGAGCGCCGTACGCGCGACCTGCCCTCGCTGGAGGCGCACGTCTCCGTCGAGCGCCAGCAGATCGAGCAGCGCCGCGACGCCGACCTGGAGGCCCGTGCCAAGAAGCTCGAAGCCGACCTGGCCGAGCTGGAGGCCGAGGGCGCCAAGGCCGACGTGCGCCGCAAGGTGCGCGAGGGCGCCGAGCGCGAGATGAAGCAGCTGCGCGACCGTGCGCAGCGCGAGATCGACCGCCTCGACGAGGTGTGGAGCCGCTTCAAGGGTCTCAAGGTCCAGGACCTTGAGGGCGACGAGCTGCTCTACCGCGAGCTGCGTGACCGCTTCGGCACGTACTTCGACGGCTCGATGGGCGCCGCCGCGCTGCAGAGGCGGCTGGAGACCTTCGACCTCGACGAGGAGGCCGAGCGCCTCCGCGAGATCATCCGGACCGGCAAGGGCCAGAAGAAGACCCGTGCGCTCAAGCGCCTCAAGGTCGTCTCCGCCTTCCTGCAGACCAGCAACAGCCCCAAGGGCATGGTGCTGGACTGCATCCCGGTGATCCCGCCGGACCTGCGTCCGATGGTGCAGCTGGACGGTGGCCGCTTCGCGACCTCCGACCTGAACGACCTGTACCGCCGTGTGATCAACCGCAACAACCGCCTGAAGCGGCTTCTCGACCTCGGCGCCCCCGAGATCATCGTGAACAACGAGAAGCGCATGCTCCAGGAGGCCGTGGACGCCCTCTTCGACAACGGTCGTCGCGGTCGCCCGGTCACCGGTCCCGGCAACCGCCCGCTGAAGTCCCTGAGCGACATGCTCAAGGGCAAGCAGGGCCGTTTCCGTCAGAACCTGCTCGGCAAGCGAGTCGACTACTCGGCGCGTTCCGTCATCGTCGTCGGCCCGCAGCTCAAGCTGCACCAGTGCGGTCTGCCGAAGGCCATGGCGCTGGAGCTCTTCAAGCCGTTCGTGATGAAGCGCCTGGTGGACCTGAACCACGCGCAGAACATCAAGTCGGCGAAGCGCATGGTCGAGCGCGGCCGCACGGTCGTGTACGACGTGCTGGAAGAGGTCATCGCCGAGCACCCGGTGCTGCTGAACCGTGCGCCGACGCTGCACCGCCTCGGCATCCAGGCCTTCGAGCCGCAGCTGGTCGAGGGCAAGGCCATCCAGATCCACCCGCTCGTGTGCACCGCGTTCAACGCGGACTTCGACGGTGACCAGATGGCCGTGCACCTGCCGCTCTCCGCGGAGGCGCAGGCCGAGGCCCGCATCCTGATGCTGTCCTCGAACAACATCCTCAAGCCGGCCGACGGCCGTCCGGTCACCATGCCCACCCAGGACATGGTGCTGGGGCTCTTCTTCCTCACGACCGATGAGAAGGAGCGCAAGGTCATCGGCGAGGGCCGCGCGTTCGGCTCGTCCGCCGAGGCCACCATGGCCTTCGACGCCCGGGAGCTCTCGCTCCAGGCGAAGGTCGACATCCGCTTCCCGATCGGCACCGTCCCGCCGCGTGGCTGGACCCCGCCGACCCCGGAAGAGGCCGACGAGCACGGCGGCGAGTGGCAGCAGGGCGACAGCTTCCGGCTGCGTACGACCCTGGGCCGCGCGCTCTTCAACGAGCTGCTGCCCGAGGACTACCCGTTCGTCGACTACTCGGTGGGCAAGAAGCAGCTCTCCGAGATCGTCAACGACCTGGCCGAGCGCTACCCCAAGGTCATCGTGGCGGCGACGCTCGACAACCTGAAGGCGGCCGGCTTCCACTGGGCGACCCGTTCCGGCGTCACCGTCGCCGTCTCGGACATCGTCGTCCCGGAGGCCAAGAAGGCCATCGTCAAGGGCTACGAGGCCCAGGACGAGAAGGTCCAGAAGCAGTACGAGCGCGGTCTGATCACCAAGGACGAGCGCACGCAGGAGCTCATCGCGATCTGGACCAAGGCGACCAACGAGGTCGCCGAGGCGATGAACGCGAACTTCCCCAAGACGAACCCCATCTTCATGATGGTTGACTCGGGCGCCCGAGGAAACATGATGCAGATGCGTCAGATCGCCGGTATGCGTGGTCTGGTGTCCAACGCGAAGAACGAGACCATCCCGCGACCCATTAAGGCGTCGTTCCGTGAGGGTCTCACCGTGCTGGAGTACTTCATCTCCACGCACGGCGCCCGTAAGGGTCTCGCGGACACCGCCCTGCGTACCGCCGACTCGGGTTACCTGACCCGTCGTCTGGTGGACGTCTCGCAGGACGTGATCATCCGCGAGGAGGACTGCGGCACCGAGCGCGGCCTCAAGCTGGACATCGCGACCAAGGGCGCCGACGGCGTGCTCCGCAAGACGGAGGACGTCGAGACCAGCGTGTACGCACGCATGCTCGCCGAGGACGTGGTTGTCGACGGCAAGGTCATCGCGCCCGCCAACGTCGACCTCGGTGACGTGCTCATCGAGCAGCTCGTCGCGCACGGCGTCCAGATGGTCAAGACCCGCTCGGTCCTCACCTGCGAGTCCGCGGTCGGCACCTGTGCCTTCTGCTACGGCCGCTCGCTGGCGACCGGCAAGCTCGTGGACATCGGCGAGGCGGTCGGCATCATCGCCGCCCAGTCGATCGGTGAGCCCGGCACCCAGCTGACGATGCGTACCTTCCACACCGGTGGTGTGGCCGGTGACGACATCACCCAGGGTCTGCCGCGTGTCGTCGAGCTCTTCGAGGCCCGTACGCCCAAGGGCGTCGCCCCGATCTCGGAGGCGGCCGGCCGCGTCCGGATCGAGGAGACCGAGAAGACCAAGAAGCTCGTCGTCACGCCGGACGACGGCAGCGAAGAGACGCCCTTCCCGATCTCGAAGCGCGCTCGTCTGCTGGTGGGCGAGGGTGACCGCGTCGAGGTGGGCCAGAAGCTCACCGTGGGTGCCACCAACCCGCACGACGTGCTGCGCATCCTCGGCCAGCGCGCCGTCCAGGTGCACCTGGTCGGCGAGGTCCAGAAGGTCTACAACTCGCAGGGTGTGTCGATCCACGACAAGCACATCGAGATCATCATCCGGCAGATGCTGCGCCGTGTGACGATCATCGAGTCCGGCGACGCGGAGCTGCTGCCGGGCGAGCTCGTGGAGCGCACGCGCTTCGAGGGTGAGAACCGTCGGGTCGTGACGGAAGGCGGCCACCCGGCCTCCGGCCGTCCGCAGCTGATGGGTATCACCAAGGCTTCGCTGGCCACCGAGTCCTGGCTGTCGGCGGCGTCCTTCCAGGAGACGACCCGGGTGCTCACCGACGCGGCGATCAACGCCAAGTCGGACTCCCTGATCGGCCTCAAGGAGAACGTCATCATCGGTAAGCTCATCCCGGCCGGTACGGGCCTGTCCCGCTACCGCAACATCCGGGTGGAGCCCACCGAGGAGGCCAAGGCCGCGATGTACTCGGCCGTCGGTTACGACGACATCGACTACTCGCCCTTCGGCACCGGCTCCGGCCAGGCGGTCCCGCTGGAGGACTACGACTACGGTCCGTACAACCAGTAAATCGGTAGAACACGCTCGCAGGGCGGTCACCTCGAAAAGGGGTGGCCGCCCTGCGGCGTACCCGGCCGGTGGGGCCGGGGTATGACACAGGCTCTACCGGGCGGTCAGCCCCCACGCGGAGAGCACCAGGCCCGCGAGGGCCGTGAGCGCGGCGATGCTGGCCAACGGCCAGCGGGCCCGCTCCAGGGCGTAGAGCCGTGTCTCGTGGTCGGCGATCTGCTTGTCGGTCTGGTCACTGCGCTGGACGAGCAGCGCGAGCGCGCCGTCGACCCGGGCGAACCCGGCCTCCATCGTGCCGCGGAGCCGTTCCAGCTCCAGGGCGACGGTGGCGGTGGTGCCGGACGCTTCCGTGTCGGGGTCGTTCATACGCGGCCCCGGTCGTCCTCGGAGGCGAGGGCGCGAAGGGCGGCGTCGCCGTTCGCGGGTGTGCCCTCGGTGCGGAGCCAGACGGGGAGCAGGGCCTGCACGGCCGGCAGCGCCATGACGCGGGCGAGACCGCCCGCGGCGGCCAGCGCCCCCGCGGCCCAGGGGAGGGTGGCGGGGATGCCGGAGGCGTCGATGATCGTGGGCAGGACGACCGCGAGACCGACGGCGGTCTGGAGAACGGTGCGGAGAGCCCGTTTGGTGGCGTCGGACAAGGGACGGCCTTTCCGTGTGGGGCTGGTTGATCAGGAGGAGTGCGGGACCTTGAGCGCGTCCCAGGAGCTCTGGCCCGGCCAGCCGTCGGCGTCGGAGCCGCTGAAACCGAGCTTGCGCTGCCACTTCGTGTAGGAGTTCCGGTCGGCGTCGGTCCACCGGGAGCCCGGGCCCTCGGCGTACGCCGAGCAGCCCTCCGCGACGAGGCGGCGGCCCATGGCGGTGACGATGGAGGAGTTGGGCTCGCCCTTGAAGAAGGCGGCGCCGGGGAAGGGCTCGCAGGCCGGCTTGGGCGGCTTGCTCGGGGCGGAGCCGAGCCGGCTCGCGACCTTTCCGCGCATGCCGTCCATGGAGAAGCCGACCGGGTCGATCTTGGTGTTGGTCCACTCCTTGTGCCCGATGACGGACCCGGAACCCCAGCCGTGCGCGCGGCAGATGGCGGCGGAGACCCGCTCGATGGCCTCCAACTGTGCGGCGGGCCACGGGTCGTCGCCGTCTCCGAGGTTGATGCACTCGAAGCCGTAGAAGCGCACGTTGCCGTCGGTGTCGTTCTTGGTGGGGCGCGGCAGGCCGGACTCGCGGACGACGGCGTTCAGGACGCCGCTGTCACCGCTGCCGGCGTGGTTGGCGCGGCCGTTGCCGACCAGGTGGACGGTGCCCTCCTTGTCGATGACGCCGTGGCACAGCGGGCCGGGGAGCTCGTCGTACCCGTCGTAGCAGAGGTTGACGCTGCTCTGGGTGCCGCTGGTGACGGTGTGGTGGATGATCACACCGTTGACCGGGCCCCAGGCACCCTTGTGGTTGCGGTTGTGGTTGCGCCAGTTGCCGACCTCGACGACGTTGACGCCTTCGGCGCGCAGGGCGGCGACGAACTGGTCTGCGGACAGGGGAGTTGCCATCGTGATGTGCTCCTTGTACAGAAAGGGCGGACGAAAGCCCCGCGCCGGTGGCGAGGGCGGCGCGGGGCTTTCGCCTCGGGGAAGGGACGGCGGTTGCCTCAGGCGACGGCCGCCCACGTGGCGTTGGTGTCGGTGACGATGGTCTTCGGGGCGAAGGACGCCGGGAGGGAGCCCTGACCGGTCGTGGGGAGACGGCCGTAGCGGACGAAGGCGTTGCCCATACGGGCCGCGCCGGACGGCTTGTCGCCGGCGCCCGCGGCGAGGGCGAAGGCGGGGCCCTTGTTCGCATCACTGGGGCCGTTGATGAGCAGCGCGACCCAGTAGCTGCCGGGCTGCGCCTCGTACGCCTTGGTCAGTGGGCAGGCCACGGTCGAGCCGTCCTTGATGACGTCCTTGAGGGAGTCGGTCACGCCGACCCGGGTGCCCGCGGCGTCGTACAGGCCCGCGTAGGTGGCCGCGCTGAGCGTGCCGCCGACGTAGCCCGTGCAGTAGAAGACCACGTGGCTGATGGTCGTGGGGTTGTTGAGGCGGATGCCTATCAGATAGACGGACCCCGGGCCGCAGTACTGCGAGCGGTTGCCCGAGGTGGCGGCCGGGTCGAAGGTCCAGGCCTTGAAGCCGAGGTCGCCGGGGGACCAGGTGCCCGGGGTGGAGACCGCGTCGACGTACTCCTTGCGCGTGAGGTGGTGCGCGTTGGTCGGGGCGGCGGTCGAGAAGGGCGGGGAGGTGAAGATCTTCGCGTTGTCGATCGTCTGCGGACCGGTCAGCAGCACGGCCGTGCCTTCCGGCACCGCGCCGACGGCCGTGGCGTCCAGGACGACCTTGCCGGTCCTGTCGTTCACCGACTGGACCGGGACGTCGGCCGGCTTCACGTACCGCAGGTCGCCGGCCGCCTGGTCCAGGGCGTTCACGTCCATGGCGGTCAGCACGACCGCGCCCTTCTTGCCGTTGACGGACGACACTGGGGCGACCGCGCCCGGCGGCAGCTGCGCGGCCGGGACCTTGCCGGTCTCGTCGAGGCCCGCGACACCGCCCGCCGCCCCGACCGACGCGGCCGGGACCGCCCGGACGTCGGCGGCCGCGAGGGTGATCTCCGCGGTGTTCTTGCCGTTGACGGACTGGACGAGCCCCGGCGCGCCCGCCGGACCCGCGGGGCCGGGGGCGCCGGCCGGGCCGGGCGGGCCCGGGACGGCGACGTACTCGGGGGCCTCGGGGTTGACCGGGGCGATGTCGGCGAGGTCGACGGTCCGCTGGGAGGCCGGCAGCACGATGTTGTACGTGCGGTTCACCGACAGCCCGGACAGCTGCTCGGTGACGGTGTACTGCCACTTCACCGGGTTCATGCCCGGGGCGTCCGTGGCGGGCAGGACGGCCTTGATCCGGCCGTCCGCGTCGAGCTGGGCGACGATCGGGCCGCCGAGGATGAGGTCGCTGTCGGGATGCGTCAGCAGTGTCGGCGCCTGGAAGGTGACGTTCCCGGTGAGGGGGAGGCCGTCCGGGGTGAGGTAGTGGGCGGTGACGGTCACCGTGGGGATGTTGTCGGGCAGCATGTGAGCAACTCCAAGGGCATGGCGGACAAGGTCAGGACTGGACTCCGTACAGCGCGCGCGGCGTGCAGGAGACGGAACTGCCCGCAGCGGTCGCGCGGGCCTGGATCTGGAAGGTCACTCGGCTGTCGAACGCGGCCCCGATGGGTGCGGTGAACTCCAGCGGTCCCGGGCCGGCCGGTCCGACCGGTGCGTTGTTGACCAGCAGCCGGACCTCGCCGCCCGCCGTGGCGGCGATCAGGCAGTAGAGGTTCGGGTGCTGGGCGATGGCTTCGCCGGTGTAGAGCGTCGTCCACTCGGCGGAGTCGGTGGTCTCCCAGCGGGCGGAGTCCGTCGGCGTCGGCAGCGGATAGGGGAGGTACGGCCGGGCGAGGCCCTCGCCGGTGGCGTCGTCCGCGAGGAGGGCGTTGCCCTTGCGGTCGAAGACCCGCACCGCCTGGCTCGGCTGGAGGTCGGGGGCGTCGGCGTGCACGGTGAGCGCCTTCGAGCCGTCGTCGCGGCGGACGAAGAAGCCCTGCTGCTCCCCGTCGGGCCGGGCGGGGGAGACCTGGCCGATGTAGAGGAGCTCCGCGCCCTTCTGCTCGTCGCGGTTGCGGACGGCCAACTGCCCGCCGTCGCTGATGACGACGTTGCCGCCGCTGACCCGGTCCATGGCGGGGCGGGTGTTCGCGCTGCCCATGAGCGCCCGTACCTGTCGCTCCAGCGAGCGGATGCGGTCGAGGAGATCGGTGGGGATCGCGGCCATCTATGCCTCCTCCAGATAGAGCTTCGCGGTCTCGCTCCTGCCGCGCGCGGGCGGGGAGACGGTCAGGCCCACGACGCGGTAGCGCAGGTCCGGGCCGTCCATGTGCCAGCCGTCGCGGATGCGCAGCCGGACGGGCGCGCCGATGAGGGCGGGGGTGATGCGCCCGTCCACGCGGATGGTCACCTCGGGGATGATCTGCGGCCTGCGGGCGCGGGCCAGTTCGGCTCGCGCCGCGCTGTTCAGAACCGCCTGATCCGAGACACCGCTGTGGTCCGAGGAGTTCTCCAGGCGTGGCCAGCCCGCGTCGAGGTCCTCGGTCGAGACGGCGGGCCGGGACACCTCCGGGAGCGAGTCGGCGGCCTGGTTGCGGTTGGCGGACTCGCCCCGGGCGACCCATACGTTGGCCTGCACGGTCGAGTCGGCCGGCAGGCTGTAGGTGAGGACCTGGCCGGGCCGGTCGAGGACGATGTCCGCGTCACTGGTCGCGATCTTCGGATGGCCGAGCTGGAGCCTCTTGACCCGGGCGCCCGTCTCGGGGTCCCGGAAGCACTGGACGCGCCACTCGAAACCGTCCTGCATCGCGGCCAGTTGGTCGATCAACTCACGCACCCGCGCCAGGTCCGTATAGCCGTAGCCGCGGTTCCACACCACGCCGGAGAGGTCGTCCGCGTAGGTGATGCCGAGGTCGCCGCCCGGCTGTGACTGGACGTGCCGGACGAGGGCACGGACGATCTCGAACTGGTCGACGGCCGAGAACGCCTGGTCCTCGGCCAGGACGCGGTGGTCGAGGTAGGAGTCGAAGGTGCCCGCCTGGATCTGTACGGTCAGCCGGCCCCGCTCGTCGCCCGCCGGGGTGCACGTCCACAGGATGCCGCCCCACCAGATGTCGGAGCCGCGTTCCAGCCAGACCGCGGTGCGGCCGGGCAGGAGCGCGGTACGGGCCCGCTGCGCGAGGGCCGTGTCGGGGAGCGGCACCGTGGCGCGCAACTGCCCGGGCTTGCCGATGAAGTCGTCGAACTCGACCTCGGTGAGGGGCAGCGAGTCGATGACCCGGTCGGTGAGCAGATCGCAGAAGAGGGCGCGGTAGGTGACGTCCGCCATCGGCGTCATCCGCATCATGCGTTGACCTCGTAGGTGCCCCAGACCTCGTACCAGTTGTCGGGGGTCGGTGTGATCGGGTGGTCGGCGTCCGCCCACGCAGCGGACGGGCGGCCGTTCGAGTCGTTGCAGCACCAGCCGCGGACTATGCCCGTCCCGTCCGCGACGCCGTTGATCCGGTTGTTCGGGCCCGTCCGGTAGACCTGGCAGCCGCCGAAGTAGTAGGCGCCGTTGTTGGTGGGACCGATGCGGCCGCGGAAGTGCGCGCTGATGGCGACGGTCGGGGGGACGGGCAGGGTCACGTACCAGTTGCCGTTGCGGTTGGGCCCGCCCCAGTCGCTGGTGGTGCCGATGTGGAGCGAGGCGTAGAAGCGGACCTCGGTGCCGACCTTGATGTACCGGCCGGCCAGTGAGCCGTTGCCGATCTTGGGCTGCGGGCCGTTCTCCGCGCCCCACTTCGGCGTGTAGTTCTGCCATGTCGGGATCGGGTCCGGGTACGGCTTCCACACCGAGCCGTCCCAGCGCTCCAGGCCCGCCCCGGTGTCTCGGTACTGGCCGGGGTAGGCGCCGTTGAAGCCCAGGCCCCAGCCGCGTGGGATGATGCCGCCGACGGCGACGGTCACCCGGCGCCGGTCCTTGACGGCGGACTTCCAGTCGATGCCGCCGGCGCCCGTGGACGCGCCTGCCGGGATCGACACCTCGGCGAGGGCAAGCGAACCCGACGGCGTCGGCGGGGCGGCCGGGTCGGGCGACGGGGCGCCCTGGACGATCTCGATGACGGCGGACGTCTTGTCGGAGGCGTCCTGGTCGTTGTCGTAGATGCGCACGACGACGAGGTCCACGCGCGGGTTGCCGGGGTCGCCGTCGGCGAAGGTGATGCTCGTGAACTCCGGTACGTACACGGGGTAGGCGCCGGCGACCTCGGTGCTCTGGATGACCGCGCGGCCCGGGGAGACCGTCGCGCTCATGCCTGCGGCGGCACCGGAGACCTGGAGGCCGGAGACCGTCTGGTCTCCGTTCGGGGAGCCCGGGATCACGCCGTCGCGCGAGGTCAGCGCGCCGGAGGGGGTCATGGCGCCGAGGGGGGCGAGCCGGGTGTCGATGCGGGACTGGCCGCCGTCGCCGTCGGGGGTGCCGTTGAGCAGCCAAGCGCTGCGGATGTTCATACCGTTCTCCAGGGTGGTGTGCGGGTGTGGGTGGGGACGCGGCGGCCGGCGCCGTCATGCCGTCGTCGGGCGCGGCCTACCAGTGCGCGTCGCGCCAGGTGACGGACACCGAGGGCTGCGGCTTGCCGGCGTCGCCGGCGGAAGAGCCGGGCGCGCAGCGGAAAGCGAAGGACGAGGTTCCCGGGTCCAGCTGGAAGAGCAGCTCGGGCGTCGACCACGCGGTGGCGGTGTGGATGCGGGACGTGGTGCCGTTGAGGACGACCGTGCCCGTACCGGTGTCGACGGTCAGGACGTCCGAGGGAGCGAGCGCGATGTCGTACTCGATCCGCAGACCGTCACTCAGCCGGGTCAGCGACGGGCGGCGTACGGGTCCGCGGAACTCGATCACCGGGTTCGCCGGGGCGTCACCGGTGTTGACGGCGGTGACCAGGCCGGTCGCCCCGGGCGCGCCCCAGTCGAGCGGCCAGCTGAGACCGCCGGCCGTCCAGCTCAGGCCGTTCTCCGGGGTCGGCAGCCCTGTCGATACGGTCTGTTCGTCGATGGCGAAGCGGCGTGGGTCGGCGCAGACCCACTGCACGGTGGCCTTCGCCGCGCCGTGCGTCACGAACATCCGGTCCTGGGGAATGGATCGCTGGTTGACCCGGGCCCGGCAGGCGAGGGTCTCGCCGTGCAGTCGTACGGCCAGCCACTGCTCGCCGCTGTGCACGGCGGTGGCGGCCCGGAACTGCGCGGCGACGGCCGCCGCCTGGGCGGGCTGGTCGGGCAGCAGCCAGATGGGGGCGGTGACGGTACGGGCCTGGGACCACTGTGAGCCCGGCCAGGCGCCGTGCTGGTCGGGACGGAGGACGTCGCCGCTGTCGAGGCCGGGCAGATCGGCCCAGCCGGTGAGCCCGCTGTCGGCGATCTCGTAGTCGGTGCCGGGGCCGAACAGCAGTCCGGCCCACTGGATCTGCCCATCATGGGTGATCAGTGAGCCGGGGGGTGCGGTGGCCGTGTTCATTTGTGTCGGGGGCATGGGTGGGTGGCCCTCCCTTCTCGTTTACGTCGGGTGCGACGTCGTGGGCTACGCCGTGTGTGCCAGGAACAGCAGGTCCTCGGCGATGCCGTGGGAGCCTCGGTTCTCGGGCTCGTAGTAGTTCTCGATGCCCGGGGCCCGCCGGGACGTCTTCGTGGCCCGGGCTGCCTCGGCGGTGCGGGCGAGCAGCCGGTCGAGGGCGGAGAGCGGGAAAACGGCCTCGGCCTCGCCGGCTTCGGCGAGGATCACGGGCACGCCGCCGTGGCGGGGGGTGACCACGCCGCCCTGGGCGAGCATCGGGATCTTCGACAGGTGCACCCCGAACTTCTTGCCGAGGATGCTGAAGCTGAGGCTGTTGAGGCCGTCGATCACCCAGTTGGCGAAGGCGATGATCCCGTTGAGAGGCCCCTTGACGACGCCGACGATCATCTGGAACCCGCTCTGGAGGAAGTCGCCCATGCCGTGAAGGGCCTTCTCCATCGCGGAGTTGACCTTGTGGAACCCGCCGGGGAGGGACTTGGTGACCCACTTGACGACGGGTTCGACGACGCTGCGGACGGCGTTCCATTCGGCCTTGATCACCGTGAGGTAGGCGGTGACGACCGGGACGATCACGGTCAGCGCCGCGTTGATCAGTTCGCCGACGGTGGTGAAGACCGTCTCCATGAGCTGCTGACCCAGCTGGGAGTCCATCGCGAACTCGATGAGCTGGGTGGCGAACGGGGCGAGGAGCGTCGCGATGAGGACGAACGGGTTGGTCTTCATGACGAGGTTGACCGCCGTCATGATCTTGGAGGCGATGTTGAGATTGCCGCCGAGGACGCCCGTGATCCGCCCGATGATGCCCGCGCCCTTGCCCTGAAGGGCGATGGACTTGGCGGCCCCGTCGGACTGCCGCTTGATGCTCTTCAGCAGCCGCGTGGACTGCTGGGCGCCGGTCTTCGACTTGAGGAGGCCGGTGTTGGCGGTGCCGGCCTGCTTGCCGAGCGCGGTGGCGGCGCGTCCGGCGGCGGTGGCCCCGGTGCCGAACTGCTTGAGGTCCTTCCCGGTCTGACCGGTGGAGGACTTGATGCGGTCGGCGGCGCGGGAGGCGTTGGTGATGCCGGTCTGGGTGGTGCGGATCGCGCGGGTGGCCTGGCTGAGCGCGGTGCCGAAGTTACGGAAGGCTCCGGCGGAGTTGGCGAGCGGGTCGCGCGGGGCGCGGGCGATGGCCATCGCTGCCGCCATGGTGGGTTTCCCTCCCCTCTGGGGTGGGGGACATCAGGCGGCTCATCCGCGGGCCTTGGCGAGGAACATCAGCGCCATGGCGGTGTCCTTGGGATCGCTGGACGACGTGGCGTAGTAGTTCTCGATGTGGAACCCGTCCCCGCTGCCCCGGTTCCCGAGCGCTCCGGCGGAGGCGAGCCGGGACTGCACGGCGGTACGGGTCAGCAGCCGGTCGAGCTTCGACAGCGGCATGACGGCCTCGGACTCGCCGGCCTCGGCCACGATCGCGGGCACGCCGCCGCTGCGCGGCGCGACGATGCCGCCCTCGGCGAGCATCGGGATCCGGGGAATGCTGACGCCGAAGGTCTTGCCGCCGACGAGGGGCACCCAGCCGGGGATGGAGACCTTGATGCCGTTCAGCGCCCCGATGGCGAGGTTGATCAGGCTGATCACGCCGTTGAGCGGGGCCTTGACCGCCGACTTGATCCCGTCGAAGACGCTGCCCGCGAAGCGGGACAGGCCGCCCCAGGCGCTGGAGAGTGCGTTTTTGACGGTGTTGAACGCACCGGGGATGGCGGTGCCGATCCACACGGCGATGGGCAGGATCGCCTTCTGGATGCCGTTCCAGACAGTGGAGATGACCTTGCCGGCGGTCTTCATGATGGGCCCGATGGCCTTCATGACGGTCGAGACGACCTTGCCGATGACGTCGAACGCCACCTTCATGATCTTCTGCATCGCCTTCGACTTGGACGCCATGGCGACGACCTTCTCGATGAGCGGTGCGAAGAGTTCGAGCAACATCCCGATGACGTTGCCCTTCATGGACTTGTTGAGCCCCTTGAACCCACCGTCGGCCTTCTTGAGCCCGCCCTGGAACTTGCCCATGGACTTCCCGCCCTTGCCGGCCTCCTTGCCGACCTTGGCGACCGACTTGGTCACCTGGTCGGTGGCGGTCTTCATGCCCTTGAGCTCGCGGGTGGACTGCTTGGCGGAGTTCTTGATCTTGCCGACGTTGGTGTTGGCGGTGGCGGCTTGCTTGCCTAGGGCGCCGGCGGATTTGCCCGCACCGTCGAGGCCGGTTTTGAAACCTCGGAGTGAGCCGGAGGCTCTGCCGAGGGATTGCACTAGGGACATATGGAACCTTCCGAGTCAGCGCCCTATTGAGTTAGTGAGTGCATCGACAGTGCGCTGAAGTCCTCTGGCCGATCGGTTGGAAGAACCGATATTCCTTGAGATCGACCTCTGGGCCTTCTTCTTCGCTTTCTCGGCCTTTTCCGCATCGGCAGCCATCTTGGCGGCCATGTCACTCGCTTTTTTGAAAGCAGGCTTGGCCCTTCGCAGTGCGCTGCGGAATTTAGCGAGGTCCCGTTTGGCCGTCTTTATTGCTTTTAGGTCACCAGGGTTCTCCCGAGCGGATCGAACGCTTCGAGCTGTGGCACTCCGGGTAGCGTCGACTCTGTCGGATCGCTTTACAGCGGTATTTTCTGCAAGTTCCAGCTTGGCCTTGTCGTCTTTCGCCCAAGGCCATGTATAGAGCTGATTGCCAAAAAAAGATACGCCCTTCTCGTCCGCCTTGAGGCCGGTTACGTCCATCTTCATGGCCGTTATGCCGCCCGCGAATCCGCTGGCCGAAAGCTTCGCCCCTTCGAGGCTGGTGGCAAATCCCGTCAGGCTAAGGCTGATCTCGGTGATGGCGCGACTGTGCCCGGTTACTGTCCGGCTGATGTCATTTTGGGTCTCGCTTATTCGGTTTGTTGTCCGGCTGAGACCATTGATCGTCTCGGTCACGAGTGACGAATTGCGCTTGTGATCCTCGAACTTCCATGGTTCGCCTTGCGGTATGGATTCCTTGGCATCCTGTGGGAGGGAATCCAGGAGGGGGTCGGCCATGAGGCCTCCTCGCGCGCTAAAAAATATTTCCGATTCTGTCTTGTTCGGCTTGGCGAGTCAGCCGGATTGTGCTACTTTCGTTCCAATGTTAGGAATTTGGGGAAAAATGTCGAAAGGTGTTTACGTTGCACTGGTTTTCCGGTGGCGTTCTATCGGTTGTGAATGCGGCTATTTTGTTGCTTCTGGTCGGCGGATTCGTGGTGCCATTTGGCGCCTATCCTTTGCTGGTCAACCGGCGACTCAGGACGGTTGGTGTAACCGTTAAAGCCAGGTGTACCGGACTGAACTACAGCTCCGAAGGTAAATACTCCGTGCGCTTTACATTCAGGACGTTGGACGGTCGGCGTGCCACCTACTGCAGCCCCCTGGGCCGTCTCATCGCAAGCGAGGGGGAGGTCGTAGATATTGTTTACGACCCGCGATCCCCTCGGAGGGCGCGAACGGTCCGCGAGTTGAGCGGGAAATCTCCCGCTCACCTCGCCCTCTTTGGAGGTATAGCGGTGCTCATCGCGATGCAGCTCATGTTCTGGGGCATGGATGTATTGGCTGAACACTGGAAGCCCAGTTGGATGAAGTGACGGTTCCTGCAATATTCGAGCCTTCAGTGTAAATTCCCGTGGGGTGGGGATTGCGCACTGGTAATCAGGCGAAGAACCTTTCAAGCTCGCCAGGGCTGAGGGAGGCTTCGGTCGCAGACTCAAGCTCATCCGCCGCCTGTTCTGTGGCACGAGGCCGGGGCACTTGTTCCGGATAGTCCATGGGCTCGGAGTCCTCGCCGCCGTTGATGGTGGCTGTCATCCAATTAGCCACGGCCAAGTGGTCGACCGTTGCGGCGAGCAAATGTGTCGAGGCGTCCCACTCCACCGCTTCGCCGTGCAGTTCACGATTCACGGCGCTGTCGCGTGGCATGTGCTTGACCAGCACCGAGAGCCGTCGCGTCGACAGTGCCCCCCGGTGCCAGTCCAGCAAGTCCACGCCGTAATGCCGCAGCAGATCGGCTTCGAGAGCCTCGGCGTGTTCTTCTACGAACGCGTCGAGGCTCAGTCTTCCCCCAGGCCGAGCCCGGTCTCCTTGCCGTACGCCTCCAGGATCGCGGCGATGTCCTGCATCGTGACGTCGTGCTTCAGGAAGAGCTTGAACTGCTTCTCGCCCAGCAGCAGCCCCAGCAGCCCGTCGACGTCGTTGTCGTCGAGGTCGCGCAGGGCGCGGGCCGTGCGGTGGCCGATCTCGGTGGGGAGTTCGAAGGTGTCGTCGTCGAGCTGGAAGGACCACGACTTGCCGTGGGCCTCCATGCGCTGGGCGCGGGCCGCGTTGACGTCGAATCCGGACATGGTGCTGCTCCTTGAGAGAAGAGAAAGAAAGGGGCGGGCGCCGCCCCGCGTCGGGGAGGGGCGGGGGCGGGGGCGGGGCGGCGGCCCTGTTCAGGTGGTCCGCGGGAAAGGCAGGGGCTACGGCCCTACTTGGCCGCGAACGACTTGTCCTTCATCAGCCAGGTCGCCAGCGACGCGCCCGCCTTCGCGGCCATCGCCGTGAAGGTGACGCCCAGCTTGACCGCGCCCTTGCGGTTGAGGTCCATGTCATCGCTGACCGTGACCACACCGCGCGGTACGACGAACCGGTAGCGGACGTCGGCGCCATCGGTGAACTCCAGGCCCAGGGCGCGCTCGTCCTCGCCCTGGTCGCTCTGGATCTCGTACTTGTAGATGCCCGAGTTCGGGGCGGTCTCGGCGACGTCGCCGCCACCGAAGAAGAACGGCAGCGTGTCCTCGTTGAGCTGAAGCATGCCGAACTTCAGGGTCAGCTCGCGCTCGGTGTAGATCGTGCGGGCCGGGGTCAGCGACTGCCACGTGTCGATGTTGGCGGTCTTGCCCTTGCGGCCGAACTTCACACCGTCGGTGCTGGTGTAGCCCAGATCGTGCCAGGACGGGCTCCACTCGGCGGTGGTGTCGAGGGGGGCGTCGGTGCCGACCTTGGCGACGAGAATGCGGCCGGTGCCGGCAACGCGGATTTCGCTCGGGTTCATACCGGACATGAGGGTCTCCTTGATGAGAGTGATGAGTGAGGTGCTGCGGGGTACGACAAAGGCCCCGCCGGTAGGGGCGAGGCCAGGGAAGAGCGTGTGGGGTCCGTCCGGAATTACGTCGGGCGGAGTGAGAGACGCACCGTGGTGAGGTAACGATTGCCGGCGGGCCGGTTGTAGTCCGGCAGCCAGCGCACGGCCTCGGTTTCGACGACGTCGGTGACGACCGCGGTCCCGTAGACGGTGCCGCGGAGCTGGAGGAGCGCGGCGCGGACGGACAGCGACACGGTGTGTGCCGTCGTCTTGTCCGGTCCGTAGACCTCCAACTCGACGAGGGGCTGGTCGAGATGGAGATCGTCGACCCAGGCGCCGCCGGTCCGGGAGACCAGCACCACCTTCTGCGTACCGTCGAAGCCGCTGGGCGGACGGTTGTCGACAACCACCCCGGCCAGTTCCGGCCGGTACTTCAGGTTCTCGACGATGAGGCGTTCCACATCGGGGAACGAGAGCAGGGCCTCATTCACATGCGGTCTCCTTTCGAGAGGCGCTCCCGATGCCGCTCGCGGGTGGCGGGCGGCGGGTGTGCTGGGCGGCCGATGCGTGCGGCGTGGAGGCGAGCGGTGCGGTAGGGAGAGCGAGCTTGCCGTATGCGGCCCGTACGTACCGGCCGCCCAACACGAAGCGGCGGTAGCCGCCGCCCAGTTGTGGGCGCAGCTCCGCCGCTGCACTTATTGTGAACGAGATCGTGCGGACGCGCAACTAGAAGGTTCGGGCTCGCAATCACGGGTGTCGTGAGGCTGCCCGCGAGGGCGTTCGGCCGCACCTGATCGTGTTCGGCATCGCCGCCGAGCAGGCCGTGGCGCCTGCCGCCGTCACCGCCTCCCCGGCGGCGGCACCATGGGCGTCTCGTCCATCCCCTTCCTCAAGGGGCGGACGTAGTACTGGCCGGTCCTGCGGTGCCTACGACGTCGTCCGTGAGTTTGAGCCGGCGTCGTACCCCGGCTGCCACGCCCTTGCGGCAGTTCCCGGCCTGCCGGCCTCGTACCGGACGGCCCTGGTGTTCGCGGCCCGGCGACCGCGGCGGAGGGGCACGTGATCCCACCTATCGGCCGGCGGGTCCGTGCGATCGATGAGTTCGGACAGTCAGTGGACGACACGTGCGGCTGTTGGGCGGAGGGGCCCCATTCGGTCCGCGGTCACCCCGGCAGGAGCGGCTTCAGCACCAGAAACAGCGGCAGGGCCAGCGACAAGGTCATGAGTGTGCCGAAGAAGGCCAGGAGCACACCCCGCACCATGCCTCCGGCGCGTCCCGCGCCCCGGGCCCGTTGCGGCTCTTCCGGGTCGTACGTCACGTCCAGGTGCGGCGTCTTGAAGAACTGGCGTACCAGGACGGAAGACGAGGCAGTGATCTCGCGGCCGTCCACGGTCCGGAATTCGTAGATCGGGCGGTATTCCTCCTCCGAGCTGACCCATTCGTACTTGATGACGCGCCCGGGGACCGTGATGCCCCTGCGCCGGAGCATCGCGGCATCGCGAAATACGTCGCGCCATGACTTGGCGACCAGCGTGGCTCCGATGGGGCCGAGCCAGAGCACCAAGTGGACCGGCGGTACGACGTCGTCCTGGCCCGCCCGGTACAGCGCGGTGACGGCGAAGGCGAGGTAGACCGCTGCCCCAAGGCTGTATCTCAGGAAGCCGGGACGTTCCAGCCATCGAAGCCACAGGGGGCGCCGGACTTGGACGGTCACCAGGGACGGCCCGTCCGGCGCTCGCTCCACGCCGACCAGGGCCGATCGCAGGGACTGCACGAACGCGTGGGCGGCTGTGGCATTTCGGGTGTCCAAAGAGACCGCGTCGCCTGCGCTGCCGCCGGACAACCGGATTCGTACCGTGATGCCGTCATGCACGACTTCGGAGATCGCTTCCAGGGGCGCGGTCCATGTCGTACGGCCGCGTACGACGGTCACCGTGGCGTTTCCCAACATGGCGTTTCCCAGCCGGAATTCGACGCCCCGCCCCCGTAACACCACACCGCTCGATATCTGAGTCATGAGCGTGATCATAGGGTGTGGAAGCTTCTATTCCAGTGGGGTCATCGCGTTGTCAGAAGGCCGGCCGCGGGATCGAGTCGCGGATTTCCGCGATCTCCCTTTCCACGTCGCGATACTGGTCCGGTATCGAGCGAGGGAGGCCGGTTTCCACGCGTCCGGCATCGAGCTCCCGCAGGCGGTCGCCGACCGCATTGAGTCTCGCCTGCAGCGCGTAAGCGCTCTGGCCGGTCAGGCCGGCCCAAGCGGTCTCCGTGGTAGCCGCCTCCATGGCCGCGTGGGAGCGTTCACGGATCGGCGCGACCTGCTCCCGTATTACTGCCAGGGAGACTTGGAGGTCTCCGAGCTCGCCGATCAGCTCGTTCAGCCGCTCCATTAGGGGCACTCGGGAATGGATGTAATCCGCGAAGTACTCATGGTCCGGGGACAACGCGTCGAAGTCCGCGCTTTCGATGTCTTTTTCGTCTGCCCAGCGCCCGCGCCGTGCCTCGTACGCGGACATATCGGCGAGCAGGCCCTCCCACAGCCGCTCGTGCTCGGCGAACTGAGCCCGTGCCGTCGTCGTCGGCAGTCCATTGCCCCCGTCCAGCAGCTCTTCGGTCTCGCGCTGCATGTCGTCGAGCATGCCGAAGGTCCGCCCCGCGGTCTCGTGCGACTCGTCCGCCATGCGCAGCAGGTCGGCAAAGGCGGTTCGACCTTCGGCGAGCATCTCGTCGTACGTCTCTTCCGGGCGCTGCTCCGGGCGCTTCCGTCCCCACATACTCTTCTCCCCACCACGCTTCCGACCCCCGTCATGGGCCTCGAATCGAGCGCGAGCTGCTCTCGGCCCGGCTCGAAGCCGGCCACCCATCCGCGCTATCAGCTCCGCCCGCTCCCGTATTGTTCACAGCGGTAGCGGGATTCCGGTGTTCGGCGCCGGCGGATCACTCTCGCCGACACGCGCTCAGTAGGCCGGCCGCGGTACAGCGTCGCGGATCTCCGCGATCTCGGTCTCCACGTCGCGGTACCAGTCGCTGATCTTGCGGTCGGGATCGATCTCCACGTGGCCTGCGTCCAGGGCGCGCAGGCGGTCGCCGGCTGCGTTGAGCCTCGCCTCCAGAGCGAAGCGGCTCGGGGCGGCCGGTCCGGCCGAGGTGAGTTCGTCGGCGGCCGCTGCCATCGCCGCGTAGGCGCGTGTCCTGATCGGGGCCACTTTTTCGCGCAGTCCCAGGAGCTTGTCCCGTAGACCGGTGAAGGATTCGGTGACGCCCTCCAGCTGAGAGATCATAGAGGCGCAGTTCTGGCTGTACTCCGTGAAGAACTCGGCGGCGGACTTGATCGCCTCGAAGTCGGCGTCCATCTCGAAGTCGGCGTCGTGCCACGTGGTATGCATGTCCTCGAACGTGGACATCATGGAGTTCACGTTCTCCAACGTGGTCTGGCTCTGTGCCAGATGAGCGTGCACCGAATCCACCGGCAGCCCATCGCCGAAGCCGAGCATCGCCGAGATCTGGTCGAGGACGTTTTCGAACTGGGCGCGCCCGTCCTGCAGCACTCCGTGGGTCTCTTCCGCCACCCGCATCACATACGCCAGCGTGTCCCAGGCTTCCGTCAGCAGACGGGCCTCCGCGTTGCGTCGTCGTCCCCACATACCGTCCCCACCCCTCCGCCTGCGCCCTGCGCGCATGAAGGGATCTTACGTTCGACAGGGCTCGGGCGCGGATGCCGAAGGCGGCTGCCGCCCCGGCCATTCGAGGAAGCCGGCCTGCCCCGTGTACGCGGCTCGTTATTCGTGCGGGCACACCCGCGGCTGTCTTCGGCTCGCGGGAGCGGCTGCCATGTGTCGACTGCGACGGCGCTGAGACTCTCGGGTGGCAAGAGCCTTGGTCACCGAGCCACCCGAGTCCGCCGAGCGTGGGTGGGCCACCAACCGTCATCTGCTCGGCAAGTCGGCCACCTGACCGGCGAGTCACCTCGTCTGCTCGCCCCTCTGCATGCCCCCCGCACGTATGAAACGATCTCGCGTTCGGGAGAGGCTAGGCGGGGAAGTCGCAGACGCTGCCCCTGATGAGACGGAGTGTCAGACCGCCGGGTTAAATTAATGGGCGATCGTGCACAGTCCCGGGTATCTCACGACAGATGCGCTGGAGGCGTCACGGAGGGGGACATGAGTAGGTCAATAGCACCTGGGGGTGGCATGAGCGGGTCGGTCGTAGGGTGCGGAGGAAGTACACGGTGAGTGTCCACAGCGAGCGGCTCGCGGAGGTTGTGGCCGCCACCGTGGAGGTGGCCGCCGAATCCGGGTCCGCCGGAGTCTTCACCGATGAGGTCGCGCAGGCGCTGGCCGCCGTCGTCGGCAAGGTGGCGGACAGGGCCGTTGAGGCCGCTGAGCTCAGTGGGTTTGTCAGTGGGTGGCAGGAGGCCATCGAGGTTGTGGGAGAGGATGCCTCGGCGCTTGCTCAGGTGGTGCGGATGGCCTCGCGGGGCAGCGTGAGCGGCGGCGGTTCCTCTGGCGGGAACCCCAGCGGAAACGATTTTTCGCCACCCCGGGTCCGGTAGGCCGGCACCTCAAATAGCGCGAAGGAGCGCCCCGCAGCCTTCTCGGCTGCGGGGCGCTCCTTTATGCAGACGCCCTGCGTATATAGGGGACAGGGATCACGCCCGCGCGCGGCGTTCGTGCGCCCTGCGCGTCGCGCGCTCCGCCGCGAAGACGTCCTCCAGTCGGAACAGGTGCGACCGTCCCCGGCGGCCCGCCGGGGACAAGTGTTTGAGCTGGACCCACTTGCGGATGGTGCCCGGGACCACCGCCGCCTCTTCCGCCGCCATCGTCGTCGTCACCAGCGCGGAGGCCGGTACGTACGTAGGCGCTGTCGTCATCGGGAGCCCTCGGCGTTCGCGTCCGCGTCCGGTGTCTCGTCCTGAGCCGCCGTCAGCTCCGCCAGGTCGCCGTCCGTCGCCTCCGCGAGCTGCCGCCATTCCGCGCGGACCCAGGAGTGACGATGGCGGGCGTCCGTACGGCAGGTGCAGGCCGGGTCGGCGCAGCGGCAGCCGGGGTTGACGCACAGAACCGTCTCGCGGTGGGGGAAGACGCGCAGGGAGACGGAGTCGCAGTGCGGGCAGCGACCGCTGACGCGGACCGGGGTCTCGGCGTCGCCCAACGCCAGGGAGCAGCGGCGGGCCATGCGGCGGGCCTCGCCCCGCACGTGCTCGGCGAGCACCGGCTGCGCCGAGACGCGGTCCAGCAGGCCGAGCAGCCGGGTCAGCCGCTGCTCCACCGTGCCGTGCCGAGGCCGCGGGACGCGCAGCTTCTCGCAGACCGCCTCCTCCAACTCCACCACCCCGTCGGTGATGTCACGGATGGTGTCCGAGATGAACAGGCGGATGGGGGCGCCGGGGACCGTCGGCTTCCCGCCCCGGCCGCCACCGCCGGTGACGGAGGGGCGGGCGGTGCGGCTGGGGGCGAGTTCCTGGCTCAGCTCGGGGAACTGGCGGAGCAGGATGCCCAGCCATACCCCCGCCGGATCGGGGCGGCCGGGGTGGTTGGGCCGGTTGGTCCAGTCCGGCCGATCGGGTAGGGAAGCTCGGTCGGGCAGGGCAGCGCGATCAGGCAGGGCAGCGCGATCAGGCAGGGAAGCTCGGTCGGGCAAGGCCGCACGGCCGGGCAGGGCAGCGCGGGCGGAGCGGTCTGGGCTGTGGGTCATGGCTGCTCCTACGGGTGATCCGGGTAATCGACGGCGAGGTCCCGCTCCGGCTCCCGTTCCGGGTCCAGCTCCGCCGGGATCCTCACCTCCCCGCCGTTGCGCCACAGGCGCCCGCCGCTCACCCCGTCGAACCAGCTCTCCGCCGGGGCGACGGTCTCCAGGCAGCGGCGGCGTACGGGGCAGATGGCACAGGCGCGCAGGGCGGGAAGGGCGGCTTTGGGGCGGAGGGCGAAGACCGTCTCGTCCGGGAGGCCGGTGCAGGCGGCGTGGCTGCGCCAGTCGGCCGGGCGGGCGGCGGAGGGGTAGGCATCCCCGTGGAAGGTGGTGTGGACGAGCGCGGATGCGGTCATGGCAGGTGGCCCCTCTCAGGGCAGGGGAGGGGTTGCGGAGGCCCCAGTGACCCTTGTTGCGATTGCGCAATCAAAGTTACCAAGTTTGCGCGCGAGAGCGCAACAAGTGATCAGAGTGCGTTGCTCGCCACGGCCCCTGAGGGCAGTACTGGTCGAGTGGCGCGAATCATGGACTGCGGGGTAGCGGGTTGCGGACTCGCACCGCATCCTGGTTATTGCGCGCGCGATCGGACGGTAGGCTCTGTTGTTGCGGAGGGAGAGCGTGTTATGGGTGAAAAAGGCTCGGATATGGAGCGTTTCGCGAGCTGGGTCGAGGGTCTGATGCGGGAGCGCGGATACGACATCGACAGCCCGCGGGGCGGCGGCAGATCCCGGCTGGCGGAGGATGCCGGCGTGCATCGGGCCGCGGTGACGCGGCTCCTGCAGCGGCAGAGCCTGCCGGACCTGGAGACGATGCGCGCGCTGGCGCGCGTGCTCGGCGTGGGGCTGCGCGACATGCTGATCGAGTCCGGCAGGGTGACGGAGGATGACCTGCCGCTGCCCGGTGCCGGCCGGAGCGGCGCGGGGGCCTCGGGCCGCGGCATCGGGCGGGTGGCGCCCGCGGAGGCGGCCGACCTGCTCGGCATCCCCGACAGCCACCGGCGGCAGTTCGTCGAGATGACCGAATTGATCATCTCGGTGGCCGGGGTCCGCCCGGCCGATGCGCACGGTGGCGTCCAGCGGGGCGTCTGGGCCAGTCGCTGAGCGTGGCTCCGGCTGAACGGGTGAGCCATGCCTGGCCGCGTCGGCCATGTTGGCTAGTCCAGTCGGGTCGGCCATATCGGCCCTATTGGTGGCGGCGTCGGTCGGTTCAGCGTCAGTCGCGTCGGCCACGTCAGCCGTTGGGTGTAGTCGTTTGCCTGGTTGACTGATTCAGGGTGAATCACCCCGCTGCATGGTGCCGCCTTGCGTGACCATCCCCGCGCGTCACTCGTGGCGTCCTCTGTGGGCACCGGTGCCGCCCGGGCGCCGCGCGGCCCTGGAGTGGGCCCGGATCGGCCGGTATTGATCGGTCGGAACCCCTGGGGTGCCTGGGCGGCGGCGGTACGGTGGGGTGCTGTGTACCCGAGCCCCGCGGGCTCCCTGATCGGCGACATACGCCGCACGTCAGGGTGTCCTGCGCGTGTGCATTTGTTTTGACCGCAGCCCATGCGATAGGTACGCTCAGACCTTGTGCCTGGGGTGTGCCCGGGTCCTTGTGCGTGCATTCGTCCGTACGGGACATCGAGGACAAGCCGCCGATCCATGAAGCACTTTCCACCGTTCTCGCGGTGTGAGGCGCGGCATGGAGCGTGCGACACACCCGACCGCGTGGGTCGGAGAAGAGCCTCAGGTTAGTTTTATCGAGATCGGCACACAGAAACCGGAGAAACGGTGCCTACGATCCAGCAGCTGGTCCGGAAGGGCCGGCAGGACAAGGTCGAGAAGAACAAGACGCCCGCGCTTGAGGGCTCGTCCCAGCGCCGCGGCGTCTGCACGCGCGTCTTCACGACCACCCCGAAGAAGCCGAACTCGGCCCTGCGCAAGGTCGCCCGTGTGCGCCTGACCAGCGGTATCGAGGTTACGGCCTACATTCCGGGTGAGGGACACAACCTGCAGGAGCACTCCATCGTGCTCGTGCGTGGTGGCCGTGTGAAGGACCTGCCGGGTGTTCGTTACAAGATCATCCGCGGTTCGCTTGACACCCAGGGTGTCAAGAACCGCAAGCAGGCTCGCAGCAAGTACGGCGCCAAGAAGGAGAAGTAAGAATGCCTCGTAAGGGCCCCGCCCCGAAGCGCCCGGTCATCATTGACCCGGTCTACAGCTCTCCTCTGGTGACCTCCCTCATCAACAAGGTCCTGCTGAACGGCAAGCGCTCCACCGCTGAGCGCATTGTCTACGGCGCCATGGAGGGACTGCGCGAGAAGACCGGTAACGACCCGGTCATCACGCTCAAGCGCGCGCTGGAGAACATCAAGCCCGCCCTTGAGGTCAAGTCCCGCCGTGTCGGTGGCGCGACCTACCAGGTGCCGGTCGAGGTCCGTCCGGGCCGCGCCTCCACCCTCGCGCTGCGCTGGCTCGTGGGTTACTCCCGCGCCCGCCGCGAGAAGACCATGACCGAGCGCCTCATGAACGAGCTGCTGGACGCCTCCAACGGTCTCGGCGCCTCTGTGAAGAAGCGTGAGGACACCCACAAGATGGCCGAGTCCAACAAGGCCTTCGCGCACTACCGCTGGTAGTCGCTACCCACATCGAGACCGAGAGAAGACGAGCCATATGGCCACCACTTCGCTTGACCTGGCCAAGGTCCGCAATATTGGGATCATGGCCCACATCGACGCGGGCAAGACGACCACCACCGAGCGGATTCTGTTCTACACCGGTGTCTCCTACAAGATCGGTGAAGTCCACGACGGCGCTGCCACGATGGACTGGATGGAGCAGGAGCAGGAGCGCGGCATCACGATCACGTCTGCCGCGACGACCTGCCACTGGCCGCTGAACGACGTCGACCACACCATCAACATCATCGACACCCCGGGCCACGTCGACTTCACCGTCGAGGTGGAGCGTTCGCTGCGCGTGCTCGACGGTGCGGTGACGGTGTTCGACGGCGTCGCCGGTGTTGAGCCGCAGTCCGAGACGGTGTGGCGGCAGGCCGACCGCTACGGCGTGCCGCGCATCTGCTTCGTCAACAAGCTCGACCGCACCGGTGCCGAGTTCCACCGCTGCGTCGACATGATCGTCGACCGCCTCGGTGCGGTGCCGCTGGTCATGCAGCTGCCGATCGGTACCGAGGCCGACTTCAAGGGCGTCGTCGACCTCGTCTCCATGAAGGCGCTGGTCTGGTCCGCCGAGGCCGCCAAGGGCGAGATGTACGACACCGTCGACATCCCGGAGACCCACACCGAGGCTGCCGAGGAATGGCGCGGCAAGCTGCTTGAGGCCGTCGCCGAGAACGACGAGGCCATGATGGAGCTGTACCTGGAGGGCGAGGAGCCCTCCGTGGAGCAGCTGATGGAGGCTATCCGCCGCATCACCATCGCCTCGACGGGCGCCGAGGGCACCGTCACGGTCACCCCGGTGTTCTGCGGTACCGCGTTCAAGAACAAGGGCGTGCAGCCGCTGCTCGACGCCGTTGTGCGCTACCTGCCGTCGCCGCTGGACGTCGACGCCGTCGAGGGCCACTCCGTCAAGGACGAGGACGAGGTCATCAAGCGTCGTCCGTCCGAGGACGAGCCGTTCTCGGGCCTTGCCTTCAAGATCGCGAGCGACCCGCACCTCGGCAAGCTCACCTTCATCCGGGTGTACTCCGGCCGCATGGAGACCGGCGCTCAGGTGCTGAACTCCGTGAAGGGCAAGAAGGAGCGCATCGGCAAGATCTACCGGATGCACGCGAACAAGCGTGAGGAGATCGAGGGCGTGGGCGCCGGCGACATCGTCGCCGTCATGGGTCTCAAGCAGACCACCACGGGCGAGACCCTCTGCGACGCCGCTCAGCCGGTGATCCTGGAGTCCATGAACTTCCCCGCTCCGGTGATCGAGGTCGCCATCGAGCCGAAGTCCAAGGGCGACCAGGAGAAGCTGGGTGTCGCCATCCAGCGGCTGGCCGAGGAGGACCCGTCCTTCCAGGTCGTCACCGACGAGGAGACCGGCCAGACCATCATCAAGGGGATGGGCGAGCTCCACCTCGACGTGCTGGTCGACCGGATGCGCCGCGAGTTCCGGGTCGAGGCGAACGTCGGCAAGCCGCAGGTCGCGTACCGCGAGACGCTGCGCAAGGCCGTCGAGCGCATCGACTACACGCACAAGAAGCAGACTGGTGGTTCCGGCCAGTTCGCCAAGGTGCAGATGGCGATCGAGCCTCTTGAGGGCGACGGGTACGAGTTCGAGAACAAGGTCACCGGTGGCCGGATCCCGCGGGAGTACATCCCGTCCGTGGACCAGGGCTGCCAGGAGGCCATGCAGTTCGGTGTTCTCGCCGGCTACCCGCTGACCGGCGTCAAGGTGACGCTGCTCGACGGTGGCTACCACGACGTCGACTCCTCCGAGATGGCGTTCAAGATCGCCGGTTCCATGGCGTTCAAGGAAGGTGCCCGCAAGGCGTCGCCGGCTCTGCTTGAGCCGATGATGGCCGTCGAGGTCACCACCCCCGAGGACTACATGGGCGATGTCATCGGCGACATCAACTCCCGCCGCGGACAGATCCAGTCCATGGAGGACCGTAGCGGCGCCAAGCTCGTCAAGGGTCTGGTTCCGCTGTCGGAGATGTTCGGCTACGTCGGAGACCTCCGCAGCAAGACCTCGGGTCGCGCAAGCTACTCGATGCAGTTCGACTCCTACGCCGAGGTTCCGCGGAACGTCGCCGAGGAGATCATCGCCAAGGCCAAGGGCGAGTAGCTCCGTCCGCACGGACGAAGCGCACACCTTAGGCTAGAAACCGGATGCCGGGGCATTCCGCAGCAGACCGTATGGAATGCCACGGAGCCCCGGCGGACGGCACCCCAGCAAAGATCACCTGGCGCCGATGAAGTAAGGCGTACCAGAACCACTCCACAGGAGGACCCCAGTGGCGAAGGCGAAGTTCGAGCGGACTAAGCCGCACGTCAACATCGGCACCATCGGTCACATCGACCACGGTAAGACGACCCTCACGGCCGCGATTACCAAGGTGCTGCACGACGCGTACCCGAACCTGAACGAGGCCTCGGCCTTCGACCAGATCGACAAGGCTCCTGAGGAGCGCCAGCGCGGTATCACGATCTCGATCGCGCACGTCGAGTACCAGACGGAGAACCGTCACTACGCGCACGTTGACTGCCCCGGTCACGCGGACTACATCAAGAACATGATCACGGGTGCGGCGCAGATGGACGGCGCCATCCTCGTGGTCGCCGCGACCGACGGCCCGATGCCGCAGACCAAGGAGCACGTGCTCCTGGCCCGCCAGGTCGGCGTGCCGTACATCGTTGTCGCCCTGAACAAGGCCGACATGGTGGACGACGAGGAGATCCTGGAGCTCGTCGAGCTTGAGGTCCGTGAGCTCCTCTCCGAGTACGAGTTCCCGGGCGACGACCTGCCGGTCGTCAAGGTCTCGGCGCTCAAGGCGCTCGAAGGCGACAAGGACTGG
This sequence comes from Streptomyces sp. NPDC044033, assembly GCF_056434425.1. Taxonomy (NCBI): domain Bacteria; kingdom Bacillati; phylum Actinomycetota; class Actinomycetes; order Kitasatosporales; family Streptomycetaceae; genus Streptomyces; species Streptomyces sp. NPDC044033. The sequence continues at coordinate 29,034 of NZ_JBWKFF010000030.1, read as the reverse complement.
GGTGACTCCGTCCTCAAGCTCATGGCCGCCGTCGACGAGGCGATCCCGCAGCCCGAGCGTGACGTCGACAAGCCGTTCCTGATGCCGATCGAGGACGTCTTCACGATCACCGGTCGCGGCACGGTCGTCACCGGCCGTATCGAGCGCGGTGTCCTGAAGGTCAACGAGACCGTCGACATCGTCGGCATCAAGCAGGACAAGACCACGACCACGGTCACGGGCATCGAGATGTTCCGGAAGCTGCTGGACGAGGGTCAGGCCGGTGAGAACGTCGGTCTGCTGCTCCGCGGCATCAAGCGCGAGGACGTCGAGCGCGGCCAGGTCATCATCAAGCCCGGCTCGGTCACCCCGCACACGGAGTTCGAGGCCCAGGCGTACATCCTGTCCAAGGACGAGGGTGGTCGTCACACGCCGTTCTTCAACAACTACCGCCCGCAGTTCTACTTCCGTACCACGGACGTGACGGGCGTTGTGACCCTCCCCGAGGGCACCGAGATGGTCATGCCGGGTGACAACACCCAGATGTCCGTCGCGCTGATCCAGCCGGTCGCCATGGAAGAGGGCCTGAAGTTCGCCATCCGTGAGGGTGGCCGGACCGTGGGCGCCGGCCAGGTCACCAAGATCGTCAAGTGACGATCCGGCTGATCTGACGCTCTTCGGAGCTTTAGGCCAGAGGCCCTGTCCACTTCGGTGGGCAGGGCCTCTGGTTTTTGGCGTGTTCGGGGGCGTACGTGCGGGGCGTCCGGGCGGCGCTTAGGTGCCCGTACGCCCGTACGCCCGTACGCCCGTACGTACGTACCGACCGTCGGCAAGCGGAAGGCCCGCACGCGCCGGAAGGGCGTACGGGCCTACGGGCCTACGGGCCTACGGGCCTACGGGCTGCGGCCTGGCCGGTCGGTCAGGTGTGCGAGGTCGGCTTCGGGCGCCAGATCCACGGCACGGCCTCCGGGCCCATGCCCACGACGCACAGCTTCTTGTCGGCGTCCGCGAGCAGCGACACGGTGCCCACCGGCACGAACTTGTCGGGGGAGCGCAGCGGCGTGGCACCGGGGGAGGTGCCGTCCTGGAGCTGCACCCCGCCGTTGGTGGCGCGGCCCAGCATCATGACGGAGTCCTTGCCGCCGCGCACGGCCAGCGTCTGGGCGCCGATCGGCCCGTAGCCGTCGAAGTGCTTGAGCATGGTGCTCGTCATCGACTTCGCGTCGACGTCGGCGGCCGTCTGCTGGGCGTCGCCACTGCCGTCCGGCGGCCTGAAGGTGTGCACGACGGGCTGTACGGCCGCGGGGGTGCGGTAGACGACGGTGATCGACCCGTCCGGGGCGAGCGTCGCGCCCGGCTGCCCGCCGGGCTGCGGCAGGCCGTCCAGCGGCTGGAAGTAGACGGCCTGGCCGGGCGCGTCCTGGGTCCAGTGGTGGACGGCGTCGCGGCCGGGGCCGAAGACGTGGACGCGCTTCTGCTTGTCCAGCATCACGGTGATGCCTTCTTGGATCTCGCTGCCGCCGAGGTCCTTCCAGCCGCTCCAGTGACCGTTCGCCTCCCGGACCCGGGTGGCGATGCCCTTGTCGGCCGTACGGGCGAAGAGATGCACCCGGCCGTCGGGGGTGGCGATCGCGGTGGGGCAGCCGACGCGTCTGCCGCGCCACGCCTTGCGCTCGGGGTTGCCGAGCCCCGTCCAGGCCCGGAACGGACCGTCGGGGGAGCGCTGCTCCAGCATGACGATCTCGCGGGTGTTCGCTCGGCCCTGGCCCTCCAGGGCCGAGAAGCGCAGCGCGAAGAGGAGCCTGCGGCCCTGGGAGTCCTTGACCGAGGAGAGCGTGGGGGCGAGCGGCCCGCCGCCGAGGTTCTGCGCGGTGGCCCAGCGGCCGCTGCCCGGGCTGGTCTCGCGCCAGCGGACGGCCTGGGTGCCCAGCACGCCGTACGCCTCCACACGGCCGGCCTTGTCGGTGTCCGTGGCGGGCAGGGCGCCGGGGTAGCGGTAGTGGGTGGAGCGGATCCACGCCTTGCGGTTGCGCATGGAGCGGTCGCCGCCCTGGCCGTAGTCGCCGCAGCCGCCGGGGTTCCCGCAGTCCCAGTGCGGGTCGCCGCCGTAGGCGTTGACGAGCTTGCGCTTCTTCTCGACGACGTCCAGCGGCAGATTGTGCGGCCAGCGCTGGTTGTAGTAGCCGCGGAAGGACGTCGTGGTGAACGGCGGGGCCTTGCGGTCGCGCTTGGTGGCGTCGGCCACCCACTGCGACATCGCCTTCCAGGTGAAGAGCGCCGTCGGGGTGTGGTCCCGGTGGTCGGAGCACGAGCCGTAGTCGTTGTCCTTGGGGTGCGTGGCGTCGTGCACCTGGAACTCGGGGTCCGGGTCCATGGTGTGGATCACGGTGGGCTTGAAGCGGTCCATGATGCCGGCCAGCACGTCGACGAGGGTGTCGTGGGTGTACTTGCTGACCGTCTGGCACGGCGAGCCGGCGGCCGCCATCGAGCGCATGACGGCGCCGGGCTTCTCCCACAGAGCCGGTATTCGCACCTCGCCGGGGGAGAGCATCGCGATGTTGAGGAAGATCAACTGAGCGTGGAGGCCACCGTGCGACAACACGTTGGCCTCGGCCTTGATGCCGCCCGGCAGGTCGATGACCGACTTCTCCCAGGGCGTGAACTTGTCCACGCCGAGCATGGTCGCGTACGCCTGGCGCAGCCCCTGGTGGCGCGAGGAGGAGTAGGCGGCCTTGTCCGGCTTGGACTTCGGCATCCCCTTGATCCAGTTCTTGCCGATCGCCTCGCCGGCCGTCACATACACCGAGACGACCGGGACGCCGGAGCGCACGATGTGCTCGGCGTCCGGGTTCATGAAGTACAGGTCGTCGTCCGGGTGGGCCATGATCTGCAACAGCAGCGACTTCTTGTCGCCGGTGAACGACTCGGTGGCGTTCGGGTTGACGGCGCGCACGGGCTTGGCGGAGGTCGACGACTCTCCGTCACTACCGCCGCTGCAGCCCGCTGCCGCCACAGCGGTGGCCGCCGCGATCCCGGCCAGCGCGGACCGACGCGATATGCCCGAGCGCTCTGAGATGTTCAACTCCGTGACTCCGTCCCTTTGTGCAGCACGCAAGCCCCGGCTGCCCCGTGCGTGATAAGGGACGGTGAGAGATTCGCGTAGGTTGCCCAAGACCGGGACAAAGCCGGTTACGAAATGGACAAGCACATATTCTCTCGCATCTCGGCGGGGTGGATTGACGTAGCCGCCGGTCGGAGTACCGACGGGGGCACGCGCGGGCGTCCGGAGCCTGCGTTCGCACGGCTAACGCCGTGGTCGGGCGGGGGGCTGCTCCCGGAACCGGTATGGCGCCGGCAGGTCCAATTCCGCCCAGACCTTCTTGCAGGGGGACGGGCCCGGTTCGGTCCCCCAGCGGTCGGCGTACGCCTCGACCAGGAGCAGACCGCGGCCCGCCTCCTCGTCGTCGGGGGCCGACGCGGGGGCCGCGGCGGGGGAGCGGTCGCCTCTGGCATCCGTCACCTCGATACGGAGAGTGCTCGCGTCCACCGTCATCCCGAGCCGGAAGTCTCGGCCCGGGACGCGGCCGTGCGACACGGCGTTCGCGGCCAGCTCCGCGACGACCTGCTCCCCCGCCTCGAACGGCAGCCCCCAGGAGCGGAGCTGCTCCGTCGCGAGCAATCGGGCCAACCGGGCACCCCGGGGGGTGGGGGACAACTGGACACGGAATCGACGGGTGGGGGAGGCCGGGTGGGCGGCGCTGCGCTGAGCGACAGATTCGTGATTCACATCACTTAGCGTGTCCGCGGATGCGCGTGCTGAAAAGTGATGGTGCCGGTACGTACCGCCACCGTGTACACCTCCGGCGCGAAACCTCTTGGGTCTCGCGCCGGAGAGGGGCGCTCGCCCATGCGGGCGGGCGTGGGGATTCAGCGCTCTACGAAGATCTCGTCGATCGATCCGGCGGTGAAGGCGCGGTCGAACCAGGTGTTGAGCGTTTCGGCGTTGTCGCAGGTGGTGATGCGTTGGCGCGCTTCGTCGGAGATCTCGAAGTCGCGCTTGGCGAGGAGCCGCAGGATCAACTCGGCCTTACCTTCGGCCTTACCTTCGGCCTTACCTTCGGCCTTACCTTCAGCCCGACCTTCGGCCTTGCCCTCGGCTTTGCCCTCAGCCTTGCCTTCGGCCCGGCCCTCGGCCCGTAGCCGCTGGGAGGTTTCTGAGCGGAAGAATGAGAGGTCGGCCGCCATGAGGTCCCTCCAGATCTGAGCTGCCGGGGCTTTGCCCAGGCCGAGTTCGGTGAGTTCGATGAAGATGTCGGCGGTGTTCTGGTCGACTGTCTTCAGGGCTGAGGCGAGGGCTCTCAGTATGGCATCGGCGTTGGGTTCGCGGCCGTGAGTGATGGCCGAGAGAGTCGCCAGGGGGACGTCGCGGGCCGCGACGGAGGCGTCGGTGATGACGGGGACGTTGTGCGGGCCCAGGACGAGCGGCCGGAGCGTCAGGGCGGGCCACTGCGCGGGGCCGATGGTGAAGGGGCCGGTGGCCCAGGTGGCGGTGGCCTTGTCCTGGCAGACGACGAGGAGTACGGGCGGCGTGCGGTACTTCGCGTACAAGTGGGCCAGGTAGTAGGCCCAGCTCGCCGGTTTGACCGAGTCCTTCTTGCCCTGGGCCTCCACGGCGAGGAGGAAGCCGTCGTCCTCGGCCGCGTCGAACCGCAGCAGGGTGTCCACACGGCGTTCCAGCGGGCTGGTCTCCGTGAGGTCCGTGGGCAGGAGCGACACCGCGACGGGGTCGCTGAAGGGGATGCCGAGCGCCCGGAAGGTACGGGCGAAAATCCCCGGATCCTCCTGGAAGATCCGGTGCATCGCCTCATGGGATGAGCTGACCATGAGCCGGACGTTATGGGCTGTACGGGTGGTCCAGGCGATGATCGGCCGGTTTTCACTCGAAGTGGTGAGGTAGGAGACGTTTGAGGTGACGGACGGCACGCCTGGGCGGCACGTCGGGGGAGTGAGCGCTTGGGTCGCGCCGGGGTGGGGTACGCTGCTCCGCTTCGATTGGCCAGCCTTGTGCCCCGTATGGCAGACTGTCGGGGTTGCTCGGTTGAGTGCCGATGCTGCGCGCCTCCCGCCGGGAGGACTGGAAGCGAGTCCCGCAGTACTCGTCACCCCGCTGCTCCGTATCCGGAGGAACAGGGTGGAAGTACGGGAATCTTCCGGGAAGCGTCAGCGCGGTCCCGGCCAGGCACTCGGTGGGTGCTTTCCCCCACAACCCCCTTCGCAGGGAATCCCTCTCTTGAGGGATTCAATCGGAAGGGGTGCGACACGCCCGACCGCGTGGGTCGGAGGGAAGGCGCGTACGAAACCGAGTCCCAGAGCGTTACGAGAGACAGGACTACGAAGTAGCCATGGCGGGACAGAAGATCCGCATCCGGCTCAAGGCCTACGACCACGAGGTCATCGACTCTTCGGCGAAGAAGATCGTCGAGACGGTGACCCGAACTGGTGCGTCGGTCGCAGGCCCGGTGCCGCTGCCCACAGAGAAGAACGTGTACTGCGTCATCAAGTCGCCGCACAAGTACAAGGACGCGCGCGAGCACTTCGAGATGCGTACGCACAAGCGCCTCATCGACATCCTCGACCCCACGCCGAAGACGGTTGACTCGCTCATGCGCCTCGACCTGCCGGCGGGCGTCGACATCGAGATCAAGCTCTGAGGTGACGCGCGAGATGGCTAAGCAGATTAAGGGCGTCCTGGGCGAGAAGCTCGGCATGACCCAGGTCTGGGACGAGAACAACCGGGTTGTCCCGGTGACCGTCGTCAAGGCCGGGCCCTGCGTCGTGACCCAGGTCCGTAAGAACGATGTCGATGGCTACGAGTCGGTCCAGATCGCCTTCGGCGAGATCGACCCGCGCAAGGTGAACAAGCCCCTCAAGGGCCACTTCGCCAAGGCCGATGTGACTCCGCGCCGCCACCTGGTGGAGCTGCGGACCTCCGACGCCGCCGAGTACACGCTCGGCCAGGAGGTCACCGCCGCCGTGTTCGAGTCGGGCGTCAAGGTTGACGTCACCGGCAAGAGCAAGGGCAAGGGCTTCGCCGGTGTCATGAAGCGTCACAACTTCAAGGGCTTGGGCGCCGGTCACGGCACCCAGCGCAAGCACCGCTCGCCCGGCTCCATCGGTGGCTGTGCCACCCCGGGCCGCGTGTTCAAGGGCCTGCGCATGGCGGGCCGCATGGGCAACGAGCGGGTCACCACCCAGAACCTGACCGTTCACGCCGTTGACGCGGAGAAGGGCCTGCTCCTGATCAAGGGAGCGGTTCCTGGTCCGAATGGCGGCCTCGTCCTGGTCCGTACCGCGGCCAAGGGGGCCTGAGGTAACCGATGAGCACCATTGACATCCTTTCGCCGGCAGGCGACAAGGCCGGGACCGTCGAACTCCCCGAGGGGATCTTCGGCGCGCAGGTCAGCATTCCGCTGATCCACCAGGTCGTCGTCGCCCAGCTGGCCGCTGCCCGACAGGGCACGCACAAGACCAAGACCCGTGGCGAGGTCCGCGGCGGCGGCAAGAAGCCGTACCGCCAGAAGGGCACCGGCCGCGCCCGTCAGGGTTCGACCCGCGCTCCGCAGTTCGCCGGCGGTGGCGTCGTGCACGGCCCCGTGCCGCGCGACTACTCGCAGCGGACCCCCAAGAAGATGAAGGCCGCCGCCCTGCGCGGTGCCCTCTCCGACCGGGCGCGCCACTCCCGTGTCCACGTCGTCACCGGCGTGGTCGAGGGCGAGGCTTCCACGAAGGCCGCGAAGACCCTGTTCGGCAAGATCAGCGAGCGCAAGAACCTGCTCCTGGTCGTCGACCGGTCCGACGAGGCCGCGTGGCTCTCCGCCCGCAACCTGCCCCAGGTGCACATCCTGGAGCCGGGCCAGCTGAACACGTACGACGTGCTCGTCTCCGACGACGTGGTCTTCACGCAGGCTGCCTTCGAGTCCTTCGTGGCCGGTCCGGCCGCGTCTGCCAAGGCTGTCGCTTCCGAGGCTGAGCTCGAAGGGAGCGAAGCCTGATGAGTGAGACCGCAGCGGTCATCACCAGCAAGACCTTCACGGACCCCCGTGACATCCTGGTCAAGCCGGTGGTCTCCGAGAAGAGCTACGCGCTGCTGGACGAGAACAAGTACACGTTCATCGTCGACCCGCGTGCCAACAAGACCCAGATCAAGCAGGCCGTCGAGGCGGTCTTCTCGGTCAAGGTCTCCGGGGTCAACACGATCAACCGGCAGGGTAAGCGCAAGCGCACCCGCACCGGTTTCGGCAAGCGCAAGGACACCAAGCGCGCCATCGTGACCCTCGTTGAGGGCGACCGAATCGACATCTTCGGCGGCCCGGTCTCCTAATAGGGAGTCCGAGTCGTCCGATATCGGACGAGGACTGAGAAATGGGTATCCGCAAGTACAAGCCGACGACCCCGGGCCGTCGTGGCTCCAGCGTCGCCGACTTTGTCGAGATCACGCGGTCCACGCCGGAGAAGTCGCTGGTCCGCCCCCTGCACAGCAAGGGCGGCCGTAACAACGCCGGTCGTGTGACCGTTCGCCACCAGGGCGGTGGCCACAAGCGCGCCTACCGAGTGATCGACTTCCGTCGTCACGACAAGGACGGCGTGCCGGCCAAGGTCGCGCACATCGAGTACGACCCGAACCGCACCGCGCGCATCGCGCTGCTCCACTACGTGGACGGCGAGAAGCGCTACATCCTCGCCCCGGCCAAGCTCACGCAGGGCGACCGGGTCGAGAACGGCCCCGGCGCCGACATCAAGCCGGGCAACAATCTCCCGCTGCGCAACATCCCGGTGGGTACGGTCATCCACGCCATCGAGATGCGCCCCGGCGGCGGCGCGAAGATCGCTCGCTCCGCGGGTTCTTCGGTCCAGCTGCTGGCGAAGGAGGGCACTTACGCCCACCTGCGCATGCCTTCCGGCGAGGTCCGTCTGGTCGACATCCGCTGCCGCGCCACTGTGGGCGAGGTCGGCAACGCCGAGCAGTCGAACATCAACTGGGGCAAGGCCGGCCGTATGCGCTGGAAGGGCGTTCGCCCGACCGTCCGCGGTGTCGCCATGAACCCCGTTGACCACCCGCACGGTGGTGGTGAGGGCAAGACCTCCGGTGGTCGCCACCCGGTCTCGCCGTGGGGTCAGAAGGAGGGTCGTACTCGCTCGCCGAAGAAGGCCAGCAACAAGTACATCGTCCGCCGCCGCAAGACGAACAAGAAGCGCTAGGAGCGGGTTTAGATGCCGCGTAGTCTCAAGAAGGGGCCCTTCGTCGACGACCACCTCATCAAGAAGGTGGACGTTCAGAACGAGGCCGGTACCCACAACGTCATCAAGACCTGGTCCCGTCGCTCCATGATCGTGCCGGCCATGCTCGGCCACACGCTCGCGGTGCACAACGGCAAGACCCATGTTCCGGTGTTCGTCACCGAGTCCATGGTCGGCCACAAGCTCGGCGAGTTTGCGCCGACCCGCACCTTCCGCGGCCACGTCAAGGACGACCGCAAGTCGAAGCGCCGTTAAGGCGGGGTGCGAAGACTATGACTGACACCGAAGGGACAACCATGGAAGCCAGGGCCCAGGCGCGGTACATCCGCGTCACGCCCATGAAGGCCCGCCGCGTGGTGGACCTTATCCGTGGCATGGATGCCACGGAGGCTCAGGCGGTCCTGCGTTTCGCCCCGCAGGCCGCGAGCGTGCCGGTGGGCAAGGTGCTGGACAGCGCCATTGCCAACGCCGCGCACAACTACGACCACACCGACGCCGACAGCCTCGTCATCTCCGAGGCGTACGTCGACGAGGGCCCGACCCTGAAGCGGTTCCGTCCGCGTGCCCAGGGCCGCGCCTACCGGATCCGCAAGCGGACCAGCCACATCACCGTGGTCGTCAGCAGCAAGGAAGGAACCCGGTAATGGGCCAGAAGGTTAACCCGCACGGGTTCCGGCTCGGCATTACCACCGACTTCAAGTCGCGTTGGTACGCCGACAAGCTGTACAAGGACTACGTCAAGGAAGACGTCGCCATTCGTCGCATGATGACGAAGGGCATGGAGCGCGCCGGCATCTCCAAGGTCGAGATCGAGCGCACCCGTGACCGCGTCCGCGTCGACATCCACACCGCCCGGCCGGGCATCGTCATCGGCCGTCGCGGCGCGGAGGCCGACCGTATCCGTGGCGAGCTGGAGAAGCTGACCGGCAAGCAGGTTCAGCTGAACATCCTTGAGGTCAAGAACCCCGAGGTGGACGCTCAGCTGGTGGCCCAGGCCGTCGCCGAGCAGCTCTCCTCGCGCGTCTCCTTCCGTCGTGCCATGCGTAAGAGCATGCAGTCGACGATGAAGGCCGGCGCCAAGGGCATCAAGATCCAGTGTGGCGGCCGTCTCGGCGGCGCCGAGATGTCCCGTTCGGAGTTCTACCGCGAGGGCCGCGTGCCCCTGCACACGCTCCGCGCCAACGTGGACTACGGCTTCTTCGAGGCCAAGACGACCTTCGGCCGCATCGGCGTGAAGGTCTGGATCTACAAGGGCGATGTCAAGAACATCGCCGAGGTCCGCGCCGAGAACGCGGCCGCGCGTGCGGGCAACCGCCCGTCCCGCGGTGGCGCCGGTGGCGGCAGCGACCGTCCGGCCCGTGGTGGGCGCGGCGGCGAGCGTGGCGGCCGCGGCCGCAAGCCGCAGCAGCAGTCGGCGCCGGCTGCCGAGGCCCCCAAGGCCGAGGCTCCCGCCGCTGCCGCTCCGGCCGCTGAGAGCACCGGAACGGAGGCCTGACCGACATGCTGATCCCTCGCAGGGTCAAGCACCGCAAGCAGCACCACCCGAAGCGTTCGGGCATGGCCAAGGGCGGCACCGAGATCGCGTTCGGTGAGTACGGCATCCAGGCGGTGACCCCGGCCTACGTGACGAACCGTCAGATCGAGGCCGCCCGTATCGCCATGACCCGCCACATCAAGCGTGGCGGCAAGGTCTGGATCAACATCTACCCGGACCGGCCGCTCACCAAGAAGCCTGCCGAGACCCGCATGGGTTCCGGTAAGGGTTCGCCGGAGTGGTGGATCGCGAACGTCAAGCCCGGTCGGGTGATGTTCGAGCTGTCCTACCCGAACGAGAAGGTCGCTAAGGAGGCGCTCACCCGCGCCGCCCACAAGCTTCCGATGAAGTGCCGCATCGTGCGGCGCGAGGCAGGTGAGTCGTGATGGCGGCCGGTACCAAGGCGACCGAGCTGCGTGAGCTGAACGACGAGGATCTCGTTGCGAAGCTGCGTGAGGCCAAGGAGGAGCTGTTCAACCTCCGCTTCCAGGCGGCGACCGGACAGCTCGAAAACCACGGCCGGCTGAAGGCCGTCCGCAAGGACATCGCCCGGATCTACACCCTGATGCGCGAGCGCGAGCTCGGCATCGAGACGGTGGAGAGCGCCTGATGAGCGAGATGAATGTGACTGAGACGAACGAGCGCGGCTTCCGCAAGACCCGTGAGGGTCTCGTGGTCAGCGACAAGATGGACAAGACCGTCGTCGTCGCTGTCGAGGACCGCGTCAAGCACGCGCTGTACGGCAAGGTCCTGCGCCGTACGAACAAGCTCAAGGCGCACGACGAGCAGAACGCCGCTGGTGTCGGCGACCGCGTCCTCATCATGGAGACCCGGCCGCTGTCCGCCACGAAGCGCTGGCGCATCGTCGAGATCCTCGAAAAGGCCAAGTAATTCTTGAGGGGCTTCCCTCAAGAGAGTTCCGCCAGGCTCGGTGAGGTCCGTGATTCGCTCACGGACCTCGCCGGGAACCGGCAGACGATCAGGAGATAGACGTGATCCAGCAGGAGTCGCGACTTCGGGTCGCCGACAACACTGGTGCCAAGGAAATCCTTTGCATCCGTGTTCTCGGTGGCTCGGGTCGCCGCTACGCGGGCATCGGTGACGTCATCGTCGCCACCGTCAAGGATGCGATCCCCGGTGGCAACGTGAAGAAGGGTGACGTCATCAAGGCGGTCATCGTGCGCACCGTCAAGGAGCGCCGCCGTCCCGATGGCTCGTACATCCGCTTCGACGAGAACGCCGCCGTCATTCTGAAGAACGACGGTGACCCTCGCGGCACCCGCATCTTCGGCCCGGTCGGCCGTGAGCTGCGCGAGAAGAAGTTCATGAAGATCATCTCGCTCGCGCCGGAGGTGCTGTAACCATGAAGGTCAAGAAGGGCGACCTGGTTCAGGTCATCACCGGTAAGGACAAGGGCAAGCAGGGCAAGGTCATCGTGGCCTACCCCGCCGACGACCGCGTCCTCGTCGAGGGTGTCAACCGGGTCAAGAAGCACACCAAGGCCGGCCAGACGGCTCGTGGTTCGAAGACCGGCGGCATTGTCACGACCGAGGCCCCCATCCACGTGAGCAATGTTCAGCTCGTCGTGGAGAAGGACGGCAGCAAGGTCGTCACCCGCGTCGGATACCGCTTCGACGACGAGGGCAACAAGATCCGCGTTGCCAAGCGGACGGGTGAGGACATCTGATGACTGCCACCACCAACGCGCCGCGTCTCAAGACGCGCTACCGCGAAGAGATCGTGGGCAAGCTGCGTGAGCAGTTCTCGTACGAGAACATCATGCAGGTCCCCGGTCTGACCAAGATCGTGGTCAACATGGGTGTGGGCGACGCCGCCCGCGACTCCAAGCTGATCGACGGCGCGATTCGCGACCTCACCACGATCACCGGTCAGAAGCCGGCCGTGACCAAGGCCCGCAAGTCGATCGCGCAGTTCAAGCTGCGCGAGGGGCAGCCCATCGGCTGCCACGTCACCCTCCGCGGTGACCGCATGTGGGAGTTCCTGGACCGTACGCTGTCGCTCGCGCTGCCGCGCATCCGCGACTTCCGTGGTCTGTCCCCGAAGCAGTTCGACGGCCGGGGCAACTACACCTTCGGTCTCACGGAGCAGGTCATGTTCCACGAGATCGACCAGGACAAGATCGACCGGGTCCGAGGCATGGACATCACCGTGGTCACCACGGCGACCAACGACGACGAGGGCCGGGCCCTGCTTCGTCACCTCGGCTTCCCGTTCAAGGAGAACTGACCGTGGCGAAGAAGGCTCTGATCGCTAAGGCCGCCCGCAAGCCGAAGTTCGCTGTGCGCGCGTACAACCGCTGCCAGCGCTGCGGCCGGCCCCACTCCGTCTACCGCAAGTTCGGCCTGTGCCGTGTGTGCCTTCGTGAGATGGCTCACCGCGGCGAGCTGCCGGGCGTGACCAAGAGCTCCTGGTAATTCCCTACTTGGGACACCAGGGCTCTCGGTAAGCATCCTGGACGGCGGGCCCCGCTCCGATACTCGCGTAGAGTTGAAGGGTTGGGCGCCCGCCGCCCATGACCGCACGCGGGCCCAGCCCGCTTAAAGTCGCTTACTACGCCGTAGGTCCCCGCACCGCACCCGTCCCGGCCTTGACCGGGGAGAGGGATGGCGCAGACAGGAAACCGCGGCGAGAGAGGCCGAAGGCCAATTCATGACCATGACTGATCCAATCGCAGACATGCTGACCCGTCTGCGTAACGCGAACTCGGCGTACCACGACGAGGTCGCCATGCCGCACAGCAAGATCAAGTCGCACATCGCGGAGATCCTCCAGCAGGAGGGCTACATCACCGGCTGGAAGGTCGAGGACGCCGAGGTCGGCAAGAGCCTCACCCTTGAGCTGAAGTTCGGCCCGAACCGCGAGCGCTCGATCGCCGGCATCAAGCGCATCTCCAAGCCGGGCCTGCGGGTCTACGCAAAGTCCACCAACCTGCCGAAGGTGCTCGGCGGCCTGGGCGTGGCGATCATCTCCACGTCCCACGGTCTCCTCACCGGTCAGCAGGCCAGCAAGAAGGGCGTGGGTGGGGAAGTCCTCGCCTACGTCTGGTAATCGGGAACGGAGGAATAGCCAATGTCGCGAATTGGACGGCTGCCCATCCAGGTTCCCGCTGGTGTGGACGTCACCATCGATGGCCGCACGGTTCAGGTGAAGGGCCCCAAGGGCGCCCTCTCCCACACCGTCGCCGCGCCCATCGAGGTCGCCAAGGGTGAGGACGGCGTGCTGAGCGTCTCCCGCCCGAACGACGAGCGTCAGAACAAGGCCCTGCACGGCCTGTCCCGCACGCTGGTGGCGAACATGATCACCGGCGTGACCACGGGCTACAGCAAGGCTCTTGAGATCAGCGGTGTCGGCTACCGCGTCCAGGCGAAGGGCTCCAACCTGGAGTTCTCGCTGGGCTACAGCCACCCCATCCTCGTTGAGGCCCCCGAGGGCATCTCCTTCAAGGTCGAGTCCCCGACCAAGCTCAGCGTCGAGGGCATCGACAAGCAGAAGGTCGGCGAGGTCGCCGCCAACATCCGCAAGCTTCGCAAGCCTGACCCTTACAAGGCCAAGGGCGTGAAGTACGCGGGTGAGGTCATCCGCCGCAAGGTCGGAAAGGCTGGTAAGTAAGCCATGGCATACGGTGTGAAGATCGCGAAGGGCCACGCCCGTAAGGGTGCCGCCCTCAAGCGGCGCCACATCCGCGTCCGTAAGCGGATTTCCGGCACGCCGGAGCGCCCGCGCCTCGTCGTGACGCGTTCCAACCGTCACATGGTGGCGCAGGTCATCGACGACATCGCGGGCCACACGCTCGCGTCCGCGTCGACCCTGGACGTCTCCATCCGTGGCGGCGAGGCGGACAAGAGCGCCCAGGCCCAGCAGGTCGGCGCGTTGGTCGCCGAGCGTGCCAAGGCCGCGGGCGTCGAGGCCGTCGTGTTCGACCGCGGTGGCAACCAGTACGCCGGGCGCATTGCCGCTCTGGCGGACGCCGCCCGCGAAGCCGGGCTGAAGTTCTAAGCCCCGGTTCCGGAGCTAGCGGACGTAACAGAGAGAGGTAAATCCAATGGCTGGACCCCAGCGCCGCGGGAGCGGTGCCGGTGGCGGCGAGCGGCGGGACCGGAAGGGTCGCGACGGTGGCGCTGCCGCCGAGAAGACCGCATACGTTGAGCGCGTTGTCGCGATCAACCGTGTCGCCAAGGTTGTCAAGGGTGGTCGCCGCTTCAGCTTCACCGCGCTGGTCGTGGTGGGCGACGGTGACGGCACCGTAGGTGTCGGATACGGCAAGGCCAAGGAAGTTCCCGCGGCCATCGCCAAGGGCGTCGAAGAGGCCAAGAAGAGCTTCTTCAAGGTTCCGCGTATCCAGGGCACCATTCCGCACCCCATCCAGGGAGAGAAGGCCGCGGGCGTTGTCCTGCTCAAGCCTGCTTCCCCCGGTACCGGTGTGATCGCCGGTGGCCCGGTGCGCGCCGTGCTGGAGTGCGCGGGCATTCACGACGTGCTGAGCAAGTCGCTCGGTTCGTCGAACCCGATCAACATCGTGCACGCCACGGTGACGGCACTCCGGGGACTTCAGCGTCCCGAGGAGATCGCCGCCCGTCGTGGCCTGCCGCTGGAGGATGTCGCTCCCGCCGCTCTGCTGCGGGCGCGTGCCGGGGTGGGTGCGTAATGGCTCGCCTCAAGGTCACGCAGACCAAGTCCTACATCGGCAGCAAGCAGAACCACCGCGACACTCTGCGTTCGCTCGGGCTCAAGCGCCTGAACGACGTGGTTGTCAAGGAGGACCGCCCCGAGTTCCGCGGCATGGTGCAGACCGTGCGGCACCTCGTGACGGTCGAGGAGGTCGACTGACATGGGTGAGCAGAACCCGCTGAAGGTCCACAACCTCCGTCCTGCCCCGGGCGCCAAGACCGCCAAGACCCGTGTGGGTCGTGGTGAGGCGTCCAAGGGTAAGACCGCGGGTCGTGGCACCAAGGGCACGAAGGCCCGTTACCAGGTTCCGGAGCGCTTCGAGGGCGGGCAGATGCCCCTCCACATGCGTCTTCCGAAGCTCAAGGGCTTCAAGAACCCCGCCCACAAGCAGTTCCAGGTCGTGAACCTGGAGAAGCTGGCCGCGCTCTACCCGCAGGGTGGCGAGGTCACGGTGGCCGATCTGGTCGCCAAGGGCGCGGTGCGCAAGAACGAGCTCGTCAAGGTGCTCGGCGCCGGTGAGCTCTCCGTGGCGCTGCAGGTGACGGTCGACGCCGTCTCCGGCTCCGCCAAGGAGAAGATCGCCGCCGCTGGTGGCACCGTCACCGAGCTCATCTGAGCTCGTTGATCCGGCCGACCGGGGATGTCCCAAAAGGGGCATCCCCGGTTGGTCGTTCCAAGGGGGGCATGGTCGCCGGTAAGGTGGCGTGCACTGTTGGCTTCCGTGCGGTCCGTTCGCATGGATTTTGACTGATACGTATCCCCGTCGATCCTCAAGACCGTCACCTCTCGCGCAGTCGCGTGAGGGGCGCAGGAGGCACCGTGCTCACCGCGTTCGCCCGGGCGTTCAAGACGCCCGACCTGCGCAAGAAGCTGCTGTTCACGCTGGGCATCATGGTGATCTTCCGGCTCGGGGCGCACATCCCGATTCCCGGGGTCAATTACCAGAACGTCCAGCTGTGCATGGACCAGTCCAAGAATGCGCAGGGCCTGTTCGGCCTCGTGAACATGTTCAGCGGTGGCGCGCTGCTGCAGATCACCATCTTCGCGCTCGGGATCATGCCGTACATCACGGCGAGCATCATCCTCCAACTGCTGACCGTAGTGATTCCGCGCCTCGAAGCCCTCAAGAAGGAAGGGCAGTCGGGGCAGGGCAAGATCACTCAATACACCCGCTATCTGACCGTGGCCCTCGCGGTGCTCCAGGGCGCCGGCCTGGTCACCACCGCCCGTACGGGCGCGCTCTTCGGCAACTGCACCGTCGGCAACCAGATCGTCCCGAACCACTCGATCTTCACCACGATCACGATGGTCGTCACGATGACCGCGGGCACCGCCTGCGTCATGTGGCTCGGTGAGCTGATCACCGACCGCGGCATCGGCAACGGCATGTCGATCCTGATGTTCACCTCCATCGCCGCCGGGTTCCCCAGCGGTCTGTGGGGCATCAAGATGCAGGGCAAGCTGCTCGGCGGCTGGCTGGAGTTCGGGCTCGTGATCCTCTGCGGCCTGGCGATGGTCGCGCTGGTGGTCTTCGTGGAGCAGGCGCAGCGCCGCATCCCTGTTCAGTACGCGAAGCGCATGATCGGCCGCCGTTCGTACGGCGGCACCTCGACGTACATCCCGCTCAAGGTGAACCAGGCCGGTGTCATCCCGGTCATCTTCGCCTCGTCGCTGCTCTACATTCCCGCACTGATCGTCCAGTTCACCGGCTCGAAGGCCGGCTGGGCCGTGTGGATCCAGCAGAACCTGGTCAAGGGCGACCACCCCGTCTACATCGTCACGTACTTCCTGCTGATCGTCTTCTTCGCCTTCTTCTACGTCGCAATCTCCTTCAACCCCGAAGAAGTCGCCGACAACATGAAGAAGTATGGTGGCTTCATCCCGGGTATCCGGGCTGGTCGTCCCACTGCGGAGTACCTGAGCTACGTGTTGAACCGCATCACGTGGCCTGGCTCTCTCTACCTTGGTCTGATCGCTCTGGTGCCCACCGTCGCTCTGGTGACGCTCAACGCGAACCAGAACTTCCCGTTCGGCGGGACCAGCATCCTGATCATCGTGGGTGTCGGCCTGGAGACCGTGAAGCAGATCGAGAGCCAGCTTCAGCAGCGCAACTACGAAGGGTTCCTCCGCTGATGCGAATCGTCCTCGTCGGGCCTCCTGGAGCCGGAAAGGGTACGCAGGCCGCGTACCTGGCCAAGAACCTCGCGATCCCGCACATCTCCACGGGCGACCTCTTCCGCGCCAACATGAGCCAGGGCACTCCGCTGGGCGAGCAGGCCAAGGAGTACATGAACGCCGGGCACCTGGTGCCGGACTCGGTCACCATCGGGATGGCCGAGGACCGGATGCGGCAGGAGGACGCCGCCGGCGGCTTCCTGCTGGACGGGTTCCCGCGCAACCTGGCTCAGGCCGAGGCGCTGGACGCGTTCCTGAAGGCCGACGGGCTGAGCCTGAACGCGGTCCTGGACCTGGAGGTCCCGGAGGACGAGGTCGTCAAGCGGATCGCCGGACGGCGCACCTGCCGTACGGACAGCAGCCACACCTTCCACGTGATCTACAGCCCCCCGAAGCAGGAGGGCGTGTGCGACAAGTGCGGCGGCGAGCTGTACCAGCGCGAGGACGACAGCGAGGACACGGTCCGCAAGCGCCTTGAGGTCTACCACAGCGAGACCGAGCCGATCATCGACCACTACAAGGCGCAGGGTCTGGTGGTGACGATCTCCGCGCTCGGGAAGGTGGCGGAGGTCACGGGTCGGGCCATGGAGGCCATCGCGGCGCAGGCCGCGTAGCCGACGCCCTGGGGTTTTCCGGGGCTCCGCCCCTGACCCCGGTCCTCGATCGGCGGGCGGGCCGGATTTCGGGTCCGTCCGCCGCCGAGTGCCGGACGGGCCGGATGACCGGGCTTGGTTCTGTCCGGTCGTGAGAGTCGGACCATGTACGGCCGCGGCGCCCCTCGGGGTGTCGCGGCCGTAATGTTGTGCTGGACGTACGGAATGCGACAGGAAGGCGTTAGCGGCGATGGTGGAGATCAAGACCCCCGAGCAGATCGCGAAAATGCGCGAGGCGGGGCTGGTCGTCGCCGCGGTGCACGCGGCCACGAGGGCGGCCGCCGTACCGGGGGCCACCACCAAGGACCTGGACGACGCCTCCCGCAAGGTGCTCGCCGAGCACGGTGCGAAGTCGAACTTCCTCGGGTACGGCGGCTTCCCCGCCACCATCTGCACGTCGGTGAACGACGTCGTGGTGCACGGCATCCCGGACACCGACACGGTGCTCAAGGACGGCGACATCATCTCCATCGACGCGGGCGCGATCGTGGACGGCTGGCACGGTGACGCCGCCTTCACCGCGTTCGTCGGCGAGGGCCACGCGCCGGAGCTGCGCGAGCTGAGCCGGGTCACGGAGGAGTCGATGTGGGCGGGGATCGCGGCGGTCCGCAAGGGCCACCGGCTGGTCGACGTCTCCCGGGCCATCGAGGGCTACATCCGCCGCCAGCCGCGGCCGGCCTCCGGCAAGTACGGGATCGTCGAGGACTACGGCGGGCACGGCATCGGCTCCGAGATGCACATGGACCCGCATCTGCTGAACTACGTCTCGCGCAAGCGGGGCAAGGGCCCGAAGCTGGTGCCGGGGTTCTGCCTGGCGATCGAGCCGATGGTCAACCTGGGCACGGCCCGTACGCACGTACTGGCCGATGACTGGACGGTCAAGACGGACGATGGCACCTGGTCCTCGCACTGGGAGCACTCGGTGGCGCTGACCGAGGAGGGCCCGCTGGTCCTCACGGCGGTCGACGGCGGCAAGGCCAAGCTGGCGGAGTACGGCGTCGAGACGGCCCCGGATCCGCTGGCTTAAGGATCTCCACGGCTGGGCAATAATCCAGGATTCGTCTTTCCGGGTGCCCTGACGTAGACTGACACGTCGGCTCTCGCCTGCCTTCGCGCATGCCGCGAGCCGATCAAGGTAGCCGATTCGAAAGGCGAAGCGTGGCCAAGAAGCAAGGTGCCATCGAGATCGAGGGCACCGTGATCGAGTCTCTGCCGAACGCGATGTTCAAGGTAGAGCTCCAGAACGGTCACAAGGTCCTCGCGCACATCAGCGGCAAGATGCGGATGCACTACATCCGGATCCTCCCGGATGACCGGGTCGTGGTGGAGCTGTCTCCGTACGACCTGACGCGTGGCCGGATCGTCTACCGATACAAGTAGATCTTGCTCGCGTCCCGTTTCACCGCGGGGCGCTGGCACTGACCCGGAGAACCTCACATCCCATGAAGGTCAAGCCGAGCGTCAAGAAGATCTGCGACAAGTGCAAGGTGATCCGCCGTCACGGCCGGGTCATGGTCATCTGCGACAACCTGCGCCACAAGCAGCGCCAGGGCTGACGCACGACCTGCACTCCGCAGTTACTTCGCGCGACGCATAGCGAAACGTACATACGCAGACACCCGACCCCTCGCGGTACGAACGCGAGGGGACGATACCCCCGGCGGAGGCCGGGGACCCGGCTCGTAACTCTTGCGGAGTCTTACGGGAACGGTGCTGCGGAAGACCTCCGAATCTCTCAGGAGCCACATCAATGGCACGCCTCGCAGGCGTTGACCTCCCGCGTGAAAAGCGCGTGGAGGTCGCCCTCACCTACGTCTTCGGCATTGGTCGCACCCGTGCCAAGGAGACCCTGGAAAGCACCGGTGTGAACCCCGACACCCGCGTTCGCGACCTGGCCGAAGAGGACCTGGTCAAGATCCGCGAGTACGTGGACGCCAACCTCAAGACCGAGGGTGACCTCCGTCGCGAGATCCAGGCCGACATCCGCCGCAAGGTCGAGATCGGCTGCTACCAGGGTCTGCGTCACCGCCGTGGCCTGCCCGTCCACGGTCAGCGCACCAGCACCAACGCCCGCACCCGCAAGGGCCCGCGTCGCGCGATCGCCGGCAAGAAGAAGCCGGGCAAGAAGTAGTCCTCAGCGGACGCTCATCAGCGGTCTTCGCTGTAGGACCGACCACCTCCACGGGAGTAATACATGCCTCCGAAGGGCCGACAGGGCGCAGCCAAGAAGGTGCGCCGCAAGGAAAAGAAGAACGTCGCTCACGGGCACGCCCACATCAAGAGCACGTTCAACAACACGATCGTCTCGATCACCGACCCCACGGGCAACGTGATCTCCTGGGCCTCCGCCGGCCACGTCGGCTTCAAGGGCTCGCGCAAGTCGACTCCGTTCGCCGCGCAGATGGCCGCCGAGTCGGCTGCCCGTCGCGCGCAGGAGCACGGCATGCGCAAGGTCGACGTGTTCGTCAAGGGTCCGGGCTCCGGCCGTGAGACCGCGATCCGCTCGCTGCAGGCCACCGGCCTTGAGGTGGGTTCGATCCAGGACGTCACGCCGACTCCGCACAACGGCTGCCGCCCGCCGAAGCGCCGCCGCGTCTGACCAGCTGAAGTAGGAGAAAATATAATATGGCGCGTTACACCGGGGCCGACTGCAAGCGTTGCCGTCGGGAGAAGCAGAAGCTCTTCCTCAAGGGGAGCAAGTGCGAGAGCGCGAAGTGCCCGATCGAGATCCGTCCTTACCCCCCGGGTGAGCACGGTCGCGGGCGCACCAAGGACAGCGAGTACCTGCTCCAGCTTCGTGAGAAGCAGAAGTGCAGCCGTATCTACGGTGTCCTTGAGAAGCAGTTCGTGAACTACTACAAGGAAGCGAACCAGAAGTCCGGCAAGACCGGTGAGAACCTTCTGCGCATCCTTGAGACCCGCCTCGACAACGTGGTCTACCGGGCCGGCTTCGCCAAGTCCCGCGACCACGCCCGTCAGCTGGTGCGTCACGGACACATCGTTGTGAACGGCCGCAAGACCGACATCCCGTCGGCCCGCGTCGCCGCGAACGACATCATCGAGGTCCGCGAGGCTTCGCGCGAGATGACCCCCTTCGTGGTCGCCCGCGCCGAGGCCGGCGACAAGACCGTGCCCGCGTGGCTGGAGTCGAACCCGTCGAACCTGCGGATTCTGGTGCACTCCCTGCCCGAGCGCCCGGTCATCGACACCCAGGTGCAGGAGCAGTTGATCGTCGAGCTCTACTCCAAGTAGGCACAGCTCGCGGTCGTGGGCGGTATGGCCCCGATTACTGGTAATCGGGGCCATACCGCCCGTACCCTTGTAGTACGGCGGGCGTCAAATAGCGGGCGTCCACGAATGAAGGAACACACACATGCTTATCGCTCAGCGTCCGTCGCTGACCGAAGAGGTCGTCGACGAATACCGCTCGCGGTTCGTGATCGAGCCGCTGGAGCCGGGCTTCGGTTACACCCTCGGCAACTCCCTGCGCCGTACGCTCCTCTCCTCGATCCCGGGTGCGGCGGTCACGTCCATCCGCATCGACGGCGTCCTGCACGAGTTCACCACCGTGCCGGGTGTCAAGGAGGACGTCACCGACCTCATCCTCAACATCAAGCAGCTGGTCGTCTCCTCGGAGCACGACGAGCCCGTCGTGATGTACCTGCGCAAGCAGGGCCCCGGCCTGGTCACCGCCGCCGACATCGCCCCGCCGGCCGGTGTCGAGGTGCACAACCCCGACCTAGTCCTCGCCACGCTCAACGGCAAGGGCAAGCTGGAGATGGAGCTGACCGTCGAGCGCGGTCGCGGCTACGTCTCCGCCGTGCAGAACAAGCAGGTGGGCCAGGAGATCGGCCGGATTCCGGTCGACTCCATCTACTCGCCGGTGCTCAAGGTCACGTACAAGGTCGAGGCGACCCGTGTCGAGCAGCGCACCGACTTCGACAAGCTGATCGTCGACGTCGAGACCAAGCAGGCCATGCGGCCGCGTGACGCCATGGCGTCGGCCGGCAAGACCCTGGTCGAGCTGTTCGGCCTGGCGCGCGAGCTCAACATCGACGCCGAGGGCATCGACATGGGCCCGTCCCCGACGGACGCCGCGCTCGCCGCCGATCTGGCGCTGCCGATCGAGGAGCTGGAGCTCACGGTCCGCTCGTACAACTGCCTCAAGCGCGAGGGCATCCACTCGGTGGGCGAGCTCGTGGCCCGCTCCGAGGCGGACCTGCTCGACATCCGCAACTTCGGCGCCAAGTCGATCGACGAGGTCAAGGCGAAGCTGGCCGGCATGGGCCTGGCGCTCAAGGACAGCCCGCCCGGATTCGACCCGACGGCCGCCGCCGACGCCTTCGGCGCCGACGACGACGCCGATGCCGGGTTCGTGGAGACCGAGCAGTACTGAGTCCTGACCGGCGGTTGTCCGCAACCGCCGGACGGGCTTGATTTCCATGCTTCCGGCGGGCGGCCGCTCGTCGGGAACTGACACCGGTACCTGATACGGCCGGTGCAGAAATGAAGGAGAAAGACCATGCCGAAGCCCGCCAAGGGTGCCCGTCTGGGCGGCAGCGCCGCGCACGAGCGTCTCCTGCTCGCGAACCTCGCGAGGTCGCTGTTCGAGCACGGCCGCATCACCACCACCGAGGCCAAGGCGCGCCGGCTCCGTCCGGTCGCCGAGCGTCTGGTGACCAAGGCGAAGAAGGGCGACATCCACAACCGTCGCCAGGTTCTTCAGACGATCACCGACAAGAGCGTCGTGCACACGCTCTTCACGGAGATCGCGCCGCGCTACGAGAACCGCCCCGGTGGTTACACGCGCATCACCAAGATCGGCAACCGTCGTGGCGACAACGCCCCGATGGCCGTCATCGAGCTCGTCGAGGCGCTGACCGTGCAGCAGTCCGCTGTCGGTGAGGCCGAGGCCGCCACGAAGCGCTCCGCCAAGGACGCCGCGGGCGACCAGGCCGTCGAGGACCTCAAGAAGTCCTCCGACGAGGCCGCCGAGGCCCCGGCCGAGGAGTCCAAGGACGCCTGACGCTCATCGAGCGTGGTACGGACGGGCCCGCATCCCCTTTCCAGGGGGTGCGGGCCCGTTCCGCTTTTGGCAGACCGGTGGAGAGGAACTTGTGGTGAGCGACGAGGTGGAGCCCGGCTCCGTACGGGTCCGGCTGGATCTTTCCTATGACGGGAAGGGGTTCTCGGGCTGGGCGCGCCAGCGCGAACAGCGCACGGTGCAGGGTGAGTTGGAGAGCGCGCTGCGGACCGTGCTGCGGCTCGCGGAGCCGGTGGAGCTGACGGTCGCGGGCCGTACGGACTCCGGGGTGCACGCGCGCGGACAGGTCGCGCACGTGGACCTGCCGGCGGCCGTCTGGGCGGAGCACGAGGAGAAGCTGCTGCGGCGGCTCGCCGGGCGGCTGCCGCACGATGTGCGGGTGTGGCGGGTCGCCGAGGCCCCGGCCGCCTTCAACGCGCGGTTCTCCGCGATCTGGCGGCGGTACGCGTACCGGGTCACCGACCATGTGGGCGGCGTCGATCCGCTGCTGCGCGGTCATGTCCTGTGGCACGACTGGCCGTTGGACGTCGAGGCGATGAACGAGGCGTCGGCCGCGCTGCTCGGCGAGCACGATTTCGCGGCGTACTGCAAGCGGCGCGAGGGCGCCACCACCATCCGTACGCTCCAGCGGCTGAGCTGGGAGCGCGGCGCGGACGGCGTCATCACCGCCACCGTGCGGGCCGACGCCTTCTGCCACAACATGGTGCGTTCGCTGGTGGGGGCGCTGCTGTTCGTCGGCGACGGGCACCGGCCGGCGGACTGGCCGGGCAAGGTGCTGGCGGCGGGGGTGCGCGATTCGGCGGTGCATGTCGTGCGGCCGCACGGCCTGACGCTGGAAGAGGTCGGCTATCCGGCCGACGGCGAGCTGGCGGCCCGGAACCTCGCGGCCCGCAACAAGCGCACCCTGCCGGGCGCGGGCTGCTGCTGAGCCGGTGCGTACGGACCGGGGCCGGGCCCCGGTCCGTACCGCTCAATCATCTTGGCGGATCGTCACTTCTTGGTGGGCGCCGGGGCGTTGACCGCCAGGTTGCTCGCCATCGTGATGTACGGGCGCACGCCCGCCGTGGTCGGGTAGATGTCGGTCTTGTTGCGGTCGACGATGTCGCCGATGATCCGGCCGATACGGACCAGGGGGCCGCCGGGCGCGAGCCGCAGCGAGAGGTCCCACACGGGGCTCTCGTCCGCCGCGCCGGCGCGCGCCTTGTGCACCTGCTCGTACGGGACGGTGAAGGAGAACCGGCTCTCGTCGACGACCGTGACCTCGGCGGTGAACGGCCGCGCCGCGCTCTCGCCGCGCGGGGCGGCGGCCAGGAGCGGCTTGCCGCCGGTGGCGAAGGCGGCGCCGTGCAGGGTGCCCTCGACGGTGAACGCGGCGGCCCCGGTGCGCAGCGTGCGGAGCTCCGCGTGGGCGGTGCGCCGCCAGGCCCGCAGGGCGAGGTAGCCGTCGACCGTCGGGTAGGGGACGAACCAGGAGAAGGGCGTGCCCGGGTGCGGCTCCTTGCCCAGCAGGCCGCGGCCTTCGGCGAATCGGGAGGTGACGCGGCGCCGGGCGCCGTCGTCGGCCCGTACCACATGCAGGTCCCAGCGGCCCTCGGCCAGGGACAGCTCGTGGGGGGTGAGGACGGCGGTGTACGGGGCGGTGGCGTCGGCCGGGGCGGTCAGCGCGACGGTGACCTTGTCGCCCTCGCCCCGGCGGGTGAGCGTGAGGGCGAGGTCGTCGCCGGTGAGGCCCTTGCGGTCGAGGAGGACGACGATGTTGCCGTCGGCGTCGACGCGGGTGGACGCGGAGGGCCGGAGCGGCTTGCGGACGATCTCCTTGATGGCGTTCTTGACGGGCAGCGCGTTACTCGTGGAGCTGCGGCGGAAGGGCCGCACGAGCTTGCCGGCGGTGCGGCGCAGCATCAGGGAGATCGGGACCGGGGCGGACTTGGGCTGCTCCTCGCCGCCGCGCAGCTCTTCTATCAGCCGCTCGTAGCGGGCGGCGATGTGCTCCGGTGAGTACCGCTCGGCGGAGATGCGGGCGGCGCGGCTCATGGAGTGCCGCAGCTCGTCGTCGTCGATCAGCTTGAGGAGGCCCTTGGCCACACCTTCGGGGTCGCCGACGGGTACCAGCAGGCCGTCCTTGCCGTCGTCGATGATCTCGCCCGGCCCGTGCGGGCAGTCGGTGGAGACGACCGGGACGCCGCAGTGCATCGCCTCGACGATGGTCATGCCGAAGGACTCTTCGCGCGAGGTGACGGCGGCGATGGAGCCCTTGGCCCATTCGGTCTCGATGGGGGACTGGGCGCCCATGAGGACGATGTGCTCGTTCATGCCGAGGCTGTCGATCCGGGCGCGCAGGGCGGCGTGCTCGGGGCCGCGGCCGTAGATGCGCAGCTTCCAGTCGGGGCGCTGGGCGGCGACCTTGGCGAAGGCGTCCACCAGGACGTGGTACTGCTTCACGGGGATCAGCCGGCCCGCGGCGACGACGAGCTTGGCGGTGCCGTCCGAGGGCTCGATGTCGGAGGCGGGCACGCCGTTGGGGAGCGCGATGAGCTTGGTCTTGATGCCGGGGAACCGCGCGCGGTGGGTGGCGGCGTCCGCCTCGGAGACGGTGGTGTGCGCGTCCAGGTGCGGGATGGCGGCGTCCTGGGCGGCGCGGATGTTGGCCTCGTGGGTGCCGTAGATCCGGTGTTCCTGGCCGATGCGCAGATAGCGGCTCTGGCCGTACTCGGCGAGGTAGATGACCAGGCCGGGGCGGGTGGCGACCACGACGTCGGCGTCGGTGCGGGCCAGGTGGTCGGCGAGGGTCCGGTCGGTGAGGGCGTTGAACTGGGCGCCCTTCGCCTCGACCGGCGGGATCAGCGCGGTGGGCTGGTCGAGCCGCGGGTCCTCGGCGATGTTGCCGTTCACGTCGGGGCGCTTGTCGAGCAGTGAGACCAGGCGGACCTTGGGGTGCAGGGTCAGCCGGGGCGCGGCCTGGGTGCGGTAGACGGAGACGATCTCCACGTCATGGTGCGCGGTCAGGGCCGCGGCGACGTTGAACGTCGAGCGGATCGTGCCGCCGATGCCGTAGGCGTTCTGGATGAGGAAAGAGATCTTCATAGCGGTGGACGCGCGGCGCGGTCTCTGCGCGAGCGCTTTCCCTCCCCCTGGCCTGGATTTCCGTATCGTCCCATGATGACCGGACCGGAGCGGTTACGCGCATTCCGGTCCGTTGTTAAAGACTGTTCATGAGGATTTCGGTTGCCTGTACGGCTCAACATGTGGTGTGCGTCACGTCTTCCACACTCAGCGTGAGATCGTTCGCGGGGTCGAAGACGGGCTTCACGGCGACCGTGCCGCGCAGCGGATGCCGCAGCTCACGGGCGGGGGCGACGTCGGTCCGCTTGCGGTCCACGTTGTCGCCCGCGAGCCGGCCGAGCGCGAGCCGCACGGCGCCGGTCCCTCCGGCGCCGGGCAGCCGCAGTCGCAGTTCCCAGGTGTCGCGTGAGGTGCCGCGCCGGGTGAGGAGCCGCTCGTAGGGCAGCGTGCACGAGAAGCGCCGCTCGTCCACGACGGTGACCGCCACGGCGACGTCGTACGCGTCGTCCTCCGGCGAGAGGGCGACGAGCGCCGCCGTGCCGTCGATGGGCAGCGGTCCGGTACGGCCGTGCAGGGTGCCGGTGAGGGTGACGGAGTCCGGGCCGGCGACGATGCGCTCCAGCTCGGCGTGGTGCGGGCGGCGCCAGGTGCGCAGGGTCAGGGAGCCGGCCGCGGTCGTGTACGGCACCCAGGCGGTGACGTGGCCGTCCGCGTCGGTGACCAGGGGCAGGGTGAGCAGGCGGGCCTGTTCGACGAGGGCGGCGGCGACCCGGGCGCGCTTGCCGTCGTCGGCGCGCTCCACATGGAAGTCCCAGCGGCCCTCGGCGAGCCGGGTGGCGGTGCGGTCGAGGGCCGCGGTCAGCGGGCCCTTCCCGGACGCGGGCGCCACCAGCGGCACGCTCACCCGCTCGCCCTCGGCCTTGCCCTCGGTGCCGCGCAGCCGGCCGACGAGGGCGAGGCGCTCGCCGGTCGCCCCGGCGCGCGGCAGCCGCACGCTGAGCCCGCCGTCGGGGGTCGCCCGGGCGGACGCCTTGGGGCGCAGCGGCCGGAGCGGGGCCGGGGGCGAGGCGCTCGCCTCGGTCTTCCCGGCCGGCTCGGGCTTGCGGCGCAGCGGCCGTACGAGCCGGGCGGCGGCGCGGCGCAGCCCCAGGTGCGGCAGCGCGGCGGCGGCCGGCGCGGCCGGGGCGGGCGGCTCCGGCACCAGTTCGGGGCGCAGCTCCCGCACCAGCTCCTCGAATCGCTCGGCGATGTGCTGCGGCGCGTACCGCTGGGCGGACGCGCGGGCGGCGGCGCCCAGGGAGCGGCGCAGCGATGGGGAGTCGATGAGCTTGCGGACGGCGGAGACGAGGGCTGCCACGTCGCCGACGGGGGTGAGGATGCCGTCGGCCCCGTCCTCGATGATCTCGCGGGGTCCGATCGGGCAGTCGGTGGAGATGACCGGGACGCCGCAGTGCATGGCCTCGACGATGGTCAGGCCGAACGACTCGGCGTCGGAGGCCGAGACGGCTATGGCGGCCTTCGCCCACTCCGTCTCGATGGGGGAGCGGGGGCCCATCAGGAACGCCCGGTCGCTGAGACCGAGTTCGTCGATGAGGGCGCGCAGCCGGGCTCGGTCGGGGCCCCGGCCGTAGAGGCGCAGGGACCAGTCCGGGTACTCGTCGGCCAGCTGGGAGAAGGCGCGCACCAGCAGGTCGAAGCGCTTCCCCTCGTCGAGCCGGCCGGCCGCGACGATCACCTTGGAGTCGCCGTCGGAGGGCTCGGTCTTCGGGGCGGGCACCGCGTTCGGCAGGCAGCGCAGGACGGTCGCGCCGGTCTTCGACTCCGGCAGGTGCTCGCGGTGGGTCGCCGCGTCCTGCTCGGTGACGGTCAGAAAGGCGTGCATCTTGGGGATGACCTCGTCGTGCGCGGCGCGTACGGCCGAGACGTGCGAGGAGTACGTCATGTGCTCCTGGCCGATCCGCAGGAAGGGGCGGTCGGCGTCGGCCTCGGCGAGGTAGACCAGCAGCCCGGGACGGGTGGCGATCACGACGTCGGCGTCGGTGGCCGCGAGGTACTGCGCGACGCGCAGGTCGGCCAGGCGCGTGAAGACCCGCAGGGACCCCTCCGGCTCGGGCATGCGCGAGCTGGGCCGGTGCTGGAGCTCGTCGTCGGCGTCGCAGCCCGGCGCGTCCTTGCGGAGGTCGATCAGCGGGGTGATGCGGACCTTGGGGCTGACGGGCAGGTGAGGGGTGTCCACGCCGCGGTAGACCGAGACGACCTCGACCTCGTGGCGGGCGACGAGGGCGCCGGCCAGGTTGAAGGTGGCGCGGATCGTGCCGCCGATGCCGTAGGCGTTGTGGATGAGGAAAGCGATCTTCATGGCGTACGGACGCGGCCGCCCGATGGACGGCGCGCGGGCCCCTCCCTGACCGGAAACGGAAAAACCGCTCGTGGCGGCGTGCGGTGGGGCGCTCGCTCCTTCGAGTGAGCAAACTCTAGGTGTACCAGTAAAGGACTTGTCAAGTGGAGTTGTAAGAAGTGGCGCGAATTGCCCTTATATCGGATGCGGTGGGCCGCGGCAACCCGTCGGAACGGGCCCCGGCGACCCCGCGATGGCGGTGGGAGCGCGAGCATTAGAGGGTAGAGGGGGAAAACCGAAGGTCCGTTCCCTTTTACCGTTCCCTTTTCCGGGGGGTTCGCGACAGGATGTCGGCGTACCGGATGACGAGGGGGCAATGGCGTTGAAGGCATACAAGCCGATGGCCGTCGTGGCGGCTTCCGCCGCGGCCGCGCTGATGACGGCTGGATGCAGCGGAGGCTCGGGCGGGGGCGACGAGCCCAAGCCGATGAGCGAGAAGCGCCTGTCCCAGGCGTCCCTCGGGGCGAAAGAGGTGCACGGCTACCAGATCGAGCGGGCCTCGGCGAAGAGCGCCGCAGGCGCGGGGAGCGCGAAGGCGGACCAGTCCCAGTGCCAGCCGCTGGCGGCGCTGCTGGGCTCCTCCCCGAAGCCCGAGCCGACCCGGTCGGTGGTCAACACCTTCGCCCGGACCGGGGACGGCAAGGACTACGAGGGCCTGATGGGCATGGTCCGAGTGGCCACGTACGGGAACGGTGGCGCGAAGTCGACGCTGGCGGACCTGCGCGAGGCCGCTACGGACTGCAAGAGCGGGTTCGGGATGAAGACGGGGGAGGGCGAGGAGCAGAAGTTCAGCGCGGTGCAGCAGCTCGCCTCGCCGAAACTGGGCGACGAGTCGGCCGCGTACCGGCTGGTCAACACCTCCGAGCGGGCGCCGAGTCTGGTCGCCGTGGTGCGCACCGGCTCCACCCTGTCGATGTTCTTCGTGACGAGCCTGACCGACCCGCAGCGCGTCGAGATGCCGCAGGACCTGCTGAAGGCGCAGGTCGAGAAGGTGCAGAAGGCGGAGAAGGGGCACGCCACGGCCCCCAGCAGCGGCGACGTCGAGCACGGCGACGCGGGGGAGGCCGGGGACTCCCAGGACAGCTGAGGCTCTGAACGGGGGCGCGCCGCCCGCGGGCGGCGCGCCCGCGGCTTCCGCGAGGCGGCCGCCGCGGGCAGTGCCCGGTCGGCGCCAAGGAGGAAGACGCGCTGGGAGACATAC
>NZ_JBWKFF010000029.1:81456-93365 GCF_056434425.1 Streptomyces sp. NPDC044033 | reverse complement strand
GCAGTGGCTACACACCTACAATCACCACCGCGGACACACCGCGCTCAAGGGCCAACCACCCGCCAGCCGCGTCCCCAACCTCACGGGTCGGTACAGTCACTCCGTGACCAGCTCCACCAGGCACGCCAGGAGCAGACTCGAGGCGGAGCGAACGCCGCGTGACCCGCTCCCCCGCCGCCCATGGCGGCACCCTCGTCCTCGACAGCGAAGGGCTA
Organism: Streptomyces sp. NPDC044033; assembly: GCF_056434425.1. Taxonomy (NCBI): domain Bacteria; kingdom Bacillati; phylum Actinomycetota; class Actinomycetes; order Kitasatosporales; family Streptomycetaceae; genus Streptomyces; species Streptomyces sp. NPDC044033. The sequence continues at coordinate 93,150 of NZ_JBWKFF010000029.1, read as the reverse complement.
GCCAAAGCCGTCCTGCGCGACCGGACAGTCACCGGCTGGCTTGCGCTCGCCCGCGCCGACGACCTGCGCGTGGTCACCTCGGCGGCCACGCTGGTGGAAGTGGCCCCCCCGGATCGGCTGCCCTGCCCTGGAGTGGGCGCTCTCCCGCCTCGTCGTGGAACCGGTCACCGAGACGATCGCCCAGCACGCCGCCATGCTCCTCGCCGACTCCGGCCTTTATGGCCACAAGCACGCAATAGACACCATGCTCAGCGCCACCGCCCTCGGCGCTCCCGGCCCGGTTACGGTCCTTACTTCCGACCTCGAGGGCCTCGCCCCCCTGTGCGGGACCTGCGTCGCCGTCATCAAGGTCTGAGCACCGGCTCCCTGCCCGCGGTGCCGCCATCGTCTGTGGCGTGGGCGTACCTACCTGCCGATGCCGAGCGGCGCTCGCATCGCGACCTCGTCAGTGGCTGCGGCCGGATTCAAGTTGCCGTCGTCCTTCGTTTCAGTGAACTGGGCCTCAGCCGAGGATGAGGGTGCGAGCCTGTACCCCTGGGCGACCCGCTCGGCGGTCCGACGGCGGGCACCACACCTGTGCCACGATGCTTTGGGCGCTCCGCGATCGATCAGGCGGCAGCACTTCTCCAGTGGCCGCGGCCGGATCGCGTATCTCTGACATGCGGGATGACCTCGGTGTCGACTTCTCCCACGTGCTGACTTTTCGAACCGGGCGGGCATGGATACCGTCTCCTTCAATTGCAGTGAAAGCAGGGGGAGTTGAGATGACTGGTGTTGAGGTAGCCGTCGGGGTTCTGTTCGCCTGGACGGTGCAGAAGGCCAGGCGTGTGGCAGGGCGGGCCGATGCGGAGGTCGACCGGGCGTTGGATTCAGCGATGGACGGACTCCATGACCTGGTGAGCACGAGGCTGGGTGAGCAGCCCGCGCTGCGGGAGCTGACCGCCGAGGCCGAAGCAGTCGGGACGGCGGAGGAAACCGCCGCGCTCAGCGCCCCCGTCCGGCAGCGGATGCAGCACGCGCTGACGTACGCGGCCGAGCGCGACGCGGACTTCGCGGCGGCTCTGGAGCGCGCCGTCCAGAAGGTGCGGGACGCCGAGGACCGCCCGGCCGGCCGGGCGAGGGCGGAAGGCGTCGGTGGCGTAGCCGTCAGCGGAACCCTGAAGATCAGCGCGGAGACCGGCGGCGTGGCCGCCGCGATCATGGGGAACGTGACAGTAGGAAACCCTCCGCAGCCGGGCCCGCAGCACGGCTGAGCGCGCCCGGCGTTCCGCAAGCCACCCGGTCCGCGCAGGCCGCCGAGGTCGCATCCGCCACGCGCCCGCGCCTCCACTCCGAAGGAAACATCACCCACGCCGAGAGCGGGGCAGTGGCGGTCGGCCACGCCGACCTGGTCTCCTACGTCCGGAAGCTGCGCCGCACTCGTGTCCTGCTGGCCGTAACGCCCGTCGTCGCGACGGGCGTTACGTTCCTGGCCATCGCCCTCGCACCGCATCAGTCCGCCCCCGAAGGCCGACCTCGGGCGCAGGGGACGCCGCTCTCCTCGGCGTCGTCCCCTCTTTCTCCGTCGCCCTCTGCGTCGTCCCGGGCCTCTGGAACGCCGGCCGCCTCGCCCACCGGGCCCGGTACCGGCGCCCCCACAGTCGCAACCGCCGGCCCCGGCGAGGCAGAGCCCCGCCACGGGAAGCGGCTCGCACGGGCACTCCAGTTCGGCATCGTTCTCCCCGCCCCAGCTCCCACTTGGAGAACGTCAAAGCGGGTCAGTGCGTCGCCGGCGACAGCACCTTCATGTCCATCGGCGCCTGCAACGCCAGCTACGCCTACACCTGGACGCTGCGCCCCACCGGAGACAACACCTTCGAACTGGTCAACCGGGCCAGCGGCTCCTGCCTGACAGCACCCCCGGGCAACGACTACCAAGCCAGTCTCACCAACTGCACCTCCGGCAACATCCACTGGCGTCTCGGCACCACGACCGCGGCGGACCAAACGCTGAAGAGCACCGAGACCGACCACTGCCTGAACATCGACTCACCGCCGTTCAGCGGCACCTTGGTGATGGTGGCCACCTGCAACAGCGATGACCGGAAGCAGCTGTGGAAAGCCGGCAAGGCAGGCTGACACGCCACCTGGACCACGTCCACGTTCCACGCTCTCGCGGCATCACGTGCTCTCCGCGCACGCGGTGCCGGGAACGCAGGTCGGTGACGTAGTCCGCCCGTACGGTCGCTAGGCAGCCCATCGCCGCTTGCGCCAGGATCTCACCTGAGAAAGAACACTGACTACGAAATCCTAATGATTAGGGTTTCGTAGTCAGTGTTGCTACGGTGTGGACATGGCGACGACTCATGGGGCTGCTGGAACGGGGCCCGGTAGGCAGGAGCGTAAGAAGGCTGCGACGCGGAAGGCTCTGTCCGATGCCGCGCTGGAGCTCTTCTTGGAGCGCAGCTTCGACAAGGTGACGGTGGCGGAGATCGCGGCGGCGGCCGACACGGCGGTTACTACGGTGTTTGCGCATTTTCCGGGGGGTAAGGAAGCGCTGATTCTTGAGGACAGCGGGGAACGGGAAGCTTCTTTGGCCGCCGCGGTGCGTGGGCGGGCCGAGGGGATTTCCGTCCTTGACGCGCTTCATGCGTTCTTTGCCGGGCGGGCGCCGTTTGCCGAGGATTTGCCGGAGGAGTATCGGCGGCGCATGGATCTGGTGATGAGCACGCCTGCTCTGTGTGCCTATGCACGTCGGGTCTGGGTCGCCTGTGCGGACAGTCTCGCCGGGTTGCTGGCCGAGGCCGCTGGGCGGGCGGAGGCCGATGACTCCTTGCGGGTGCTGGCCCGCTACGTCCTGGAGACGCCCGACCTCGCCTCCGGCTGCCCAGACCCCAGGGCCGCCCTCGCCTCGGCCTTCCATCACCTCAAGCTCGGCTGGCCCGGCTTTTAGCCGCTGCGCCGCTTCCTCTCCGTAAAGGAATCCCATGGCCTGGAACGTTCATCGGCCGGCGCGCGCCGAGCACCTGACCGCCCTCGTGACCGGCGGCAACGCCGGCATCGGGTACTTCATCGCCGAGCAACTCGCCGAGGCGGGAGCGACTGTCGTCCTGGGCAGCCGGAGCCCAGCCAAGGCCGCTGCGGCCAAAGCCGCCATAAGAACCCGAGTACCGCAGGCTCGGGTGCACCACATGCCGCTCGATCTCGCGGATCTTTCGTCGCTGAAGGCGTCTGTGGACGGGTTGCCGCTGGATCGACTGGACGTCGCCGTTTTCAATGCCGGCATCGCGCTCGACGATCCGCCCCGGCGCGAGAACGCCGCCGGTCACGAGCAGATGTTCGCCACCAATCACCTCGGGCACTTCGCGCTCACCCACTGGCTGGGCCCACTGCTCAAGGCGGCCCCCGCCGCGCGCGTCGTCACGATGGGCAGCTTCGCCGCGCGTTCCGAGCGGCTGGACCTGGACGATCTCCAGTGCGCGCGCTCGTACGACCCGAAGCAGACCTACGGGCGCTCCAAGCTCGCCCAGATGAGCTTCGCCTTCGAGCTGGACCGGCGGCTGCGCGCCGCGGGAAGCGATTGTTCCAGCCTGGTCGCCCATCCGGGCGGGGCGCTGGACTCCCTCACCCCCTCGCGGCCCGGAGTCCACACCAACCCCCTCTCCCGCCGGCTGCTCGGCCTCCCGGCCGGAGTGGTGCTGCAAGGCAAGAACGCCGGCGCCTGGCCCGCCGTTCGCGCCGCCCTCGACCCCAAGGCGACCGGCGGCCAGATGTGGGGCCCCTGGGTGTTCGGCCTGCGCGGTGAACCCCGCGTCGAGCGGCCGCAGCCGCATATGACCGACCCCGATACCGCGGGCCAACTGTGGTCCGCCAGCGTCGAGATGACCGGCGTCGACCCTGCCGCGTCGCTCTGAGGAATTCAGGAAGCACTGCCCCGGCCGGCGGCTGTGTGAGGTCATGAACAACGGGTCCCTAAAGGAGACCGTTCATCCAGATCGCTGAGGTCTGCGCACCTGAGCCCCACTCCGGTCGCCCGATGGCCGAAGGCCCTCCAGCAGTTGATCACCCAGGTGCGGCCCCCTCGCTCACCCGCGAGGGGGCCGCACCGTCCCGTACGGTCAACGGCTCGGCAACAGGCACCCGCAGCGCCGGTCCGTCGTCCAACACGAGCACGACCGCACTTCCACCGGACGCGTACCGCTCACCTGTCACCCTGCGAACTCCGTGCCACGTACCCCACACGCGTACGCACTGCCCGGCACGCACCGTGACCGCCGCGATCTCCATTCCCACCGCCTCGGCCACGCAATTCGGGACCTTCAACGTTGCCCACACCGTCTTCCCGACCCCACCCTCGCGCTGCTCGACACCCCACCGGTGAGCCACCGCCTCCACCAGCAGCAGCCCGCGCCCGTGCGTCTCCCCCTCCCCTGGCGTCTGCACCTCAGGCCACCCCGCCCCGGCGTCGCTCACCTCCAGCCGCAGCAACCTGTCTTCCACCTGCCGTACGATCCGCACCCCGACCTGGCGATCCTTCGGCACCCGCACCCGAAGCGCATTGGTCACCAGCTCGGAGAGCACCAACTCGGCCTCGTCCACGACGTCTCCGCCGACGCCCCAGCTGCCGAGTACCGCGTGCAGCAACGCCCGTGCTCTGGGAACACTGCTGCGACGCCGACCCAGCCGAAAGCCCACCTCATACGGTTCACCCATGACAGCTCCCACCGATTCGGCCAGCAGCCCGCGCCCCCGGATGAGAGCCGTCACCTGCTCGACCACAAGTCGCTCCGCGCGCCTCAACTGGCGCGCCAGACTCGACCACTCTCAGCATTCATCCGAGTGCAGTCCGTTACAGCAGCTAAGCTGCACCCCACGCGAGGCAGCGTCAAGCCACCCGCCTGTCACGTGCCAAGCAAGGTGGCAATTGCCCACTTCTGATCGCTGCCGATCGGGAAGATGCCTATAACTGAACTGACCTCAGGGCTGGTTCACGACGCTAGGAAAGATCAATGACCAGCAACAGCAGCACCTTGCTGATGTCCCGCGTCACCTTCGGCCGGGCCCTGCGACGCCTCCGCAGTCAGGTCAACCATTTCAAGATCGCGGAGGTGGCGTCAGCCCTCGGCTGCGACGATTCCTTGATCAGCCGTATCGAGACCGGCAAGCGCGTGTGCTCCCAGGAGCACTTCGCCAAGCTGATGGACTTCTACGAGGTTCCCGCGCCCCAGCGGGACGAACTCGCTGAACTCCACGCGTCCACACGGGAACAGCGCCCGCCGTGGTGGTCTCCGTACAGCGAGGTCATCAGCGCCCAGTACGAACGGTTCCTCGGCTTCGAAGCAGCGGCCTCGATCGTTCGCGAGTACCAGGTCGGCATCCTGCCCGGCCTGTTGCAGACTGAGGCGTACGCCCAGGCGGTCACTGGCGTGGGCTTCACCTCATTGGGACCGGACCAGATCGACGCACTCGTTGAGGTACGGGGACTGCGGCAACGGCACTGTTTGCTGGAGGCCGAATCCCCGCTGGAGTGCCACTACGTCGTCACACAAGCGGCCCTGGACTTCCGGGTAGGAGGGAAGCGCACGCATCAGGAACAACTGGAGTACCTGCTGGACATCTCGACGCACGACAGCGTCGACCTCCGGATCGTCCCCTACGAAAAGGGCGAAGAGGCAGCGCAGATCGCGGCGTTCATGATCCTCAAGTTCGCGGACGAGGACGTTCCCGATGTGGCCTTCGGCGAGTCGGTCGCTGGTAGTTTGACGATGGACGACCCCCGCGACCTGCGACGCCTGCACCGGCTCTTCCGCAGTCTCACGGATGCGGCACTCTCTCCCGACGAGAGCCGCGACATCATCACCCACACCAAGAGCAAGGAAGTCTGACCTGATGGAGAAGGCAGAGCTGTACGCGATCAACCCCGACACCCTCACCTGGCAGAAAAGCACCTTCACCGCCAACAACGGCCAATGCTTCGAACTCGCCCCCCTCCCCGACGGCGCCGTAGCCGTCCGCGACTCCAAGAACCCCTCCGGCCCCCACCTCTGCTTCACCCCCGGCGAATGGCACGCCTTCAAGGCCGGCATAGCCGCCGGAGACTTCGACAACCTGTAGGCGCTCGCCCTCACCGCCGCTCTCCTGCCGGACTCTCCGGCGGGTAGCGCACGTGCGCGACTCGCGTCGCGCCAGCGCACTCCTGGCACGCGTCGCTTGCCCGTCACGCGCCGTCTGGGACGGTCCTGCCCGCGTCGCGCTCAGGTCGGTGGGGCCTCCTGGCGGCCGGGACCGGGGGGCTTGCCACCATGAGGCGAGTGATTCGCCGGAGGCCGTCTGGCGCTGGCATGATTCAGGAATGTCTGCCGAGCACATCATCGCCGCCTGCGACGGGGCGTCCAAAGGAAATCCGGGCCGAGCCGCCTGGGGCTGGGTCTCTGCCGATGCCGAGGGGCGTCCGCTGCGTTGGGAAGCGGGGCCGTTGGGTACGGCGACGAATAATGTCGCTGAATTGACGGCCCTTGCTGAATTGCTGGAGGCGACGGACCCGGCTGCCCAGCTTGAGGTCCGGATGGATTCCCAGTACGCGATGAACGCGGTGACCAAGTGGATCGCCAGCTGGAAGCGCAATGGGTGGATGACCGCCTCGAAGAAGCCCGTCGCCAATCGGGAGCTCGTGGAGCGTATCGACTCGCTGCTCGACGGCCGCGCTGTGGAATTCGTCTACGTTCCCGCACACCGTGAAGACGGCGACCACCTGAATGCCATCGCCGACCAGGCCGCCAGTGACGCCGCCGAAAGCCAGGTCGCTGCCGGCACCTCGCAGGGAGCTCAGGAGTTTCCGGTCCCGCGTCCCGCCTCTCAGGGACAGAAGAGCCCTAAGAAAGCGGCTAGCCGGCCTACGTCAGGAGGCAGGACCATCAAGGCCAAGTTCCCCGGACAGTGCGGTGGTTGCGGTCGCCCGTATGAGGCGGGAGCCCAAGTGGCCAAGGGTGCGCGGAGCTGGGGCCACCCGGAGTGTCGCGCCGACTGACCTTCGCGGCCTTCGCCCCTCGCCCCCCTCGGGGGCGGGGGGGGCACCGCGCGCCTCAGAGGGCGAACTCCTCTTGGCGCCCCCTGCCCCCTCAGAGGCTGGGGCGCATCGGCCCCATCCGTCGGGCGCACCTGCCGAGGAGGGCCGACGGCAGGATGAGTGGCATGAGCGAGCCCACCCGTAAGTACTCGATCACCATGCCGTGCGACATCGCCGAAGCCGCCAAGGCCCGCAGCGGGTCCTTCGGCCTGTCCGCCTACGTGGCCGCAGCCGTCAGCCGCCAGATCGAGCGGGACAACCTCAACGAACTCATCCAGGTCGCCGAAGCCGAGCACGGCCCTATCACGGCCGAGGAGTTGCGGTCCCTCCGTGACCAGCTCCACCAAGCACGTAACGGGCAGGCAGAGAGGGGTGCGAACGCGGCCGACTCGCTACCCAGCTCCCCGGCGGCATCCTTGTCCTCGACGGCGAAGGGCTGGCCAAGGCCGTTCTCCGCGACCGAACGGTGACTGGCCGGCTGGCCCTGGCCCGCGCCGATGACCTGCGTGTGATCACTTCAGCAGCCACGCTCGTGGAAGCAGTGCGCCCCAGGATCAACCGCCCGGCACTGGAACCGCTCACCGAGTCGATCGCCCGGCACGCCGCCGCACTCCTCGCCGACGCCGGCCTCCATGGCCACAAGTACGCCATCGACGCCATGCTCAGCGCCACAGCGCTGGCCAGCCCCGGCCCCGTCACGGTCCTCACTTCCGACCCCGAGGATCTCACCGCGCTGTGCGGCGGACGCGTCACCGTCATCAAGATCTGACCGTCGGCGGTAGCGATATGCGTGTGGCCCCCGGCGAACTCTCGCCGGGGGCCACACGTCGACTGAAGTCGGAGACTACTTGCAGTCGCCCAGCTGCTTGTCGAGCGGGACGGCGATGTCGTGGATCTGCTTCATGGCCTTGCTCGGGTCGGCGGCGTCGAGGCCCTTGCGGATGCTCTTGATGTTGGCGACGTACTTGGTGTACTCGGCCTGGTGGTCCTTCGGGATGTCCTTGGCGGCGTCGTCGAGGAGGCCGATCCAGCGGTCGAGCTGGGGCTTGACCTTCGCCGGGTCGTTGCTGGTCGCCAGGACGTCGAAGATGCTCTTCAGGACCTTGCAGTCCGGAGGGGTGGCCTTCGACGGGGTCGCGCTGACGGCGGCCGGAGCGGCGAAGGCGGCACCGGCACCGCCCGCTACCGCGGCGGCGGCGAGAAGGAGGGAGGCACCCGTCCTGGCAACGGTCGTGTTGAGCTTCATGAGAGTCTCCTCGTTCTAGTGGGGGGAATTGACTCGTTATTGAGTTTTCCGGTGAGCCCTTACAGGTTCGGGATCACCTTTTCGACGTACAGCTTCAGACTCGACATCATCTGGTCGAGGTTCTGGCCGCCGAAATCCACCTGCCACAGCAGGGTGTCCACGCCGTATTCCTCGCGGAATTCGTGGATGCGTTCCACCACGGTTTCCGGGGAACCGATCACGGCCGTACCGTGTTTGCGGACATCGAAGTCGCGCAGGTTCTTGGCGTGCCGGCCCATGCTTTCGTAGCCCACATACTGGCCCGACTTGGTCGTCTCCCAGGATGAGGCGGCCTCGGACCATACCGACATGTACTCCCGGTACAGCGGCTCCGCTATGCGGTATGCCTCTTCGTCCGTCTCCGCTACGTAGAGCGGAGTACTCAGTGCTATTCCGGGGAGTTCGCGGTCGCCGCCGTGCTTCGCGGTGAACGCGTTGCGGTACAGATCGATGACGTACTTGCTGAGGCCGACGTCCTGCTTCAGCGGCGCCAGTGCCAGCATGACGCCGAAGGCGTGCTCACCCAGCCAGGTGAAGCTCTCCGGGGAGCGGACCGCGGCGCCCCAGACGGGCGGGTGCGGGTCCTGTACGACCCGTGGCAGGGAAGTCGCGTCGGTGAAGGAGAAGAAGGGGGTGTCCTCGGTGACCTTCTCCTCCGTCCACAGCCGGAGTACCGCGTTGATCGTCGCCTCGTAGCGGGCCCGGCTCTCGTCCATGGGGACGCCGAACGCCTCGAACTCGTAGGGCAGCCAGGCCCTGCCGAAGCCGAGGTCCAGCCGGCCGTTGCTGATGGCGTCGACCATCGCGGCGTGCGCGGCGATCTGGATCGGGTGATGGAAGGCGGGCAGCACCGCGCCCGTCATCAGCCTTATGCGCTCGGTCTGCGCGGCGACCGTGGAAAGGAACGTCAGCGGGCTCGGGCAGTAACCGCCGTACTCGCCAATGTAGTGCTCCGTCATCTTGACGTAGTCGAGTCCGGCCTGGTCCGCGAACCGGGTCAGCGCCAGGGCATCCCGGTAGTACTCCACCGCCGAACGCCGGTCGGGACGACAGTCGGGGAGAAGTGAAATACCGTGCCGCATGGCGTTGTTCGTTCCTTTCCTAGCCACATTTGCCTTCATACGCGCGTCAGCGCGTCACTCGGCGGTGATGGCCGCGGGTCACCGGACAAGCCGACGCCGCGCGGCCACTACCGCCGCGTCGGGATCACGCGCAGGTGCTGGTCGTGCTGGTCGTAGAGGACGAGGTGCTGCTGCTGTCACAGCTGGTCGAGCTGCCGCCGAGCAGCGTCTCGCTCACGTCCGCGTAGTCGTTGATCTCGAAGGTCTCCGACTCCAGCGCCAGCATCTCGTCGGCAAGGGAAGCCAGATCGGACTGCATCGCCATGATCACTCTCCTGTGGAAGGGGCTCCCGGCAGCCGGGGGCCACGGGAACTCGGGCACGCCTCGTGCCCGTACACCGTTATCCCCGGCCCCGCTGGCAAACGGCCCGGCGTACCGCTGACACCCTTCTGACACCTGGGCTACAGGCCCGGCCCCAGGCACGCCAGCGCCCCGGCGGCCATCGCGTGTACGGCCCCGCGCAGCGTCGGCACCGCCTCCGGCGCGAACCGCGGCGAGTGGTTGGGCGGGAGGGCCGCGAGCTTCTCCGCCGGTGGCGCCTCCGCGGACCCGGCCGCCGCCGTCCACTGCGCCGTCCCCACGCCGCCCGTCATCCAGTAGACCGTCGGTACGGCCGGGCCCTCGTACAGGCCCGCTTCCGCGCCCGCGGCTCCGTACCAGGGGAAGTCCTCCGACGCCGTGGACGACGGCCACACCACCACCCGGCCCGCGCCCAGCGCCGCCTCGTGGGCGGCGCGGACCACGGCCCCGTACCGCGCGTCGTTCACATTGCCGGGGGCGCGGGCGGTCACCTCGGTCTCCGGGGGGCGGGGGCTGCCGGCCGTCTCGCTCTCCGCCCGCAGCGCCTCGCGCACCACCTCGACGGCCGCCGTCACCGCCGCGTCCTCGGCGGCCCGTACGGTGATGCCCAGCGTGGCCCGGTCCGGCACCACGTTGGCGCGGGTCCCGGCGTGCAGGGTGCCCACCGTCAGCACGGTGCCGGGAGGCGTACGCGCCTTCATCCGGGCCACCGCCAGCGCGGCGATCTCCGCGGCGTTGACGGCCAGGTGCGGCATCCCGGCGTGCCCCCCGCGCCCGTGCACCGTCGCCTCGACCGTGGCGGACGCCGCCGTCATCGGTCCCGTGCCGTGCGCGACCAGGCCGGCCGGGAACGGGGCCACATGCTGGGCGAGGACCACGTCCGGCCTCGGGAAGCGGGAGTACAGCCCGTCGGCGAGCATCGCGCGGGCCCCGAGCAGCGTCTCCTCCGCGGGCTGGCCGACGAACACGGCGGTGCCGGACCACTCTCCGCGCAGCTCGGCGAGGACCCGCGCGGCCCCGGTCAGCGCCGCCGCGTGCACGTCGTGGCCGCACGCGTGCATCACCGGCACCTCGGTGCCGTCCGGACCCGGCGCCCGGGCCTCGCTGGCGTACGGGAGGCCGGTGTCCTCCCGTACGGGCAGGGCGTCCAGTTCCGTGCGGAGCAGGACCGTGGGCCCGGGGCCGTTGCGCAGCACGCCGACCACTCCGTGGCCGCCGACGCCCGTCGTGGTCGCGCAGCCTGCGCCGGTGAGCGCCGCGGCGAAGCGCGCGGCCGTACGTTCCTCGTGGCCCGAGAGCTCCGGGTGGGTGTGCAGATCGAGGTAGAGCTTCAGCACCGGGGCGAGGGTGTCCGCCGCCTCCGCGCGGAGTGCGGCCGTCAGGCCGTCGTCGGGTGCGGCCGTCAGGCCGTCGGTGAGTGCGCCTTGCACAGGGGCTTCTTGCACAGGGGCTTCCTTCCCCGGGGCGGCCGTGGCGGTCGCGCGCCGAGAGGTGTCAGAAGTGTGTCAGCGGGACGCCGGGGCGTTTGCCAGCGGGGCCGGGGATAACGGTGTGCGGGCACGGTGCGTGCCCATGTTTTATTCGGCTTTTTCGACGGTCCCGGGCTGCCGGGGCCCACTGCCCATAGGAGAGTGATCATGGCTACGCAGTCCGAGCTGGCTTCCCTTGCCGAAGAGATGCTGACCCTGGAGTCGGAGACCTTCGAGATCCAGGACCACGTCGACGTCACGGAGACGCTGTTCGACTCGACCAGCTGCACCAGCTGCAGCACGACGTCGAGCACCACCAGCTGCACCAGCTGCTGCGCCTGAGCGCGTCAGTATCAGCAGGGCCCAGCGGGCCGCCGGGTTCTCCGGCGGCCCACTGTGTAACACGCAAGACCCGTTTTCAGTGAAGGGGCCTTGAGGCCGAAAGGGGCTCCGCAAAACCCAGACGCTGCCCG
>NZ_JBWKFF010000029.1:0-81446 GCF_056434425.1 Streptomyces sp. NPDC044033 | reverse complement strand
GGCCGCCGGGTTCTCCGGCGGCCCGCTGTCGCACGTACGGGCCCTGTCGCACGTACGGGCCCTGTCGTGCGGACGGGCGCTGCCGCATGTACGGGCGCTGCCGCGCGTACGGCCGGAGCCACACGTACAGCCCCGGCCATACCCGCTGACCTGAGTACAGCCACCGCCGCGCGTACAGCCGCAGCCGTACGCACGGCAGTGCGCCCCCTCACGGGAACGGATGCGGCACCTTGTGCAGGTCGGCCTCCGTGAGGTCGTCCTCGCGCCACCCCGCCCTGCGGAACGCCGTGCGCGTCCTCGGCATGTGCAGCGCGCGCTGCCGCGCCCAGCCGAAGTCGATGGGCAGCAGCCCCGGCACGATCACGCACACCGTGCGCAGCCCCAGCGCCTCCTGCTCCGGCGACGTCTGGTCCACGACGATCACGTCGAACCCGGCGCCCACCAGCTCGTCACGGCAGTACCGCACGTCGTCCAGCAGCTCGGTCGAGCGCGGCCCCTCCTCCCGCCAGGTCCGGTAGACCTCCTCCTCCGGCCGTACGGTCATGGGCCGCAGGTAGCGGGCGGCGTGCTCGGCCATCTCCGGGAGGGCGAAGAGCGCGGGGTGGTCCCGCAGTTGGCGGACCTGGTAGTAGTCGCGGGTCATGGCGACGGTCTCCTCCCGGCGCTCGCCGACCCGCAGCGGGAGTTCCGGGATGTAGGTCAGGGTCTCCGAGACAGCGGCGCGGACGGCCGTGGCCGGGTCCATGCTGGCTCCGGCCGCGAAGGACAGGGCGCCGTCCCCGCCGTCGCGCCGCACCGCCACCGCCGTGGCCACCGGGATGCGCAGGTCGACGCGGTTGTCGAAGACCCGCAGGTCGTAGCCGTGCAGATCCGCGCGGTCCACCATGGTGCGCAGCTCGGTGTCGGCGGTGCCGGAGATGTCGATGCCGGGGAGTTCGGCGCCGCCGTACCAGCCGAGCAGGAACGCGTCCCGCTCGATGAGTTCGAGCATGCCGAAGAGGACGGCCTCCTCCAGGCTCCCGCCGCTCGCGCAGCCGTTGGAGCACTCGAAGACGAAGTTGTCGCCCTCGGCGCCGGAGCTGTAGTAGGCGAGCCGGGAGGGCACCAGGACGGGGCGTTCGTCGCGCATCGAGTACCCCCACACCCATGGGATGGGGCGGGTGGGGTCGAAGGGGCTGAGCATGGCGTCGTGTTCGTACGTCCGCTGCCCGTACATCCCGCAGTCGCGCGGGTCGAGCGCACGGTCCGCGACGGCGTCGTACGCCTCCACGAGCACATCGTCGCGGTGTCGGCGGCGGGTACCCGCGTACCGTTCGAGCCCTTCCAGGAACGCCAGGTTCCGGCTCGCCCCATACGAGTTGGCCTGCCCGCTCCACGTCAGGTCGGTCAGCCCGGCGTGGCCGCGCATCATGACCCGGCCGGAGACGGGGGCGGTCGTCGGCGACATGACGTTCATGGCGGAGCCGGTGCCGAGCACCCCGCAGACCGGGTTGGCCAGCGCGTCGGCGGGCAGCCCGTACGACTCGGGGCGCCGCAGCCGGTACGCGGCCGGGGACGGCTTCGTACGGGAGGTCAGCGCGAGGTCGCGCGGGCTGTCGTCGCGGGTGCCGTGGTCGGCGCAGCCGGGGCAGAGCGGGTCGGCCAGGAGCGGGAACGTCCGCGTCTCCAGGGTGCGCAGGTCGATTCGGGTGACGCGCGGGCCGCCGCCGGACGTAGCGGGCAGCGGGGCCTCCACGGTCGCCCGGTGAGCGAGCCACACCGCGTCCACCAGGTACGGCGTGAGCACCGGCCAGGCGCCGTCCGCGTGCGGGGCCGCGCCGAATTCGAGCGCCTCGCGCTCGTACTTGGGCCGCAGCCGCTGCCAGCGCATCGCGAGGCACTGCCCGCAGCCGGGCGCCCCGGTGCCGTCCGCGCCCCATGGGCCGATCAGGACCGCCTGCGGCGTCAGGTGCACCGTCGCGCGGGCGCGGTCGGCGGCGGAGGGGTCCCGCCGCGGGTCCAGCGCGTCGGCCGTGCCGAGCGGTACGACGGTCGGCCCGTCGTACCCGCCGGCGGGCCCGCCGTCCGCCGTGTCGGCGGTCCCCCGCGACCGCCGTGCCAGCATCGCGCGGAGCTCGACCGCCACGGCGGCGGGGCCCACTACCGGGCCCGCCCCCGCTTCCGTCCCGGATTCCGTCTCCGGCTCCGTACCCGGCCGGTTCGTCGTGGCCGTCATGATTCCTTGCCCCACTTGAACGTCTTCGCCGCCAGCAGCGCGAACACCGCCGCGAAGGCCAGCAGCCCCGCGCACGGCACGAGGAGCGACGAGGCCCCATGGGTGCCGGAGAGGACGTTGGTGACGCCCTCGTTCATGTAGCGCAGCGGCAGGATGCGGGAGAACCCCTGGAGCCACCCCGGCGAGGAGCTCATCGGGAAGAAGGACCCGGACAGGAACGCCATGGGGATCATGACGCAGTTGGCGATGGCGGCCACCGCGTCCGGGGAGTTGGCGTACGTGCCCACGATGAGCCCGATGCTGAAGAACGCGAGGATGCCCAGCAGCAGGACCGGCAGCGCCAGCACGACGCCCTGGACCGTGACCGTCAGGCCGAAGACCGGCAGCGTCGCGATGGCGATGAACAGCGCGGCCTGTACGACGCCGACGCCGAGCACCACCACGAACCGGGACGCCATCACGGTGAAGACGGAGGTCGGCGTCAGCCGGACCAGTCTGAGCACATCGCTGCGCCGCCAGTGCATCAGCGTGTAGGCGACGCCGAACAGCGCGCCGTTGCCCACGCCCCAGGCCATCACCCCGGGCGCCATGAAGTCGATGACGTGGCGGCCCCCGGGCACGGACTGCCCGCCGAAGAGCAGCCCGAACACCACGATGAAGATCAGGGGGAACGCGAAGGTGAAGAACAGGGAGGTCTTGTCCCGTACGAACGCCCGGTAGTGCGCCTGGGTCAGCGCCGTGTAACCGCTCATGCCTGGTACTCCGTCCCGGTCAGTTCGAGGTAGACGTCTTCCAGGGTCGCCGTCCGGGTCTGGACGTCCTGGAGGTCGGTGAGCCCGCCGACCGCGGCGAGCAGCCGGCCGACGGCGCGGGTCGTGATGACGGTCGAGGGGCCGTCCGTGGCCACCTCGTCCGCCCCGTCGAGCCCCTTGGCCTGTTCCGGGGCGAGCTGGGCGGTGGGGATCAGCACGCGGGTGGGCGCGTTGAGGCCGCGTACGAGGTTGGCCGGGGTGTCCAGGGCGATCACCTCTCCCGCGCGGACGAAGGCGACGCGGTCGCAGAGCGACTCGGCCTCCTCCATGTGGTGCGTGGTGCAGATGATCGTCCGTCCCTCGGTCCTGATCTCCCGCAGCACCTCCCACAGGTTGCGGCGGGCTTGCGGGTCGAGGGCGGCGGTCGGTTCGTCGAGGAAGATCAGCTCCGGCTCGTGGGTGAGCGCGGACGCGATGGCGAGCCGCTGGCGCTGGCCGCCGGAGAGGTCGTCGACGAGGGTCTTGGCCTTGTCGGTGAGCCCGACCATCTCCAGCGTCTCGTGGGCGCGCTCGCGGTCGCGGCCGTACAGCGCGGCGACCGTCTCCAGGTGTTCGGCGGCGGTGAGCCGGACGAAGAACGCGGACGCCTGCGTCTGCACGCCGATGCGCGGCAGCAGCGACGTGTCGCGCGGCCAGGGTGAGCGGCCCAGGACCGACACCGAGCCGGAGTCGGCGTTGCGGAGCCCCTCCATGATCTCGATCAGGGTGGTCTTGCCGGCGCCGTTCGGTCCGAGGACGCCGAAGAACTCCCCTCGCTCGACGGTGAAAGAGATGCCGTTGACCGCGTGGACGTTGCCGTACGACTTGTGCAGTCCCTCGACGGCTATCGCGGGTCCGGCGGCGGGGCCGGGGTCCTCCTTCATGGAACTCCCTCCTTTTCGGTGTGGGGTGGGTGGGTCAGTGGTTTCGGGTTCTGGGGCCGGTGCCGCCGTTCGGGCGGTTGCCGGCGGTGGTTCGACGGTGGGTCCGTGGTTGCGGGCCCTGGGCCGGCGCCGCCGTTCCGGCGGTCGTCGGCAGCGGTTCGACGGTGGTCAGGCCCTGGGGCCGGCGCCGCCGTCCGGGCGGTTGGTCAGCAGCGCTTCGAGGCACGCCGTGTAGTCCTCGAAGGCCCGGCGCCCGCGCTGGGTCAGCGATACGTACGTGACCGGGGTGCGCCGCCGATGGGTCTTCTCGACGTGCGTGTAGCCGGCCTCTTCGAGCTTGCGCAGATGGGTGGAGAGGTTGCCCGCGGTCATCTCCAGCAGTTCCTGGAGCCGGGGGAAGGTCAGGCGGTCGTCGTCGGCGAGGCCGGAGAGCGTCACCATGACGCGCAGCCGGGCCTGCGCGTGGATCACCGGGTCGAGTTCGGGCCAGCCCTCGTTCATGGCCGCGCACCGCCGGACGGTCGGCGCAGCGCGTAGTAGAGGGCGAGGGCGAGCAGTCCGCCGCCGCCCGCCAGGGCCAGGACGAGGAAGTTCCCCGGCACCCCGGCGAGCACCCCGACCACCGCGCTGACCAGCAGCCAGACGCCCAGCAGGTACTGCGCGCGGTCCTGCCAGAGCATGCCCCCGGCCAGGTAGAGGACGCCGGTGACGGTCAGTGAGGAGCCGGTCCACAGCAGGGTGGTGAGGTCGGCGTCGAGTCCGCCGCGGGCCAGGGTGAGGTTGACGGTGGCGAGCGCCAGGAAGGCGAGGGCCCAGCAGGCCCCGTACATCGCGCCGGTCGTACGGGAGGGGCCGCGCACTCCGCGTCCGGCCCGTACCCCCTGCACCACGGGGGCCACCATCGCGGCCAGGCAGAGCACCACCAGGACGGTGGCCGCCGCCCACATGGGCAGCAGGGCGGAGGGACCGCCCGGGGCGGCGAGGTAGCAGAGGCCGAAGCCGATCAGCCAGGCCATGCCCCAACCGGCGAAGATCGGGGCCGGGTTCACGCCCCGGCGGCGGAGCAGGCGGCCCCGTTCGCTCTCGATCAGGGCCAGGGAGGCCGCCGGGGACAGTGGGCTGCCGCCGTCCGGACCACCGGCAGCGGATGCCGTCTGCCTCGGTGCGCTGGGGTCGTCGCTCACGTGCACTCCACTTTGTGATGCAAAGTTCCTGGTGCGACAGAGTACCTCCTGTCCTCATTCGTTCCCTCACGTCGCACACGCCCGTCAACCGGCCGACGCCCGACGGGCCCGCCCGGCCAGCACCCGCGCGCCGACCGCGCGGCCCAGCGCGCCCACGAGGACCAGGGCGAGCAGCCCGCCCGCGATGTAGCGGCCGTAGGGATCGGGGGTCCACAGGACGATCAGCCACAGCACCGCCGCCGTCAGGGCCGCGGCGAGGAGCACGGAGCCGACGGCGTAGCAGAGGTGGATGATCCGCATCCGCCGGGGATACGGAGCCGTCTCGTCGCCGCGCCCCAGCAGCCGCCTGCCGAACAGCCGCGCGTAGCGGTAGCTCTCGGTGGACAGGTCGGTGACGTTCAGGGCGTGGCTGAGCATGACGTAGCCGTCCAGGTTCGGCACCGGCAGATAGTTCACCAGCCCCCGCAGGCTGCCGAAGAGCAGCAGCGCGGCGAGGCTGTCGCGGGTGACGTCGTCGGGCGGGAACCACATCCACAGCGGGAAGAACGGCAGCAGGAACACCAGGTTCGCCACCACCCCCGCCGCCGCCGTCGCGATGCGGTGGCGGCGCGGCCGGAAGAGCATCACGTCCTCGGCCTTGCAGTACAGATAGGCCATCGGCGGACGCCAGCGCAGGCCCACCTCCGAGGCGCCGCCACCGAAGTGATAGGACGTCAGCCCGTGGGCCAGCTCGTGCAGCCCCGAACTGACCCACAGCAGCCCGACCACGATCATCGCCAGGTCCGGGTGGCGCCACAGCGTGTGCGACTGGTGGAGCAGTTCGGGTATCCGGGTGGCGAGCACCGCCTCCATCGCGACGACCACGGCGAGCAGCGGGATCAGGACGTACGGCGCGTACAGGAGCCGCAGCCCGCGGTACATCCGGCCCAGCAGCGCCGACGGGTCGCCGAACACCATGTCGGTCCCCATCGACCGGTACCCCCGCCGCCGCGCGGGCTCGGCCGGCTCCGGCTCCGGCTTCGGGGCGGGTTCGGGCGGCGGGTTGCCGACGAGCAGGTGCCGGGCGGAGAGCAGCCCGAGCAGCTGCCGCCACCCCGGCTCCCCCAGCCTGCGCCCGAACCGGCCCGCGTACTGCGCGCCGATCTCGGCGAGCGTGTGCTCGCCGTCCAGCCGGGAGATGACGAAGTGCTCCTTGGCCCCTACCTCGTAACTCCGGTCGACCCGCCGGTCCTTGATCAGGTGCAGCACGCGCGGGCCGCGCGCCAGCCCCGGACCGACCACGATCTCCGGGTGCCGGGCCGGCCGCAGCTCCAGCAGCGGCGGCGCGGACTCCGAGGGGCGCGCGGTCATCAGGAGCCCACCTCGGCGGAGTCCCGCAGCGACCGGGCGAGTACGTACGACAGATACGCCTCGTCGCGGATGGTGACGTGCAGCCGGTTGTTGGTCATGTGCATATACGGGGACAGCAGGATCTGGAGGGCCTGGTCCGGGTCGGTGACCGTCTCCAGCCGGTCCCCGCCCCAGGCGCGGAACGTCAGGTCGCCGCGGACCGCCAGCTGGACCGCCTTCTCCCGCAGCTCGGCGCAGTGCTCCGACCAGGTGCGGATGAACCCCGGCAGCCGGTCCGTCGCCTCGGCGTCGTACGCGCCGCGGATCGCGTCGAACCGGCCGCGCACATCGTCGGCCACGGCGTCGTACGTACGGTCGTACACGCCGCCGGAGATCAGGTCGGTGCCGGAGAACGACCGGTACCAGAACCGGTGGTAGCGCTCCAAGTAGTCGGCCATGGCCTCTCGCTCCCGCAGGAAGCCGGTGGTCATCACCATCATCAGCTGCGAGGCGAACCCGAAGAGCACCGTGCGCACATGCACGTTGGTGGTCCGCATCGCGTCCATGACGAGGTCCGCCGAGTGCTTGAAGTGCCACTCCGCCAGCTCGACGCCGGCCGGGCCGCCGTACTTGCCGTACTCCGGCTCGTACCGCTCCCAGCTGAACGTGTTGACCGGGCGGAGCCGCATCCGGCCGTCGTCGCTGAGGTAGGGCTGCCGCTCCGTCTCGCTGAACTCCAGGTCGAACAGGGAGTTGTACAGCTCGCGGTAGAAGTCGGACTTGACCTCGTACAGTGCGGGCCGCTCCCGCAGGAAGGCGCCCACGGCCTCCTCGGCCCTGGCCCTGACCTCGGCCTCGGCGGCCTTCGACACCGGCTTGAAGCGGACCCGGATGTGCGGGCCCTCCAGCCAGTAGTTGAGGAAGAAGTAGCCGTTCACGAGCCCTTCGCCGGTCATCCGGTCGAGCAGCGGGCGGATCGATTGGGTGAGGATCGGCCGGGTGGAGCCGGTGTAGAAGATGTGCAGCGCCTGCCACTCGCCTGCCTCTTGGGGGGCTTCGGCGGCTTCGGGGCCAGGCCGCTGCCCGGGGATCTGGGTCTCGACGCTCTCGGTCATGTCAGCTCACCTGGTCCTTCACTCGTGGGGCGGGTTCCGCGGCCGGCCGCCGCGGGGAGGTGCGGGTCTCGACGACCATTTCCGCTACGTGCCGGCCGCCCGACGACGTCACGCGGGCGTCCTCCTCGCCGGGCAGCGCCTCGCGCAGCACGACGCGGGCGCCGGCGTCCTTGAGGCGGGTCTCGAACACCGTCAGCGAGAGGTAGCTGTCGAAGTCGACGTACTGCGGCTTGTCGTTGGCGAGCGGGCCGGGGCCCTCCTCGCCCTCCTCGGCGGCCGGGGCCCGTACGGTCGCGAAGACCTGCGCGGGGACGCCGTGTCGCTGCCGCCAGCGCTGCCAGGACAGATACCACCCGGCGTCGGACGTCTCGGGCGTACGGGCGGGGAGGGACGCGGCCGACGCCGACCAGCTGCGGCGGCTGACCACGACGCTGCCATAGCGGACGCGGGGCCGCGTGGTCACCTCGGCGGCCTCCTCCTCCGGCACGCCGCCCCAGAAGTCGACGGCGGGCACGGAGGCGGGCGACAGCAGGAGCAGGGCGCGCGGCACGTCCGGCAGCGCCATCGCGACGAGGTAGCCCAGGTAGACGGGGACGACCTCGCGGTCCAGCCGCGCGGAGCGCAGGACGAGCCGGTCCTCGGCCGCGTCGTGCACGACGTAGAGGTCGTCGAGCGGGAGCTGTTCGGCGGGCGGCGCCGAGCTGGTCTCGCCGGGACAGACCACCTCGTAGTCGGTCAGCCGCCCGTGCAGGTTCAGGTTGGTCGTCGCGTGGCCGCCGGTGACCTCGGCGAACACCGCGCCGCGCGGGTGGGCGGCGCGCAGGTCGCGGCGGACGAGCCCGGTCAGGCCGCCCGCCTCGTCCTCAGCGGGCGCCTCGTCCTCGAAGCAGTGCGTGAAGCGCGAGAAGGGGAAGCCGATGCCGCCCCAGGAGCGGTTGAGCACCGCTATGTCCTCGCCGCCGCGCCGTGCGGGCTGGAGGAAGTGGCTCAGCGGCTGGAACCCGGTCCCGGCCGGGCCCAGCTCCGCCGCGACGGCGGCGAGGGAGGCGTCGTCGAGTACCAGCTCCTCGGCGCCCTCCTCCCGGGAGTCCCACAACTGCCGCATACAGGCGACCAGTTCGCGCCGCGCCCGGTCGACCGCGGTGATGCCCGGCGAGTCGAGCCAGTTGTCCAGCTCGACATAGTCCCCGGCGTCGTTGAACGGGCGGCGCTGCGCGCTCACCCGCGCGTACTGGTCGAAGATGTCCTCGTGGAAGTCGTACACGAGCTTCAGCACGTCGTCGCACCGGCCGCCGCGGCCGAACCGGGCCAGGAAGAACGCCTTGAGCAGCAGCCGCTGCGGCAGGGTGACATCGAAGACCGGCAGCACCCGGCTCAGCGTCCGCAGCGACTCCCCCACCGTCTTCTCCCACCCCTGGCGCTCCCACACCAGCGGTTCGGCGGCGGCGCGCGAGTCCTCGTAGACGAGGGTCTGCGGCAGCGCCGGAGCGTTCGCTCCCAACTCCTCCTGGACCGCGCCCAGTTCCTCGCGCAGCTCCGTCAGGAGCCGCCTGCGGTCGTCGAGCCCGGCCCGCGGGTAGCGGTCGAGGAGGCCGGCGGGGCCGCCGAGCCGTTCCGCCAGCCGCCGCCCCCAGTCCGTGCCCAGGGCGCGCACCGCGTCGCGGAAGCCGCCGAGCGGGTCGGGGCTGTGGTTGGTCACGCTCAGGCCCGGCACCTGGAGGAGGCCGAGCCGCAGCAGGACGCACAGGAAGCGGTCGTAGTCGGCGGCCGGCGCCTCGCCGTCCGCGCCCAGCTCCGCGACCAGGTCCCCGTACCGGATGGTGGGGCGCTGCCCGAACAGGGTGAACAGCCGCTCCAGGCTGCCGCCCTGCTTGAGGAAGAACAGGCTCTCCTTGACGGCGTCGAAGCTCACCGTCGCCTCGTCGTCCCCGGCGGTGACCTTGCGCCGCACGTAGCGGATACGGTCGGACTCCATCCGCCATCCGGTGACCAGGGTGACGGGCAGGTCGGCGCGGTAGCCGTCGTTGTCGATGACGAGGTCGGCGAGGCGGCCGATCACGGCCACGTTGAGCCGGGGGTGGTCGCGCCACTCCTCGTCGATCCGCCCGCCGAACGCCCCGGAGCCGTCGCCGTCCCGGAACTCCCCGAGCGCCAGCCCGGTGAAGGTGGAGAAGGGGCTCGTCTTGCACGCCGTCCGGTACACGTACTCCAGCAGCGAGCGCTCGATCCTGCGCTGCCGCTTGGTGAGCGCGGCGGCGCCCGCGCCCAGGTACGTACCGAGGTAGCGGTCCAGCGACGGCGAGGCCAGTACGAGGCCCTGCCGCAGCCGGGGCTCGACGGCCACGGAGCGCAGCTGCTCGCGGCCCGCGGCGAGTTCGGCCGCGAGGATCGCGGGGCCGGCCTGGGCCAGGTCGGCCAGGGCCTGCCGGTCGCGCAGCCACGCGGAGAGCCGGGCTCCGGCGGCGCCGCCGACAGCGCCGGCCGCGTCCAGGGCCGCGGCCGTGTCGCGGGGCAGCTTGTTGTTGAACACCTGCCTGCGGAGGTTGACGAGGGTGCGCCGCAGACCGTCGTCCGTGTTGGCGTTGATCACCTCGTACAGCCGGTCGCTGAGCTCGCCGGCGCGCTCCACCAGGTGCGCCTCCGCGGCGCATACCTCGTCCGCCCAGCGGCGGGTGTCCGGTGTGCGCAGCGCGCGCACCGACTCGACCGGGAGTCCGGCGACGCGGACCATGAACCGCTCGCCGAGCGCCCAGGACGGCGCGCTTGTGGCCGCTGCGGGCCGGGAGTTGGAAGTCATCGGATGTCCCCGTATCTCGTGCTCTGTCATCCCGTGCGGCTCAGGCGATCTCGTAGCGGAAGTCGGCCGCGTCGGGCCGTTCGTTGCCGATCAGGGTGATCAGCAGCGGCACCTCGTCCGTGCCGGTCAGGCCCATGCGCTCGATGTAGGAGATGTTGTCGAAGCCCAGCGCCGCGCCGCAGCCGACGTCCAGGGCGCCGCACGCCGAGTACGTCGCCTGCGCCATCGCCCCGACGACGGCGTTGACCAGCCGGTATCCGCGGTCTCCGACGGCGTCCAGGACGGCGGAGGCGCGGACCGTGGGCACCAGGACCGCGCCGGCCTGCTCCACGTTGTAGTTGGCCAGGAAGTAGTTCTGCTGGAGGAAGGTGCCCTGCGGTCCGGACGCCACCGGGTGCAGGGTGCGGCCGTCGGGCGCGTACTCGTAGACGCCGGGCTCGATGCCCTCGACGTGGTTGACGAAGGCGTACATCTTGACGAGGGACAGCCCCTCGCCCTGTGGGCCGACGTCGCAGGGCAGCGCGCCCCCGGCCGCCGCCGCGCCGAGCACGGCGCTCAACTGGGCCTGGCTGAGCGGCTGTTCGGCGGCGAACCGGCCGAAGCTGCTGCGGCGGGCCCGCAGCGCCCCGCGCACGGTGGCGTCGAGCGGCGCGGGCTCGGGCAGCGCGACAACTTCGCCCGCGCGCGGCGGACGGGCGCGGGCGACGGCCAGGGCCGTACGGTCCGGCCGGTCCGTCGCGCCGAGCCGGGTGGCCGTGTGCATGGCCTCCAGGGTCTCGAAGGTCCGCAGCTCACGGGACTTCTCCTGCTCCGCGTAGCGCACGCGGGGGCCTTCGGCGGTCGCCTTCGCCGGGCGGCCGGGAGCGCCGCTCGCCTCGGCGTCCCAGCGCAGCGGGATCACCGCGAAGAAGCCCTCGTCGGCGGCGTCGGCGCCGAGCAGCCGGTTCAGCCGCTCCTCGTCGAACCAGAAGGCGGGTTCGACGCTCAGCCCCCGGGCCCGGGCCCACATCCGCCAGCTCTGGGTGATGGTCCCGATGTCCATCGTGGTGGCGTGGTAGCTGAAGCTGTTGTATTTGAAGGCGTTCTGCCAGAACTTGATCCCGAGCACGAGGAACTGGTCGACGTCCTCGGGGAGTCCGGGCAGGTCCAGGGCGGCGCGTACGTCCGGGGTGACGTCGCCGGTGAGCAGGCGGCGCAGCGCGTGGTGCGCGATGTCGTAGTGGTGCACCCCGGGCGTCAGCGGGCCGCTGGGGCCGTTCACCCAGTACACGCTCACGGGGTAGAGCCCGCCGCCGGAGGCCGTGCCGCGCGCCCAGTTCGCGCCCGCGTAGAACGGCAGGCCGGCGAGGTCGTCGTTGGCGTGGATGGCGAGCCGGCGGGACAGCAGTCCGTACGAGTCGCGGAGCATGCCACCGAGCGCCGCCAGGTCGAAGGGGGCGCCGTCGGCCGGGGGCGGCAGCAGCCCGGTGTCGAGGGTCGCGGCTTCGGGGTCGTCGCCCTGGGGCAGCGGGAAGCTTTCGGCGTCGGGGTAGAACTTCCCCAGCCGGGGCTTGTCGGCCCAGTTCGGCACGTAGCCGATCGGGGGCATGCCGACCCGGCTGCGCTGCATTACCGCGCTGAGGTAGTCGTGGGCTGTACCCATCACAGGTCCTTTCGGCCGCGGCCCGGCCTGGGCGCCGGTTCACGGAGGTCTGGTGGAGCGCCGGGCCGGGGCCCGGCGCTCGGAGGCTTCAGGGGAAGGGGTGCGGCGCGGGGTTGAGGTCGGCGGGCTCCAGGTCGCGGTCGCCGAGTCCGGCCCGGCGCAGCCCCGTCCGCATCCGGGGCATGTGCGGGGCCCGCTGCCGGTCCCAGCCGAAGTCGATGGGCAGCAGGCCGGGCACGATGACGCTGACCGTGTGGAGGCCGATGGCCCGCTGCTCCGGGAGCGTCTGGTCGACGGCGATGACGTCGAACCCCTCGGCGGCCAGCGCGTCCACACAGCCGCGCACGTCCTGGCTCAGGTCGTCGGACGGGCGCAGGGCGCGGTCCGGGTCCCGGTACGCCTCGTCGATCGGATGGAGCGGGGCGCGGGTCCCGCTCGCGCCCGCCTCGCCGAGCAGGAACGCGGCGTGCCGGGCCATCTCGGGCAGCCCGTACACCAGTGGGTGGTCGTGCAGGGCGCGGACCTTGCCGAAGTCGGCGGCCATGGCCTGGAGTTCGGCGCGGTTCCACTCGGTGCGGCGGCGCAGGTGCAGCGAGTCGGTGGCGATCTCCGCCAGCCCGGCGCGCAGCGCGGCCTCGGGGTCGAGGCTCGCCCCCGCGCCGAAGCACAGGGCGCCCTCGCCGCCGTCCACGCGCGTCGCGGTGGCGACGACGACGGGGATGGGCAGGGTCATGCGGGCGTCGAAGAACCGCGCTTCGTAGCCGTACATCGCGAGCCGGTCGACCATCTCGCGGGTGGCGGCGTCCCGGCTGCTGTGCGGGTCGAGTTCGGGCAGCGCGGGCCGCCCGTACCAGGTCAGCAGGAACGCGTCGCGCTCCACCACTTCCATCAGCCCGTAGTAGACGGCCTCGGAGAGGGAGCCGCCGGAGGCGCAGCCGTTGGAGCACTCCTGGACGAACCGCTGCTCCAGCGGGGCCGAGTGGTAGTACGTCAGCACCTCCGGTACGAGCACGGGCCGGTGGTCGCGGAGCGAGTGGCCCCACACCCAGGGGATGCGGGCGTCCTCGCTGAACGGCCGTACGCGCGACTGGGCGGCGTAGAACTCGTCGGAGTAGACCCCGCACTCCCGCGGGTCCAAGGCCCGTTCGCGCCGCTCGCGCAGTTCCGCGAGGGAGGCGACGACGCTGGTGGCCTTGGCGCGGGCGCGCATTCCCGCGTACCGCTCCAGCCCCTCCAGCGCGCCGATGCGGACGCTGTCGCCGTAGCGGTAGGAGTGCCCGCCCCAGAACGTCTCGTGGAGGTAATGGCCGGTCCGCAGGCCGAAGTTGCCGACCGTGGAGGCCGTGGTCGGGGAGTCGAGCTCCCGGGCGACCCCGGTGCCGAGCGTGCCGCAGACGGGGTTGGCGAACGCCGTCAGCGGGATGTCCAGCTCGTCGAGGTCCCGCACCCGGAACGAGCCGGGTGCGGTCTTCGGCGACGGCTCGAAGGCGAGCCGCGCGGGCTCGTCCGCGGGCCGCCGGTCGCAGGCCGGGCACTGCGGGTCGGGCACCAGGGGGAAGGACCTGACCCGCAGGTTCTCCAGGTTCAGCCGGTGGACCAGCGGGTAGCCGCCCTCGCCCGGCGCGGATCCGCCGGCCTGGGAGGCGATGAGCGCGGCCAGCGCGTCGAGCGCGAACGGCGTCAGGTGCGGCTGCTCCCCCGCGGCCCGGGTCGGGCCGCCGAGTTCGAGGGCGTCGCGCAGCGGCTTGTGGCGTACGGCCTGCCAGCGCCGGGCCAGGCAGTGGCCGCACGGGCGGCTCTCCGCGCCGGGCCGCGGCACCGGCCCGAGGATGGCGGTGTGCCCGTAGACGTAGACGGGGGCGACGGGGCGGTCCGTCGCGCCGAGGGCGGCGGGCGGCTCGGCGGACAGTTCGTCCCGGACGCCGAGCGGCAGGACGACGATCTCCAGCGTACGGTCCGTACGGCCCGCCAGCCGCTCCCGCAGGGCCTGTTCGGCCGCGGCGGCCCAGGGCTCGGCCGGGTCCGGGTGCGCGCCCGGACCGGTCGCGGCCGTCTCCGGGGGCTCCGCGGCGGCCGTGCGGGAGCCTTCCATGAGGCCGGTCATGCGGGGTTCCGGCCGGTCAGCAGGGCGCGCACGGAGCTCATGCCGCCGAGCAGCAGGTCGTCGGAGGCGGTGGGCACGACCAGCACGTCGCGGCCCCGCGACCGCAGCCGGTCGAGCACCGCCTCGGGGGTGGTGGCGGCGTCCAGTTCGGGCGCGGCCGGGCCGGAGACGGTCACGGCCGCCGGTTCGAACGCGCCGAGCAGCGCGTCCCCGGTGTCCGGCGTCTCGCCCTCGGGGTACTCCCGGGTCAGCTGGACCTGGCCCACGAGGTCCCGCAGGGCGGCCGTCGCGGCGCCCTGCCAGGTGATGTCGGCGCCGACCGCCCAGCGGCCTCCGGCGGCCCGCGCGAGCAGGACGTACGCGCCGGAGCCGGCGGCCTCGCTCTCGCCGAGGTCGAGGAGGTCGATCCCGGTCTCCAGGTTGGCGGCGGACCGCACGAGGAAGCGGAGTTCGGCGTCGTCCTCCAGCGCGGTCAGCGGCACCTCCGTGACGTTCCGCGCGCCGCGGGCGGTCGCTTCGAGCGCGTCGTAGGCGAGCGCGGACATCAGCGCGTGGTGCAGCGCCTCGGGCAGCGAGCCGCCCGCTCCGGCGCCCGCGCTGGTCAGCACGTAGGCGCGGGCGGCGTTGTGCGCCCCGAACGTACGGACCGCCGCCGCCGGGACGAGCGCCCGCTCGCCGCAGGAGAGCGACGTCGCCGCCACCCACTCCTCGATGGAGTCGGCCGTCACGGGGAGGCCGCTCGCGGTGGACAGCTTCGCGGGGTCGACGGTGGGCAGCACGGCGCGGGCGTCGGCCAGCGCGGCGCCGCGCAGCACGCCGGTCAGCGGCACCGCGTGCTCCACGTAGACGTTGACGGCGGTGCGCAGGGCGCGCAGCCGCGCCCCGGCGGTGTGGTGCACGTCGAGCGCGGCGACCGTGCGCCGCTGCCCGCCGCCGGTGCCGAGCACGAGCCGGGCGGCCTTCAGCGGGGTCTGCGTCAGGTCGTCGTCGGCGAACCGGGTGAAGACCCCGGCGGCGGCGCCGACCAGTTCGCTCTCGGCGTTCAGCTGCTGGAGCACGGCCTCGGCGTCGTCGGCCGTCGGCGCGGTGGCGACGTGCGGCGCGGCGGGCAGCGCCCCGGCGACGACGGGGGCGGCGGGGCGGCCGGCGGCGGTGCGGCAGAACGAGCAGTCGGGGTGCGGCAGTACGCGCTCGGTGAGCGTGTCCATGGAGTCGAGCTCCTGGATGATCACCCGCCCCTCGGTCTCGGCGGGCGGGGCCTGGGCGGTCATCCGGAACACCTCGTAGCCGAGGAGGTTGCCGAGCATGGCCGCCGGGTTCTGGCCGAGGGCGGCGTCGTTGGCGCGGGCGCCGGGGAGGCTCACCCGGCTCCAGACGTCGGCGGCGGCGGTCGTGCCCTCCTCGTTGGCCGCGAGCCGGAGCATGGCGCAGGCCCAGCAGCCGGGCTGCCCGGCGGACATCGACGGCCCGGCGACGGCGCGGTCGCCGAGCACGGTCAGCGGCAGCACGCCGCGGCCCGCCGGGATGCCCTCCGTGAGCAGCCGGTGGATCTGGCGCGGCGCGTCGGGTCCGGTGCAGACGACGAGGTCGTACGCGCCGAGGTCGGCCCAGCCCAGCGGCTCGTCCCCGCCGGGCAGCAGGCCCAGCTCGACCGGCGCGCCGCGCTCCGTGAGCCGGTCGGCCTCGGCCCGTACGGCGCCGAGGCCGCCCGGCTCGGCCCCCTCGGCGCCGGGGCCGGGTGCCACGTCGACCTTGGCGCCGCCGTTGCGCACGATGCTCAGGGCGCACCAGCGGGCGACGGGGCCGTCGCCGAGGACCGCGACGCGGCTGGTGCGGAACCGGGCGAAGCGCTCGGCCGCGCCGTCCTCGAAGTGGTCGATGTAGTTGATCTGCGCCGCGAACTCCTCGGCCACCTCGGCCGCGAGCGCCTGCTCCGCCTCCTCGGCGGGCGCGGGCCGGGCGAACCCGCGCTCGTACAACGTCCCGACCAGGTCGGTCACCATGGTGCGCCGGCTTTCGGGGAGCCCGGCGCACAGGTCGCTGACCCGGTGCCTGCCGTTGAGGTGGGGCACGATCAGCGAGGCGAACCGGTAGGCGGACTTCGCGGCGAGGTGGAAACCGCCGTGCGCGTTGTGGAAGAGCACGCCGTCCCCGGTCTCGGTGAACAGGACGTCCCGGCCGATCCGGGGGCGGGTGCCGGCGAGCTTTTCGTACTCAGTGGTCTCGGCAGTCTCGGCAGTCTCGATAGTCATTCTCAGAAACCCTTGTCAGGTGGGGGTGCCCGGCCGCAGACGGACCGCGCGTGGTCGGACGGCCGCGGGTGAGCGGGCAGCCGTGTGCTCGGCGTCGGTCCGGCGGGGACCGGCCGGCGGCGTCGAGGAAGTTGAGTCGGTGAAGCTGCGAAAGAAGGCGGTGGGGCCTGTTCGGGCGTCAGCTGGAGAGCGCGACGCCCGCGTCACGGCGCACGAAGGCCCGTAGCAGCGCGGGCATCCGGTACTGCCCCGGCGCGTCGCCCTCCAGCAGGCTCGCGTCGATCAGCTGGTCGAGCACCGCCGAGGCGTCGACCCGCGACAGCCGCAGCGCGGCGGCGCACTCGTCCAGCGACAGGCACTGCTGCGGGCTGTTCCCGAGGGTCTGGCAGGCCCTGATCGCCGGGAGGCTGAGCCGGCCGAGGAAGGTGCCGAAGGTCTGGGCCAGCGACATGGCGGGGGTGCCGGCGACGGAGAGCCGGCCCACCGGGTCGTCGCGCAGCCACTCCACGTCGTCGGCGATCTGGTGGCGCGGGCGGAGCAGCAGCCGCGTCGCGGCGATGCGCAGCGACAGGGGGAAGTGGCCGCACAGGTCGGCCAGTTCGTCCGTCGGCCCGGGTTCGGCGGCGACCCGGCGGTGGCCGAGCACCGAGGAGAGCAGGGCGCGCGATTCACCGGCGGCCAGCGCGCCGAGCCGGTAGACGCCCGCGCCGCGGCTCGCGGCGAGGCCGGCCAGGCTCATGCGGCTGGTGATGACGGCGGCGCTGCCCTTGGCGGTGGGCAGGGCCGCCTGTATCTGCTCAAGGCTGTAGACGTCGTCGAGCACGACGAGCGTGCGCCGCTCGCCGCCGCCGTCCGGGTGCGGCGGCGCGGCCGCCTCGTTCCCCTCGCCGTCCCCGGGGCCGACGCGCACGAAGTACTGGCCGTCGGGGAAGGCGTCGCGCACCTGCTGGGCGATGTGCACCGCCAGGGCGGTCTTGCCGATGCCCGGCGGGCCGGAGACGACCGCGAGGGCCGGGCCGCCGCGGTCCGCGGTGAGCTGCTCCACCAGCTCGGCGCTCTCGCGCTCGCGGCCGGTGAAGTCGGGCAGGTCGGCGGGGAGCGCGAGGCCGGGACCGTACGGCCCGGGGCCCGCGCCGCGGCCCGCCTCGGGTGCGGCGGGGGCGTCCGGCGCGTCGGAGCCCATGGACTCGCCGCGCAGGATGGTCATCTCCAGCCGGCGGAGCGACGGTCCGGGGTCCACGCCGAGTTCCGTGCTCAGGTACTCCTTGACGGTGCGGTACTCGGCGAGGGCGTCGGACTGCCGCCCGGTGCGGTAGAGCGCCTCGATCAGCCGCTCCCAGAACCGCTCGTGACCAGGGTGGGCGCGGGCCACCGAACGGAGTTCGGGGAGCGCCTGGCGACACCTGCCCAGGGAGAGTTCGACGTCGAAGCGGCGCTCGGCCGCCCGCAGCCACTCCTCGCGGAGCGCGGGCACCTCGTCCCGGTGCAACACCTCGGACTGCACGTTCGAGATCGGCGGGCCCTCCCACAGGGCGAGGGCCTCGCCCAGCAGCCGGGACTCGTCCTCGGGGTTCTCGGCGCGCTCGGAGGAGCGCAGGAGTTCCCGGAACCGCGCGAGGTCGAGGGTGTCGCCATTGACCGGGAGCCGGTATCCGCCGGGCATGGTCTCGATCGCGTCGTTGGAGATGCCGAACTTCGCGAAGAGGCGGCGCAGCCGCATGACATAGGTGTGCAGCGTGGCCTTGGCGGTGGCCGGCGGCGCCTCGCCCCACACGGCGCGTTGCAGGAACTCCGTGGAGACCACGGCGCCCGGTCTCAGCAGCATTGCGGCGAGCAAGGTGGTCGGTTTAGAGGGTGGGAGGGCGACGGTGCTTTCCCCGTCGGAAATACTCATCAAACCCAGCACAGAGAATCGAACCGTAGCGCACAAACCAGCCCCCATTACTTTACGCTTCAATCAATGGGGCGCCAACCACGGCCTCACACGGCGGGGCGCAAACCGTCCCCACCGTGAGCGCCGACTGGACCGCATAGGCCACGCCTAATCAGCCAGTACGACCAGATCGCCCCCGAATCGCCACTGCACCGTACATACACCCATGCCTGAGGTCAATCGTCGTTTCCACAGGTCAAGCCACCCAAGTCGATGCATCCCAGGCACTCCTGGACCACCCGGCGACGGAACGGAAAAGGCAAAGAAAACGCAAAGCCCTTCCTGGCCCGATGTGCGCCAGGAGCATTAGCGAGCGATGCCGCAAAGTCGCTTTGTACCCACTACGTCCGATTCACCGGCAGGGCACCATCATTCATGGGAAAGCCCTATGCCGATGCCCTGGCAAACCTCGGACACCTCGCTGACACTTCACTGACACGGGCATCCGCGATGACGCGCCCCTTGACGCCCCGCATTGAATAGGCGGACTCTTTGCCGAGGCATCGCCGCTGATTTCATGCGAGTTCCGTGCGCCTTCCGCACGACTTCTGTGCGCCTTGCGTGCGACTTTCGTGCGACTTCCGTGCGGTCGGCGGGAACGCGGCGCGAAGCCGAAATGACGGGGGAGAAAACGGAGATGGGATTCCACGGCGGGCGCGGGAGCCTCGGCGGACTGCCTGAAAGCGGCCCGCGCGGACGGCCTCGGCGGGCAGGCGAACGGGCCCGGCAGGCAAGCGGATGATCCAGGCGGGCAAACGGCCCGGCCCGGCCCCGCTCGAAAAGGCGGAGCCTCCGGCCCCCGGCCTGCTAGCCTCCTCGGCCATGACCAGCCCCGAGTCCGACAGAGCCTGACCGCCGGTGTTCCGGTGGTCGCCGCGCCGCTGAGCTGAGCCCCGGCCCGCAACGGGCCGCGGGGCCGTCGAGCCATCAGGTCGTCAGACCGTCAGCGCGCGCCCCTTCCCGCCGGATCACCGCAGCGCGGGCCGCCGACCCGTACCGGAGCGACGCCTTCCGCGTCGTGCTCCGCGTCGCCGGTCCCCCGCGTACGCAACTGCCCTGCGGTCGATCTCGCTCAGAGCCCGGGTCATCCCCCTGGCTCTCACGCACTCGGGAAGTCCCCCTCATGCCATTCGTCGTCTACGTGCTCGGGCTGGCCATCTTCGCCCAGAGCACGTCGGAGTTCATGCTGTCCGGCCTGGTGCCGGACATCGCCGCCGATCTCCATGTGTCCATCTCCCAGGCCGGGTTGCTGACCTCGGCCTTCGCCATCGGCATGATCGTGGGCGCGCCGCTGCTGGCCGTGCTCGCGCTGCGCCGGCCGCGGCGGGGCGCCCTGATCGCCTGTCTCGTCGTGTTCGCCGCGGCCCATGTCGTCGGCGGGCTCACGCCGAGTTACGGGGTCCTCCTGGTGACGCGGGTCGTCAGCGCCCTCGCCAACGCGGGGTTCTGGGCGGTGGCCACCGGGACCGCCATCAGCATGGCCGCCGCCGACGCCAAGGGGCGCGCGATGTCCGTCGTGCTCGGCGGGGTCACCCTCGCCTGCGTCGCGGGCGTGCCGGGCGGCGCGCTGCTCGGCCGGGAGTGGGGGTGGCGGTCCGCGTTCTGGGCGGTGGCCGCGATGTCGGCGCTCGCCGTCGCCGCCATCGTGCGCACGGTCCCGCGGGCCCCCGCCGAGCCGGTCCGTACGAGCGTCCGCAGCGAGCTGCGGTCCCTGCTCAGGGGCGAGTTGCTCGTCGCGTACGGCATGAACGCCCTGGTCCAGGGCGCCACCTTCTGCACCTTCACCTACCTGGCCCCGCTGCTCACCGGCGTCACCGGGTTCGGCGCGGGGCGGGTCCCGATGATGCTGGTGCTCTTCGGCGCGGGCGCGGTGATCGGCATCGCCGTGGGCGGCCGGATCGCGGACGCGCGGCCGTTCACGGTCCTGGCGTGCGGCATGACGGCCCTCGCCGCCGGCTGGGTGGCGCTCGCCCTGACGGCCGGGAACGCGGCGGCGGTCATCGCACTGGTCTTCCTCCAGGGCCTGCTGGCCTTCGGCATCGCGCCCGTCCTGACCTCCCGCGCCTTCTACCTGGCCGATCACGCGCCCACCCTCGCGGGCGGCTTCACCACCGCGGCCTTCAACATCGGCAACACGGCCGGGCCGTGGCTCGGCGGCGTCGCCATCGACGCGGGCCTCGGCTACCGGTCCCCGGTCTGGGTCAGCGCCCTGATGATGGCCGCCGCGCTGGGGACGCTCGGCACGGCCGCCGCGCTGCGACGGAACCGGCTAGTTCGCGCACGTACCTCCATGTACGTCCCATAAGCCGATAGTCCTCATGACACCCTGACCCGGTGACTACTTCAACGGACAAGGCGGAGGCCGTCGGCGAGGGCTCCCTCCAGCTCAGGGCCCCGGGGAACCGGCTGGAACGCAGGGTCGTCTGGTACTGGGCGGTCCACGCCCTGCTCGGCTGGCTGGCTTTCGCGGCGGCCCAGACGGTGTGGATGCTGCTCAGGGACGACGGGCCGATGGAGTGGCACCAGGCGGGACTGGTCCTCACCGCCGTGCTGGCGGTGGTGCACGTCGTGGTGATGCCGCCCTGGCGCTACCGCGTGCACCGCTGGGAGGCGACCCCCGAGGTGATCTACACCCAGACCGGGTGGTTCGTGGAGGAGCGCCGGCTCGCGCCCGTATCGCGGGTGCAGACCGTCGACAGCGAACGCGGGCCGCTGGAGCGGCTGTTCAAGCTGACCAACGTCACCGCGACGACGGCGTCGGCCGCCGGTCCGATCGAGATCCACGGGCTCGACCACGCCACCGGGCTGCGGCTCGTCGCCGACATCAGCGCAGCGGCGCAGGCCACTCGCGGGGACGCCACGTGAGCGACACCGCCGCCGCCCCGGACGGTACGGGCGCCACGGACACCGCCACGGACACCGCCGCCCTGCCCGCCGACGCCCCCTGGAAGCGGCTGAGTCCGCGCATGCTGTTCGTCCACCCGGTCCAGGAGCTGGGCAAGACCGCCCCGGCGCTGATCGTCGCCCTCGTCGCCGGTTCGGGCTCCGACCACCGGCTGGTCTACACCGTCGGCGCCGCCGCGCTGACCGTCGTCCTCGCGCTCCTGCGCTGGTACACCACCACCTACCGTATCTCGTTCGAACTCATCGAACTGCGCAAGGGGTTGCTGCTTCGCAAGGTCAGCTCCGTACCCATGGACCGGGTGCGCTCGGTCGACCTCACCGCGCACATGGCGCACCGCGTGCTCGGCCTCACCCGCGTCACCGTGGGCACCGGGCACACCGCCAAGTCGTCCGAGGACGAGCTGAAGCTCGACGCGCTGACACGGGCCGAAGCGGCCCTGCTGCGGGAGCGGTTGCTGGGCGCGGCCCCTGCCGCCGACCGCCCGGTGGAACCCGCGCGGGAGAGCGACGACGAGCCCGCGCCGGCCCCCGCCGAACCCGCCCTGGCCCGCATGCGCCCCGGCTGGCTGCGCTTCAGCCCGTTCTCGGTCTCGGGGTTCGTCGCCCTCCTGGTCCTCGTGTTCGTACTGGAGGAAGCCGGCGTCGACGTGCGCCGCCTCGGCCCCGTGCACAGCCTCATCGGGGGCATCGGCGGCGGGCACGGGCCGCTGCCCGTCATCGAGACGGTGCTCGCCGTGCTGATCCTGGGCACGCTCGCCAACGTGAGCCAGTCCGTGCTGAAGTACTGGAACTTCGCCCTCCACCGCCATCAGGGCGGCGGTCTGGAGACCACGCACGGGCTCCTCACCGTCCGCGCCGTCACGTTGGAGGAGCGGCGGGTGCACGGCGTGGAGGTCGGCGCGTCGCTGCCGATGCGGCTGCTCGGCGGGGCGCGGTGCCTCGCGATAGCCACCGGGATACGCGGCGCGCAGGACAACGCGATGCTCGTGCCGCCCGGGCCGCGCGAGGAGGTCGTACGAGCGGCCGGCGCCGTACTGTGCGACGGTTCCGCGCTGACCGGCCCGCTGACGCCGCACGGGGCGGCGGCGCTCCGCCGCCGGTACGCCCGCGTCCTCGGGCCGTGCGCCCTGGCCGTCGCGGTGCTCGGCGCGCTGTGGTGGGGCGGCGGCGTACCGCTCTGGGCCTGGCTCGCCTCGGCGCTCCTGCTGCCGGCCGGCGCGCTGTTCGCCCGGGACCGCTACCGCTCCCTCGGCCACGCGCTGTCCGGCGGCTATCTGGTCATCGGACACGGGCGGGGCGCCGGGTCCCGGCAGCGGGTGGCGCTCGCCCGCGAGGGGATCATCGGCTGGAACGTGCGCCGGTCGCTGTTCCAGCGCCGGGCGGGCGTACTGACGCTGACCGCGACCACGGCGGCGGGGCGCAAGGGGTACGCGGTGCAGGACATCGGCGCCGAGGAGGCCGTACGGCTCGCGGAGGAGGCCGTGGCGGGCCTGATGGCGCCGTTCCTCGTCGGAAAGGCCGGGGAAGCCGGGGAAGCCGGGGAGATCGGAGAGGCCACAGAGGCCACAGCGACCGGAGAGCCCGGAGAGTCCGGAGAGTCCGGAGAGTCCGGAGAAGGCAGCCGCTCAAGGACCGGAGCCGGAGAAGGCAGCCCGAGGGCGAGGGCCGCTGAGCCCGTAGCGGAGCACTGAAGCCGCAGAAGGGCCGCCGAGACCGTGGGGCTCCGCAGCGCCGCCCTCCGGCGGCCTCGGCGCTCCCTCCGGCCTCCGAGGCATCTCCGGCACCGCACGCTCTCGGCTCGGTCCCGCACCGCTCCGCTGCGCTCCATTCCGTACGGCCCGCCCCCGCTGACAGGCCGTCCGTCGGCGTCCCCGTCTCCGCTCGCGGAGCCGCCCGACGCACCCGTCAGCGCAGGTACACCGGCAGCGAGTCGACGCCGAAGACGGCGGAGTACTTGCGGAAGGAGAGTTCCTCCTCCGGTACGGCCAGCCGCAGCTCCGGGAAGCGGCGCAGCAGCGCCGGGTAGGCGGCGCGGAGCTCCATGCGGGCCAGTTCGGCGCCGATGCAGCGGTGGATGCCGTGGCCGAAGGCCAGGTGCGAGGAGGCGGCGGGGCGGGTGGGGTCGAAGGTGTCCATGTGGGAACCGAGGGAGGAGTCCCGGTCGGCGCCGCTCAGGGAGCAGAGCACGACGTCCCCGGCGGATACCTGCTCGCCCGCGATCTCCATGTCCTCGCGGGCGAAGCGCGGGAAGGCGACCTGAACGACCGTCAGGTACCGCAGCAGCTCCTCCACGAAGGGGTCGACGGCCGCGTCGTCGTCACGGAGGGCGACGCGGTGGTCCTCGTTCTGGAGGAAGACGAGGGTGCCGAGCGCGAGCATGCTGGCGGTGGTCTCCAGGCCGCCGGTCAGCACGCCGTCGGCGAGGCCCGCGAGCTCCTCGTCGTCGATGTCGTCGCCGTGCTCCTTGACCAGCATGCCGAGCAGCCCGTCGCCGGGGTTCTCGCGCTGCTTCTTGACTATGTCGCGCAGGTAGGAGAGCGACTCGGATATCGCGCCGAGCGAGGCGTCGGCCCCGGCGAAGAGGTCGAAGCGGGTGGTGCCCAGCCGCTGGAACTCCTCGCGGTCCGCGTACGGGACGCCGAGCAGTTCGCAGATGACCAGCGAGGGGATCGGCATCGCGAACGCCTGGACGAGGTCGACCGGGTTGCCCGCCTTCCCCAGCGCCTCCATCTCGTCGAGCCGCTCCTCGACGAGGTCGTGGATGCGCGGGGTGAGCCTGCTGAGCCGCCGCATGGTGAATTCGGGGGTCAGCAGGCGGCGCAGCCGGCTGTGGACGGGCGGGTCGCTGAAGCCGAGCCCGCCGGGGTTGTGGCTCTCGGTGACACCGGCGTTGCCGACGAGGTTGGAGAAGTCGTTGCTGAAGCCGTTGGTCTGGCCGAGCACCGTGCGCGCCTCGTCGTATCCCGTGACGAGCCACACATTCATGTTGAGCGGCACGGAGAGCTTGGTAATCGGGGACTTTTCCCGCATAGCGCCCAGCTCGGGCACCGGGTCCATGCCGGTGCGGCGGAGCGGCATCAGCGTGGACTCGGGGAGGAGCCCCGCCTTGGACAGATCAAAACCACCCTTGCGGACATTTGCCAGAAAACGGCGAGTCAGCCAGGCGCTGACTCGCGTACGAATGTTCATCATGCGTGCAATACTGCCCGGTCCCGCCCCCCTCGCGCCCCGGCGGACAGGCTCATCGCCAGGAGGGCGAGGGCCGCGAGTGCGCCGCCGCACCACAGCACGGCGGTGAGCGAGAAGGCGTCGAGCACCCGGCCGCCGATGAGCGCGCCGAGCGCGATGGCCGCGTTGAAGGCGGCGACGAAGAGGGACGACGCCGATTCGCGGGCCTGCGGGGCGAGGGTGAGCAGCCAGGTCTGGGCGGTCACGGAGACCCCGCCGTAGCCGAGGCCCCAAGCCACCACGAGGACGATCGCCCCCGGGACCGTGCGGCCGAGTACGGGCGCCAGCAGTACGGACGCGGCCAGCAGCGCGGTGAGGGCCAGCAGCGTCCGGCGCGGGTCGCGGGTCGCCGTGGCGCCGG
This sequence comes from Streptomyces sp. NPDC044033, assembly GCF_056434425.1. Lineage (NCBI taxonomy): Bacteria > Bacillati > Actinomycetota > Actinomycetes > Kitasatosporales > Streptomycetaceae > Streptomyces > Streptomyces sp. NPDC044033. The sequence continues at coordinate 56,707 of NZ_JBWKFF010000029.1, read as the reverse complement.
CCAGGAAGTTGCTGGCCACCCCGGCCAGCCCGTACCCGAGGAGGAGCCCGCTGATCAGGGTCGGGGTGATGCCGGAGACCTCTTCCAGCACCGGCCGGATATAGGTGTAGGCGGCGAAGTGGCCGGTCACGAGGAGGAGCGTGACGACGAGGGTGCCGCGTACCCGGGTGTCGCGCAGCAGCGCGGGCACGTCGTCCAGGCGCGCGGGCCGGGTCACCGGGAGCGGGGTCATGGTCAGCCACAGCACGGCCAGCACGACCGCCGACAGGGCGGCCATGACGGTGAACCCGGTGCGCCAGTCGGCGAGTTCGCCGAGCTGGGTGCCGGCCGGGACGCCGAGGACGGAGGCGACGGCGATGCCGCTGAACGCGAGCGAGGTGGCGGTGCCCGCGTTCCGGGCCGGCACCAGGCGGACGACCAGGCTCGCCACGATCGACCAGACGCCGCCGATGCTGACGCCGACCAGGACGCGGGCGGCCAGCAGCACCGCGAAGTTCGGGGCGAGGGCGGAGACCACGTTGGCGACGGCCAGCAGCGCGATGAGCGCGCACAGCAGCAGCCGCCGGTCGACGCGGGCGCAGCCGAGGGTGACGGCGGGGGCCGAGATCGCGGCCACGATGCCGGGCACGGTCACGGCCAGACCGGCCACCCCGTCCGTGACGTGCATCGACGCGCCGATGGGGGTGAGCAGGCCGATGGGCAGCATCTCGCTCGTGACGTCCGCGAAGGTGGCGGCCGCGACGGCGTAGACCGCGAGCCAGCCGCGGCGGGTGGCCGTGGCGGGGGCGGCGGGGGGTTCTTCGGTGGCGCGTGACATGTCCCAAGCCTTTGCCCGTGCGGCGGCGGGAACAACAGTGAAGGGCTCATCCTTGGATGAGGTGGGCTAATCGACGGGACCGACGGGGCGGGCAGCGCGTGAGCGGACTGGAGATACGGGAGCTGGAGTGCTTCCTCGCGCTGAGCGAGGAGCTGCACTTCGGGCGCGCGGCGGAGCGGCTGTATGTGTCCCAGGGCCGGGTGAGCCAGCTGCTGCGGTCACTGGAGAGCCGGATCGGGGCGCGGCTGCTGGACCGTACGAGCCGCCGGGTCGCGCTGACCCCGCTCGGCGCCCGCTTCCTGGCGGAGCTGCGCCCGGCGTACGACACGCTGCGCACCGCCGTCGAGAGCGCCCGCACCGCGGCGCGGGGCCTGGCGGGCGTGGTGCGCGTCGGCTTCCAGGGCAACGTGGACGAGCAGGTCACGGGGGCCGTACGGGCGTTCCGCACGCTGTATCCCGACTGCGAGGTGGAGATCGTGGAGGTGGCCCTGGGCGATCCGTTCGGCGCGGTGCGGCGCGGCGAGGTGGACGCGGCGATCGTGCTGATGCCGGTGGCGGAGCCGGATCTGGTCGTCGGCGCGGTGTTCCCCTCGCAGCCGCAGACGCTGGCGGTGTCCGTACGGCACCCGTTCGCGCGCCGGGCGTCCATCGGCGCGGAGGAGCTGGCGGACGGCCCGCTGATCGGCCTCGCGGGCCCCGCGCCCGCGTACTGGCTCGAATTCATGGCACCCCCGACCACCCCGGGCGGCCTCCCGATCCCGCGCGGCCCGCTGGTGCGTACGAACCAGGAGGCGCTGCTGGCGGTCGCGGCGGAGCGGGGCGCGATGGTGTTCTGCGCGCCGACCGCGGCGTACTACGGGCGGCGCGACATCACCTTCGTGCCGGTCACGGGGCTGCCGGCCTCGACGCTGTGCGTGGTGTGGCGGCGCCGGGCGGAGACGGAGCGGGTACGGGCCTTCAACCGGGCGGTGGCCACGGGGGTGGCGCGAGGCAGCGACGAAGGCGCGGCCACGGACGTAACGCGGGACGGCGGCGACGGTACGGCCACGGACGCAACGCGGGGCGGCGGCGACGGTGCGGCCGCGGGCGACCGTACGAGCGGCGGGAAGCCCGCCGCGGGCGTCGGCGACACAGCGGCGCCGGTCCCCGCCGGCTAGGGAACATGCGGGCGGAATAGCAACATCCATAAGGGACATAAGTCGCATACCTTGCTAGGTTGCAGCCCATGAGCGCAACGCCGGCAGACGCTCCCCCTCCCCTGCTTCGGCTCCCCAAACGCCGGGGCACCGAACTGGTTCTCCTCATCGGGGCCGTGCTGGTCTCGGTCTACGGCTATGTGGCCGTCGGGCTGGCGGCCGAGGACACCGTCCCCAAGGACGCCGTGAACTACGGCGCCGGGCTCGGCGTCCTCGCCCTCCTCGCGCATCTCGTGGTCCGGTTCCGCGCCGCGTACGCCGACCCGCTGCTGCTGCCCATCGCCGTCCTGCTCAACGGCATCGGCCTGGTCCTCATCTACCGGCTCGACCTCCAGACCCCCAAGGACCAGGCCGCGCCCACCCAGCTCATCTGGTCGACGCTGGGCGTCGCCCTGTTCATCGCGGTCGTCCTCTTTCTCCGCGATCACCGGCTGCTCCAGCGCTACGCCTATCTCTTCGTCGTCGCCGCGCTCATCCTGATGGTCGTGCCGATCGGCTTCCCCGCCATCAACGGCGCCAAGATCTGGATCCGGATAGGCGCGTTCTCGATCCAGCCCGGCGAGTTCGCCAAGATCCTGCTCGCGGTCTTCTTCGCCGCCTACCTCTCGGCCAACCGGCACGCCCTCGCCTACACCGGCCGCAAGATCCGCCGCCTCCAGCTGCCCACCGGCCGGGTGCTCGGCCCCGTCGTCGCGATCTGGCTGGTCAGCGTCGGCGTACTCGTACTGGAGCGGGACCTGGGCACCTCGCTGCTCTTCTTCGGCCTCTTCGTGGTAATGCTGTACGTGGCCACCGGCCGCACCGGCTGGATCGCGGTGGGCCTGCTGCTCTGCGCGGTCGGCGCGGTGGCCGTCGGCTCCCTGGAGCCGCATGTGCACAGCCGCGTGGAGGACTGGCTGCACCCCTTCGCCTCCATCGACGCGGGGCGCGGCGCCTCCCAGCTCGCCCAGTCGCTCTTCGCCTTCGCCGCGGGCGGCATTCTCGGTACGGGCCTGGGCCTGGGCCACTCGTATCTGATCGGCTTCGCGATGAAGTCGGACTTCATCCTGGCCACGGTCGGCGAGGAGCTGGGGCTCGCCGGGCTGACCGTCGTCTTCCTGCTGTACGCGTTCCTGGTGGCCCGCGGCTACCGGGCCGGGCTGGCGCTGCGCGACCCCTTCGGCCGGCTGCTCGCCATCGGGCTGGCCTCCATCCTCGCGCTCCAGGTCTTCGTGATCGCGGGCGGCGTGATGGACCTGATCCCGCTCACCGGGATGGCGATGCCGTTCCTCGCGCAGGGCGGGTCGTCGGTCGTCACCAACTGGATCATCATCGCGCTGCTCATCAAGATCAGCGACAGCGCGCGCAGACCGCCCCCGGCGGCGGCGACGGGGGTCACCGCGGCGGCCGCGCCCGGCTCGGGGCCGCTGGACGATCCGTACGGATTCGAGGAGGACGAGCTGTGATCCGCTACATCCGGCGCGCCGCGGCCTTCTGCCTGCTCCTACTGGTGGCGCTGCTCCTCAACGCCGGCCGCATCCAGGTCTTCAAGGCCGACGACTACGACAAGAATTCCGCCAACCGCCGCCAGACCATAGCCCGTTACAGCCAGCCGCGCGGCGACATCTACGTCGGCGGCAGGCCGGTGACCGGCTCCAAGGACAGCGGCCAGCAGCTGCGCTATGAACGCACGTACAAGCAGGGGCCGTTGTACGCGCCGGTCACCGGGTACGCCTCGCAGACGTACGGCACCTCGCTCATCGAGAACGCCGAGGACGACGTGCTCTCCGGCACCGACTCCCGCCTCGCGCCGCTCCCGTTCTGGAACGAGGTCACGCGCGGGAAGCAGCCCAGCGGCGGTGTGCACACCACCATCGACGCCGCCGCCCAGCGGGCCGCGTTCAACGGCCTCGGCGGCAAGAGGGGCGCGGTCGCCGCCATCGAACCGAGGACCGGCAAGGTGCTCGCGCTCGCCTCCACCCCCTCGTACGAACCGAACCGGATCGCCGGCACCGGCTCGGCCGTGGCCCGCGACTGGTCGCGGCTCAACGACGAGGACTCCCAGCCGATGATCAACCGGGCGCTCAAGCAGGTCTACCCGCCCGGCTCCACCTTCAAGGTCGTCACCGCCGCCGCGGCCCTGGAGCACGGCGCCGTCGAGGACCCGGACGCGGCGACCGACACCCCGAGCCCGTACACCCTGCCCGGCACCACCACCAAGCTGACGAACGAGGCGAGCGGCTGCGAGAACGCGACGCTGACCCACGCCTTCGAGGTCTCCTGCAACACCGTCTTCGCCCACCTCGGCGTGGACGTCGGGCTCGGCGGCATGGTGGACACCGCCCGTGGCTTCGGCTTCAACGACGGCGGTCTGCGCATCCCGTCGGCCGTGGTGCGGAGCAACTTCGACAGCGAGATGAACGACTCGCAGGTCGCGCTCTCCGCCATCGGCCAGTACAACACCGCCGCGACCCCGCTCCAGATGGCGATGGTCCCGGCGGCGGTCGCCTCCGGGGGCGAGGTCAAGAAGCCGTACCTGGTGGCCAAGATCACCGCGAAGGACGGCGACACCATCGCGACCGCCAGCCCCCAGACGCTGCACCGGGCGATGAGCACCGGCACCGCCGAAACCCTCCAGAAGTTGATGGTGAACGTCGTCACCAAGGGCACCGGCACCAACGCGGCGATCAACGGCGTGACCGTCGGCGGCAAGACGGGCACCGCGCAGCACGGCGTGGACAACAAGGGCACCCCGTACGCCTGGTTCATCTCCTGGGCCAAGGCCGACGGGGACGACCCGGCGGTGGCGGTGGCGGTCGTCGTGGAGGACGCCGCCGCCAACCGCGCCGACATCAGCGGCGGCGGCAGCGCGGCGCCGATCGCGAAGTCCGTGATGGAGGCGGTGCTCAACCACTGAGAGCCCGGGCCGGGTCCACGTATCGGACGGACCCGCGAAAAGGTGCAGCATGAAGCTAGCCTCCGGTGGCACAGCAGCGCGGGCGCGAGGAGGCAGAACGATGAGTGCGCCGGGTACCAGCAGTGACCAGGACATCCGGCCTGGGCGGACCGGCCGGGTGGTGGTGGCCCTCGACGGCGTCGGCGTCCGGCGCTACACCACGGGCCAGACCATTCTCGACGGGATCGACTGGACCGTACGCCCCGGGGAGCACTGGGCGCTCCTCGGCGCCAACGGGGCCGGGAAGACCACGATCCTGAAGCTGATCGGCGCGACCATGCACCCCACGACGGGTTCCGTGGAGGTCCTCGGCCACCGGCTCGGCCGCGTCGACATGCGCGAGCTGCGGGCCCTGATCGGCCTCGTCTCCTCCGCCCAGAAGGTCCCGCTGGACGCGACCGGGCACACCGTGGCGCTGACGGGCGCGACCGGGACCGTGCAGCCGCTGTGGGGGAAGTACGACGAGGCGGTGCGCGAGCGCGCCCACGAACTGCTGGCCGAGCTCGACTGCAAGGAGCTGGCCGACCGCCCGTACGGCGTCTGCTCCGGCGGCCAGCGCGCCCGCGTCCTCATCGCCCGCGCGCTGATGGCCGACCCGGCGCTGCTCCTGCTGGACGAGCCGTTCAACGCGCTCGACCTGCCGTCCCGCGAGGACCTCATCGACACGATGCACCGGCTGGCCGCGAACCGCCCCGAGCTGGCGACGGTCACGGTCACCCACCACTTGGAGGAGCTCTCGCCGAGCATCGGCCACGCGCTGCTGCTCCGGGAGGGGCGGGTGCAGGCGCGCGGGCCGGTGGATGAGGTGCTGACGGCGGAGCGGATGACGGGTTGCTTCGGCAGGTCGATCGAGGTGACGCGGCACGAGGGCCGCTGGCTGGCGCGGTCGGGGGCGGCGGCGAGGTAGCGGTGGTGAGGTAGCGGCGGTGAAGTAGCGGCCCCCGCTTGCAGCTCCCGGCGCATGCGGTGAGGTACCGGCCCCCGCTACAGCTCCCGCCGCATGCAGACGCGGGGCCACCGGTCGAGCCCGAGCTCGGCCTCGTGGCGCCGGATCTCTCGCAGACCGGGCGTCAGTTCCGCGTCCGCGAGGGGGCGGAAGCCGCACCGCTCGTAGTACGGCGCGTTCCAGGGCACCTCGGTGAAGGTGGTCAGCGTCAGAGCGCGGAGCCCCTGCCCGTCCGCCCACTGGGCCAGGTGCTCGATCAGGGCCCGTCCGGCGCCCCGGCGGGCGAGGTCCGGATGGACCGTCACCTGCTCGATGTGGGCGGCGCCGTCGACGGCATCGGCGATGAGATAGGCGCGGGGCCGCCCGCCGGCGTCGAGCGCCACCCAGGCCCGGCCGCCCTGCTGATAACGCGTGAGGTCGGCGAGCGAGGGCGGTTCGTCGTCGGCGATGGCGGCCATGCCGATGTCATGGAAGGCGAGCCCGCCGGCCCGTTCGATGTCTTGGAGAACGGGCAGTTCGTCGGCCGCGCACGGCCGGATGCGGTGGGTCTGCATGATCAGATCTTAGGGAAACTGAATCCGTATCCCTGTTCCTTCAGCCACGGCAGAAGCTCATCGAGCGCGGCCACGGTCTCGCTGCGCTCCCCGCCGCCGTCGTGGAAGAGGATGGTGGGCCCGTTCGACAGCTCCTGCTTGACGGTGTTGATGATCCCCTGCACGCCGGGGTGCTCGAAGTCCTTGGTGTCGATGTTCCAGCCGAGGGGCCGCATGCCGTGCGCCGCCGCGATCTTGCGGCTGTCGGGGGTGAAGGCACCGCCGGGCGCGCGGTAGTACTGCACCTTCGCGCCGCCCGCCGCGCCCTCGATCATCTGCTGGGCGTCGAGGATCTGCTGCTTCTGGTAACTGACGGAGCGGTGGTCCATGGCTATGTTGTGATCGATGGTGTGGTCGCAGAGCCGGTGCCCGGCCGCCACGACCTTCTTGACGAGTTCCGGGTGCTCCTTGGCCTGCGGCCCGATCATGCAGAAGGTCGCCTTCACGTCGTACCGCTTGAGCAGTTCGAGGACCTTGGGCGTCCAGACGGGGTCGGGCCCGTCGTCGATGGTGATGTTGACGGCCTTGCCGCCGCTCTCGGTGGCGTGCGTGATGCCGATGGGTATCTTCTTCTGCGGCGCGGGCTTCGCCGCGGGGTTCTCCTGGCGTACGTGTTGCCCCTGTTCACCACCGGAACTGTGGGTGGCCGCGGCCACCGCCCCGGCGATCCCCGCGGTCGCCACCACGACGGCGGCGACCGCCATCGCGACGCGCCGCCGTTGGGCGGTCAGTCGTGCCATGAGAACGTCCCACTCCCTCTGTGCGTCTCAGTACGGCAGGACTGAACGCGGTACGGCTCCCCATTACTTCTCCCCAAGATGCCCTGTGCGGGGAGATTGGTTCCAATGATTCGCGTGTGTGACGAGTCACCCGCCCAACGCCGGGGGCGCTCCGCTCACGGAAGGGCGAAGGGGCAGGTCAGCGGGCGGGTGCTGAATCGGAGGGGCGGGGCTGAGGGGCGGGCCGTGCCGTGCCGTTCGAGCACGCCCTCCCCGTCCGCGCCTTCGCGGCGTGGCACATACTCGGCACTGCCCCACGGCCCGCGACAACCGCCGCGCGACACAGTCCCGGCCACCGCGACAGACGGGGTACGGGTTAGCCTCGTGGGATGCGTGTACTGATCACTGGGGCAACTGGCTATGTCGGCCATGCTGTTGCGATCGCTCTGGCCGGGGCGGGGCATGAGGTCGATGCCCTCACCCGGGATCCGGGCTCGGACAGGGCGCGGGGGCTGCGGGACCTCGGTGTCCGGCCGCTGCGCGGGAGTCTCACGGACCGTGCCGTGCTCAGCGGGATACTCGCCAGTGCGGACGCCGTGGTCCATACCGCCTTCGACCCGGATGACCCCGTCGGCGCCGATCGTGCTCTGTTCGGCGCTCTCGCCGACGCCGGTCGCCGCCGGCATCTGGTGTATACGACCGGCTGCTCGGTCTACGGTGAGCACGCCCACGCGGTGCTGACGCCTCAGACGCCCGTCGACGACGGCAATCGACGTGCGCGCCTGGAAGCCGAACTGCGCGGTACCGGGCTGCCGCACACCGTGCTGCGCCCCGGGATGGTGCACGGCGGTGATGCGCGCAGTTCGATCGTCGGGGACTGGTTCAGCGAGGCCCGGTCCTCCGGGCCGGTGCACCGGGGACGGCGGGACAAGGTGTGGTCCTGGATCCACGTCGAGGACCTGGCGCGTGCGTACACGGCGGTACTGCGTGCGCCCGAGGAACATGACGGGCGCACCTACCTGCTGGCCGACGCACATCCCGTGGCCCCGCTGGCTGTCGTCGAAGCCGCTGCCCGGGCGGCCGGCAGCACCGACGCTCCGGCCTTCGCCCCGGTTGAGGACGAGAAGCCGGTGTACCGGGTGTTCGACCGTGACGAGGTCATCGACTCCTCCGCCGCCCGGGGCGCGTTGGGGTGGACCCCGCAGGAGAGCGATGTCCTGGCAGCACTGCCTGCTTCGTTCAGGCAGTGGTCGGCCGCCCGGCCCTGAGCAGGGTCTGCCGGGGAACGGAGACCGAGCCACCGTGGTCGACGACGCAAGGTGGATCCGCACAGCCCCGGCGCGGCCTGCGAAGGAACACCTTTCGCTCCGCTGGTCGCCATGCCCGGCGCCGCAGCGTTCACCTGCGCGGGACACCCGGGCCGTGGAGTGCGGCACCTCATGAGGTGGCGGCTCACACGGCCCGGGGGCCGTACGGGCGTCAGCGGCGGCCCGCCGGTGTTCCGGGGGACCTCTTCGCATAGGCGATGACCCACCCGACGGCCAGCGCCAGGCCCGCGATACCGATCGCGGCGAGGGCCAGGGTCTTGAGGATTCCCGCCCCCGCGGACGCCCCGCCGATGGCGCCCGTGATTCCCCCGACGGCCGCCAGGATTCCCAGGACGAGCGTTCTGTGGTTTCCGAACAGCCCGTCGGCCAAACGGCTCCGGCCCGGCCGGGGTGCGCTTCTGGGCTGCGCTCCCGGCTGCGGTTCCCTGCGGTGGTCGCTCATTTCCAGTGCACTCTCCCCGGGTCCTTGGGGGCCATGATCTTCGCATCCGGCCGTTCGGAAGCGTGCTGGGCCGGGGTGTAGTAGAAGTCCAGGCCGGTGGCGACGATGCCGGCGGGGACGCCGAAGACCTTTCCGCCGAACTTGCCCGCCTTGTTCATGAAGGTCGGTTTGCGATGCCGGCCGCCGCCGCCGGAGGTCTCCACGAGGGAGGCTTCCATACCGGCCGCGTAGGCCGGTGTGCCGTCGATGAAGTACGACTTGGCACCGGCCCAGTCGTGCTTCTGCACGCTGTCGGCGCTGTTGAGCCATGCCCGGTAGCTGAGGAATTCGGCCACCGGCTTGACGGTGGAATTGCCGAACTTGCCGTCCGCCGCGTGGTCGATCTTCGACTGGATCTCGGCGTCGGAGATTTCCTTGAGCGAGATCTTCTTGTCGCTCTGCTGCCCGCGTTCCTTCCGCATACTGCGCGCCTCGGCGAGGCTGACCGGGGCCGTCGGGAGAAACCCTATGTCGTAACTGTGCTTCATGTCCCGCAGCGCCCACCGCAGCGTGGAGTCGGTCTTGTCGGCGTCCTCAAGAGCCTGCTGGGTCCGGTTCTTGTAGGCCGCGATGGTGGGCTCGTAATCCTTTTTGAGCTCGGCGAGCTCATCCGGTTTCACCTTGTCGGCGTCCACATAGACGGAGCCGTCGCTCGACTTGACCGAAAGGTGCTCGTGGCCCGCGAGCTCCTCCGTGATGTCGGTCAGCCCCTTCTTCGCCGCGCGGAACGACTTGAGGCAGCTGTTCAGGAATGTGTGGACGCTGCCGGCTTCGTTCTCCGCGTTGTCGAGCTGGTACCCGAGCCCTCGGATGGTCGTGAAAGCCGCTTGCGCCGCGTCCCCTTCCCAGTCCGACCGCTCCAGCCCCTTCGCGACCTGGGTGTCGAAGGTCCTCGCGGCCTTGTGCACGCGCTTGGGCAGGTGCGACCAGGCGTCGACGGCCGAGGAGAGCTTCTCCAGGTTCACGGACTTCAGGTCCGTATAACTCACTGACATGCCGCCCCCTCAGATGACGTCGCCGGGCTTGTACGTGTACTTCTTCTGGAAACTTCGCTTCCGCTCGTGGTCCTCGGTCTCGAAGGAATCCGCGGCCGAGCGCAGCGCCCCGCCCAGCCCCTCTTTGCCGATCTGCCCGGCCACGTACTTCGCGCCCTTTTCCCAGGAGTCGATGAAATCCGAGAAAGCGCCGTCGGAAGAGAATCCCTTCAGCGATCCAGGGATCTCCGCCGTCTTGGCCAGCACGTCCTTGTGAGCGTCCTTGAACTCCTTCGACGCCTCGTTCTCCGCCTTTTCCGCCCGGCCGCGCAGAAGGGACGGCGTCACATGGAGCTTTCCCTTGGCTCCCTGTCCGCCGCCGCCCGCGCCATTGAGCCGCGTACCCGTGGCCTGCTCGGCCTGCGCATTGGCCTTGAGCTGAGCCCACTCGTCATCAAAAGACATCATTCCCCCGTTCGGATCACGCTACGCAAGCATCCGTTCACCAGCCACGAGCCTGGCGGACGTCCGCGCCTGTACGGTAACCCGGAGTTCAGCCCGTACGCACCTGCCGCCGGCCCCCGGGAAACAAGCCCTGTTCCCGATTCGCCACGCAATGCACGTAAAGGCCGTAGCTCTTTTCGCAGGGCCGTCGCAGTCGGGGAGCGGATAGGGCAGGCGCCGGAACTGCCGGAGATTCGGCGGCGCCCGCGGGGGTGACCCTCAGGTGGCCCGCAGGTTACGCAATGACCAATTCCCGTAACGGTCTTGCCAGTTGAGAGCCGCGTGGCCCATGGTTCGATCTCAAGCCGGTGCCGGGTACGTCCGACGCTCGTCGGGCGCGGTGTCGGTGTCCGTTCCGGCGAAGGGTTGTCGACCACCGTGCTCTCCCCCGCTCCGCACTCCTCGCGCCGCAACCGGTTCCTCGGCTGCGGCATCGCTCTGGCGCTCGCCGCCGGTTCCGCCGCTCTGACGCTGCCGGCCTCCGCGGCGGCGGGCCCCGGCAAGCCGAGCATCAAACTCTCCACCGGGTACCTGTCCGGCGCGGTCGGCGCCACGGGCGACCCCACGGTCACGGTCACGGTCGCCCAGAGCGGCGCGGGGAGCGACGCGCTCACGGTCAGCGCCACCGCCAGTTCCCGCGATTCGGTCGCCAAGGCCGGGGACGTGGAGATCACCGGCAGCGGCGACAGCCGGCAGGTGGCCGTCAAGGCGCGCGGGAAGGGGTACGCCGACCTCACTCTGGAGGTGAAGGGAGCCGGCGGGAAGAGCGCCACCACCACCCTCCACTACGCCGCCTCCGGCGCGCTGCACGACGCCGGCGCCGGCACCCGGTACCTCACGGGGGCCAGCGACTCCTCCGCCGCGGTGGACGTCGGCGGCGGGTACATGGTCGTCGCGGACGACGAGAACAACACCCTGCGGCTGTACCGCCGGGACGCCTCCGGCGGGCCGGTGAAGACCTGGGACTTCAGCTCGAAGCTGGGCGTCTCGGAGGAGATCGACATGGAGGCCGCGACCCGCGTCGGCGACACCGTCTACTGGACCGGGTCCATGGGCAACAGCAAGAAGGGCAAGCCGAAGCCGGACCGCTCCACGCTGTTCACCACCACCGTCACCGGCTCCGGGGCCGGCACCGAGCTGAAGGTCGGCGGCTCGTACCACGGGCTGCGCGACGACCTCGTCAAGTGGGACCAGGACCACGGGGACCGCTTCGGATTCGCCGACGGCACCGCAGAGGGCCAGGTGCCCAAGCAGATCGACGGCTTCAATGTGGAGGGGCTGGAGTTCGCACCGGGCAGCTCCAGCACCGCCTACGTCGGCTTCCGGGCGCCGCTGGTGCCGCCGAAGAAGGGCGCCAAGGCGCTCCTCGTACCGGTCACCAACATGGACAAGCTCGCGAAGGCCGGCAAGAAGGGCACCGCGGCGGTGCACGCCACCTTCGGCGACCCCGTCACCCTCGACCTCGGCGGCCTGAGCGTCCGCGACATCCGGCGGAACTCCGCCGGCCAGTACCTGATCGTCGCCGGTTCCTGGGCGGCGGAGGACAACAGCGAGCCGTACGCCCTGTACGCGTGGGACGGCGTCGCCGGGCACCAGCCGGTCAAGCGGCTCGACCTGCCGGTCTCCGACCCCGGCGGCTGGGAGGCCGTGGTCGACGTCCCCGACCTCTCGGCGCCCGGCGCCAAGGTGCAGGTGATCACGGACGCCGGCTCCGCCGACCTGTACGGCGACGGCACCGAGGCCAAGGAGCTGCCGCACGCCGAGTGGAAGAAGTCGCGGGCCACCTGGTTCCCGCTCGGCTCCTGACCGGACACGGCCACCGGGCGCGGTCCGCGCCGCTCGCCGCGAGGCGGCGCGGTCCGGTCCGGTTCAGGACGCCTTGACGCGGACCTCGTCCCGGACCGCCGCCGCCCGCTTCGCCAGGGCGTTCACGTCCGAGGCACCGCCGCCGGCCGAGCCCCCGCCGGTCTCCAGGACCGTCGCCACGGTGCTGTGATCGCTCCACGCGCATACGGGCATGGTGCCGGACTGGCCGGCGCGGCTGATGGTGATCACCTGGCAGCGCACCGGCTCGTCCGCGCCCGGCGGGGTGACGTCGCGGGCGGGCGTGGTGACTTCGGTCCCCTGCGCCTCGCCGACCCCCTTGAGCATGCTCTCCATGGCGACATCCGGGTCGGAGATCTCCCCGTACATGCCCGAGAAGACCAGGGTGGTCGGCGTCTTGCCGGACGCGGCCGTGTACTGGCCGCCGGCATTGCGCATACCGCGCTCGTTGGGGCCGGAGTTGCGGTCGCCCAGCTTGTCGTCGAGCGTGCCGGTCAGATCCTTGGCGAGGGTGTATTGGCCGCCCGCCAGGGACTTGGGGACGGTCAGCCGGTACTCCGCGGAGCTCGACGGCGACGACGGCGATTCCGAGGACGATGACGACGATGACGAGGACGTCGGGGAGGAGGACGACGTCGACGAGTGGCCTTGCGACGCGATCGCGGTCACGACGCCGCCCAGGACCGTGACCCCGACCAGAGCGCCCGCGACTATCGCGATGATCTTGCCCGGGCCCATTCCACGCCGCGGCGGCGGCATCGGCGGCTGCCCCCAACCCGCCGGGTACCCGGGGTACCCCTGCGGATACCCCTGTTGCGGGGCCTGTTGAGGGTGCTGGGGGTGCTGAGGGTATTGGGGAGCTTGGGGGTAAGGGGGATACTGCGGCTGCCCGTACCCGGGCCCGCCCTGCGGTGGCGCCGGGGGCGGCGGTGGCGGCTGCCCCTCCCCGTACGGCCCCTCCTGCCCTTGCCCGTACGGCCCCTGCGGCCCTTGCCCGTATGGCGGCGGCGGTGTCGACATCGGTGCATCCCCCTCGGTGCTCATCCCCGTTCATGAGCACGGTACGTCACCCCCTCCGCACCGATCCGCACCCCTCCGCCCCGTCGTAAGCCCCTCGCCGTCAGCCCGCCGCCGGCACCCCCGCGCCCTCTCGCCCCGCCGTCATCCCGCCTCGGCGCCGCGCGCGATCGCGTCGGCGACCTCGGCCGTACGCGCCGCCTCCTCCGCCTCGAAGCGGCTCGCGTCCAGCCGCTCCGCGATCTCCTCGTCCTGCGCCATGAGCAGGTCCAGATTGGAGTCGCCCAGCTCGAAGACGCCCATGTCGGCGTAGGCCCGCTGAAGCCGCTCGCCCCACAGGCCGATGTCCTTGACGCACGGGACGATGCGGCTGAAGAGGAGTTTCCGGAAGAGCTGGAGGTACTCGGACCGCTCGCTCAGCTCGGTGGCGTCCCGCTCGGGAATCCCGAAGTTGGTGAGGACCTCCTCGCCGCGCAGCCGGTCGCGCATCAGATAGCAGCCCTCGATGACGAACTCCTCGCGCTCGCGCAGCTCCGCGTCCGTCAACTGCCGGTAGTAGTCGCGCAGCGCCATCCGCCCGAAGGCGACGTGCCGCGCCTCGTCCTGCATCACATAGGCGAGGATCTGCCGGGGCAGCGGCTTGTCCGTGGTGTCCCGGAGCATGCCGAAGGCGGCGAGCGCGAGCCCCTCGATCAGCACCTGCATGCCCAGGTACGGCATGTCCCAGCGGGAGTCCTTGAGGGTGTCGTCCAGCAGGGACCGGAGGTTGTCGTTGATGGGGTAGACCATGCCGACCTTGTCGTGCAGGAACCGGCCGTAGATCTCCGCGTGCCGCGCCTCGTCCATGGTCTGGGTGGCGGAGTAGAACTTCGCGTCCAGGTCCGGGGCCGACTCCACGATCCGGGCCGCGCACACCATCGCGCCCTGCTCGCCGTGGAGGAACTGGCTGAACTGCCAGGAGCCGTAGTGGTGTCGCAGCTCCGCCTTGTTCCGCTCGCTCATCCGGTCCCAGTACGGGCTGCCGTAGATGGTCATGTTCTCGTCGGGGACCCCGAGCGGGTCGTACGGGTCCACCTCCAGGTCCCAGTCGATGCGCCGGACCGAGTCCCACTGCTTGTCCTTGCCCTTCTGGTAGAGGGCGAGGAGCCGTTCGCGGCCGGAGCCGTCCTGCTGGCCCGGGTACATCGCTCCCCAGCTGAAACGCGCCGCGCCGCTCGCGGGCACTTCCCAGCTCCGCTCTCCCAGCTCCTGTGGCATCGGCTTCCGCGTCGACATAGGACGCCTCCCGTCGCGTGCACCAAGGGTCGTTGGCAGGCTCACACGCCCGTTACCGCTGGGTCAACAAGTTGCGCGAGAGGGATTGACGGCCTTGCTGACAAGCAGTCTCATAAGAAGGTGACCGCGGGTAACCCAACAACGAGGTGTCCTCAGCCATGACCACCGCTCCCGAACAGACAGCAGCCGCGACGCCCGAGGCGTCCGAGCACGATGTCGCCGTCCTACGGGACGCGCTCGGCCTCCTCAAGGACCGCGAGCAGGTCGCCGAGCGGCTGCTCGCCTCCTCCGCCAAGCACTCCTTCGACCCGGACACCGAACTCGACTGGGACTCCCCCACCGAGGACGGCAAGTGGTACTGGCCGCCCGAGCTGCTCTCCCTCTACGGCACCCCGATGTGGCACCGGATGCCGCAGGAGCAGCGCCTCGAACTCTCCCGCCACGAGGCCGCGTCGCTCGCCTCCCTCGGCATCTGGTTCGAGATCATCCTGATGCAGCTGCTGGTCCGGCACATCTACGACAAGCCCGTGACCAGCTCGCACGTCCGCTACGCGCTCACCGAGATAGCCGACGAGTGCCGGCACTCCAAGATGTTCGCCCGCATGATCGACAAGGGCGGCGCCCCCACCTACCCGGTCTCCCGCGTCCACCACAACCTGGCGCGCGTTCTGAAGACCGTCTCCACGACGCCCGGCTCGTTCGCGTGCACGCTGCTCGGCGAGGAGATACTCGACTACATGCAGCGGCTCACCTTCCCCGACGAGCGCGTGCAGACCATCGTCCGCGGCGTCACCCGCATCCACGTCGTGGAAGAAGCCCGGCATGTCCGGTACGCGCGCGAGGAATTGCGCCGCCAGATGGTCTCCTGCCCGCGCTGGGAGGCCGAGTTGACCCGCGTCAGCTCCGGCGAGGCCGCCCGGATCTTCTCCATCGCCTTCGTCAACCCCGACGTCTACACCAACATCGGGCTCGACCGGCGCGAGGCCGTCCGGCAGGTGAAGGAGAGCGGCCACCGCCGCGAGGTGATGCAGGCGGGCGCGCAGCGGCTGACCGACTTCCTGGACGAGATCGGCGTCATGCGCGGCCTCGGCCGCAGGCTGTGGCGCAGCTCGGGACTGCTGGCCTGACGGCCTCCCGGACCCCGGCCCCCTCGCGCGCCCCGGCCCGTACGCGCGCCCCACCGTCCCGACCACCGCCCCGACATGGCGGTTACGCTGCGGAGTATGAGCAACAGCCGCGCCTCCCAAGAGCTGGACCCGAGATCAGGCGGCACACGGCGGGGCCCGGCCGTGCGGGGCTCGTACCGCAGGCTCAGCGTCGAGGAACGCCGCGCGCAGCTGATCACGGCCGCGCTGGGGCTCTTCGCCCATCGCGCACCCGAGGACATCTCGTTGGACGACGTCGCCGCGGCGGCCGAGGTCTCCCGGCCGCTGGTCTACCGCTACTTCCCGGGCGGCAAGCAGCAGTTGTACGAGGCCGCGCTGCGCAGCGCGGCCGACGAACTCGAACTGTGCTTCGCCGTACCGCAGACCGGCCCGCTCACCCACCGGCTCGCCGCCGCCCTGGACCGCTATCTCGCGTTCGTCGACGAGCACGACGCGGGGTTCAGCGCGCTGCTCCAGGGCGGGAGCGTCGCGGAGACGTCCCGTACGGGCGCGATCGTCGACGAGGTGCGGCGGTCCGCCGCCGACCAGATCCTCACCCACTTGCAGGTCCCCGAGCCGGGCCCACGGCTGCGGATGATGGTGCGGACGTGGATAACGGCCGTCGAGGCGGCCTCCCTGATCTGGCTGGACGAGGAGAAGCAGCCGCCGGTGGGCGAGTTGCGGGACTGGCTCGTGGACCATTTCGTCGCACAGCTGACGGCGACCTCGGCGAGCGACGCGCAGACGGCGCGGGTGACGCGGGCCGCGCTCGCCCTGGAGCTGCCGGACGGAGCGGCGGGACGACTGGCGCGGGCCGTCATACCGGTCGTGAGCGACGCGGCCCACTTGCTCTGACGCGCGTACGGGCAGGGCCCGCGCCCAGCCGTACGGGCACGGGCCGCCCCTGGCCGTACGCGCACACGAGCCCGGGCCGGGCCCCGGCCAGCGCGTGGCGGCCGCATACGCGCCGGCTCGCCTCCGGCTAAGCGGTGCGCCGCCCGCAGCAGCAGGGCGACCGCGCCCGCACCCGCCAAGAGCACCGCGGCACTGAACACGAATGCCGTGCGGTAGCCGTGGACGGCCGCCGCGGGGCCGGTCCCCGCGGCCGTGACCAGCGTGGCGTGGTCGGCACCGGTACCGGGCCGCTGCCCCGCCCACATCTCATCCCCGGGGATGACCCCGGTGACGAGCGGGGCTGACGGAGACTGGTGGGGTGAGAAGCGAAGACACCCTGTTCGTGGGCGGGCCCCTGGACGGGCGCGTGCTGCCGGTGCTGCTGGGGGCCACCGGGCAGCCGCCGAAGTCGTACGAGATCCCGGTGCCGAACGACGACGGGCGGCCGCCGACCCTGCACGTCTATCTGCGGGCTCCGGCCGGTACGACGAAGCGGCTGGGGCTGCCGCGGGGCTGGCGGTACGAGTACGCGCCGCAGGGCCGGCCGCAGGGCGGCCTGAAGTGGCCGTGGACGAAGAGCGGTTGACGGCGGGCGGCCGGGCCGCCCGAGGTTTGGTCCGGACCATTGACACCAGTGGTCCAGACCGGTTTGCTGCTTGACCAGAGGGGTCCGCCCTGGCGAACTCCCTGGCTCCGCGTCCGATGGCCCCGCGCCCGCCGCACCCGGGGCCGGACCGGCGCCGGTTCCTCCCCTGCGAGGGCGGCCCCCTCTCCCGAACGCTCGACCGGCACGCCCCCACCACCCGTACCGCCGTCGACAAGGAGCACCCCCCATGCCCCTGCGCGAGAGAACGCTGTCCGCCTCACTGGCCGCCGTCGCCGCCACCGCTCTGCTGTCCACCGCCGCGTACCTCCCCACGGCCCACGCGGCCGCCCGCCCCGACGCCCGTACAACGGCCGCGACCGCCCTGCCCGAGCACGCGCTCGTGGGCTATCTGCACGCCAGTTTCGCCAACGGTTCCGGCTATGTGCGGATGGCCGACGTCCCCAGCAGCTGGGACATCATCGACCTCGCCTTCGGCGAGCCGACCTCCACCACCTCGGGCGACATCCGCTTCGACCGCTGTCCCAAGAGCGAGTGTCCGAACGTGGAGTCCGAGGACGAGTTCAAGGCCGCGATCAAGGCCAAGCAGGCGGCGGGCAAGAAGGTGCTCATCTCCATCGGCGGCCAGAACGGCCAGGTGCGGCTCACCACCGCCGCCGCCCGCGACGCCTTCGTCAAGTCCGTCGGCGCGATCATCGACCGGTACGGGCTCGACGGCCTGGACATCGACTTCGAGGGGCACTCGCTCTCCCTCGACAACGGCGACACCGACTTCAAGAACCCCAAGACCCCCGTCATCGTGAACCTGATCTCGGCGGTCAAGACCCTCAAGGCGAAGTACGGCGCCGGCTTCACGCTCACCATGGCGCCGGAGACCTTCTTCGTGCAGCTCGGCTACCAGTACTACGGCTCGGGCCCGTGGGGCGGCCAGGACCCGCGCGCGGGCGCGTACCTCCCGGTCATCCACGCCCTGCGCGACGACCTCACCCTGCTGCACGTACAGGACTACAACTCCGGCCCGATCACCGGGCTCGACGGCCAGTACCACACCATGGGCGGCGCGGACTTCCACATCGCGATGACCGACATGCTGCTCACCGGCTTCCCCGTCGCGGGCAACAAGAACAACGTCTTCCCCGCGCTGAAACCCTCTCAGGTCGCCATCGGACTGCCCGCGAGCCCGAACGCGGGCAACGGCCACACCCCGCCCGGCGAGGTGAACAAAGCGCTCGACTGCCTGACGAAGAAGACCTCGTGCGGCGGCTACGCCACCCACGGGACCTGGCCCGCGCTGCGCGGGCTGATGGCCTGGTCGGTGAACTGGGACTCCTTCAACAAGCGGGAGTTCTCCAAGAATTTCGACGCCTATTACCGGCGCTAGCACCTCAGGGCCACCGCTGGTCAGGTGACGCGAAGGCGGCCATTCAGTGGCGAGGTCGGGCGGAATCGCCCGTACCACTGCCATTAATAGCATTGGTCATGGCACGATCCACTCCTGGGCCAAATGATCTCGGCCATTGATGGAGGTAATCGTGTCCGGACGGTTCGTACGGTCGGTGTGCACGGCGGCAGTGGTCGCCACGGCGGCGTTCGCACTGCCCGCGCCCATGGCCTTCGCCTCACCGAAGGACCCGCCGGACACCCCGGTCAGCGAGCTCCTCAGCCAGCTCCAGACGCTGTATCAGAAGGCGGAGGAGGCCACGGAGACGTACAACGGGACCGAGGAGAAGCTGAAGAAGCAGCGGGCCCGGGTCGACCAGCTCAACAGCGAGCTCGCCGACGTCCGGGTCGCGCTCGCCAACAGCAGGAACGACGCCGGACGGCTGGCGCGCGAGCAGTACCGCGGCGGCACCGGCGCCCTCTCCCCGTACGTGCGGTTCCTGCTCAGCCGCGACCCGCAGGAGGCCCTGGACCAGGGGCACCTGCTCAAGCGCGCGGCCGGCCGGCAGGCCGCGACGGTCAAGCGGCTCACCGGCGGCGAGCAGGAAGCCGACCAGGTGGCGACCGACGCGGTGGCCGCTCTCGACGTGCAGCAGACCCTCGCGGCCACCCAGAAGAAGCAGCGCGACGCGGTCAAGCAGCGGCTCGCCGAGGTCGAGAAGCTGCTCTCGTCCCTGACCGGCGATCAGCTCGCCGAGCTCCAGCGGCAGGAGCGGAAGGACGTGGGCGAAGCCCAGCAGAAGCTGCTGGCGACCGGCGCGCTGAGCGGGGCGCGGGCCCCCTCGAAGGACGGCGAGACGGCCGTGAAGTACGCCTTCCAGCAGGTCGGCAAGCCGTACGTATGGGGCGCGACCGGGCCGGACTCCTTCGACTGCTCGGGCCTCACCTCGCAGGCGTGGGCGCACGCGGGCGACCCGATCCCGCGGACCAGCCAGGAGCAGTGGAAGTCGCTCCCCCGGGTGCCGTTCAACGAGCTGCGCCCCGGCGACCTGGTCATCTACTTCGCGGGGGCGACCCACGTCGCGATGTACATAGGGGACGGCCTGGTGGTGCAGGCGCCGCGGCCCGGCGCGCGGGTGAAGGTGTCGCCCATAGCGGCGAACCCGCTGCTCGGCGCCGTACGCCCGGACAAGGGCAAGGAGCCCCTGAAGGGCTACAAGCCGCCGCGGCTGCCGGCGGGCGCGGCGGCCGGGTCGGACACGGGCTACGGCTCCGCCGGGGCGCCGAAGCACTGAGAGCGGACAGCACGAAGGGGTGCGGCCGTCGGCTGCCGCACCCCTGTCCATGCCCGGCTCCGCTCCCTGGCCGGTCCCGGATCTCCCCGCCCGGCGTCAGACCCGGGCCGCGACCTCGCCCAGGTACGCCTCCGCCTTGGCCGGGTCGTAGAAGAAGTTCTCGAAGTCCGACGGGTCGTCGAAGCCGTTGGCGAACCGGTCCGCTATCGGCTGGAACTGCCCGGCCGCGCCGATGATGTTCAGGACGTGCTCCGGCGGCGGGGCCAGCATCGCGTTGGTCCACTTGGTGACGTGCCGCGCCGTCTCCCAGTAGCGGTCGAAGGCGGCCTGCATCCACTCCGCGTCGAAGGGCCGGTCCCCGTGCTCGACGATCGAGGCGAGGTACGAGGCCGCGCACTTGGACGCCGAGTTGGAGCCCTGCCCGGTGACCGGGTCGTTGGCCACGACCACGTCCGCGACGCCGAGGACCAGGCCGCCGCCGGGCAGCCGCCCGATGGGGTGCCGCACGGTCGGGGCGTAGCGCCCGGCCAGCGTGCCGTTGGCGTCGGTCAGCTCGACCTTGGTGGCCCGCGCGTACTCCCAGGGCAGATACCGCTCCAGCAGCTCCAGGGTCACCGCGAGGTGCTCGTTGGGGTCCTTGATGCCCTGGAAGACGTCGAGAGGGCCGCCCGGCACCCCCTCCCAGAAGAGGATGTCGGCCCGTCCGGAGTTGGTGAGCGTCGGCATCACGAAGAGTTCGCCGACGCCGGGCACCAGGTTGCAGCGGACCGCGTCGAAGTCGGGGTGCTCCGGGCGCGGCCCCATGCCGTGCACATAGGAGACGGCCAGGGCGCGCTGCGGCGCGGCGTACGGGGAGCGGGAGGCGTCCCGGCCGAACATCGACACCAGCTCGCCCTTGCCCGCTGAGACCAGCACCAGGTCGTAGCGGCGGGCGAAGAAGTCCAGGTCGGAGACTGCCGCGCCGTGGATGACGAGCTGCCCGCCGCGCTGCGCGAAGGTCTCCATCCAGCCGGCCATCTTCACCCGCTGGTCGACGGATTGGGCGTACCCGTCGAGCCTGCCGACCCAGTCGACGGCGCGCGAGGAGTCGGGAGCCGCGACGGAGACGCCGAGCCCCTTGATACGGGGGGCCTGGCTCTCCCAGAAGTTGACCTGGAGGTCGCGCTCGTGCTGGAGCGCCGTGTGGAACATGCACTGGGTGGACATGACCCGGCCGGAGCGGACCTCGTCGGCCGTGCGGTTGGACATCAGGGTCACCTCGTAGCCCTGGGACTGGAGTCCGAGGGCCAGTTGGAGGCCGGACTGGCCGGCTCCTACGACGAGTATCTTCCGCATGGTTCTCCAGCTCTTATTCGGGGGTGACGTCGTGCGCGTGGCCGACCATGGCCAGCAGCGATTCGACAACCGTGATGCGTCTGCGCGCATCCATGATCACAACAGGTACGCGCGGAGGCACGGAGAGCGCGTCGCGCACGTCCTCCTCCTCGTAACGGGTCGTGCCCTCGAAGTGGTTGACCGCGACGATGTAGGGCAGCCCGCAGCTCTCGAAGTAGTCGAGCGCGGGGAAGCAGTCCTCCAGCCGCCGGGTGTCGGCCATGACCACCGCGCCGATCGCGCCGCGCACCAGGTCGTCCCACATGAACCAGAAGCGCTTCTGGCCGGGCGTGCCGAACAGATAGAGCACCAGGTCGGAGTCGAGCGTGATCCGGCCGAAGTCCATGGCGACCGTGGTCGTGGTCTTCTCCGGCGTCGCCGCGAGGTCGTCGACGTCCTCGCTGGCCGTGGTCATCACGGCCTCGGTCTGGAGCGGGGTGATCTCCGAGACCGTGCCCACGAACGTCGTCTTGCCGACGCCGAAGCCGCCGGCCACGACTATCTTCGTGGCGACCGGCGCCCGGGTACGGTCCATCTGCCAGCTCTGCAACCCCTCCTCGGCGGCTGGCAGGGCCGTCACCGTGTCAGAGTCTGCGAAGTCCACTCAGCACCCTTTCCAGCAGCGCGCGGTCGGGCTGGCCGGTGCCGTGCCCGGTGCCGTAGACGCGGATCTTTCCTTGGTCGGCCAGGTCGCTGATGAGCACGCGCACGACGCCGAGCGGCATCTTGAGCAGCGCGGAGATCTCGGCGACCGAGCGCATCCGGCGGCACAGCTCGACGATGGCCCGCATCTCGGGCATGACCCGGGAGTTGAGGCCGCCGGATTCGAGCTCCCGCCGCTCCTCGGGGGCGTCCAGCGCCGCCACGAAGGTCTCGACGAGCAGCACATGTCCGAACCGGGTCCGCCCGCCGGTCAGCGAGTACGGGCGTACGCGCGCGGGCCTCTTGTCCGACCCGCGGACGGGCAATCGGTGTGCGGATGTCACTGTTCTGCCTGCCTTGGCTCCATTGACCTCCGCAGCTCGCTGCGGAGTTCAGGGGTGAGAACATGACCTGCTCGGCCGACGAAGAGCGCCATGTGGTAGGCGACGACGCTCATCTCGCAGTCCGGGGCGGCCTGCACGCCGAGCAGCGAACCGTCGCTGATCGCCATGACGAACAGGCTGCCCTCGTCCATGGCCACCATCGTCTGTTTGACGACGCCGGCCTCCATGAGCTTGGCGGCGCCCGTCGTCAGGCTGCCGAGGCCGGAGACGATCGTGGCGAGGTCGGCGCTGGAGCCCCGGGGCCCCTCGTACGCCGCCGGGCCGGTGCCCGCGGCGTTCTGCTCCGGATCGGAGGAGAGCAGCATCAGGCCGTCCGAGGAGACGACGGCCACCGACCGCGCGCCCGGCACCTCTTCGACCAGGTTCTCCAGCAGCCAGTGCAGGTTACGGGCCTCGGTGCTCAGCCCGTACGTACTCGGCGCATTCAATCGCGTGCCTCCTCGGCAGTGCCAGCCTCATCCAGCGCCCCCGCTTGCTGATGGTCAGTGTTCCGCATCTTGATCCCGGCCGTGATCTCGGCCTCGGCGTCGCGCCGCCCGTCCCGCGCTCCCTGCTGGAAGCCGCCGAGCTTGCGCCGCAGCCCCTCCGCGTCGACGCCCTTGCCCTGACGTGGTGCGGAGTCGTACTGCGTCACCATCCTCGGGGTGCGCTTGGGCAGCCCCTTGTCCGTGGTCCGGTGGTCCGCCTCCTCCGCCGCATCGGCGGGGGTGGTCTCGGCGGGCCGGAGCCGCGCCGCCCCGGCGGGGGGCGCGGGGTCGGTCGCGGGCCTCGCGTGTTCGTCGGGGCCGGGCGTGTGCGCGCTCGCGACCTGGCCGGTCACGGGCGGCGGCACGGCGCCGGCGGGCCCGTTCGGCACGGGTCGTACGGGCCGCTCGGACGCGTCCGGTGGAGTGGTTTCGGCGCCGGTCCCGGTCTCGCCGGGCCGCCGGGCGTGTCGGCCGCCCGGCGGCTGCTGGGGGTCGGGGACGGCGGCGAGCTGGATGGTGCGCTCGGCCGCCTCGACGAGCGGGTCGGGAACGGCTTTCCACTGGGGCGAGGGCGGGTCGGGCGTGTCGGGGCCCTGGTCCCGGCCCTCGTCCGGCGACGGTCCCTCCGGAGCGGGCGGCTCCGCGCTCGGGTCCGGTGCGGCGGCCGGGCCCGTCGTCGGCTGCCGCTCCGGCCCGGTGGCCTGCCTCGGCACCGTCGCCGGTTCGGCCGGCGGCGTTCCCCGCGCGGGAACCGGCGCCTGACCCGGCGTCGGGCCGTCGGCGTGCGGCGTCGGGCCGTCGGCGTGCGGCGGCGGGCCGTCGGCGTCCGGCGGCCCGGCGGCTCCCCGCGGCCGCGGCGCGGCCGGGTCCCCCGGCAGGCCCGGCTCGGCGGTGCGGGACGCGTTGCCGGGAAGCGCGTTGGAGTTCGCCTCCGCTATTGAGCCGGGCAGCTGGACCGCCGGAGCGCCGGCGCCCCCCGGCACGACCGGAGCCGGGCCCAGCCCCGAGGGGCCGGTGGGCAGGAGCGCCTTGGGGAGGACGACGACCGCGGTCATGCCGCCCTGCTGCTGCGCCCGCAGCTGTACCCGCACGCCGTGCCGGGAGGCGAGCTGCGCCACCACGTAGAGCCCGAGGCCCAGCGTCTGCTCGCCGTCCGCGGTGTGCGCCTCCTGCGGGTCGGCCGCGGCCAGCAGGGTGTTGACGCCGGCCAGCCGCTCACCCGTCATGCCGATGCCCTCGTCCTGCACGGAGAGCATGACGTCGCCGCTCTCCAGCAGCCAGCCGGAGAGCTGCACGTGCGCGTCGGGCGGCGAGAAGGCGGTCGCGTTCTCCAGGAGCTCCGCGACCAGGTGGCTGGTGTCGTCGGCGGCGAAGCCGGCGACCTGCGCGTGCGGCGGCAGGGCCTGGATCTGCACCCGCTCGTACTTCTCGATCTCACTGATGGAGGCGCGCAGCACGTCCAGCAGCGGTACGGCGCCGGGGTACCCGGCGCCGTGCTCCGCGCCCGCCAGGACCAGCAGGTTCTCGCTGTGGCGGCGCATGCGGGTGGCGAGGTGGTCGAGCTTGAAGAGCGTCTCCAGCCGCTCGGGGTCCTGCTCGCTCGCCTCCATGCCCTCGATGACGGCCAACTGCCGCTCCACGAGGCCGAGGGTGCGCAGCGAGAGGTTGACGTACGTGCCGTGCACGGTGCCGGTCAGCGCGGCGATCCGCTCGCGCAGCCGCGCCTGCTGGGCCTGGAGCGCCTCGCGCTCGTCGGCGAGCGCCTGGCGGGCGCCGATGAGCCGGGTCCGCTCGCCCTCCAGCCGGGCGATGCGCCCCCGCTGGCTCGCGGCAGCCTCGTGCAGCGTGTTGACGGACCGTACGACCTCGGCGAACTCGTCGTCGCGCCCCTTGAAGCCGACCGGCTGCTCTCCCGCCGGGTCGGCGGCGACGCGCCGGGCGCCGAGGCGCAGGGCGGCGAGCGGGCGGGTCATGGAGCGGGCGGCCTGGGTGGAGGCCCCGACGGCGACGAGGAAGCAGAGGGCGAGCAGCGCGGCGTCCAGCTCCAGGGCGGTGACGTCGTCGTCCCGCACCTTCTCCAGCCGGGTGATCTCGCCGCTGGCGAGCGCCGATTCGACGCCGCGCATCCGGTCGATACGGGCTGTCAGGGCGGATTCGACGCCGCCCTTGGGGAGGTCGAGTTCGGCCGTGGAGAGTTGGGAGTGGGCGGTGAGGAGGGCGAGGTAGTTGTCGGCCGTGGTGACGTCGGGGCCGTTGACGGTGGCGCTGTAGGAGTCGTGGGCGGCGAGGGGCGCGAGCTGCTCGAAGTCGGCGAGCGCGGCCTGTTCGCGGATCTCCGCCCGCTGGGCGGTGGCGGTCAGCGTGGTCTGCGTGGAGCCGTGCGAGGAGAGCGCGCCGAGCAGCAGGCCGCGGGTGGCGGACGCCTCTTCGACGGCCCGGCCGAGCGGGGGCAGGGCGGCGGCGGAGCCGATGCCGGCGCGGGCCGGGAGCTGGTGCGCGAGGGTGTCGGCGACGCCGTGCAGCGCCTGGACGGTCTTGGTGTAGGCGGTGAAGGTGTCGATGGCCTTGCCGGGGCCGGTCAGGGCCTGCTGGCGGGTCTGCGGGAGGGCGTCGAGCAGGGCGCGTACGGGCGCGGGGGCCTGGGCGCGGTACTCGGCGACCTGGCGGTCCACTCGGGCGCGCTGGCTCTCGGTGACGCCGCCGGAGCCCGTGGCGCGGCCCGCGGCGACGAACTGGGTCATGGAGTCGCGCTCGTCGGCCAGGGAGTGCGCGAGGGCGACGGCGCCTCTGTTGGCCTGGGAGAGGTCCACCAGGTGCTGTGTGTCGTGGAGGTCGTCGACCGCGCCGAGTATGCCGGGGACGCCCGCGCCGAGGACGGCGACGGCCACGACCGCTACGGAGACGACCAGCCGGTTACGTACGCGCGTGGTGCGCTGTCGCGCGGCTGTCGTCTGCTGCTCGTGTGTACCGCCCCGAAGCCGCTTTTTCCGCACCGGTGCTCACAATCTTCGCTCGCCTGTCCCTACGTGGTGCCAGGAGGTGACGACAGTTCGGTCAACGGCGCGGACCACCCCTGGTGCCGATTTCGACTTTTGACCTTTTCAGCCTGGATCAGGAGTGGCTGCCCATCGCCTGCCCAGCCACTCCAAGGAGTGAACATCAATCAGAACTTGACCATCAACTTCTGTGCGGGGCCTGTGCGGCCCTGACCAGGGGGTCAGTTGGAAAACCCCCGGGGGTCCTGGAAGGATGCCCGCCCGCGGCTCACCGCCTCGGCCGGCGCCCCGGCGCCGGTTCCCCTGCCGTGCGGAGGCACCACTCCCCACCTGGGGCGGGCTCCGCCCAGGCCGCCGCGGGACCCACGCCGCGCGCCGCCACCCGCCCTCCGGCAGACTGGCCGGATGCGCATCGAACTCGCCACCCGGCCCGGAGATCCCCAACGCCCCAATGAGGACTTCGTGTCGGTGGCGCTGCCCGCAAGTGGACAAGGTGGAGCATTGGTCCTGCTGGACGGGGTGACCCCGCCCGCGACCAGCACCGGCTGCGCGCACGGCGTGCCCTGGTTCACGGCCCGGCTGGGCGGCGCCCTGCTCGAACTGTGCGTTTCACGCCGGGAACTGACGCTCACTGAGTGTTTGGCCGAGGCCATCGCGCGAACAGCCGAAGCCCACCGCGAGAGCTGTGATCTTTCTCACGTCCGCACACCGCAGGCAACCGTCGTCGCGGCGCGCTGGGACGAAGAGCGCGTCGAACATCTGGTTCTGTCCGATTCCGTCCTGCTGATCGAGGGCCCGGACGGCTCGGTGGCCCCGGTCCTCGACGACCGCATCGAGGCCCTGGCCGCCCGCGGCCCGGTGACGGACGACCAGCGCAACGCGGAGGGCGGGTTCTTCACCGCGGCGGGCGACCCCGCCGTGGTCGCCCGCGCGCTCACCGGGACGACGCCGCGTACGGACGTACGGGCCCTGGCCGCACTCACCGACGGGGCGTCGCGCTGGGTGGAGATGTTCGGCGAGGGGAGCTGGCAGGACTGCCTGGCGGTGCTGCGCAAGGAGGGCCCGGAGGCCCTGATCGACCGGGTACGGGCGGTGGAGGGCGCCGACCGGGACGGCGCGGCGTTCCGCCGCTGGAAGCGCCACGACGACGCGGCCGCCGCCTTCATCGAGCCCTGACCGGCCTCCCCCGCCGGAGACCGCCGGAGACCGCCGGAAGCCGCCGGGTGCCGCGCGCCGGTTTCACGCCTCCGCGCGCGCGTTGAAGTGGTGGAGAAGCCGGGCCAGTTCGGCGATCTCGGCGCGGTCCCATTCGGCGAGCCGGTGCACGTACTGCGCGCGGCGAGCGTCCCGTACCCGCGTGAAGCGGGCGCGGCCCTCTTCGGTGAGGGAGAGGAGCGAGGCGCGGCCGTCGGCCGGGTCGGGGGCCCGGGTGACGAGGCCCAGCTCATCCAGGGCGCGGAGTTGGCGGCTCATCGTGGCCTTGCCGACGCCGAAGTAGCCGGCGAGATCAGTGGCGCGCTGCGGGCCGCACTCCTCCAGCCGGACGAGGAGCCCGTAGGCCGCGGCCTCCAGTTCGGGGTGGACCTCCCGGGCCATCTCGCCCGAGGAGGCGCGGGCCCGGCGCAGGAAGACCGCCAACTCGCGCTCCAGAGCGAGGAACGCGCGGTCGTCTCCGCTTCCGGCCACAGTGCGGTCGCCGCCCTCCGGGGGCGGCGGGGTCCCGGTGTTGTGCACGTCAGCGCCCTCTCCAGCTGTTCAGATCTGAAACTTTCCGCTCACCGCGGCCGTATCGCCGCAGCTTGACCAGTATTTCGCAGGATTAGACCAACGGCAGCACCCGGCCCCTCTATCCCCGCGCCGGGCCGCGCACGTAGCGTCTGACCTGTCATGGCCACTCCAACTCGCGGTTTCTCTCCCGTCAAACGGCGGTAATAAGTCATGATGTATGAGGACAAACCCCCACTAAGTCCCTCGGAGGCAAGCAATGCCCGAGCACAGATCCGGTCCGGTCCGCCGCGGACTCCGCGCGCCGGCCGGCCTTCTCGTCTCCCTCTGCTCCGCCCTCGCCGTCCTGCTCTGTCTCCTGGCGCCGCCCGGGACCGCCGCCGCGGGCCGCGGCTCCGAACCCGCCCACCCGGACCGCGACTGGATGGGCTCGACCCTCCCCTCCCACGAAGCCCACGCGCGCGCCGGCCAGGGCCGTAATCCGCGACCCGGCCTCAGCGCCTCCGTCGAAGGCGTGGACGTCTCCAGCCACAACGGCGACGTCAACTGGCAGACCCTGTGGAACAGCGGCGTCCGCTGGGCCTACGTCAAGGCGACGGAGTCCACCGGATACACCAACCCCTTCTTCCCGCAGCAGTACAACGGCTCGTACAGCGCCGGCATGATCCGCGGCGCGTACCACTTCGCCACCCCCGACACCTCCTCCGGGGCGGCCCAGGCCGCCCACTTCCTCGCCCACGGCGGCGGCTGGTCGCGGGACGGCAAGACCCTGCCCGGCGCGCTCGACATGGAGTACAACCCGTACGGCGCGGCCTGTTACGGCAAGAGCGCGAGCGCGATGGTCGGCTGGGTCCGCGACTTCTTCACCGCCTACCAGGCGAAGACCGGCCGCGACCCGGTGATCTACACCTCGACCAGCTGGTGGAAGGCGTGCACCGGCAACTACGCCGGCTTCGGCGCCGCCAATCCGCTGTGGATCCCCCGCTACGGCTCCTCGGTCGGCGAACTCCCCGCCGGATGGGGCTTCTACACGATGTGGCAGTACACCTCGACGGGGCCGACGGTCGGCGACCACAGTGTCTTCAACGGCGCGTACGACCGGCTCCAGGCGCTCGCAAACGGCTGACGGCTGACGGCGGCTGACGGCTGACGGCTGACGGGCGGCAGCCGGTGACAGCCGCCGCGGGCCGGTGACCTGCCCCATGGACGTGTACGGGCGGACGCGTCCGTACACATGAGGGCGGGCCCCCGGGCATCGGTGCCGGGGGCCCGCTCGCTCATTCGCTCAGGTCAGCTCGGGTACGTACGCGGGTAGCGGATCGGTACGGCGCGTCAGCCGCACAGGCCCGCCGGCCGGTTGCGCGTGACGAGATCGGTGTAGCCGGTGGTGCCGTCGATCCACACCACCTGCTTGCCGCCGGCCGCCGCGGGCGAACTCTGCTCGCCGCGGTTGCAGGAGAACCGGTTCTTGGCCTTCCCGTCCAGCGAGAACTGCCACAGCTTGGGCAGCGACTCATTGCGGTACTCCGTGTCGGGCAGCGCCGTGTTGACCGTCACCGCTTCCTCGGAGACCGTCAGATCGAAGGGGAAGAGCGCGTTCGGGCCCGTCTCCTTGCTGATGTCGGTCGCCCCCGTACCGTCCGGGTTGGCGCGGCGCACCGCCATCTGCCCCTCGTCGGTGACCACCTCGTCCGCCAGCCAGTAGACGCCGGAGCCGTTGATGCCGGTCTGGCCGATGCCTTCGGGGCTGCCGAGCTGCCCCATCAGGGTCGCCTTGCCGGACTTGAGGTCGAGCACCTCGGTGCCGAGCTTGTACGTGCCCGCCTCGGGGTAGAGCTTGGCGTACGCGATCCGGCCGCCGTGGATCGACGGCAGCGCGGTGCCCAGCTGGTACTTGCCGCCGTCCACCCAGGTCGGCTCCCGGTCGCCCTGCTTGAGGTAGCCGACGTGCCGGCCGCCGAACGGGTCCATCGATTCGAAGGTGACCACGGTGCCCTCGACCCGCAGGCCGGAGACGTCGGTGGTGCTGGAGTAGAGCTTCTTGATCGGGCCGCCCGCCAGCGGCCGGGACAGGACGTCCACGCTGGTCGTGCCGAAGGCCGCCCAGACCACGGTCTTCCCGTCGGTCGCCGGGTAGACGTGGAAGCGCCCGTCGTTGGGGCTGATGAGCTTCGGGTGGCCCGAACCGTCGGTACGGCCCGCGTAGACCGAGTACGGCTCGGAACCGTCGTCGTTGGACTTCGACGTGGCCCACCAGCCGCCGCCCGCGCCCACGCCCGTACTGGCGGTGTTGAGCTTGCCGAGGAGCTGGTCGGAGTCGACGCCGAGGGCGTTCTCCCAACCGGTCACGATGCCATGCGCGTTGAACGAGCGCTTGACGGTGTTCAGGTCCTTGCCGGAGACCTTGAGGTCCTTGGCGGCCGCGAGGACGGCGTTGCGGCCCTCGGTGAAGCCGTCGAGCGGCGTCATGTACGCGGTGAGCGCCTTGTAGACGATCTGGTCGGCGAGGGTCCTGCCGAGGTCCTCGCGGATGTCCCACAGGGCGCCGGAGAAGATGGTCGAGTTGAGGTGGACGCCGCCGTTGTCGCTGCCGAAGCCGACGCCCAGGAAGTTCTTGGACGTGGTGTGCCCGTCGTTGAGGTCGCGGAAGGCGCACTCGCGGGGGGTCTTGGTGCGGCAGAGGTGCTCGCCCAGCAGGCCCGAGTCCGGGTCGTCCATCGCCATGCCGGCCGCGTCCACGTCGATGGCGTTGCCGAAGTAGTCGGCGATCCCCTCGTTGAGCGCGCCGGACTGGCCCGCGTAGACGAGGTTGGCGCTGTTCTCGACGACGCCGTGCGTCATCTCGTGGCCCACCACGTCCAGGTCCGCGGAGAGCGTCTTGTACTCGTCGTCGCCCCCGCCGTACACCATCTTGGTGCCGTCCCAGAAGGCGTTGATGTACGGGCCGCCGAACTCGGTGACTCCGACGAGGGAGTTGATGGTGCCGCCGCGGCCGTCGAGGCTGTCCCGGCCGTGCACCTTCTTGTAGTAGTCGTAGACCTTGCCGGCCGCCCAGTGCGCGTCGACCGCGCCCGATTCGGTGGCGTCCTTACCGAAGGCCGGCGTCGGCGAGCCGAACTCCTTGATGCCGGCGGGCCACTTGCCGGAGACCTCGCTGACGTCCTTGCCGCGCGCGTCCCAGGTGGAGATCAGGTTCTTGCTGGTGCCCCACATCCGCGAGTAGTCGTTCATCGTGTACTCGTTGCGGGAGGCGTTCTTGTAGAGCCCGAGCGCCACGGCGTTGCCGTCGTACTTGACGCCCGATCCGGTCGTGCCGGGGAAGTCGTCGGCCGGGGCGGCCTTCGCCGCTTCGGCTCCGGACGACGCCTTGGCCGCCTTGGACGCTGTGTTGGCCGTGGTCGCTGTGTTCGCCGTGGTCGCCTTGTTCGCCTTGGAGGTAGGCGAGCCGAACGTCTTGATGCTGCTGTACTGGAGGAGCGGGAAGCCCGCCTTGGCGTCGACGTAGACCTCGCGCCGAACCGGTTCGCCGGTGGCCGGATCGGTGCCGTGCACGGTGACGTGGTGCGCGAGCACCCCCTGCCCCTTGGGCAGCACGACCAGGCCGTGGGACGTTCCCGTCAGCGCCTTGGCCGACGCGGTCCGCACTCCCTTGGCGGGCGTGACGTCGCCCTTGTCGAGCTTGCCGCCGCCGAGCTGACGGGCCGTCGCCGTGACGGCCCGCTGGACGGCGACCTCCTTGGAGACGGCCGCCTCCGTGCCGACCTTCAACCCGGTGAAGTACTTGCCGGACGTGCCGGTGACGGTCCGTTTGCCGCCCTGCCGCTCCATCCGCACGACGTACTGACCGCCGAGCACGTCGATGCCGCGGTGCTTCTGCTGGAGTCGTACGGTCTCGTCCGCGCCGCTGCGCACCGACTGGGCGGGCGCGAGGTCGCGCCGCGGGTCCGCGATCCGGTAGCGGCTCTCCTTGCCCGCGAGGTGGGCGCGCGCGGCGTCGGCCGCGCTGCCCGCGCCGTCGGCCGCCTCGTGGATCCCGGACACCAGCGCCGGGGTCTCGGTGCCCGTGCCCGGGATCACCTCGGTCCCGGGCGCCTGCCGCGGTGCGGCGGCCTGGGCGGGGGCCGCGGTGACGACGAGAGCGGCGACGCCGATGAGCGCCGCCACTCCCGTTATACCGCCGGCCCCGCCGGTTCTCGATCTTCCTGTACGTGCTCTGGACTTACGCAAGGTTCCCCTCCCGTACGTGCCTGACCGCCGGAACATCTCTGGGCAGGGCCATGCAACCTGTGATGTGTCGGACTATCAATGGGGTGTGGTGGGTTGGGGACTGTTATCGGACACATGTGCCGACTTGGAGTCAGGGCGCGATTACGGATACCATGATTTTAGTTGCCTTTGGCAACTAAAAATGTTGGTAAAACACCATACGCGTCGCACCGTCGGAGTACACGGATGAGCGCTCCGGCGACGGGAGGAACTCTCAATGTCCACTGCTGACCCCACATTTCGCACATACGTGGAGGAAATCCTTGAAGCCCTGACCGCCGCCCCCGACCACGAGGCCCTGGTCCACGAGGAACGCCGGATCAGCGCCGGGGAGTTCACCGGCCTCGTACACCGCATGGCACGGGCGCTGCACGCCCAGGGCGTGGCCCGCGGCGAGACCGTGACCCTGCTCAGCGGCAACCTGCCGGAGACCGTGGCCGCCCGCTACGCCGCCAATCTGCTCGGCTGCCGCGTCAACCACCTCTACAACAAGCTCTCCGCCGAGTCCCAGGCCCTCATCGTGCGCGACGTCGAGACCCGCGCGCTGATCGTCGACCCGCGCCTCGCCGAGCGCGCCGCGACCGTGGTCGTACAGGCCCCGGTGGACGTGGTTCTGACGCTGGGTCCGGCGTCGACCGGAACCGACCTGCTGGAACTGGCCGCCGGGCAGCCGGCCGACCCGTTCCCCAGCCAGGCGCGGCCCGAGGACGTGTGCACCATCCGCCACACCGGCGGCACCACCGGCCACCCCAAGGGCATCTGCACCACGTACGGGCAGGGCCGCTGGTTCCGGTCCTCGACGCTGGACCTGGAGAACGCGCACCGGCAACTGGTGTGCACCACCCTCGCGCACGCCGCGGGCATGATGGCCGACGCCACCCTGACCGGCGGCGGCACCGTGGTGCTCCAGGACGACTTCGACGCCGCGGCCGTACTCGCGGCGATCGAGCGCGAGCGGATCACGCAGGTGTTCATGCTGCCGCCGCTGCTCTACCGGATGATGGACCACCCGGACGCGGCGCACACCGACACCACGAGCCTGCGCAACCTGGTCTACGGCGGCTGCCAGTCGTCACCCGCCCGGATCGCCGACGCCATCCGGCGCTTCGGCCCGGTACTGGTCCAGGGCTACGGCCAGAACGAGGCCGGCGGCATCAGCATCCTCGACGCCGAGGACCACGACCCCGACCGCCCGGACCGGTTGCGCTCCGCCGGGAAGGTGATGGACGGCGTCGAGGTCGCGATCCGCGACGAGTCGGGCCGCGACCTGCCGCACGGCGAGCACGGCGAGGTCTGCGTCCGCTCCTCCCAGATCATGGAGGGGTACTGGAAGCAGCCCGGGCTGACGGCGGAGGTGCTGCGGGACGGCTGGCTGCACACCGGCGACATCGGGTTCCTGGACGACGAGGGCTACCTGACCATCGTCGACCGGCTCAAGGACATGATCGTCGTGGTCGGCGGCCATGTGTACACGACCGAGCTGGAGGACCTGCTCAACTCGCATCCGAAGGTCCTGCAGAGCGCCGTCTTCGGCGTCCGGGACGCCGACCGCATGGAGCGCGTGCACGCCGTCGTGGTGCCGGCGCCGGGCGGCGGGGCCGACGGGCAGGGGCTGCGGGACATGGTGCGCGAGGAGCGCGGCGCGATGTACGAACCGGCGCACCTCACCTTCATGGACGCGCTGCCGCTGACGGACGCGGGGAAGCCGGACAAGAAGGAGCTGCGCCGCCGGGCGGAGGCGGCGCAGGAGCGGGAGCTGACGCCTACTCACTGACGGGTGCGGGGCGGCTCGCCGGCGGGTGCGCGCGCCGTGGGCCGCCCGCCCACACATACGGAACCGGCCCCTCCGCCACGTCGCCTGGGCGACCTGATTGGAGGGGCCGGTTCCGCCGGGTGGCCCGGCCGCGTCCGTCACGCCGCGACCGGGACCTCCGTACCCGTCACGGCCGCCGCCGAGGGCTGGAGCGCGAGCTCCAGGACCTGACGGACGTCCGAGACCGGGTGCACGTCGAGCCGGTCGAGGATCTCGGCGGGTACGTCGTCGAGGTCCGGCTCGTTGCGCTTGGGGATGACCACCGTGGTGATGCCGGCCCGGTGCGCGGCGAGCAGCTTCTGCTTGACGCCGCCGATGGGCAGCACCCGGCCGGTCAGCGACACCTCGCCGGTCATGGCCACGTCCGGGCGGACCTGGCGGCCGGAGAGCAGCGAGGCCAGCGCCGTGGTCATGGTGACGCCCGCGCTCGGCCCGTCCTTCGGCACGGCTCCCGCCGGTACGTGCAGGTGCACGCCGCGCTCCTTCAAGTCGCCGACGGGCAGCTCCAGTTCGGCTCCGTGCGAGCGCAGGAAGGAGAGCGCGATCCGCGCGGACTCCTTCATGACGTCGCCGAGCTGCCCGGTGAGGGTCAGCCCCGCGCCGCCCGTCTCGGCGTCGGCGAGCGACGCCTCGACGTACAGGACGTCGCCGCCCGCGCCGGTCACGGCGAGGCCGGTGACCACGCCGGGCACCGCGGTGCGCCGCTCGGCCGGGTCCTGCGCGGACTCGGGGGTGTGGTGCGGCCGCCCGATCAGGCCGCGCAGTTCGCCGGCGCCGACGGTGAACGGCAGCTCCCGCTCGCCGAGTTCGTGCTCGGCGGCGACCTTGCGCAGCAGCCGCGCGATGGAGCGCTCCAGGTTCCGTACGCCCGCCTCCCGGGTGTACTCGCCGGCGAGCTTGCGCAGCGCCTCGTCCTCCAGCACGACCTCGTCGCCGCCCAGACCCGCGCGCTCCAGCTGCCGCTTGAGCAGGTGATCGCGGGCGATGGTGACCTTCTCGTCCTCGGTGTAGCCGTCGAGCCGGACCAGCTCCATGCGGTCGAGCAGGGCCTCCGGGATGGCTTCGAGCACGTTGGCCGTGGCGAGGAAGACGACGTCGGACAGGTCGAGTTCGACTTCGAGGTAGTGGTCGCGGAAGGTGTGGTTCTGCGCGGGGTCGAGGACTTCGAGGAGGGCCGCGGCCGGGTCTCCCCGGAAGTCGGAGCCGACCTTGTCGATCTCGTCGAGCAGGATGACGGGGTTCATGGACCCGGCTTCCTTGACGGCCCGTACGATCCGGCCGGGCAGCGCGCCCACGTACGTACGGCGGTGGCCGCGGATCTCGGCCTCGTCGCGGACGCCGCCGAGGGCGACGCGCACGAACTTGCGCCCCATGGCCCGGGCCACGCTTTCGCCGAGGCTGGTCTTTCCGACGCCGGGCGGCCCGACGAGCGCGAGCACCGCACCGCCGCGCCGCCCGCCGACGAGCCCGAGGCCCCGGTCGGCGCGTCGCTTGCGGACCGCGAGGTACTCGGTGATCCGCTCCTTGACGTCCTCCAGCCCGGCGTGGTCGGCGTCCAGGACGCCCTTGGCGCCGAGGATGTCGTACGCGTCCTCGGTGCGCTCGTTCCACGGCAGTTCGAGCACGGTGTCCAGCCAGGTCCGGATCCAGGACCCCTCGGGGCTCTGGTCGGAGGACCGCTCCAGCTTGTCGACCTCCTTGAGGGCGGCCTTGCGGACATCCTCCGGCAGATCGGCGGCCTCCACGCGGGCCCGGTAGTCGTCGCTCTCGGCCCCGTCCGCCCCGGATTCGCCGTTGAGCTCGGAGAGCTCCTTGCGTACGGCCTCCAGCTGGCGGCGGAGCAGGAACTCGCGCTGTTGCTTGTCGACGCCTTCCTGGACGTCCTTGGCGATGGACTCGGCGACGTCCTGCTCGGCGAGGTGGTCGCTGAGCCAGGTGACGGCGAGCCGCAGCCTGGCCACCGGGTCGGCGGTCTCCAGCAGCTCCACGCGCTGCTGGACGGTCAGGAACGGGGAATATCCGGAGTTGTCGGCGAGCTGTGATACATCGTCGATCTGCTGCACCCGGTCCACGACCTGCCAGGCGCCGCGCTTGCGGAGCCAGCTGGTGGCGAGTGCCTTGTATTCCTTCATCAATTCGGCGACGGCGCCGGGGGCGGCGCCGTCGGGGGCGGCCTCCTCCACCTGGACGCCTTCCACCCAGAGCGCGGCTCCGGGCCCGGTGGTCCCGGCCCCGATCCGTACGCGGTGCACACCGCGGATCAGCGCGCCGGGGTCCCCGTCGGAGAGCCGCCCGACCTGCTCGACGGTGCCGAGCGTGCCGACGGCGGCATACGTCCCGTCGACCCGCGGCACCAGCAGCACCTTCGGCTTCCCACCGCCGGAGCCGCTGGACCGCGCGGCGGCCTGCGCCGCCTCCACGGCGGCCCGTACGTCGTTGTCGGAGAGGTCGAGCGGCACCACCATGCCGGGCAGCACGACCTCGTCGTCGAGGGGCAGCACGGGGAGGGTGAGCGGTGTGGACGGCGAAGCCATGATCTTCCCTTCGGCAGGCAAGTTGAGCTATATGGACTCAATGCATATGAGGCTCCTGGTGTTCCCTCTTGGGTGTTCGCTGTGAGCGATCAGCGGGGAGTGTCCTATGTCGATGGATCTTTCGCTTTGCAGCTTCACTCCGCGCGCGCCCTTTCGTTGCGCAGAGTGACCTTTCCTCGCGACCTGGCGAGCACTTGTGAGCACCCTGGAGACCAGACTGGGCCGGACGCCGCATCCCCACACGCCTGGGCAACGAATTCCTCGGCTGGCACCACTTCTCCAGGCCGCACAACATCACGTCGTGCAAGCTCATCAACGCCGCCCTCAACGGAAGACCCGACAAAATGTCCGACCAGCAGCGCAACCTCGAATACTGGGGGTCGGCCATCATCCGCACCCGCACCCGCACCCGTGCTCGGGCGGGTGCGGATGTGGCAGGCACTGCGCGGCGCTCACTCGTGGTAGGCGGCGGTCGCGATCTGGACGAAGGAGCGGATCAGCGGGTTCGTGTCGCCCTCGTTCCATGCCACCACCACGCGGCTCCGCCGCATGTCGGTCAGCGGCACCACGGTGAGCCCCGCCGCCGGCTCGTGGTCCAGGAGAGTCATGCCGACCGTGCCGTTCCAGAGAACAGCCTGCTGGCATTCCTGGACGGCGCGCACCACCGGGCCCTCGCGAGGCTCCCCGCCGTTCCAGTACGACTGCCAGATGGGGTCGGTGCCCTGCGGGAACAGGAACCAGCCGCGGTCGGCCAGGTCTGCCAGGGTCAGACTGTCGCGGCGGGCCAGTGGATCGTCGGCGCGCAGCAGCGCTCCCACCGGGTCGGCGCGCAGCGCGCGCACCGTCAGGCCGGTCTCGTCGAAGGGGCCGCGGGTCAGGGCGACGTCGACCCGGCCGGTGTGCAGCCCGCAGGTGGGATCGGTCAGGTCGGTCTCGCGGATGCGGACCTCGACGCCCGGGTGCCGCCCGCGGTAGGCGGCGGCCAGCCGGGTCACGCCCGGGTCGGCGCCGTCGCCCAGGATGCCGACGGTGATGGTCGCGGCGCCGGCCGCGG
Organism: Streptomyces sp. NPDC044033; assembly: GCF_056434425.1. Lineage (NCBI taxonomy): Bacteria > Bacillati > Actinomycetota > Actinomycetes > Kitasatosporales > Streptomycetaceae > Streptomyces > Streptomyces sp. NPDC044033. The sequence goes on along the minus strand of NZ_JBWKFF010000029.1, from coordinate 19,505 downwards.
CGGCCACGCGTACGCGTACCCGGTCGGCCTGGTCGAGCAGGGCCCGTGCCTCGTCGAGCAGCACCGCCCCCACCGCGGTGAGCGTGACACCGGCGGACGACCGGTCGAACAGCGCGGCGCCGACCTCGGTCTCCAGCTGCTTGATCGCCCGGCTCAGCGGCGGCTGGCTCATGTGCAGCCGGGCGGCGGCCCGGCCGAAGTGGAGTTCCTCGGCGACCGCCACGAAATAGCGCAGCGTGCGTAGCTCCATGGTGCAACGATACCCGTAGGGTATCGACTTCACAGAACGGGTCTTGGACAGCCGCAGCGCCCTGGCAGTGGAATCGAAGCATGACTGACGAACAGATGGCCAGTGAGCCGACCGACGACCCCGCCGTATCGGTGGTCCGCCCGGGCGAAGGCGAGACGATCGTCCTGGGCGGCACGCACATGCGCGTCCTCGAAGACGGCAGCAATACCGAGCACCGCTTCGGACTCACCGAGTCCATCCTCGCGCCGCACATGCCCGGTCCGCCTCAGCACCGCCACGCCCAGCACGACGAGGGCTTCTACGTCATCTCCGGCGCGGTGCGGTTCACGGTCGGAGAGAAGGACTACGACGCGACGGCGGGCACGTTCGTGATGATCCCCACCGGAGCCCCGCACACCTTCGCCAACCCGACCGACCAACCGGCCGTCATGCTCAGCGCGTTCACGCCGGACCTGTATGTGCAGTACTTCCGGGACGTGCGGGACATGATCGACGGCGGTCGGGCACTGACCCCCCAGTCGAACATCGAAGCGATGAGCCACTACGCCACCGAGCCCGCCACCGACTTCCCCCCGAGGCCGGAAAGCTGAGGCCGGAAGGCTGAGGCCGGAAAGCTGAAGCCGCCGGGCCGCCCGCTACCGGGTTCGTACGGCCGAGGCGGCTCATGCCTCTGAAGGTCCGGGTCGCCGACGCGTGCGCGCGGCCTTCGCCCGGCCCCCCCTTGGTGACGAGTGGTCACCTACAACTGGTCGACCGTGGAGGGAAAATCGTGAACGTCGCGTATTGGATCGTTGCCGGCCTGCTCGCTCTCTTCTACCTCTACGGGGGCGGGGTGAAGGTGGTCCGCAGCCGTGATCAGCTCCGACCGATGATGGCCTGGGTGGACAGCACGCCGATGCAGGCCGTCAGGGCCATCGGGGCGGTCGAAGTACTCGGGGCGATCGGGCTGATCCTCCCGCCGCTGACCGGCATCGCGCCCTGGACGGCCCTGGCCGCCGCCATCGGGTTCGTGGTCCTGCAAATCGGCGCGACCAGGGTTCACCTGAACCAGGGAGACCGTCAGATCGCCCTCAACATCACTCTCTTTCTCACTGCGGCCGTGACCATCTGGCTGGCGACGACATGGCTGTGACTTCAGGCGAGTCGGCCCCTTGACCCCACGGGAGAGCGATGTCCTGGCGGCACTGCCCGCTTCGTTCGGGCAGTGGTCGGCCACCCGGCCTTGAGCGCGGGCCTTGAAGCGCGGGCCTGACGGCGGACGGAGATCGGGCCGACGCCGGTCGATGGCGCAGACCCCGGCATGGCTGACGGTGGGTCCCGAGCGCGCTGGGGAAGCGATTCGCGCATGGACGAAAGTCCGTCATCTTTACGGCTGGAAGATGCGAAATGCCCCCGTGAGGTCCTGACGGCTCGACTATCGGGGGAGCGCTGCACACAGGCGTGCTGCTGAGCTTCCGGAGTTCGTGCCGCCCGTCGGGCGGTGTCGAACGCCGGACGGACAAGGAGTGCAGATGCCCCACTTCCAGACCGGCGAGATCCCCCATGGCTTCGCGTTCGACGAGGCCGGCGCGACCATCCACTACAAGCACACGATCATCCTGGCCGTGCCGGGCGCGAACCAGTCCACCGTCTGGGGCGACCTCTACCTCAGCTTCGGCTGCGCCTTCGACGACGTGAAGCTCGGGGTGAGCGTTCACGACGGCAACAAGTGGGGCGGCATCCAGCCCTGGGACATCAAGGACAGCGCCGGCCGTCTCGCCAAGAAGCTCCCCGTGGGATCGCAGAAGATCGTCATCGGGCGGTGGAAGAGGTCCGGCGGTGACACGGTGGACGACAACCCGGCCAGCTGGCTGATCGAATACCTGTAACCGTCTCCGCCCCACCCCCACGCCCCGGATCGGCCCACCACGCCGAGCCGGGGCGTCGGCGTCTCCCCCCTGCGGCAGGCGGCGGCAGGCGGCAGGCGGCAGGCGGCAGGCGGCAGCAGGCCGTACACCGCCGCCCCACGGGGCCATCGCCAGGCCGGCCTCCCAGTTCGAACCATCGGTAAGCTGACGGCTTATGCCGAAAACCCGCCACCCTTCCTCACCGTCTCCCGCGCGGCACCCGGCGAAGCTCAGCGGCGCGGGCCGGCTCCCGCACGGCTACCACCTCGACACGCACTCCCACGACGACGGCCAGCTGGTGTACGCGGCCGCGGGCGCGGTGGCCACCACGACCGAACGCGGGACCTGGGTCGCTCCGGCCCACCGCATGACGTGGACGCCGCCCGGCTTCGCGCACTCCCACCGCTTCTACGGTGAGACCGACGTCCACCTCCTCACCATCCCGGCCGACCTGTGCGCCACGCTGACGGCGCGCCCCAGCGTGTTCGCCGTGAACCCGCTGCTGCGCGAGGCCCTTCCGGCGCTGACCGGGCGGGCGGAGATGCGCCCGGAAGCCTTCGAGCGGCTGCGCGCGGTGGTGATCGACGAGGTCGCCGAGACGCCCGAGCAGTCCCTGCACCTGCCCGAACCGGCCGACGACCGCCTGCGCACCGTCACCGGCCTCCTGCACGCCGACCCCGGCCGGGCCGCGACCCTGACCGAGCTGGGGCGTGCCGCCGGGGCCGGCGAGCGCACGCTGAGCCGCCTGTTCCACACCGAACTCGGCATGAGCTTCCACCGCTGGCGCACCATCCTCCGCATCCACCACGCCCTGGTGCACCTCACCGCCGGCCGGTCCGTCACGGACACCGCGGCCGAGTGCGGATGGTCCAACCCCTCCGGCTTCATCGACGCCTTCACCGAGGTCGTCGGCCAGACTCCGGGCCGCTACCAGGCAGCCCTGCGCGGTGACGGGAAGTAGCCCTCATCCAACTTGGCGGCTTTTCGGTATCCCGCCTCCATTCATCGGTTTGCGGCAACGCCGTCGGCTTCCACAGTGGTGGTCAGAAGGCCGAACCAACCCTGGCGGCACGCCACTTCACGCTCTGACCGAACGGCGTGCCGCCCGCTTCCGAGAAGGCGCTCCGACATGACTGAGACACCCGAGAACACGGCCGTCGTGATCGTGGGGGCCGGGGTGGCCGGGCTCACGCTCGGCAACTTCCTGCTCCGCAACGGCATCAACTGCACCGTGCTGGAAAAGCACAGCCGCGCATACGTCGAGCAGCGTCAGCGCGCCGGAACCATCGACACCCGCGGAGTGCGCCTGTTCCGCGCGTGGGGGCTCGAAGAGGTGATGGAGGGGGACCCCATCACCGAGGCCGGGGGTGGCTTCTTCATCGACGGCGAGGAAATGCCGATCGGCGTCATTGACGACGACGAAAGCCTGTTCTACCCCCAGCAGATCCTCGTCCGCAACCTCACCGACGTCTTCCTCCGCGACGGCGGAGACCTCCGCTTCGCAGCCGCCGACGTCACCCTGGAAAACCTCCACGGCCCCCATCCCCTGGTGCGCTACCAGGACAGCACGGGCTCGGCGCAGACCATCAGCTGCGACTTCATCGCCGGCTGCGACGGCCACCACGGCGTCAGCCGCGCCACCATCCCCGAAGACGCACTGACCCGCTACTCCCACGCATACGGATACTCCTGGGTGAGCATCCTCGCCGACGTGCCCGCGAGCCGCCCCTCCGGCATGGCGATCCACCCCCGCGGCCTGGCCGGACTGATCCCCCGCGGCGCGAAGGCCAGCCGCCTCTACCTCCAGTGCCGGCTCGACGACACCATCGAGCAGTGGCCCGACGAGCGCGTCTGGAGCGAACTGGGCGCCCGGTTCGGCACGCCCGTGACCCCCGGGCCGATCGCCGACAAGCGGATCCTGCCCCTGCGCAGCGTGGTCTACAGCCCGATGAGCCACGGCAAGCTGTACCTGCTCGGCGACGCCGCCCACATCGTCCCGCCGATGAGCGCGAAGGGGATCAACCTCGCCCTCAACGACGCCGAGGTGCTCGCTCGCGCCCTCATCCGGCAGCTCCAGCAGGGCGACGCGAGCCTGCTCGACACCTACTCCGACGACTGCCTGCGCCACATCTGGAACTACCAGGCGTTCGCGGCATGGATCACCGACCTCATGCACAACGCCGGTGACGCCTCTCATGAAGGGGAGTTCCGCAAGCAGATCGCCCGAGCCGAATTGCAGCGCCAGTTCACCTCACCCGCGGCGAACCGGCTCTTCAGCGAACTCACCTCCGGGGTGAATTGACGCCGAGGGCGGCAGGTCGGCCCGTCGGCCTGCCGGCCTGCCGGCCTGCCGCTGCGGGACCGCTTCGCCCGTCGGCACCTGTGATCGCTCACGCCACAGCCCATGAACTCGTCGCGGAATCCGTGGGCTTCGCGTGGTCATGCCCGCGGCAGCAGTCGGGGGCCGGACCCACCCGAGAACGCGCAGCGGGTCTGCGCGGACCGGACAGGGGCCCCGCAGACAGCCCGGACGCGTCAGGCGTCCTCCGGCGGGGAGGGCCGGCCCCTCAGCTGCCGCCAGGTCCCGGGAGCGATGCCCTCCCGGCGCAGGAACGCGCGGCTCAGCGCGCTGCCGGTGTCGTAGCCGACCCTGACCGCGATCTCCTGGACGCTCAGCGGCGTCTCCCGGAGCAGGGTCTTCACCCGGTACATGCGCCACGCCGTGAGGTAGCCGAGCGGGGTGTCGCCCGCCTTCTCCTTGAACAGGGCGGCGAACGCCGAGCGGGACATGCCTGCCTTGCGGGCGAGGGCGTCGACCGTCCAGGGGTGGGCCAGGTCCTCGTGCATCTCCCGCATGACCTGGGCCAGTCGCGGCTCGCGCAGCGCGGCGAGCCAGCCGACCGCGCCGCCGCCGAACTCCGCGCAGCAGGCCCGTAGCGCCTGGACGAACAGCACGTCGGACAGGCGGCTCATGACGAAGCCCCCGCCGATCCGGCCCGTCTCGCTCTCCCGGGCGATGAGGTCGAACGTGGTGCGCAGCAGGTGGCCGGCCGTATCGTCCAGGCTCAGCCGGAACAGCGGCGGCAGGAGGGCGAACAGCGGCTCGGCCGCCACGGCGTCGAAGGCGAACCGGCTGGAGACGATCTCGGTCAGCGCGCCGTCGCCCCCGGCCCGCGCCGAGCCGCCGGCCCCCTGCCCCTCCCATCGTCCCCGGGCGGATTGTCCCCGGGCGAACACTTCCTCGCAGTCGACGGCCGTCCTGCCGCGCTCGTCCTGGAGCGTGAAGTCGATGCCCGCCCGTACCAGGAAGCAGTCGTTCGCCGTCAGCCGCTGCGGCCGGTCGAGGACGTCCGCGGTCAGCCAGCACGAACCGCTGGAGATCAGCACCAGCCGGGCGAGGTGCCGGGGAGGGAACGAGATGCCCCACGGCGCGCGGGCCTCCACCCGTACGTACCGGGCGTCCTCGATCCTCATCGTGGCGAGGAGGTCGTCGATCGGGTCCATACCTTCCCCCTCTCCTGGACGATCGGCACTAAATCCTGGACCGAATGATACTTTCCATCCAGTCGCCCGGCCCTAGCGTGAAGGCGTGAGAGCTACCAGCGAAGAGCGCTTCATGCGCACATTTCAGGTGAACGGCGACAGCGGCGGCCCGGTCGTCCCCGTGGAGCGCCCGGTGCCGGTTCCCGCCGCCGGTCACGTGCTCGTACGGGTGAAGGCCAGCGCGCTCAACGCGCGTGACCGGCTCATCGTCAGCGGGAGGTACTCGGCCGCGGTGCCGCCGGGGCGCGTCCCGCTCTCCGACGGCGCGGGCGTCGTGGAGGCGGCCGGGGACGGGGTCTCGCGATTCCGCGTCGGCGACCGCGTCATGAGCAGCTTCCACCCGGCCTGGCTCTACGGGCCCTTCTCCGGGTGGGGCGAGCTGTACGGGGTGCAGCGCGACGGCTGGCTCACCGAGTACATCGCCGTCCACGAGGAGAGCGTGGTCGGCGTGCCGGACCACCTCTCCTTCGAGGAGGCGGCCACGCTCCCGTGCGCCGCGCTCACGGCGTGGTCGGCCGTCAGCGGGATCGGGCCGGGCGACACCCTGCTCGTCCAGGGCTCGGGCGGCGTGTCCGTCTTCGCCCTGCAATTCGCCCGCCTGGCCGGGGCGCACGTGCTGGCCACGACGTCCAGCGCGGAGAAGGCCGAGCGCCTGCGCGCCCTCGGCGCGTCCGATGTCGTCGACTACACCCGTACGCCCGAGTGGGGCGCCCGGGTACGGGAGCTCACCGACGGGCGCGGCGCCGATCTGATCGTGGAGATCGGCGGCGCCGGAACGGTCGCCCAGTCGGTCGAGGCCCTCGCCGACGGCGGCCGGATCTCCCTCGTCGGCAATCTCGCGTCGGGCGGCGGCATGGATCTGACGCGGTTCTTCCAGCGTGGCGCGACGCTCAGGACGGTCACCGTCGGCAGCCGGAGCGACTTCGAGCGGATGAACCGGGTCATCGGCCGGCACCGGCTGCGACCGGTCATCGACCGCGTCTTCCCGTTCGCCGCAGCGCCGGACGCGCTCTCCTACTTCGAGCGGGGGGCGGGCCTGGGGAAGGTCGTCATCAGCCACTGACACCGCGCGCCGGGCCTCGGGGGCCAGTCGTCGACAGACGACGGACACGGCCGCGCGGCGTGCGGCATGCGGCATGCGGCATGCGCGTCGACGCGGCCCGGTATGGAGGGGCGCGGGCGTCGATCGGGGGCCGGGGCGAGGGTGGTCCGGGGCGTCACCGGGCCGGAAGTTCATGACCTGCCGGGAGTTCATGACCTGCCGCAGCCCGCGGGCGCCCGCGTCGCCGCGTCCGCTTCCCGCGGGCCACCCGCCGCCGGGGCAGCCCGCGCAGCCCGGTACAGACGGCGCAGCGCGGGCCGGTACAGATGGCGGCGGCCATCCGGACGACGCCCGTCCGCCCCGCCTCAGGAGGCCCCGGCCGCCGGTCCGCGGGAGGGGGTCGAGCAGGCCGGGCACCAGTAGCCCTCGCCGCCCTGAATGAAGATCCAGCCCAGCTCGGCGATGTGCGGAACCGCCTGCTTGGCCTCATGGAGCAGGAAGTTGGTGAGATCCAGCTCCTCGTCCGGTGGTGGTTCGGAGATCACCAGGTCGAAGGTGACCCGCTCCGTGCAGCCCCCGCGGTCGCAGGCGAGATAGAAACGCACCGGGCCCGGGGCGCGGCCTTCGGTCGTCAGGCTCATAGGGCATCGTTACGGAGCCCGGCCGCATCCGGCAACCCGTCGTCACGGGATACCACCGGCATCGGCTCGGCGGGCGGTCCGAACCGCCCGCCGGCCGCGCGCCTCACCCCGCCCGAGCGCCGAACTTCCGCCGCCAGGCCAGGGATACGTAGACCAGCGCGATCAGCACCGGCACCTCGATGAGCGGGCCGACGACCCCGGACAGGGCCTGGCCGGACGTGACGCCGAAGGTGGCGATGGCGACCGCGATGGCCAGTTCGAAGTTGTTGCCCGCCGCGGTGAACGCGAGGGTCGCCGTACGGTCGTACGCGAGCCCGAGCCCCTTGCCGAGGGCGAAGGCGCCGAACCACATGATCGCGAAGTAGGCGAGCAGCGGCAGCGCGATGCGGGCGACGTCCAGCGGCCGCGAGGTGATCGTCTTCCCTTGCAGGGCGAAGAGGATGACGATGGTGAACAGCAGCCCGTACAGCGCCCAGGGGCCGATCTTCGGCAGCACCTTCGCCTCGTACCGCTCCCGGCCCAGCTTCCGCTCCCCCAGGCGGCGGGTCAGGAAGCCGGCGACCAGCGGGACGCCGAGGAAGATGACGACGTTCAGGGCGATCTTCCCCATGGAGATGTCGAGGTGCCGGCCGTCGCCGAGGCCCAGCCAACGGGGCAGCAGGTCGAGGTAGAACCAGCCGAGGAGACCGAAGGCGACGACCTGGAAGACGGAGTTCAGGGCGACGAGCACGGCGGCGGCCTCGCGGTCGCCGCAGGCCAGGTCGTTCCAGATGATGACCATGGCGATGCACCGGGCGAGGCCGACGATGATCAGGCCGGTGCGGTACTCGGGCAGGTCCGGCAGGAAGAGCCAGGCCAGCGCGAACATCACGGCGGGCCCGAGCAGCCAGTTGACGACCAGTGAGGAGACCATCAGCCTCTTGTCGCCGGTGACCGCGTCGAGCCGGTCGTAACGGACCTTCGCGAGGACCGGATACATCATGATCAGCAGGCCGACGGCGATCGGCAGCGAGACCCCGCCGATCTCGACCGCCGCGAGGGCGTCGTTCAGGCCGGGGATCAGCCGGCCGAGGCCCAGCCCGAGGCCCATCGCCAACAGGATCCAGACCGCGAGGAAGCGGTCGAGCGTGGAGAGCCGCGCGGCGACCGGCGGCTCGGGCGCGTCCGTATGGGCCGTACGGGCCTCCGCGGCCGGTGCGGGATCGGCGGGGGTCACAGGCACGGCCTCCTGCGGTCGGCGGCCGCGGTCTCCCGCGCCGTGGCGGCCAGTTCCGCGAACGAACCGGCCAGCGCCTCGACGACCTGCGGCCGCAGCCGGTAGTAGGTGAAGTTGCCGCACGGCTCGGTCTCCACGACGCCCGCCTCGCGCAGCACTCTGAGGTGGTTGGAGAGGTTGGTCTGACGTGCGCCGGTCTCCTCGACCAGATGTGTGGTGCACAGCGTCTCGCGGGCGAGCAGGGTCACGATCCGGAGCCTGAGCGGGGAGGACAGGACCTGGAGCAGATCAGCGTCTACTGATGTCAGCATGGACTGATGCTTTCACATCAGTCGGCGCTGATGCCACCGCCGATGCCGCAGCGGCCGGCGGCCGACGGTCGGCGGTCACCGGCCGCTGCGCGCACCGTCCGCTCCGCACCCCGAACGTCATCCCGGACGCGCCGTCACCACCACCCGCGCTCCCGGCGCCGCCCGCACCCGCACCACCGCCGACCTCCCCCGCGCCACCGCGCGCGCATCGCTCCGGGCCCGGCCCGCCACCGCGACCCGCCAGCCCCGCGCGTCCGGCGGCAGGGAGATCTCGGTGGGCGCCGAAGAGCCGACTACGTAGGTGAGGCGGTAGTGGCGGCTGTCCGGGTCGTACGTCTCCGCGCGCACCCGGCCCGCGACCGCGGCGGCGTACGGGGCGGCGGTCAGGTCCTTGTTCGGGCGGAGCCGGCCCGCCGCATCGAGGGCGCAGTAGCCGCCGCCGTAGCACCACACATAGCCCGCCCAGCCGGAGCTGTAGCGGGCCATGGAGGCCAGGGCGTCCCGGTAGAACCGGTTCATGTGCGGGAGGCCGCTGTCCGGCGGGCCCCACTCGCCGAGCACCACCGGAACGCCGTATCGCTTCGGATAGCCGGTGACGGCCGCCTCGTACGACTCGATCCAGCCCGCCGCCGGGTCGTAGTCGCCGCCCGCCTCCATCGCCGTGTCGTAGAAGTGCGGGGCGTACACCACCTTCGGGTCCCCGACCCTCCCGAGCCCGGTCGGCACCCCCTCGCCGACGACCGGGGTGGGCTCCACGAACAGCCAGGTCCGGCGGTCGGCGCGGCGGATGGCGCGGGCGATGCGGCGGTACATGGGGGTGAGCTGCTCGGCCTCGATCCGGCGGGCCGCCGTCGGCAGGTCCTCGCCCGCGCGCAGCTCGCCCATCGGCTCGTTGACGAGGTCGTAGCCGAGTACGGCCGGGTGGCCGCCGAAGCGGTCGGCGAGGACGCGCCACATACGGGCCTGGGCGCGCCGGAGGTCCGCGCCCTCGTAGAGGTGGGTGAAGGCGCGCTGCACGGCGGGCTCGAAGTACTCGGCGAACCAGTCACCGGGGTGGGGGGTGAAGGGCAGCCCGTCGGTGCGCGTCGCCCAGCGGGGTATGCCCCGGTGCCCGAAGGCCGGGCCGAAGACGTCCTGGTGCGCGTCGATGAGGACGCGGACGCGGTACTTCTCCGCCCAGTCCAGGATGCGCCCGATCCGGCGGAGGTAGCGCTCGCTGTACCGGCCGGGGCCGGGCTCCAGGTCGTCCCAGAAGATCAGCAGGCGGGCGAAGCCGAAGCCCTGGCCGCGCAGGTCGCGGAAGTGCTTCTCGGTGATGGCGGTCAGGGCGTCGGGGCCGCGGTGGGTCTTGTCCTCGACATTCCAGCCGCGCAGGGTGACGACCCGGCCGCGGTCGTCGGTCAGCCGCGGTATCCCGGGGGCGGGGGCGGGGCTCGGCGCGGAGCTGAGGGCGGTGCAGGTGGCCGGGGCGGGTCCGGGGGCCGGAACCGGGGCCGCTCGTGAGGGAGGGGCGAGGCCGCCCGCCAGGACGACGGCGCACAGGACGCTGAGGAACCCGGCGGCTCTGGCGGCGGAGGGTCTGAAGGCTCGCATGGGCAGCACTCCCGGCGGTCGGGTGCCGGAGAGCCAATCAGGTTGACCGTGAACCTTCAATGGGCGCGGTCCGAGCTCTTCCCGTCCGGCGCCCGGCAACGCCGGGCGGCACACCGGCAACGCCGGGCGGCACACCGGCAGCGCCGGGCGGCTCAGCGCCGCGTCAGGCGGCTCAGCTCCAGTGCCCCGGCCGCGTAAGCGCCCCGGGGAGCTTGGTGGCGGCGTCGCCCTTGGCCGCGTTGAGCTGGGCCTGGGTGAGGAAGATGCTGCCCGTGAGGTCCGCGCCGCTCAGCTCGGCGTCGCGGAGGTCGGCGCCGATCAGGTCGGCCGAACGCAGGTCGGCGCCGCCCAGATCGGCGGCGATGAGGTAGGCGCCACGGAGGTTGGCGCCCCGCAGGTCCGCGCCGCGGAGCCTGGCACCCATGAGGTCGGCGCCCCGGTGCTGTTTCTTGCGCCCCGCGACACCGGCCCGTACGAGCTCGCTCGTACGCAGCAGCAGCGCGTTGACCTCGCCCCGGTGCGCCGCCACGTCGAGCTCGGCCAGCTCCTCGGCGCTGCCGCCGGTGAGGCGCTCGGTCCGGTGCAGGGCGTCGCGCAGTTCGCCGTGGAGGGGACGGGCCCGCGGGAGGGTCAGCGCTTCGGCGAGGTACCACAGGAGTTCGTGGAGCTGCCGCATGACGGGGAACACGTCGAACATCCGGCGCGCGGTGTCCGGTGCCTGCCGCCAGTCCCGGCCGCCGAAGGTGACCTGGGAGACCTTCTGGCCCGCGCCGAAGCAGTCGAAGACGGTGCAGCCCGAGAAGCCGTGCTGCCGCAGGTCGGCGTGGATGCCGCAGCGGAAGTCCGTCCGCAGGTTGCGGCAGGGCTTCCCGGCGTCCTTGTCGATCGCGAAGTCCGCCGAGGCCGCGAAGGGCAGCGCGACGCAGCACAGTCCGAAGCAGCTGGCGCAGTCGGACCGCAGACCGAGCGCGTCGGCGTCGTCGGAGGTGCCGGGGGATGGCTGTGCGTGGTCGTCGTCGGACAACGTGCGTGGGCTCCTGGAGCGAGGCGGATGCCGCCCGGCGGGGCGGCCCCCCATCCTCTCAGCCCGCGCCCGTACCCGTCGGAACCGTGCCCGCGCCCGTTCCCCTTCAGGGCCGTGCCCGCGCCCGTTCCCCTCAGAGCCGTGCCGGCGCCCGCGCCCGTACCCGCTGCCGGACGGCGGGCCAGCAGGCGATCCCGACCAGGCAGGCCAGCGGGTGGCCCCAGGCGGAGAGGGGGTCGAGGTACTCCAGCAGGTCCCGGGCGCACAACAGCCCCACCGCCCCCAGCAGCGTCCACCGGGCCCAGGGCGCCAGCAGCCCCGCGAGCGCGCCCGCGCACGCCATCAGGCCGAAGCTGATGCCGTAGTCCAGGCGGTGCAGGGAGGCCGTCGGCAGCTCGCCCATGGCGACGCCCCAGGCCACCGGAAGCTCCGTGGCGAGGGTCGCGAGGACGTGCCCGAGGAGGAAGACGCCGACGGTGCGCAGGCCGCCGACGCGTCGTTCGAGCGCCGTGAGGATAAGGAGGAAGGCGAGTCCGTACGCCGACTGGAGCCCGCCCGCGACCCACAGCGCGCTCGCGACGAGGGCCAGCAGCGGCCGGTCCGAGAGGTGCGCGACATCGGTGCTGGAGTCGCGGAGCAGCTGGCTGACGGTCGCCTGGTCGCCGTAGTCGGCGTACGCGGCGGTGGCCATCAGGACGAGGGCGTAGCCGAAGGTGAAGGGGGTGCCGACAGGGGTCGGGAGGATGCGCCAGGGCCGCAGTTCCAGGGCCCGTCTCAGCCATCCCGGCGCGAGCGGGCGCGCGGCCCCCGCAGACGTGACAACCGGCACATCGGCAGCGTCCACCAAGGTCACGGCGGTCGAGCCCCTTCCTCCCGGGCGGCCGTGTCCCTCGGTCGCTCTCAGAACATTAAGGTGCAGCGTCGACCCGGGAATCAACCCCTGTCAGTGACCCCTGTCACAATAGGCAACCGAAAATGCGTACGAGGCGTCCCGTCTCCGCGCCTTTCCACCCCGTTCACCGCCGAGCCGCCCGGAGGTCTTGCACCATGTCGACGCAGTACGACGCCACCGATGCCCCCGTCACCTTGGAGCGCCACGAGGGCCCGTACGGCGAGGTGGTGCTCAGGCGGCGCGCCGCGGGCGGCGGGCGTTCGGCGGCGGGCGGCGGAGCGGCGGAAGCGGCCGGCGACGTCTACGAGATCATCGCCAACGGCTGCTTCCTGATGGACACCTCCGACGGCCGCTCCGAGCGGCTGCTGATCGACGCGGCGCTCGCCGCGCTGCCGCCCGAGCGGCCGGCGCCCGCCCTCCTGATCGGCGGCCTCGGCGTCGGCTTCTCCCTCGCGCGGGCCGCCGCCGAGCGGCGCTGGGGCCGGATCGCCGTCGTCGAGCGCGAGCGGGCCGTCATCGGCTGGCACCGCACCGGGCCGCTCGCCGCCGTCTCCGCCGAGGCGCTCGCCGACCCCCGGACCGAGATCCTGCACACCGACCTCGTCGCGTACGTGCGTAACGCCCCGCACACCTACGACGCGCTCTGCCTGGACATCGACAACGGCCCCGGCTGGACCGTCACCGAGGACAACGGCGGCCTCTACTCCCCCGCCGGACTCGCCGCCTGCCGCGCCCGGCTGAACCCCGGAGGCGTGCTCGCCGTGTGGTCCGCGCAGCCCTCCGCGGCCTTCGACGCAGCTCTCCGGAATGCCGGGTTCACGGGTGTACGGACGGAAGAGATCGCAGTTGCCCGAGGCGTACCGGACGTGGTCCACCTGGCGGTTCGGGGCGCGTAGCCCTCCCTTGCCACCTGCCCGTACTCTGCTTTGCGTAGAGCCGACCAGGCACGCACGAGCCAGGCATGACCAAGCACGACCGGGCACGGAAAGACGCTAAGGGCGGGGCGCATGGAGCAGACACACATCAGCCCGGGCGGCGCCGCGGCCACTCCGGGCGCACAGCGGAGGGTGCTGGTCGTCGAGGACGACCAGACGATAGTCGACGCCATCGCGGCCCGGCTGCGCGCCGAGGGGTTCCAGGTGCAGACCGCGGGCGACGGGCCCGCGGCCGTGGAGACGGCCGAGGCGTGGCAGCCCGACGCCCTCGTGCTGGACGTCATGCTGCCCGGCTTCGACGGCCTGGAAGTCTGCCGCCGGGTCCAGGCGCAGCGGCCGGTGCCCGTCCTGATGCTGACCGCCCGCGACGACGAGACCGACATGCTGGTCGGGCTCGGCGTCGGCGCGGACGACTACATGACCAAGCCGTTCTCGATGCGGGAGCTGGCGGCGCGGGTGCACGTACTGCTGCGCCGGGTGGAGCGGGCGGCGATGGCCGCGCACACCCCGCGCAGCGGCATACTGCGCCTGGGCGAGCTGGAGATCGACCACGCGCAGCGCCGGGTGCGGGTGCGCGGCATCGACGTGCATCTGACGCCCACCGAGTTCGACCTGCTGGTCTGCCTCGCCAATACGCCCCGCGCGGTCCTCTCGCGCGAGCAGCTGCTGGCGGAGGTGTGGGACTGGGCCGACGCCTCCGGGACCAGGACCGTGGACAGCCACATCAAGGCGCTGCGCCGGAAGATCGGGGCCGAGCGCATCCGCACGGTCCACGGCGTGGGCTACGCACTGGAGACCCCGGCCGTATGACGGGCCGCACACGCGGCGGCGGGGCGGACCGCCCGGCGCCCGGCCGCGGCGCGACCGCCGGCGGCGCCCGGTGAGCGGGACCGAGCGGACCGAGCGGGCCAAGCGGACCGGAGCGTGGGGCCGGGTATGGGAGGCGCTGCGCCCCCTCGACCCGTACCGGTCGGTGAAGGCCGCGCTCGGCGCTCTCGTCATCGGGTCGGTGATCATCACCACCCTGCTGGTCTTCGTCGCGATCCACTCCGCGACCGAGCTGCGCATCATCACCGTCTTCTCGATCATCGCCTCGCTGCTGATCACCCAGTTCGTGGCGCAGGGGCTGACCGCGCCGCTGGACGAGATGACCGAGATCACCGGGGCCATGGCGCACGGCGACTACACCCGGCGGGTACGGGCCGACCGGCGCGACGAGTTCGGCGACCTGGCCAACGCCTTCAACCACATGGCCGCCGATCTGGAGGCGGTGGACACCCATCGCAAGGAGCTGGTCGCCAACGTCTCGCACGAGCTGCGCACCCCCATCGCGGGGCTGCGCGCGGTGCTGGAGAACGTCGTCGACGGCGTCTCGGAGGCCGATCCGGAGACCATGCGGATCGCGCTGCGCCAGACGCAGCGGCTCGGCCGGCTCGTCGAGCAGCTGCTGGACCTCTCCCGGCTGGACAACGGCGTCGTGCCGCTGCGCTCGCGGCGCTTCGAGGTCTGGCCGTATCTGGCGGGCGTCCTGAAGGAGGCCAGCATGGCCAACGGCAGCGGCTCGGCACCGCACACCCGCAAGGACGTCCATCTCCATCTGGACGTGTCTCCACCGGAACTGACCGCGTACGCGGACGTGGAGCGGCTGCACCAGGTCGTGGCCAACCTGGTCGACAACGCGGTCAAGCACAGTCCGCAGCGGGGCCGGGTCACGGTCCGGGCCCGGCGCGGCGACGGTGAGGGCGAGGAGACCCTGGCACTGGAGGTTATCGACGAGGGGCCCGGCATCCCCGAGTCCGAGCGGCACCGGGTCTTCGAGCGCTTCAACCGGGGCGGCTCGGGCCAGCAGGGGCCGGGGACCGACGGCGGTACGGGGCTGGGGCTGGCCATCGCGCGCTGGGCGGTCGATCTGCACGGTGGCCGGATAGGGGTGGCCGAATCCCCCCGTGGGTGCCGCATCAAAGTCACTCTTCCGGGGACGCCTCGCCAGGCGAGTTGACGTAGGGTCGACTGCGGAAGCACACATTCGAGGGTTGTGGGCGCTATCACCCGAACCCTCGGAGAGTCTTGGGGACCTCAAGGACAGCGAAACTCGGTGTGTTTCCCGCCAAGTCACGCCACGAAACCAACCCAACAATGTGACTTGCGCGACGACTGGCCCGTGTGGCCTGCAAGCAAGGTCCCAAGAGGCGTAGCCTTTATTCCCGCTGTCCACCACCTTAGGAAGCGGAAGAGGGCGGTTGCCGCCGTGTCGCCACAGTCCCCCAACACCTCGAGCATCTCGACCGAAGAGAACGGGCCGGGCAAGAGCCCAGCCGATGTCTTCGGCCCCAATGAGTGGCTCGTCGACGAGATCTACCAGCAGTACCTCCAGGACCCGAACTCGGTCGACCGAGCCTGGTGGGACTTCTTCGCCGACTACAAGCCGGGCGCCCCGGCGGCTCAGCCGCCGCAGGGTGTCACGGAGGCCGATACTCCGGCCCCCACCACCGCCCCACCGGCCGCACCGGCCGCACCGGCCGCACCGGCCGCACCGGCCCAGCCTGTGAAGGCCGCTCCGCAGCCGGCCGCCGCCGCTCCGGCCCCGAGCGCGGCGCCGAAGCCCGCCGCGAAGCCCGCGAGCCCGGTCGCCGAGGGCACGGAGTACGTCACGCTGCGGGGTCCCGCCGCAGCGGTCGCGAAGAACATGAACGCCTCGCTGGAGCTGCCGACGGCCACGTCCGTGCGCGCGGTCCCGGTGAAGCTGCTCTTCGACAACCGCATCGTGATCAACAACCACCTCAAGCGCGCCCGGGGTGGCAAGGTCTCCTTCACGCACCTCATCGGCTACGCCATGGTGCAGGCGCTGAAGCTGATGCCGTCGATGAACCACTCCTTCGCGGAGAAGGACGGCAAGCCGACCCTCGTCAAGCCCGAGCACGTCAACCTCGGTCTCGCCATCGACCTGGTCAAGCCCAACGGCGACCGCCAGCTCGTGGTCGCGGGGATCAAGAAGGCGGAGACGCTCAACTTCTTCGAGTTCTGGCAGGCGTACGAGGACATCGTCCGCCGCGCCCGCGCGAACAAGTTGACGATGGACGACTTCACCGGCGTCACCGCGTCGCTGACCAACCCCGGCGGCATCGGCACCGTGCACTCCGTGCCGCGCCTGATGCCCGGCCAGGGCCTCATCCTCGGCGTCGGCGCGATGGACTACCCCGCCGAGTTCCAGGGCACCTCTCAGGACGCCCTGAACAAGCTGGGCATCTCCAAGGTCATGACCCTGACCTCGACGTACGACCACCGGGTGATCCAGGGCGCCGCCTCCGGCGAGTTCCTGCGGATCATGAACCAGCTGCTGCTCGGCGAGAACGAGTTCTTCGACGAGATCTTCAAGGCGCTGCGCATCCCGTACGAGCCGGTCCGCTGGCTCCGCGACATCGACGTCTCGCACGACAACGACGTCACCAAGGGCGCGCGCGTCTTCGACCTGATCCACTCCTACCGGGTCCGCGGCCACGTCATGGCCGACACCGACCCGCTGGAGTACCGCCAGCGCAAGCACCCGGACCTCGACATCATCGAGCACGGGCTGACGCTGTGGGACCTGGAGCGCGAGTTCGCCGTCGGCGGCTTCTCCGGCAAGTCGATGATGAAGCTGCGCGACATCCTGGGCGTGCTCCGCGACTCGTACTGCCGCACCACCGGCATCGAGTTCATGCACATCCAGGACCCCAAGGAGCGCAAGTGGATCCAGGACCGCGTGGAGCGCGGTCACGCCAAGCCCGAGCGTGACGAGCAGCTGCGCATCCTGCGCCGGCTGAACGCCGCCGAGGCGTTCGAGACGTTCCTCCAGACCAAGTACGTCGGTCAGAAGCGCTTCTCGCTGGAGGGCGGCGAGTCCGTCATCCCACTGCTCGACGCGGTCATCGACTCGGCCGCCGAGTCGCGCCTCGACGAGGTCGTCATCGGCATGGCCCACCGCGGCCGCCTCAACGTCCTCGCCAACATCGTCGGCAAGTCGTACGCGCAGATCTTCCGCGAGTTCGAGGGCAACCTCGACCCGAAGTCGATGCACGGCTCCGGCGACGTGAAGTACCACCTGGGCGCCGAGGGCACCTTCACCGGTCTGGACGGCGAGCAGATCCAGGTCTCGCTGGCCGCCAACCCCTCGCACCTGGAGACCGTCGACCCGGTGGTCGAGGGCATCTCCCGCGCCAAGCAGGACGTCATCGGCAAGGGCGGCACGGACTTCACGGTCCTGCCGGTCCAGCTGCACGGCGACGCGGCCTTCGCGGGCCAGGGCGTGGTGGCCGAGACGCTCAACATGTCGCAGCTGCGCGGCTACCGCACCGGCGGCACGGTGCACATCGTCATCAACAACCAGGTCGGCTTCACCGCCGCGCCGGAGTCGGCCCGCTCCTCCATGTACGCCACCGACGTGGCCCGCATGATCGAGGCGCCGATCTTCCACGTGAACGGCGACGACCCGGAGGCCGTGGTGCGCGTCGCGCGGCTCGCCTTCGAGTACCGCCAGGCGTTCAACAAGGACGTCGTCATCGACCTGATCTGCTACCGGCGCCGGGGTCACAACGAGACCGACAACCCCGAGTTCACGCAGCCGCTGATGTACCACGTGATCGACAAGAAGCGCTCGGTGCGCAAGCTCTACACCGAGTCCCTCATCGGCCGCGGCGACATCACCCTGGAAGAGGCCGAGCAGGCGCTCCAGGACTTCCAGGGGCAGCTGGAGAAGGTCTTCACCGAGGTCCGGGAGGCCACCACGGCCCCGGCCCCGACCGAGGTCCCGCAGCCGCAGGCGGAGTTCCCGGTGGCGGTGAAGACCGCGATCTCCCAGGAGGTCCTCAAGCGGATCGCCGAGTCCCAGGTCAACATCCCCGACCGGGTCACCGTGCACCCGCGGCTGCTCCCGCAGCTGCAGCGCCGGGCGACGCAGGTCGAGGAGGGCACGATCGACTGGGGCACCGGCGAGACGCTCGCCATCGGCTCGCTGCTGATGGAGGGCACCCCGGTCCGGCTCGCCGGCCAGGACTCCCGCCGCGGCACCTTCGGCCAGCGCCACGCGGTGCTGGTGGACCGGGAGACCGGGCAGGACTACACCCCGCTGCTCTACCTCTCCGAGGACCAGGCCCGCTACAACGTCTACGACTCGCTGCTGAGCGAGTACGCGGCGATGGGCTTCGAGTACGGCTACTCGCTGGCCCGCCCGGACGCGCTGGTCATGTGGGAGGCGCAGTTCGGCGACTTCGCCAACGGCGCACAGACCGTCATCGACGAGCTGATCTCCTCCGCCGAGCAGAAGTGGAACCAGACCTCCGGGGTCACGCTGCTGCTGCCGCACGGCTACGAGGGCCAGGGCCCGGACCACTCCTCGGCCCGTATCGAGCGCTACCTCCAGCTCTGCGCGCAGAACAACATGACGGTCGCCATGCCGACCCTGCCGTCGAACTACTTCCACCTGCTGCGCTGGCAGGTGCACAACCCGCACCACAAGCCGCTCGTCGTCTTCACCCCGAAGTCGATGCTGCGTCTGAAGGCGGCGGCGTCCAAGGCGGAGGAGTTCACCACCGGCAGCTTCCGGCCGGTGATCGGCGACGACTCGGTGAACGCCGCGGACGTCCGCAAGGTCGTCTTCTGCTCGGGCAAGGTCTACTACGACCTCGCCGAGGAGCGCACCAAGCGCGGTCTGACGGACACCGCCATCGTCCGCATCGAGCGCCTCTACCCGCTGCCGGGTGAGGAGCTCCAGGCCGAGATCGCCCGGTACTCCAACGCGGCGAAGTTCGTGTGGGCCCAGGAGGAGCCGGCGAACCAGGGTGCGTGGCCGTTCGTCGCGCTCAACCTGATCGACCACCTCGACCTGGCGGTCGGCGCGGACATCCCCGCTCCGGAGCGGCTGCGGCGGGTCTCCCGCCCGCACGGCTCCTCGCCGGCGGTGGGCTCGAACAAGCGCCACCAGGCGGAGCAGGTGGCCCTGGTCAACGAGGTCTTCGACATCTGACCTGGCCCCAGCGCAGCCGAGAGGGGCGGGGGGGGGGGGGGGGGGGGGGGGGGGGGGTGGGGGGGGGGTGGGGGGTGGGGGGGGGGGGGGGGGGGGGGGGGGGGGGGAGGGGGGGGGGGGGGGGGGGGGGGGGGGTGGGGGGGGGGGGGGGGGGGGGGGGGGGGGGAGGGG
>NZ_JBWKFF010000028.1:0-94788 GCF_056434425.1 Streptomyces sp. NPDC044033 | reverse complement strand
CCTCAAGCGAATGCAGCACCATCCCGGCCTCGTCGAGGGCTACCTCGCCAAGACCGGCTTGGACCTCGAACCCCCGTAACCCCAACCATTAATGACCTCTAGAGGAATCTCCCATTGCTGCGCCTTCAGTCGCAGTTGACGTGCGAGACCTGCTGGCGGCCGAAGAGTTCGCCCTAGCTTTCGACACCATGTGCTCATGGATTTACGAAGACGAGTTGTCGATTAGCGAGGAGTATTACGAGCGGCTTGTTCGGCTGTCGGGAGACCTCGGATCTCGTGATCTAATCGCGCGGATGCGTGAGCTGGTAACGGGATAAGCGAGTGCGTGCGATCCCGCCGCTGCTTCGGATTGGGGTGCGTCGTGATCGTCTGATACGGACCAGCTCGGAGTGAGCGATCGCAAACCTGAAGCCCCGCCAGGTGCGTCCTGACAGGGCTTCTGCGTGGGGTGACGGCAGTAGTTGACGGCAACGTCAGCGGACGGGGGCCGCGCAGAGCGGTGGTTCGTCGCCGCCGTCGGGCTTGCCGGTGATCGTGGATCCACTTCACCGACGACGGGCGCCGGCCTTCTGAGTCCGGCTCCTCCCCATCCCCCTCCGCACGCTGGCTGATCATTCCGCTGACACGGCTTCGGCCCCGTGGCAGGGTGCGGTGATCGGTTCAGCAGATAGCAGGGGGCTCCCGTGGAAGCACGGATGTGGGACAGACTGGTCGGAACGACGAAGGGTGCGTACACCGCAGGTCTGGGTGCAGGGGCCGTGCCACGTCCACTGATGATGCCGCTGGTGCGCGGCGAACTGGTCGGGATGATCTGGGTCCGCCCGCTCAAGGTCGGCCAGGACGAGGTCGTCCTCGCCGGCGAGCTGCCGATCGTCGGCCCGGCGCCCTGCTCGAACATGGTGCTCACTCCCTCGGGCGGGCACGTCCTGTACCAGTTCCTCTGCAGCGAGCAGCTCCTGTCCCGCGGCCCCGAGGGCTGGGCGTCGGTTGCCCCCGACTGGAGGCCGGCCCCCGCGCCGCAGCCCGGCGGCGAGCTGGTGCCGCCAATCCAGGCCGCGGCGAACTTCTCCTTCACCCCCATCGAGCTGGACTACCCCGATCCGTTCGGCGTCACCGTCGGGCTGATGGAAGAGGACGGCTATCGCATCAGCCTGACCGAAGCGTTCGCCCGCTGATCCCATGGCCCGCGACTTCGACGACGACGCTCCCCGCCGGATCGGGGACGCGAACGACCTGGTCCTCGCTCGCCAGCGGGACGCCGACGAACGGATCTACGTGGTGACCACCAACCTCGTCATCGACGCCCAGGAGCAGCTCGCCCGGCGCCGGCGGCTGGACCGCATCGGGCGCGCCGGGGCGGCCATCAGCTGGCTGTCCTTACTCGCCGCCGTCATCGGCACAGCTATCGCCTGGGGCACGGCAGGCGATCCGGCACGGTTCGTCGTGGGGTACCTGATCTGCGGCAGCCTGCTCCTGATGTCTCTGCTGACGCTGGTCGGCGTGTACTTCGCCGGGCGGAACGTGTCCAGCCTTCAGCAGCTGGAGGCCCGTCTCGCCTCACAGCAGGAGTCGCTGTGGCAGCAGAAGGTCAAGAACAACCCGGACGTGGACTGGCTTTATCGAGCAGTAGTGGGTTCAGGCACATATTCCGTGAGGACGATCACCGGCATTCCCATGCGGTGACACAGCGTCATCTGGGACCGTGGTGCGGTGTGATGACCTCGTCCGTGTGCTGTTCCCGTATCTCGACTCCGTGCTGGTGAAGCGGGTCTTCCTCGCGGACGGGACGGTCCGCATCAGAGCCCGTACCGGTGACTACGACGTGTCGTGCCCGGACTGTGCGGTGGTGTCGGGACGGGTGCACAGCACCTACGACAGGCACCTTGCGGACAGCCCAGTGGGCGATCAAGCGGTGCTGATTGTGCTGACTGTTCGGCGTCTGTACTGCGAGAACACCATGTGTTCGCGTCGTACGTTCGTTGAGCAGGTCGCGGGGCTGACGGTGCGGTACGGGCGGCGAACTCCGCCTTCTCGTCGGGTCCTTGAGGCCGTTGCTGTGGCTCTCGCGGGTCGTTCCGGTTCCCGCTTCGCGGGGGTCCTGCACGGACTCGTCAGCCGCACCACGTTGCTGCGGCTGGTGATGGAACTGCCCGACCCCGACTGGACAGTGCCCAGGGTCCTGGGCGTGGACGATTTCGCTACCCGCCGCGGTCAGCACTACGGCACTGTGCTCATCGACTGCGAAACCGGTCAGCCCCTCGACCTGCTGCCCGGCCGGGATGCCGGAACGCTGGCCTCCTGGCTCCGAGCCCATCCCGGAGCCGAGATCATTTGCCGGGACCGGGCCGGCGCCTACGCCGACGGCGCCCGCACCGGAGCGCCGAACGCGGTGCAGGTCGCAGACGGCTTTCATTTGTGGCAGAACCTCGGCACCGCCGTGGAACGCTGCGTGCACCGCCACCAGGCGTGTTTCCAGGAGGCGGCATCCAATGCGGTCGGCGTCGCGGACATCTCCTTCGCCGACGCGACCGCTCCGGTGAAGGAGATGTCGCCGATCGAAGCCCGTTTCCGCGCACGGCATGCCGCCGTCCACGCCCTGCTCGACCAGGGCCACGGCATCCGGGAGATCGGCCGCGAACTGCACATGGGCGGCAACACCGTCCGCCGGGCCGCTGACTCGCGTGACTTGGGGATCGTTCTGATTTCGGTCCAGGGTGGGTGGCGCAGCGGGCCTCTTGCCGGGCCTTGACGCTTGGCCGACCATGCGTTACAAGCGGTTTGCTGAACCGCGGCGGTCATGTCCACGGGAACGGGTGCTGCTCACATGCGTCGGTCGCGATGTCGCGACCTGGAGATCCTCCGCAGCGCGTATTCGATGATTCGTGCCCCCAGTCCTGCGACAACTGCCCAAAGGACGAGGAGCCCCACGCCGCTCAGACTGTTCAAGCCGCCGGCGGCAGAGCTGAAGACCTCCCGGAGTATTACCAAGAGCACGAGGCTGATGACGACAGGGCGCACGGGGTGCGCTGCTTCGGGGGACTCGTGAGTGCCGTTGACCGTTTTCATGCCTCAGTTACCTCGCGCTGTTTGGTAGCCGTAGACGCCCAGCCCCGCCAGGGCTCCGCCGAATCCGCCGACGACGGCACCGGGAACGCAGCCGGCTTCCAGCGAGCCGACGCAGCCGGCAATGGTGCCTCCGACCGCCCAGTCTATGGAGCTCTTGGCTGCGTTCTTCATGCCGTTCCACAGGCCGTCCCAGAAGCCGCCCCCGCCCGAGTCGGACACTCGAGCGGCAAGCTCGGGGCGGATGTTGATGTCGTGGCCGGGGCCGGTCGGGGAGTCGCTGCCGCACGGGCCGTAGCGGCAGGCGCCGGCACCGGGCGGCTACGGTGTGCCGTCGTATCCCGCGTCGCTGCCGTTGAGGTTGCCCACATTGCGGCGGTAGCGGCCCTGGGCGGCCTGCTCGGACTCGACGCCGAGCGCATCGGCGATCCGCCGGAAAGTCAGCAGCGGCTTCCCGGTACGGGTGCTCGTGGAGCGCGCGGCCAGCAGCAGAATCCCCTCCAGCCCGTCGAGATCGGCGCGGGCCACCCGCAGCAGAGCGAGGGCATCGGCCACATCCTCGGCCCGGTCCTCGGGGATCTCCGTCACCCCTGTGGCCTCCCGCCAGCGCGAATCACACGCGAACAGACGGCGGGCCTGGTGAGCGTGGACCGCGTGCAGCACCACCGGGACCGAAGTCTCCTGTTGGCGCTCGCGGATGCCCTCCAGCGCATCGGCGTACCGCTCACGCAGCCGCACCAGGACCGCGGCCTGCGCCTCATCCATCACATGCGGCACCGGCCGCGGCGGCCGGGCCCGGGTGTCCTCGGAGTTCGGCATGACCGCACCGTCCTGCCACAGCGCCGTGCTGTCAACCTCGCGCTGTGCGACGCGCAGGAAGCCGCCGCCGGGCCCGCTTCCGCGACGCGGACCGGCGCATCACCGGTCCGTACGGGCCGGTGATGCGCGGACCCTCGACCCCGTGGGCCCGGGCCAGGAAACTCGGAGCATGGCGCGTGAGGATGCGGACCAGAATGGCCAGGTCACCGAGGAAGCCGCCGACATGAGTCCTTTCTCCACGCTCGACCCGGGTGACACGAAAGATCAGGAGGAGGACGAGGGCGATGCCGGCTGGCTGGTCCGAGGAGGTCGTCGAACGGTGGGGGCGGCGGCTCCTGGCCCGCACCTACCAGCCAGGCCGACTGCGGACGGTGACGCTCGGCCAGGACCCACCCCGTGCCGCGCACATCGACCCCGAGCTCCCGCGGGCCGTCATGCGATGGACCGGTGAGGCGACCGGCTGGAAACTGGTCAAGGTCGTACCGGACCTCATGGCAGCGCAGACCCTGATGAGGCCCGCTGGGAAACCCCGTCCCGAGCCCTGGTGACCACAGTTGGCCGTTCTCACGGTGCGTGCCTGCCCAATTCGAAACAGCTGCCGGCCCGTCCGGACAGCTCCGTGTTCCCTGGGCCCAAGTCGTCGAGTTGTATCGCAGATCGGCCGATCGGAGGCACGCGCATTGGAGATCATGTGGCCCGGCTGTAGGCGCTCGGCTGGTCACGAAGGTCCCGCTGCTGTTTGAGGTGAGCCCTGGTGTGATCAGCCGGTGTCGGGCATGGGCGGACAGGGCCGCTCGGCGCGACGTCGGTTCTCGTCCCAGATCGCCCCGAATACCGGTGGCAAACCAACGGGGCGGGGGTGGGCGGAGCAGACAAGGTTGTGGGGGATGCGGACGTGGGCATCAGCGGGTACCCGGCTGTCGCCCCATTTCAGAGCGCGTCCGTCCGGGACGATGAGCCAGCGCTTCCCTAGTACTCCAGTTGCGGTTCTCCACCCCGGCGATGTCGTCCTGCGGGCCGGGCCCGGCAGCGGCAAGACGCACACTCTCGTCGCCCGCATCGCCTATCTGCTGCAGACACAGATCTCGCCCTTTCGCGGAGTCGCGTGCATCGCCTACACCGATGCCGCGGCTGACGAGATACGCCGTCGCGTCCTGCGCAGCGGTGTGTCCGAAGGACGGATCGCCTGCTCCACGGTCCATGCCTTCTGCCTGAACGAGATCCTGCGGGCCTTCGCCTCCCTCACCCGTCAGCCGACACCTCATGCGGGGCAAGTCTTGAACAGAACAGCCACCGAAGCGCTCCTGCAGCGCTGCTTCGACCAGGTGGGCATCAGCGAGGCCCTCGCCCAGTACCGCACCGCCGAATGCACCCGCATTCGCCGCGCTCTGGCCTGCGAGGAGCCACTGGACGTCTTCGACCCGCGCGAAGTGCAAGCCGCCCGCCTCTACGAGGAACAGCTCCTTGCCCGCGAAGAGACTGACTTCGAAGCCATGGTGACGCGCGCGGTGCGCATCGTCCGCGACCACGAGCCGATCCGCGACCTCCTGCACGCACGGTTTCCTCACCTGATCGTGGACGAGTACCAGGACCTCGGCGGAGTTTTGCACGAACTGGTAGTGGCTCTACACGACCTGGCCGGCATCACCGTCTTCGCGGTCGGGGACACCGACCAGTCCGTCTACGGATTCAGCGGTGCCGACCCCAGGTATCTGACTGCCTTGGCGGCCCGGGATGACTTCCGCGACCTGGAACTCGACGTCAACTATCGAAGCGGGCAGAACATCATCACCGCCGCAGAAGCCGCCCCGGGGGCGTCGGGCACGCGACGAGGCACCCCCGGAGATGTCAGTCTCGTACAGGTTGAGGGGGCGCTTGATGCGCATGCCCTCCTGGCCTGCGATCTCGTTCAGCAGGCAGAGCACCAGCAGATCAGCCTGGAGCGGATCGCCGTCCTGTACCCGCAGCGCGGCCCTCTGCTCGACGCCCTTTACACGGACCTGATGCACCGCCAGCTGCCGTTCCTGTACGAGCGGGACGACGAACTGCCCGCTGGCGCGCTCTCGCGGTTCATCCAGCGCTGTGCGAGCCGCGCCATGACCAACTTCCAGGTCCACGCCGCCCCGGACGCCGACCGCCCCGACATGCTGTGCAGGGCAGAAGCGCCGTCGCTCGCCGCCCTGACCCGTACCCTCACAACACTGCGTACCGAGGCACATCTCCCGCGCCCCGCATCGCGGCTGGCCTTGCCGCGGACGCTGCAGACCTGCCTTGATCCCCAGCCGCCCTACCCGGCCGACGGACCTGCCCAGGGCTGGCTGCAGCGGCTGCGCTCGGGCCTGGAACTGGATGCGGTTGCCGCATCGCACCCCGATCAGGACAACACCAACTGTCTGGACGAATTGACTCGCCTATGCCGGTCCAAGGGCCTCCTGCTGCAGGACCTCGCCCAGGGAGAGCAGGTGATCGGCAAGGTCCTCCTCACCACATATCACGCGGCCAAGGGCCGGGAGTTCGACACGGTGATCTTGCCCGGACTGCTCAACGGCATCATCCCGCGCAATGTTTCCGACCGGGGCGGGTGGCGAAGCCCCACGGCGCAGGAACGCGCGGAACAACGACGCACCTTCTATGTGGCGCTGACCAGGGCCGAGAGGGCCCTGCACCTAATCGTCGGCCCCGGTTACCACACCAAGAACGGTTGCTGGTGGCCTGGTGGCCCTTCAGACTTTGTGGTCGAGATGGCCGGTCGCATACCTCCGACTTGAGCACCTGTCCTACGTACGGCCGGTCAGGTACGTGGCCGAGGAAGTTGGGTGCGGGCTGCTCCCCGGAGCGGAGTTCCGACCGCGGGCGTCGGGGCGGCCAGGGTCTGACAGGCGCTGCGCGGAACTTCGCCGACAGAGCCCGGCGGGTCACGGCAGTCGTGGAACGGGTACCAGGCAAGCGCGGCACCGCCGACCGGCGCCGCCGTGGCGCTGTCGTTCCCGTGCGCCCGCGGTTGCGGCGCTACGAAGCCGATATCGCGCCGACTCCTTACGTACCTAGATGTATGCCGAGCGGATCCGGAGTTGGCGCGCCGGATCTTGCCCTCAGTGAGTTCGCGCTGGTGTCCGTAACCTCCGGTCGAGGAGCGGTTCCTGGGCCCCCGCGCGGCCGGGAGTCAAGACCGTACGGGGGGGGCTTGCCGGGTGTCGCGGCCGGTCCCGCCGGACAGCGGTCTACCGGCATAGTCCCGGGCTGGTTCAGATCCAGGAGAGTTGTCCTGTCAGACGTTGTAGGCGGGCCGGTGCGGGCCGGTCCGGTTGAGTGATACGGGTGTCCAGTGCCGTGTTGCGGTGCCCTACGCGGTTGTTGCGTAGTGCTCTTTCGACGGCAGTCCGGTGGCCGATCAGCAGAACGCCGCGTCGGGCTCGGGTCACGGCGGTGTAGAGGAGGTTGCGCTGGAGCAGGATGCCCGCCGCGGTGATCATGGGGATGACGACGTAGGGGTACTCGCTGCCTTGGGAGCGGTGCACGGCCAGGGCGTAGCTGTGCAGGAGTTCGTCGGCGACGTCGGGAAAGGGGTAGGGGACTTGCTCGCCGTCCTGGAAGGTCACGGTGAGGCGGTGGTCTTCGGGATTCATGTGGGTGATGGTTCCGGTGGCGCCGTTGAAGACTCCGGCGGTGCCGCGGCGGGGGTTGTTGCGGATTTGCAGGACGCGGTCGCCGAGGCGGTAGATGCGGCCCTCGACGTGGTGTTCGGGCCGTCCGGCGGCGGGTGGGTTGAGGCGGGCCTGGAGACGGAGGTTGAGGTCGGTCATGCCGGCGGCGTTCTTCTTGCCGGGGCACAGGACCTGGACGTCCTCGGCACGGACGCCGAAGGCGCGGGGGATGCGGTCGGCGACGTGGGCGACCACCGCGTCGGCCAGGCGGGCGGGGTCGCCGTGGGCGGTGTCGGACAGGATGCATCCGAAGACGCCGGGGGCGGGCTCGGGCATGTGTCCGCGCAGGATGCGGTGGGCGTTGGTGACGATGGCGGCGCTGTCACCGTGCTGGCGGAAGACGCGGGTCAGCCGGGTGCGGGGGGGTGGCGTCGGTGGCCGGCAGGTCGCGCAGGATGCGGCCGGGCCCCACGCTGGGCAGTTGGTCGGTGTCGCCGACGAGCAGGAGGTGGCAGCCGCTGGGGACGGCGGTGGCCAGGTCGGCGGCGAGTCTGACGTCCAGTATGGAGGCCTCGTCGATCACGACGAGGTCGGCGGTGCTCAGCGGGCCGGTCGGGTCGAAGAGTGTGGTGGGGTCGGCGGGGCGCAGGGGGCGGTGGACGGTCTGTGCCGGTCGGCCGGTGGTCTCTTCCAGGCGTTTGGCGGCCTTGCCGGTGGGGGCGGCCAGGGCGACGCTGGCGCCGGCGTTGTGGGCGGCTTCGATCAGGGTGTGCAGGGTGTGGGTTTTGCCGCAGCCGGGGCCGCCGGTCAGGACGGATACGGGGCGGGCGAGGGCGGTCAGCACCGCTTGGTGCTGTTCGTCGGTCAGACCGGCGGTGTCGTCGGGGCGCAGCGCAGTGAGGGTGGCTTGCCAGTCGGTGCGGCCGACGAGGGCGGAGGGTGCGTTGAGGAGGCGGCGGATGTGGCGGGCGAGGCTGGTCTCCGCTTGGTGGATGTGTGCGGCGCTGACGATGGGGGTGTCGTGGGCGTTGTTGGGGGCGAGGGGCAGGGGGAGGGTTTCGGTGACGGCTTCGCCGCGGTCGGTCAGGGCTCGCAGGGCGTGGCGCAGGAGCGGGAGTTCGAGGAGGTCGGCGGTGTGGGGGTCGTCGTCGGTGAGGAGTTGGCGGGTGCGGGCGAGCAGGGTGTGTTCGCTGAGGTGGCAGTGTCCTTCTGTGGTGATGGAGGAGTGCAGGGTGTGCAGGAGGGCGGCCTGGAGGCGTTGGTCGCTGTGTTTGGGGATGCCGACGGCGAGGGCGATCTTGTCGGCGGTGTCGAAGCCGATGCCGCGGACGTCGCGGATCAGTTGGTAGGGGTGGTTGCGGACGGTTTCTAGGGGGGTGTGGCCGCTGTTTTCGTAGGTTTTGTAGATCTTTACGGCGAGGGTGGCGGAGATCTGGAGTCCGTGGAGGAAGGCCATGATCTCGGCGATGTTTTTCTGGGTCTGCCAGGCGGCGGTGATGCGGGCCAGGCGGGTGGGGCCGATGCCGTGGACCTCGGTCAGCCGTTCGGGGTGTGTGTCGATGATGTGCAGGGTCTGGTCGTGGAAGCGGTCGGTGATGGCGGTGGCCAGGGTGGGGCCGATGCCGTGGATCATGCCGGAGGCGAGGTAGAGGCGGATCGCGCGCAGGGTGGTGGGCTGGGTGCGCGCGCAGTGCTGTACCGCCAGTTGGGGGCCGTGGCGGGGGTGCCGCGTCCAGCGGCCGGTCAGGCGCAGGCACTCCCCCGGCTGGGCGCCGAAGAGTGCCTTGCCCGTGGCGGTGATGGGGCGGGCCTGGGGGTTGGTCTCTCCGGTGGTCAGGCGCAGGACGGTGTGCTGGTCGTGGCTGACGTAGAGGATGCAGTCGACGATACCTTCGACGGCGGCGGGGACGGCGCGGGGCGGGCGCGGGAGGCGGTTCTCCGGGCGTTCAACGGTCATAGCGGGGCGCGAGATGGTCGGAGCGGGTCCGGTCGCAGGGCTGCCGATGGCAGGCGGAGTCGGCGTCCGGGTGGCGGGCGGCTGCGGCGGGGGCGGTTCGGTCTTCGAGGGCGCTGTCAGGTCAGCCATTGGCCGTGGTCGGGGTCGGCGCTGGGGGTGAGCCAGACGGGGATGTTCTCGGAGAGGGCGCGGCGGCATATGGCGGCGGTGTTGCCGCGGTCGGGGGCGAATTGGTGGTGGAAGACGAGGAGCAGGCGGGGCTGTTCGTCGTGGAGCATGTGCTGGTTGCGGACGGCCTCGTTGATGCGTGGGGGCAGGCCGCGGCAGGAGCGGGCGGGGTAGCAGCGGTGGCGCCAGGCGCGGAGTCGGTGGTGTTCGCACCAGCGGTGGGCGGCCTGGGCGGCGCCGGTGGCGGCGTTTTCGATGATCACGAGGTCGTCGGGGTGGCGGGCGGCGGCGCGGTCGAGGAGGGCGTGGACGGTGTCGGGCCAGGGCCAGGTGCGGCTGCCGCAGACCAGGATGCGGGAGGCGGGGGTGGTCATGGGCGGTGGGGGCGGCGGGTGTTGGTGGGCAGGCGGGGGTGGATGTGCTGGTGGTGGATCAGGGGGTCGAAGGGCTCCCAGGCGGCGAGGGCGGTGTCGGCGGCGGTGGAGGCGGCGGCGTGCTGGGGGCAGCGCTGGGCGCGCCAGCGTAGTTGTTCGGCGTAGGGCAGGTGGCTCAGGTCGTAGACGGCCATGGTTGCGGTGGGCAGCGGGAGTTGGGCTGAGCCGGGGGTGGTGGGCAGCAGGGCCCAGAGGCCGGGGGCGGCGGTGGGGTCGGGCAGGGAGCGGGTGCAGCGGTGGCGGGTGCGGGTCTGGGCCACGCACCGGATGTCCTCGAGGGGGCTGGGGGCGAGGTAGCGGACGTAGAGGAGTTGCACGACGGGGCGGGCGGGCCGGCAGAGGGCGGGGACCGGCGGGCCAGGGTGGCTGGGGGCGGGGTGAGGGCGCCGGTGTCGATCAGGCGGCGGGTGCGGAGAGCGAGGCGGGTGCGCAATTCGGCCAGGTGGGGTGTCAGCGCTGCGGCAGGCTGCCGGGCCGGGCACAGCAGGGGGTGCGGGATGCGGGACCAGGCGGTGCCATCGCCAGCGGGGTGAGCGATACCGGAGGCGACGTGCCAGCGGTGACAGGCGGGGACGGCGGCGGTGGCGAGCTCGGCAGGGTGGAGGCCGACGGGGCGGGAGTCGCCGTCGGCGCGGTAGTACCACTCGATGCGGTGGCCGCAGTGGCGGCAGCGGCCGCTCTGGGCGGTGCGCAGGAGCCTGCTGGGGCTGTCCGGGGCGACGCGCAGAGCACGGGAGCGGCGGGCGGCGGCGGGGCTGCCGTCCCAGTAGCGGCCGCAGACGGCCGGAGTAGTGGTGGAGCGCATGGCGGTGAAGTTGGCAGGCGGCGCGCCGTGGTGGCGGGGGCCGGGCCGGAATGTCCCGCGTTCGGCGTCATCCGCTGCGACAGGCGTGCGACGGGTCGGCCGTTTGTTCTGGCCTGGTTCCCGGATCGAGTGATCCGCCACGCCCCTCAGGGAGCGTGCGAGGGCGTGCGGGCGAGGGTCAGCCGAGAGGTTCGGCGGGCGGGGGGTGCCCCTCACAGAGGGGGGCGAAGAGGTGGTCGACGGGGACGTGCAGGGCGTGGGCGAGGGCGTGCCAGGACTTGAGGCTGCCGATGGTGCGGCCCTGTTCGATCTCGATGAGGGTGCGCCGGGCCAGGCCACTGCGTTCGGCGAGTTCGTCGTAGGTCCATCCGCGTTCGGCCCGCAGCCGCGCCAGCTCCAGGCGGAGCGCGGTGAGGTTGGGCTCGGGCGGGATGATCGTCACCCCACCATCCGATGGTGCAGCACCCTGCCCTGTCAGTGCAGACCTCTGCCCTATTTGCGCAGGCGGGGACACTCCGAAGAGGGCAGAGGTCTGCACTACGGTGGCCGTCCGCCGACGGACTGGCCGGCCCGAGGCCGACATCGACCAGACAGGAGGACGCGTGCCCGATGAGGCCCTGCACGACGGCACCGGCGGTGCCGCGCACCTGGACCGTGGAACTGCGCCCACGCCGGGACGGCACCGTCCTGGTCTGCGCCCAGTGCACCCTGACCACCGAAGTGCCGCACACCACACGGACGCGCTCCGCCGCCCTGGCGCACCTGGCCCGGCACGCCCGCCGCGACGCCCTCCCGCCCCATCTGCGCACCTGCCGGTGCCATGAACGCGGCTGCCGGTGGCATCCGCGCCACCGCGGCTGCTCCGGCCCCGTCGAACTCGTCCTCGCCCGCGAGTACGGCGGGCGGCTCTGGCGCCTGGCAGACGTCTGCACCGCCTGCGCACGGGCCACCGCCCACGCCGCTATCGTCCCCCAGGAGACGCTCACCGCTCCCCCGCCGCCCCTCAGGTCCGACCGGTCCCGACACAGGCCGAGGCCGCGAGGACCAGGCGAGCGGGTCCGGGTGCAGGAGATGCTCAGCTACCTCGCCTGCGCCCTGCCTCCGAAGACCAGCGCGGCGGCCCGGCTGCTGGCCCTGCAGTGCGCCCTGCGCACCACGACAGCAGGACACGTCCGGCTGCCCGGCGGACTGCTGCGCGCAATGCGCCTGGCCCACACCGCTTTCCCGTGGCAGGAGTTGCACCAAGCCCGCTGGCTCCACCACTGGGCCGCCGATCCCCCCTCCCCCGGCCGCGCGATCACAGCGCGGCTCCTCGACCCCACCGTCCTGACCCAGGCCCCCAGCCGCGACGACCGCGCCCGCGCCGCCGACTGGGCCCTGCGCACCACCGCCCGGGCACCCCTGCCGCACCTGGGACCGGCCGCCCAGATCGTGGCCCTGGCGCTCGCTGCCCACCGCTCCCCCGGCCAGGACGGCACCGCAGAAGCCGACCGCCTGACCCACGCCTGCGGCCTGCCTCTCGAGCTGCTGGCCTCGGCGCTCGACCAACTCACCGCAGCAGAAACCATTCTGGAATGGTCCCTGGACCCGTCAACCGGCGACCTGCACTGGCCGGCTGCTCCGCGCTGAGGACTGTTTGCGCCGGTGCTGAACTGTGGTGCCACGGCGTGAGACGGGGGTGACGGCCTGTCTGTAAGCACTTCCGTGGGGACCACGGTTCCAAGGTCTTTTGGTGCCAAGCTCGAACCGGTGGTCGACGGCTCACCCGCGCCCCTGACGGCCTCTTCTCGCTGGCTGCGCCTGTGCATCAGCCTGCCACCGGCCCGGCGGCCGAACGGCTGTCGGAGCCAAAAGAACCTGGTGCGCTGGTACCAACGAGCCTTGCTACAAACATTGCCTGCGAAGCCCTGCGCCTCGCCCCAGTGACGGTGGCACTGCTGACGATGAGGTCACGCCCTGGGCCACGAGGCAGCCCACAACACTTGACCTGGCCGTGGACTACGGCGACGAGGCCGACAGCGGGCCTCGCCGATGCGGGAGGTCATGGCGTTGCTCACGTACCTTGCGTACGGCGTGGTCACGGGGCGTCGCTGTCGGCATCTGTCTGATCTTGGCGGATCGCGCGTTGCTGTGGACAGAGTTCCGGGGATGGATCTACTGCCGCAGGACGAAGGGGCGTGCTGCTGCGCTGGCGGAGGAGTTCTCTCCCGCAGCTCACGCAGTGAAGCGTGCGGTGGAGCAGGAACGGGTCCGCAAGAATGTCCGGTCCGCCACTCAGTGTGGGCCTGGGCAAGGGGGGCGCGGATCCGTCACTCACAGCCCGGTCGGCAAGCATCTGCCGCTCCGAATGAGATCGAGTGGGAATTCGCCGGCTTGAACGCGACAGGGCACCTCAGTTTTCCGGACCCCGTGTTGTGCCGGCGGTCTTGGTGACAGCACGCCTGTCTATGTGACAGCCAGCGTGCTGCGGCTCATCTCATATCTGTTCCGTACCGTGCGGAT
The DNA here is from genome assembly GCF_056434425.1 of Streptomyces sp. NPDC044033. NCBI lineage: Bacteria > Bacillati > Actinomycetota > Actinomycetes > Kitasatosporales > Streptomycetaceae > Streptomyces > Streptomyces sp. NPDC044033. Next base: position 81,396 of record NZ_JBWKFF010000028.1, on the reverse strand, counting down.
GGTTGGTCAGGCGGCGAAGCCGATGTTCGTCACGTACTCGTACTGGCCCCACTGGCTGCCCAAGTCCGGCAGGACATCGGTGGTCCAGGCATCGTCGAGGGCGCGAGCGTCGCCGGTGGCCCAGGCGGTCACGATGGGGTCCCAATGGCGGATGTTGATGCGCCGGAACTCAAGAGTGCGCTGGTGCGGTCTGGGGACCTGGGACTGGTTGAGGGGGTGGATCTCTACCCGGGTGCCGCCGGAAGAATTGAGACGTTTCAGAAGGTGGCGGGCGACATTGTGACGGCGTACCACACGATAGGCCTGTTCGATACGGTTCAGGTTGGCCTTCGAGGGTTTCTGTGTGCCGACGAGCCATGCCTTCAGTGTGCGGTCGGTGACGGTCAGCCCGGCCACGCGGGCGGCTTGGAGCGTCTTGGGCGACTTCGTCAGGTAGCGGAGGCGAGCGAGCAGGCCGCGCGGGGTGGTGACGGAGGTGGCGATGAAGTCGACCAGCTCGTCCAGTTGGCGGGCGACCAGGTCGCTTCCCTTGGCGCCGCGGGCTCCGAACTTTCCGAAGTCATGGTTCTTCTCCGGCATCAGTTTCCCCTTCCCGCCAGGTTCGCGGTGCCGGCAGTGTATTCGTCCTTTACCTTCACCTCGGCAACACCGCGGCCCTCGGGGAAGACCTTGCGCCAGTCGCCGATGACGTGGAGTTCGTCGGTACCCATCGCGCGGACGACGGTGAGGCCTTCGCCGTGGGCTTTGAAGGCCTTCATCCACAGGTTGGCGAAGGCCTGCGAGCGGATCAGGTGCATCCAGTCGGGGCGGTGGAGCTCCCGGTTGTAGTTCGACTCCCCCATCGTGGACACGAACTTGGAGTACATCGCCTTCACGTACTCCAGCGCCGCCTCGTCGCCGGCGGCGATTGCGCTGTCGCGGGCGTTCTTGAGCGCGATGCGGAACTTCTCCAGCAGCCCCTCGGTCGCGCCCGAGGTGAACGACTCGTGGATCTCGGGGGGCTCGCACAGTCCGTACTTCGGGCCGGACAGGCGCAGCAGCAGGCGCAGGGTGGGCTCGGTCACCCACAGGGGGCCGGGTTCGTCGCGCTGTCCGATCGGGTTGGGCAGCACGTCCTCGTGGTCCCAGTGGGGCGGCGTGATCAGGTGGACGCCGGCCCGGCGACGGTCGTGGCCGATGCCGCCTGAGGAGTGCTCCAGCTGTCCCAGAGGGAGGTGCGTCTTCAGCGCGGAGAGGTAGGCGCCGTTGATGTCGAGGGCGGTCACCTGGTGCTCACCGGGTGGCAGTTCGGCCCGCGTCCACTTGGGGCGGGCTTCCCAGACCTGGTCGGGGCCGCGCGAGGACTGTTTCTTCAGGATGTCCGGCATCCACGGGTGCGCGATCACGTCGTACCGGCCGCCCTTGCGGGTGGCGTCCAGCAGGGCCATCGCGTCCGGGATCGCCTTCTTCACCAGCGCGGCCGTCGCCGCCTCCACGTCACCGCCGTGTGCGGCGAGCGCGGCCTCGACCGACTTGCCGATGAGGTCTGCCGACTCGTCGGAGGGCGGGAAGGCGCGGCGAATCGGTGAGGCAGGGCACGCGGAGCCGGTGCCGCGTGATGTGTGCGGCGTGCTGCGGACCGCGTTCGGGGCCTGTGGCGATGCGGGCTCGGGCTGCTGTGCAGCGGGTTCGGCGGCCTGGGCTCTGCAGTCCGCGGCGTCCAGGTGCTGCGGGAAGCCTGCCACTCGCTGCGCGGCCGGCCCCCCGCACAACACGCACGGCTCAGGCTCGGACAGTGCTTGGACTTCGTCCGCGTCCTCACCTGCCGCCGGACCGGGCGTCTCCGGGGAGGTTTCCTCGGTGTCCTTCGGCAGGGGCGCTTCCTCGGCTGCCGAGGCGAGCTTGGCCGCCAGGCCGTCCAACAGGTATCCGTACTTGGTGCGCACCTCGCCTACCGGTTCCCGGCCCGCTTCCCAGGCGGCGAGCGTGGACGGGCTCACGCCGAGCGCCCTGGCTGCCTGCGCTTTGGACAGGCGGGCCTGTTCGCGCAGTTCACGCCGCACCTGCGGTGCGGGCAGTTCGGTCTCGGGCACGACGGAGGCGAGCAGCGAATCGATGGCGTCGAAGTCGCTCACCGGGTGCCTCTTTTCTGGTTCTCGTCGATATAGGCGACGGGGTTACGGGACAGGTGGGGGTATGGGCTTGACCTGCCGATGCGGGGGTCGCCGTGCAGGAGTTCGCCCTCGAGGGCGTAGCGGCCTTGGCACTTGGTGACGCCGGTGATCCGTGCGACGGCGAGGACGATGCCTTCGGCGTTGACGATCTGGGCCTCGTCCTGGGCCAGAGCCCGGTCCGCCCTGACCTTCCACACCCCCCGGCCGACCTCCCATGCCTCGTCTTCGCTCATCCCTGCACGCCAGCCGAGGAAGGTGCGGCCAAGGCCGTCTCCGTCGGGCGCGGCCCGCCCGGGGCCGATCTGGATCTGCAGCACCGCCTATCCTTCCTCCAAGCTTTTCAACTTGTAGAAAAGTTATCACCTCGCGGCAGTACGGCGTGCGGGGAAAACGGACGGCGAGGTGGCATGCCCGCCGAGCCGGTGGGCTCCGCGCGTACGGGTTCGTGCAAGCGACGCACTGCGCTGTCCGTCGCTGCCCGCTGGTCCAGGTGTCACCGGGGGCCAGCGGGGTCGTGGGCCCAGCGTGCCGCTGCGATGCGGCGCATGGTGGGTGCTCTGGTCCAGGTAGGGCAGCAGAGTCCGCTCATCATCGCTCAGCCTGTCCCAGATCTCGCCGGCCTGCGCCTCGGACTCGGTCGGGGCTGTTCCGGGCGAAATGCGCGCGTCCATGGTGTGGTGGGGTCGCGCAGGGCACCGTTGTCCCCGTGCAGAGCGACGAACTGCGCCGGGGCCAACAGCTCGAACCGTGCTTCCAGCGCTCTGGCCAGGTCTTCTTCCCTGACCGCTCCCCCGGCTTGTTCAAGGATCGCCGTGAGGACCGTCATCAGCGCGTGAACTGTCCCGGCCGGAGTCGGGCCCGAGCGGTTCCAGCGGGTGACACCCACGCCTCGGACATTCCAGGCCGTGTCGATCAGCTCCCCCACGCCCCCCTGCCAGACGGCGTTGTCAAGACATGACGCCAGGGTCCACCGTGGCGAGATGCCCCGGACCTTCCGGAAGTGTGTATCCGTAGCCAATCGGGAGGAGAGCCTCCGGCGGAGCTTCCCGCGGTCGGTCATCTTCGCCTGATCGATCAAGAAGTTCCTGATCGAGGTGAGGAACAGGCGTTCCAGGGAAGCCTCATCGACAGCTTTGACGAAGCACGTCATGACGAATCGCTGACCGGCGCCCTCCCGGGACAGCATGTCCGCCAGCAGATCGTCGACCGCGTCGTCGGACCAGCGGTCATGGTCCTGCGGTGGGGGGAAACTCGACGTGCGGGTCACCTGCCGGCCCAGTCCGGAGCAGTTCCAGTGTCTGGCCGCCCAACTCACCGCTCTGGAGCAGCTCTTCGTACGCTCCATGTTCCACAGGCCACCCCCGGCTCATCCTGGACAGCGCCGTCCAGGATGACTCCGATATGCACCCGTTCGGCTGCCATGTCGCGTCCGCCGCACCGCTGGCGGCCCAGAGCCTTGGTGCTCCGCACGGCCGAGGGCTGAATCGGCCGGGCAGAAGAGCGGCCCCGCGGGCTTCGAAAGACGCTGGTACCGCGGCGGGCCCGCATGGTTGTCCGGATCGCGTTGTCTGCCGCTCCGGGGCGGTGATCATTGTGCTATTGGTCTGGCTGTCCAGTGTCTGTGGTGTGCCGCGGGCAGTACGACGTGATGCCAGGGAGGCGTCATGGCAAAGGAGTTGCGGGTCCTTCACCTGGACACCAACGAGGTGCGCCGGAGCCTGCCGCCGGACCGGCTGGCAGGGGCAGCGCTGGCGGAGCGGGGCGAGGTGTGGAAGCCGACACGGCATCCCTCGCAACGCAGCATCGTCACCTGGTGGTGGGCGGCGACCAACCGACGCCACGTGGGGTGCCGTTCGCTGGATCGGCTGTCGACCGCAATGCTGCTGGACTTCCACCCCGGTGTGGTCGACTTCGGCGCCTGGTCGGCGCAGCTGGTCTGGCGGGAGCGGGGGCGTGAGCGGCGCCTGGTGCCGGACTTCTTCGTGCAGACCGTCTCGGGGTCGACGGTGATGGTGGTCGCCCGGCCGGCGAACGAGCCGGGCGAGCGGTTCGACCGGCAGATGGCGGTGTGTCGCGAGGCGTGCGGGCAGGCGGGCTGGGAACTGGCGACGCCTCGGCTGCCGAACAGGACGGCGCTGGCGAACCTGCGGTGGGTGTCGCGGCGGCGTCATCCGCGCTTCGGTAACGCGGACGTGGAGTCGGCGCTGGCCAGCGCGTTCGCGCAGCCGCAGCCGCTCGCGGAGGGGGTCAAGGAGTGCGGGGTGCGGCGCACGCTGGCCCTGCCCCGCCTCTACCACATGCTGTGGAAGAGGCGTTTGGGCGTGGACTGGTCCGTGCCCCTGGGGCCCGGTTCGCTGGTGGGCCCGATGGGCGCGGGCGAGCCGGAGGCGATGGGCCGCCCGTTCGCGCCGGGGCAGCCGTGAACGCGTCGGCGCCGGTCCCCGCTGCGGAGCGGGCGCAGCTGAAGGTGCGCAGCGCGCCGCGCGGGGTGTTGGCGCGTGGGGACGAGGTGCGGTGGCGGGGCGACCGGTATGTCGTGGCTGGTCTCGATGGGATGACAGTGGTGCTGGGCTCGGTGGGCGGCGGCGGGGTGCCGGCCGCGATGCTGCTGTCGGTGCTGGCGGCGGCGGACGACTTCGCTGTCCTGGACGCGGCCGGGCGTCCCTTGGTCCAGTCGGAGATGCCTGACTTCGCGGAGCTGGAGGGTGTACCGGCCAGCGCCGCGGAAGCGGCTCGGCGGTGGCAGCGTGCGGTGGTCGAGGTGGATACCGGGCTGCCGCTGGGGGCGGCGCCGGGTGCGCGGCCACGGCCCGCGTTCGATCCGGCGACGACGACGTTGATCCAGCGGTACCAGGCCAAGGCGGCCGAGATGAGCGCGGTGCTGGGCGGGCCGGTGTCCTGGCAGACGGTGCAGGTCAAGCGGCTCGCCTACCGCAGGCGGCGCAGCGTGGTCGATCTCCTGGACGGGCGGAGCACGAAGCGGCGGCGGCTGTACGGGGCGACCGACGCGCTCGTGGTGGAGCAGCTTCTGGTGCTGGTCGAGCGCCAGCGTCGGCGGGTGGACGCGCCGTCGGACGCGCGGAAGTTGTTCAAGTCGCTGCGGCGGGTGATGCGTGCCGCGCACGGGGAGAGCGTGAAGGTCCCCAAGGAGCCGACCCTGTACAAGCTGCTGGGACGGCTGGGCATCGATCCCAGGGACTGGGGCTCTTCCCGGGGTGCGCGTGCGGCGGGAGCGCGGGTGGGGCCGCCGTTCTCGGTGACGAAGGCGACGATGCCGGGTGAGCTGGTCCAGATCGACTCGACCGATCTGGATGTGTGGGTGCTGGGGGACGACGGCCGGCCTGCCCGGGTCGAGCTGACAGTGGCGATCTGCGTGGCGACGCGCAGCATCATCGCCGCGGTGCTGCGGCCCAAGCAGCCGGGCCGGCGGGGCAGGCGGCGGAAAGTCGGCCGGGGCGGCCTGGTGTCGGCGCCGCGTGCCAAGGGGCGGGCGACGAAGGCGGTGGACGCCTGCGAATTGCTGGCGCAGGCCCTGGTCCCGGCGCCGATGCGGCCCGGGTACGACGCGGCCGTCCACGCCAGCTTCTCGGACCTGCCGTATGAGGAACTGGTCGCCGTCGACCCCCGGTTCGCGCATGCCGCGGCCCGGCCGGTGATCATTCCCGACCTGGTCGTCATCGACCACGGCACGGTGTTCGCCGGGCGGACGTTCTTCGACGCCTGCGAGTACCTGGGTATCTCGGTGCGGCCGGCCCGCAAGCGCACCGGCCAGGACAAGGCGGTCGTCGAGCGGAGCTTCGGGTCGGTCAAGTCGAAGTTCAGCCAGCACGTGAACAGTTACACCGGCCGGGATCCGGTGCGGGTGCGGGTGCGGCGGACCGTGGACGGTGAGCAGTTGTGGACGCTTGCCGAACTCGACGACCTGCTCCAGCAGTGGATCGCCCTGGAGTGGCAGAACACACCTCACCCGGAACTCGCCGACCCCTATGAGGCATATCTGCCTCATTTGACGCCGAACCAGATGTACGCGGCATGCGTGGCGGTGGAGGGCTACCTGCCGATCCCCCTGACCCGCGAGGACTATCTGCGGCTGCTGCCGACGGCGTGGATCGGGGTGAGCGAGCAGGGCATCCGCCTGCACAACCGCACCTACGACCACCCCTCCCGGGATCCACGCAAGGGGCTGAACCCGTATCGGCGGACGCGTTCGGACCTGCGTGGCAAGGGAAAGGGCCGCTGGGAGGTCCGGTACACCCCCAACGACCTGTCCCGGGTGTGGCTGCGCGATCACAACACCAACCGGTGGGTGGAGGCCACATGGGTGCACAGCCATGTGATCGGGGCACCGTTCACACAGTTCCTGTGGGACATCGCCGTCTCCCAGCATCTGGAGCGCGGCGGGCGCACCGAGGACGAGGAGGCGATCGCGCACGCTCTGGCCGAGTTGCTGGAGCAGGCGGAACAGGGGCCTGAGCAGGTCCGGCGGGTGCTGGTGCCGGACGGCTACACTCCGCTACCCGAACCGGCTCCGCAGCGGGAGTTCGACCCGTACGCGGATCGCGGTCCCATCGACTGGTCGAAGGTTCCCGAAGGCGTCCCGGACCCGGACAGTGATCCTCTCGGTCTGGACGACACCGGTCTGTACGGCGGGCCGGATGGCGAGGAGGGGCCGGAGATCGACTGGGAGCAGGATGCGATGGCTCCGGATCCCGCACTCGACGCCTGGGCGAGTGCCGGCGGGGCGGAAGGCGAGGAGGGAAGTCTCAAAGAGCGCTACCAGCAGATCTTCGCCGAGTTCGATCAGGCTCAGGATGCCGTTGCCGACGACGCCCCGTGAGGTGGCGGAAGGGGCTGCACGGATGGAGAGGAGAACATCGTGAAAATGGAGCTGACGATCGGGGAGGAACGGCTGCTGCGCGACACGAGTGCGGCCGGGCCGTTGCTGCTGGCCCCGCCGACACCGTTGTGGCCGCAGGACTGTCATACATGGAAGGCGCAAGCCCAGTCGTCGTTGCACGCCCCGAAGCTGGAGGACAGCGCCCCGGAAGGGTCAAAGGTCAGCAGCCTGGACCCGCGGCTGCTGTTCCACGGACGCCTGCGCACGGTCAGCACCCCCGCGATCACCAAGGCGCAGCGGCTGGTGGCCGAGCAGATCATGGCCAACCAGCAGCGCCGGCACGGCAAGGCCGGAATCATCCTGGACGGGCCGCGCGGGACGGGTAAAAGCACGCTGCTGCAGGCGATCGGAGTTCACTGGGAGCGGCGGCTGTCGTCGCTGTACGGGCCGGACGAGAACAGGACCCCGGTCATCGCATTGAGCGTGCCCCCGCCGACACGCGGCAGCATGCGCAACTGGGCCGGTGCGTTCGCACGGTTCCTGGGCCAGGAGCGGGAGAGCGGGGATCCCACCGAGTCGGTGATCCGGGCCATGCGCAACGCGCGGACGCTTCTGGTCCTCATCGACGGCATGGAGCGGCTGCGGACAGCCGCGGACGCGGAGCTGGCCTTCCAGTACCTGGATGTAATCAGCGAGGAGACCGGGGCAACGTTCGTCTACTGCGGGCGTGGCGCCCAGTTCATCGTCGATCCCCTCACTCGGGACAACGACACCAAGCTCGATGCTTCGGAGCAGTTGCAGGGCGACCACATGGTGCTGCGTACGAACCGGATGGGATTCAGCCCCGAGGAATCGATCGTCTTCGCGCGGGTCATCGACCTGTTCGATGCGGAGCTGGTGCTGTACCGGCACCAGAAGCACGATCTGCGGAAGGTGGCCGAGTATCTGCATAAGCGCAGCCGGGGGTACATGCGGTCGCTGTCCCAGTTGATCTGCCAGGCCGCGCAGATCGCGATCCGCTCGGGCGAGGAGCGCATCACGCTGGAGGTGCTGGAGAAGGTGTCGCTCGGCCGTGTCGTGAATCTGTGACCGGCAAGCCGGGCGGGCACGGTGTGGCGGTTCCTGGGGTGGCCCGGTGCCCTCGCACACGGCCCGGTGGCGTCACGCCGGCGGCAGGCCGGGGCGTCGGCGCGCTCGGAGGGCGGGGTTCCAGACCATGCGCAGCGCTTCGAGGGCGCGGCGTTGTTCCGGGGTGAGGACTTCTGGGTGCTTGCGGCACTGGTGGATCCACTGGCCCAGAGCGAAGGCAGGGGCGTCCGTGTAGCGGGGCGGGGCGAGTTCCGTGTGGCGGCGGGGGACGTCGAGGTGGCCTTCGCGGTCGAGGAACTCCGCGGCGTGTGCGAGGCCCGCGTAGAAGGCGTGGTGCCGGGGGTCGTAGGCACGGTTGTAGTACATGACGTAGGCCATGGGCGGGATGCCCAGGCTGATCAGCAGTTCCTGCTGGCGGGGCTGGAGTTGGAAACTTCACCCGCTGGGCGAAAACCCAGTTCACGGTGGCGTGGTCCCCTGGTCGAGGGGCGGTGGAGAACATGGCGGGCCTCCAGCCGGTGGTGGCGATGAGTGTTCTGGCACGGATGTAGTGGCGCTGCCAGTCCGTCGAAGGCCGGTCCCAGTCCGGGTCGATCGCCTCGAGCGCCTGACGGTGCTCGGGCGAAAGCCGTCCGGTCTTGGCTTTGTGGCGCTGGGCAGCCAGCCAGGAGCCGACCGGATGGCCGCCCCGTTTCTCCTTGACGGGAACGCCGAGGTCGCCGAATTCGGCCGCCCAGGCTCGGGCGTGTTCGAGCATGGACTGAAAACTGCGGGACGGTGTCGCCCACACCATGCCCAGTGCGTCCAGGACGTGCTGGTGCTCGGCGGGCAGGCGGCCCAGGAGGTGGCGCAGGCGAAGGTTGGTCACGCACTCGCCCAGGGCGAAGCCGTCTGGGTCGGTGTAGTGCGTGGGGACGTCGAGGTGTCCGAAGGAGGTGTGGTAGCGGTGGGCGGAGGTGCGGGATTCCTCCCAGGTGCCGATTGCCGGCACGGTGATCTCCAGGCCCAGTGCGCGGGCGAGTTGCGCGGCCTGTTCGGGGCGGGCGTAGTAGGTGTCGCGGGCGGGGAGCGTGCGGCTTTCCCTGAGGGCGGGCAGGGCGATACGGTCCATGAAGGAGCTGTCGTGGGCGCGCAGGGCCTGCAGGAGGGTGAGGAGGCTCGCGAAGGCGGAGCCTTTCAGCAGGTTGTCGGGGTCCAGGCCGTGGCGGAGGTAGACGGGGATGACCAGGGTGGTCTTCTTGCCCGCGCCGGGCGGCTGGCGCAGGCTGCGGCCGATGGCCTGGACGGCGTCGATGACGCTGTAGCGGGGAGCGGTGAAGACGACGGAGTCGACGTCGGGCATGTCGACTCCCTCGTTCAGGACCCGCACGTTGGACAGCACCGCGCGGTCGGGGTCGGGATCGGCGAAGTTCTCCAGCAGGTCCCGGCGCCATTCGCCGGACTGTTCGCCATGGATGACCCGCGACCACAGGTCCTCGCTACCCAGCTGCTCGCCGGTTTCCTGCGCGGTGGTCGGCAGGGACTCGGCGAAGGCTTCCGCGAGAGCGATGCGGTTGTGGAAGACCAGGATGCGGCGCAGCCCGTGTTCGGCGATCGCGCGCAGGACCGCGACCTGGATCGCGCCGTTACGTACGCCGTCGTGGTGGGCGGTGTTGCCGGGGCGGCGGTCGGCGAGGATGTCGTGCAGGTCGGCGTCGTCCACGACGGGCATCACGACCTGGTAGTCGGCCAGGAGGCCCCGCTCGATGGCCTCGGCCATACCCAGCTCGAACGCGGTCGGGCCGAAGATCTCACGGTGGTCCATGGTGGCGAGGGGCGCGCGCTCCATGAGCGGGTGAAGCTCGGTGGGGGCCGACGCGGCCCAGACCCGGGGCGTCGCGGTCATGTAGAGGCGGGTCTTGGCGGGGACGGCGTCGTCGTCGTGGATGGTGCCCCAGCCGTCGCCGAACGCGGAGCACGTGCGGTGGGCCTCGTCGATGATCACGAGGTCCCAGGGCGGCAGCCCGTACAGCTCGTGGGCGTCGCGGATGTGGTGGAGGGAGCCGTAGGTCGAGAACACGGTGACCGGGCCGGCCGTGCGGACGGTACGGGCGATGGTGCGGGGGCCGCGGCGGCACAGCACCGCCTCTGCTCGGGCCAGGCCGCTCTCTTTCTGGCCGAGGGAACACACGGCGAGCGCCGGTCCCGTCCGACCTGCCTCACGCCAGCGTCGGACGGTCTGGGTCACCAGTGCCTTGGTCGGCATCAGCACCAGCACGGTGCCCTGCGGTGCCAGGTGGTGCGCGGCCTGCTGGGCCACCAGCGTCTTGCCCGTGCCGCACGCCGAGACGACTGTCATGCGTTTCTCACCGGCTGCCACTGCGGCCTGAATTGCGGCCAAGGCCGCGAGCTGGTGCTCCCGCAGTTCCATGGGCGCCCCCGTCCCCTTCTCGGGGCGGCGCCCCTGCATCGGATCGCGCGGAATGTACTGGCCGACCGGAGAAGCCTCGAAGATTTTCGGCCAAGAACACCGCCGCGCCGGCGAGAGGGGACCGTCAGCCCACACAGGTTGACGGCCGCCGGATATACACGGGCTTGCCCGTCCCGGTGTGAGAAGCGGATGCCGTGCCGGAGAAAAGCGTCACCCTGATACAGGGGTGTCCAGCGGAAGGGGCATGTGAGAGTGGTTCGTACGGGAGTCGTCGTGGCCGGCCGGCCACGACGGAAGAAGCCCTGGCGTCCGCCACAGCGGCTGGCGCTGTCGGTGCGGTTCATCGGCGGGGAGTCGAACGGCTCTTACATCCGGCGCCTGGCGGATGCCAACGGCATCCCCGACCAGGAGTTCTGGCCCATGTTCGGCACGCCGCTGCGGAAGGACGGCGTACCGGACGATCCGCGCTACCGCGAGGGGTATCTCAATGCGGCCGCGCTGGACCGGCTCGTCGTGATGACGGGCCGTTCGGTCGGCGAGCTGCAGTCCGCTCTGCCGAACCTGCGCACGAAACGGCTGCTGAGCACGGCAGGCGGGCCGGCGTGGGACTGGCCCTGGGACACCCGCGGCTGCTTCCTGGTAAGGATGTGCGAGGTGTGCGCCCGTATCAAGGGCACGGCGTGGGATTCCTATCTGGCCGCCGATGCGACGTGGCAGGTCTGCGCCGCGCACGGGCGGTGGCTGGACAACCGGCGCAACCACGAAGCCGCGGCCATCCCGCTCTCAGCCCTGCCGGAGGTCGCCGATGCCCACCGCCTGCGGGTGCTGCTGGAGCGCCGGTTGGGCGCGGGCGGGCGGGCAATGTTCGCCGACGCCTACGCCATCACATCGTGCTGGTGGAACATCCCCGTATTCAACGCTCCGGTGTGGCGCGCCCGCAGACGGGCGCTGGGCAGCGCGGGCCGGGACGAGCTGCGCGTCGCGCCGCTGGCGTTCTACCCGGAGGCGGTACACCTCGCGTACCGTCTGGCCGCGCGGGAGCGGCAGCGGCAGCGCCACGCCCTGACCGAGGACGCAGACCGGGCGTGGCTGGAGAAGGTGGGGTCGCTGCTGAAGGAGTGGGGCATCCCCGTGACGGAAGGCCTGGCCGTGGTCGAGAAGTGGATGGTGCAGCATCCCCCGGCGTCTCCGGCGCCTGCGGGCCGGGCCGGGCTTGAGGAGAGGCAGAGCGACGTGGAGCGGCCTACCCGCGGCCGCTACCGGCGTCTGCCCCTGCCCGCCCCGCACACCGGCCTGGTACTGGGTGCGAAATCGACGTTCGTGGACCACTCCTGTCTGCGCTGGCGGCTGGGCGACCTGATCACCACTCAGCTGCAGCCAGCGGCACGCGGCTGGTCTTTGGGAGGCCGAGCCTGACCACTCCCCGGACGGTTCACTACGCGTCTTCGACGACGAAGCCGTAGTAGCCGATCGCGTCACGCAGATGCTCCTGGGTCACGCTGTGCAGACGGACGGCCCAGCTGCGGGCGGTTTCCTCGTCAGGCAGTCCGCCGACCGAGAAATGGACGGGCCCGGTGCTCCCCCAGGCCGCCTTGCCCGTGCGGACTGCTTCGCCGATCATCATTTGCAGCTCAAAAGCCGTTTCGCGCTGCACCACGACCAGTTTGGTGGTGGAGGTGTCGACCCGGGCGCTCCACCCCTCAGCGCGCTGCAGGACGAAGGCGGCTGGCGTTTTACCCCGGCGGGCCTTCCTGTAGACGGCGGCCAACGCGTGCGGGCGACCGGTGAGGTCTGCGACAGCCTCCTTCTCGCCGGCTCCCGCCCGCGTCCGGCTCCGGCGCGCCTGTGGGGAACGGGACTCGAAGGGGGTGTGGCCGAACTCGGCCGCACGGCGGGCCAGTTCAAGAATCGCGTTCAGAGCGCGGTATTCGACGGGGGGCAGGGTCGCCAGGATCGTGAGGTGCTCATGGAACCAGGCTCCCAGCGGGAAGGAGCCGGCGGGACCGCGCGCGCTTCTCTCCCCCGTGGCCTGGTGGCCCACGGGGATGTCCAGATGACCTTGCTCTGCCAGAAAACGGGCCGCGTGGGACAAGCCCAGGCTGAAATCGTCCCTGCTGCCTGTGCCCCAGTCAGGCCGCAGCAGGATCTCGGTGCCGGGTTGTACTCCGATCTGCAGGAGCAGGTCCTGCTGCTCGGGCGTCAGGCGGAAGAACTCTCTCTCCTGCGTCCTCATCCACTGGGCGGCGGCAAAGTCGCGGCGGGATCGTGTGTGCGTGTCCAGGTTCCGTGTGTGGCCCCGGCCTCGGTAGCAGGTCTTGGCCAGGGCGTAGTAGGACTGCCAGGTCGGCGCCCACGGCGGGTTCCACCACCGGTCGATCCGGTCCAGGGCGCTCTGCACCTCGACGTCCAGGATCCCGGCGCCGGCGCGGGTGCGGCACCTGCCCAGCCAGCTGCCCAACGCGTATCCGCCGACCACGGTGGTGGTGGGGACGCCGAGGTGCCCGTGCGTACGGGCGAACAGGCGGGCGTGGTCGAGCATGCCCTGAAGCTGGGTGGGCGGCGTCCAGCTCATGCCAAGGCGTTCCAGCGCGGTGCGGCGCTCGGCGGGCAGGGCACCCAGCAGGTGGTGAAGCCGCTGGCCGGCCGTCCATCGGCCCAGGCCGAAACCGTCCTCGTCGGCGTAGTCGAAAGGGACGTTCAGGTGGCTGAAGGAGCGGTGGTAGTCGGTGGCGGAGTTCAGCCCCTCGGTCCAGGTCCCGGCTGCAGGGACAAGTACCTTCAGGCCCAGGAGACGGGCGAGTTGGGTAGCGCGTTCGGGCTCGCTGTAGAGCAGGTCGCGGGTGACCAGGGAGTTGTGGCGGGTCGGCGGAGGCAGCGTGACCCGGTCCATGAACGACTCGTCATGTGAGCGCAGCGCCTGCAGGATCGCGATCAGGGCGGCGAAGTCGGAGCTTTCGAGGATGTCGGCGCCGTCGCCGGTCTCGGGCAGGTAGACGGGAATCAGCAAGGTGGTGCGCTTGCCCGCGCCCGGGCTCTGGCGCAGCCCCCGGGCAACTCCTTGGACGGCGTCGATGGTGCTGTAGCGGGGTGCGGCGAAGACGACAGCGTCCAGGTCGGGCAGGTCGACGCCCTCGTTGAGGATGCGGGCGTTCGACAGGACCGCGACGTCCTGCCCGGGGTCGTCGAAAGCGGCGAGCAGGGACCGGGTCACGGTGTCGTCCTGCTCGCCGTAGACGGCGTGCGACCACAGGTGGTCGCGGCGCAGTGGGTCGTGGACTTTGGCGGCGGTCTGCGGCAGGGTGCGGGCGAAGCCAGTCGCGGCTTCGACACGGTTGTGGAAGGCCAGGATCCGGCGCAGCTTGTGTTCGTGGATGGCGCGCACCACGGCGACCTGCACGGCGGCGTTGCGCAGACCGTCGTGGTGCGCGCTGCCGGCAGGATGGGGGTCGTTGAGGATGCTGAGCAGATCCTGGTCCTGGTCGTCGACGACAACGACCACGACCTGGTAATCGGCGACGATGCCGCGTTCGATGGCGTCGGCCAGGCCCAGGCGGTAGACGGTGGGGCCGAAGACCTCCTCGTGCTCCATCGTCGCCAAGGGCGGGCGGTCCTCGGTATCGAGGATGCCTGCGTCGGTGCGGGCCGCCCAGATCCTCGGCGTGGCAGTCATGTAGAGACGAGTGGCGGCAGGTATCAGGGTGTCGTCGTGGACGGTGCCCCAGCCCTCGCCGAACGCAGCGCAGGTTCGGTGGGCCTCGTCGGCGATCAACAGATCCCAGGGGTCCAGGCCGCTGGAGTGCGCGGCGGTCAGGTGATGGAGGGAGGCGTAGGTCGCCACCACCACCACCGGCCCGGGTGCCCCCGCCACCCGGGCCGCGACAGTGGCCGGGTCGCTGGTCATGGTCAGTTCCCCGGGCGGCAGGCCGCTGTCGTCCTGGGACAGGGAACACACGCCGATCAGCGGGCCCCTGTACCCGGCCTCGCGCCACTTGCGGGCGGTCTGCACGACCAGCGCCTTGGTCGGCACCAGCACCAGCGTCGCTCCCTGAGGGGCGAGTTCGGCACAGGCACGCTGGGCGATGAGGGTCTTGCCGCTGCCGCTGGCGGCGACCACCGTCATCCGCGGCCGCCCCTCCCCCGCGGCCGCCCGGATCGCTGCCAGGGCCTCTTGCTGGTGGGGGCGTAACCGCATCGCGCTCCTTCACACGGTGAGCGTGCTGTGCGGGGGCTTGGGTGCCACAGCGTCGGTCGGGTCGGCGGGGACAGGTTATCCCTTGGGGTTACGCCGTGTTGTCGGTTCTGTGGGGAGGCCGGAGGGCCTGTTCCGGCCGCTCTTTCCGTTACGGGCCATGGATCGACGCAACCGGACGGCTGCGGACGGCGCGCGGGGTCGACGTCTTGACACGGGGCGAAGCCCTTGGCGCTGCGATTTCCCGTCCTTTCCGCCCGCTCCGTGCGCGAATGAATATTCGACTAATTCTCTTTATGAGAAATCGCGTTCGGTTATTTGATGAATTGTCAGTGCCGCTCTCTAGGGTCATTTCAGGTGCTGTTCGTCGGGCAGCATCCTCGGCCGTGCCCGCATGGCGGCCTGCTCTTCTCCGGTCGGAGGGACCTGGATGAACACCCCTTGGTGGCGGATGGTAGACGCTGAACTCTTCAGTGTATTTGCGGATGACAGAAATCCGCGACGCCGGGCTTTGGACATGGCGGCGCTGGCAGCGCTTTTGGCCGGGAGTACCCGCGGGCCGACGTGGCCGCTGTCGGACATTCACAAACTGCTGCGGGAGGTGGGCTACGGGGAGCCGGTCAGCAGTGAGGACCTCGCGGAGTCGGTCGAAAGGCTGGTCACGGCGGGACTGGTGGTGGCCGATTCGAACTACGCGGATCCGGTGGTGAGTTACGCAGACGGCTTGCGGCGCCGCGAGGCGTGGTCGCTGACGCGCCAGGGCCGGGTGGTCGTCGCAGCGGTGCGCGATGCGCAGGGGCGCCTGGAGCGCACGCTGCAGTTGCCCGCGCGTCTGCTCGACTCGATCGAGCAGACACTGCGCGCCTTGGTCGAGCACTGCCAGGGGGATGCGGAGATGCTCGCCCCGGCACTCGCCCAGGTGCGCACGCATCTGGAGCAGTTGCAGGAGGCCAGCGGGGACTTCTACAGCGCGGTCGGGGCGTTGACGCGGCCGGATGTGAGCGACGACGAAGCGTTCTCCGCGAGCTGCCGGCACATCCTGTTGGCGCTGCAGCAGTTCGCGCGGCGCACGGACCAGTCGCTGGGGCAGGTGCGGGTGGCGTTCGGTGAGATCCACGGAGTGGGAGCGCAGGTCGTGGTCCGGTGCGCGCTTGAGGGGGCCGGGCTGTTGGAGCTGGAGGCTCAGGACGCCTGGGTGGCGGAGCGCCTGCGGGAGCTGTCGGATCTGCAGGCGTGGCTGGACCCCGGCGGCTCGGTGGAGGTGCTGGTGGGGGCTGCGGTCGAGGCAGTTCACGCACTGCTGGAGGCGATCGACCGGCGGTTCCACGCCGCGACACGCGGCAGCGACCTGGGGGCGGACTTCAGGCAGGTGGCGCGGATGATGCACGCACAGCCGGACGCCGCTGACGCGTTCGCGGTATTCGCGGCGGCGTTCGGGCTGTGGCCTTCGCGACACCCGCTGGCGCCGGCCGTCGAGGATGTCGCCGCCGACGCGGCAGCGGCCTTTCGCCCGGGCTGGCCGGTGCAGGCGGTACTGCGGCGCACGGCGCGGGGGGCAGCGTCGGCTGGACGGTCGCGAGGCATCCCCGACCTGTCGAGAGCGCGCCAGGAGGCCACGGTGCACAACCGGCAGGAGCTGGAGCGCCTGCAGGCGGTGACCGAGTCGCTGGTGACTTCAGGGCGGGTGCCGCTGTCGCATTTCGAGGGGTTGGACGCCGAGCACCTGGCCGCGCTCGCCGCGCTGCTGGACGAAGCTCTGGACGCGTTCGACGAGGCAGCCGGCTGCGGGGCGGGCGAGTTGGTCGGGGTGCGGCTGACGGTGTGGCCGGGCCCGGCGGCCCGGTGGGTCGACACGGAGTTCGAGGAGGGCGTGCTGAGCACGGTGGACTTGATGGTGGAGGTGTGCGCAGTGGCGTACGACGACGAGGACGCCGCGTGAGCGGGCAGCGGGCTGTGGGCGCCGCCGCGTTCGGGATGCGCCCGCCGGTGTTGTCCGCGGAGGCGGGGCGGGTGGCTGCCGCGCTGCTCGCGAAGCCGGTCGTGGACGCCGGACAGGACCGCGAGCTGTTCCAGCTGGCGGTACACCATCAGCGGGATGTCACCGACTGGTTCGCCTACCAGTGCGGGTGGCCCGTGGTGCTGGACGCCGCGCAGGGGGTGGGCCGGCTGCATAAGCAGCGCCTGGACCCGCCGCGGGACCGGCCGCCGTGCGTGCCGCGCAGATCGGGTCCGGTAGCGGCGACTCCCCTGGTCCTGATCCTGGTGTGCCTGGTGTGCGAGCAGTTGTGGCGGCGCCCCTCGGCCACCTTCAACAGCCTGCAGCAGGCGGTGGTCCAGGCCTGCGGCATCGAGGCGGGCAGCGGGCGGCTGCCCGCCTTCCGGCCGGTCGCGCTGCCCGGCGAAGGGCAGGCGACGGCCGCCGCGCACCGGCGCGCGTTCATCGACGCGCTGCTGCTGCTGGAGTCTTGGCACGTGGTGCGCTCCGATCATCCGCTGGCCCTGCTGGAGCAGGACGAGGCCCGCGACTTGCTCCTCACTGCCCGGCGCGAGCGGATCCTGCTGCTGCCGGCGGCGCTTGCCGGGGCTGTTCCGGAGGTGGACCTCGACCAGCCGTCGACGCACGTGCCGACGCTGACCGGTGGCGGGCCCGGCGAACCGGCTGCGGGCGCGCCGGAGCGCAGGCACACGGCGATTCGCAGGGTGCTGGACGACCCGGGGCTGTGCCCCGACGACTTCCTGGCCACACGCGCGGGCCGCGAGCAGGCCCTGGACGCGGCGGCCGCGGTGGGACTGGTGTGCACGGTCCGCAAGGACTGGTGGATGGTCAGCGATCCCGGCGGACACGCGAGCGACCTGGCCTTCCCCCAGGGCAGGTCGCTGGAGCAGCAGGCGGCACTGCTGCTGATGCGGTGGCTGGCGGGGCGGCCGGAGCCGTTGGGCTGGTTCGGGCCGGGGGCCGCTGCGGTGGTTCTGCAGGAGGAGCTGGACTGCAACCGGTGGTGGGCGAGCGCGTACCAGGATGCGCGCGGTGCCCGGCGGCTGGCCCGGGCCGCGCTTGGCCTGTTGCAGGACGCCGGTGTCGTGACCCTGGACACCGATGAGCAGCAGGGGTGGCGGCCGACCCCGGCCGTGCACATGTGGCAGATCACTGTCGCCGTGGCCGGCCGGCCGGGCGAGGTCCGCGAGGAGGACTCCCGTGACTGACGAGACCATCCGTTCCCTGTCCGGCCTGGCACCGAGGCGCCGCCCCGGATCGGGGTTCGTGAAGTGGGAGCCGCGCCCCGGTGCGCGGGACCGATGGCAGCCGACGCGGGCCGGAGCGGTCAACACCTGGCAGTGGGCCGACGAGCAATTCGCCTACGTGGGCGGGTTGCTGGCCCTGATCGGGCACAACGGCTCGGGGAAGTCGCTGACGTCGGGCGTCCTGTGCCCCACGTTCATGGACGGAGACGTGAGCGCGAAAGCACTGTCCGCGTCCGGAAACGCGGCCGGCACGCTGCTGGCCATCCACACCCAGGGGCGGACCGGTCCGCCGCGCACAGGCATGTGGTGGCAGGAGTACGGGCGCACGAGTGTGGACGCGGACGGCGGCGAGCACACCGAGTGGATCACGGCCGGGCTGTGGCTGCGCAGCAGCGGCGGTGCGCGCGCCTCCTTGGAGTCGGCGTGGTTCCTGGTATCGGGGCGTGTGGACGCAGACCTGGTGCTGCAGCGCGAGGGCGTGCCGGTCACGATCGAGGACCTGGCCGGGCAGCTGGCGCGGTGCCGGGGCGCGGTGTTCACCGACGTGAAGGCCCTCGCCCAGGGGTGTAAGGCGGGCGGGCTGCTCGCGGGCCAGCAGGACGGTTTCGTCGACGCGGTCCGCGAGGCGATGTACGCCCCGCTGGACCGCCCGCAACTCGACGCCCTCAGTTCGATCCTGCGCGTCCTGCGCAGCGTGCAGGCCAACGACAAGCTCAGCCCGGAATCGATGCAGGAGACGCTGACCAAGGCGCTGCCACCGCTGGAGGCAGGCCGGGTGCAGCGCCTGGCCGAGTCGCTGACGACCGCGGACCGCCTGCACGTCGAACTGGCCCGGGCCCGCACCGAGCAGCAACTGCTGGGCGAGGTGCGCGACGCTCACCGGCGCTACGCGGCTGCGGCGGCGGTGCGCGCCGCAGCCGGCTACCTGGCCGAGGCGCGGGCGCGCGAGCAAGTAGCCGCCGATGCCGCCGTGTTGCGGCAGCAGCGAGACGCGGCCGAGGCCGCACAACAGCAGGCCCGGGCCGACGCGCAGGAGAGCCAACGACAGCACACGCTGCTCGGGCACAGCGTGGAGAGCATGCAGCGCCGGGTGCAGGGGCACCCGGGGGCCAACGTGGAGGAGCTGGCACGCGCCGCGGAAGAGGCCGAGGAGCGTGCCCGGAACAGTCTGCGACAGGCCCAGCAGTGCCAGGCAGAGCAAGAGGTAGATGGCCGGGGCCTGGAGACAGCGCGCGACCAGGCACAGCGCTGCCGCGGGGTGCTGGCCGCCAGTTCCCGGCGGACCGGGCAGACAGCGCATGAGCTGGGCGGTGGGGCGCTGATGGGCCCGTTGCGCGACGCCGAACAGCTGCTGCAGATTGAGGCCGGAGTACCACCGACGGGCATCGAAGCCGGTATCCGTGGTGCACGTGACCACGGAGCGGCCTGGGCGCAGGCGCAGCAACAGCAGGTGAGCGCGGTGCGCGAGGCCCGCGTCGCCCTGGACGCCCGCAGCCAGGCGCACACCGGAGTGCAGGAGCGGCACGACGCGGCCCAGCAGGCGCGCGCCGAGACCGAGGAGCGGGCCCGGCTGCTGGCCAGGGCGGCGGAGGAGGCCGAGGCGGAGGCCGGCGTGGCACTGTCCCGGTATGTCACCGGGCTGCAGCAACTTCAGGCACCCGGCCCCGGGCTGCTGCGGACGGTTCCGCTGGACGCGCCGGCGATCCGGGCGTTCGTGCAACAGGAGGCACGGCGGGTGCTGGGCAAGCTGGACGAGCGCGGCCACGAAGTCCTGGCCCAGGCCGCGCAGGAGGCGCTGCGCGCCGCGGAGGCTGCCGCGCTGGCGGCAGACCGGCGCGCGGAGCATGCCCTGGAGCGCTCGCGCGGCCAGCAGGCCGCACTCGGCGCTGCGGCTGCGCCGCTCACCGATCCACCGCCCGCGCTGACCGCCGTAGTGGCGCAGGCAGCGCAGATCACCGAACAGGCCGGAGAAGGCGAGGGGCCGGCTGCGGCAGACCCGGCCCCTGCTCTGGAGCAACGCGCCGAGCACGCAACCACAGCACTGACTGAGCGCCAGCGGGCACTGCGGCACGCCGAGGGGCAGTTGAAGGACGCCGCTGACGCCGCAGCCCACGCCGGTGCGGCGGGCACGGAGGCGCAGCAGGCCGCCCAGGAAGCCGCAGGCGTCCGCGCCCACGCCCGAGACCTGGCCGGCCAGGCCGGCCAAGCGGGCAGGGCCTGGGCCGTCCAGGTCCACGCGTGGGCATCCGGTCTGCAGATGCTGGACTCCCGCGGGCTGCCGCTGCCGGACCAGGAGCGGCCCGCACCGGACAGCGCCGCCCGCGTGGGCGAGGAGGCGGACCAGCGCTATCTGGCCGCCGCCAACACCCTGACCCGGGAACAGGCCCAGCTGACCCACCAGCACGACGCGCAGCGGACGGCGGTCAAGGACCTGGACCGGCAGATCGACCGGGCGCGCCGCACCGAGCAGGGCCCCGAGCAGCCCAGGTGGCGGCCGGGGCGTGCGGGCCGGCCCGGCGCGCCGCTGTGGAAACTCGTCAGCTTCGCCCCGGACCTGGGCGAGCAGGAGCACGGGCCCCTGGAAGGCGCCCTGCTAGCGGTCGGGTTGTTGGACGCGTGGATGTCCCCCGAGGGGACCGTGACTGCAGGCGACGTGTGCCTGGCGCCCGGGGCCCGTGTCGCGGGCACCACCCTGGCGCAATTCCTGGTTCCGGATCCAGATGCCCCGGTGGCACCCGAGCGCATCCAGGCGCTGCTGGACAGCGTGGGCGTCCAGGACCCCGGGCCGGCCGCCGCTTGCGAAGACCGCGCCACCTGGACCGGGGGCGCCGTGCGCATCGGCCCGCTGGCGGCCGCCGCACCCGACGGCTGGCAGCCGCGGTACATCGGTGCTGCCGCCCGCGAGCGGGCCCGCCAGCGGTGGCTGGCCGAACTGGCCCAGGCCCGTGAGCAGGCCGTGGCCGAACTCGCTCTGACCGCCGATGCGCTGGGCGTGGTCAAGGCGCAGCTCGCGCAGGCCCAGGGTGAGCGCGTGGTGCCGGACCCGGCCCCCTGGCAGCGCCTGCTGACCCAGGCCGGTGCTGCCGCCGAGCGGGCACAGCACCGCGAGCAGCTGGCCCAGCAGGCGGCCGAGGCGGCGCAGAGCGCCCAGGTTCGCGCGGACCAGGCGCAGGACAAGGCGGTTGGGGCCTGCCGCACGGCGCGGGTGGATCCGGAGCCGGGCTCGGTACAGGCCGCTCAAGAGGTGTGCGCCCGGTTGCACACCTGTCTGCCCGGTGCCGTACGCGAGGCCCGGGCCGCCTGGGAGGAGGCCCGGGCGGCGGGGGCTGCACGCAAGGAGGCCGCCGGGCAGGCTGAACGCAGCGAGCAGGCGCACACCGCCTGGCAACAGGCCCGGGAGAGCGTCGCGCAGGCGGAGCAGGACCTGGCGGCACTGCCCGGGGAGCTCGACCTGCTGGAGCCGGCGCGCCAGGCGGCCGAGTCCGTGCGGGTCGCGAGCGCGGACAAGGCGCGGGCCGCCGCCCAGGCGGAGGACGAACTGGCGCAGCACAGTGCCCTGCTGCGCCAGGACACCACCGCCTTGCACCGGGCCGCTCACACCGGCGCCGATCCCCTGCCCACCGCTCTGGAGGAACTCCGGCGACGGCACGCCCTGCTGGGTGCTCTGGAAGAGGCCCTGCGCTCCTGGGCGGACCAGGCCGCCGCCACCGTCACCGCCCTGGCTCATGCTTCCTCGGCCCAGTCCCTGGCCGCCCAGGCGCAGGACCGAGCCGAGCGGGCCCAGGAGTGCGCGCAGGCCGAGGCCGCCGCAGCGGAGGTGGCCCGGCACCGGTACACCCAGGAGAAGCAACAGCACGGCACGGACTACCACTCCCTCCTGGAGGAGCTGCTGGAGGCCAGACGACGGCACACGGCCCTGCAGGAGGCGGTGACCGAGCACCAGCAAAACGCCCGCGACGCGGAGGTTTCCGCGGCTGTCCTGAGCAGCCAGGTCGACAACAAGAGCACGGCCCTGGCCCAGGCCACCGTGCAGCGCGACGCCGCACTGGGCACCCTGCAGGAGTTGTTCGACCACCGGCTCGCCTACGAGCTCGCAGACGACGCCCTGCTGCACCGCCCCACCGACGAGGACCAGGCTTCGGCCACCGCCCAGGTGATCTTGGACCAACGTGGTCAGGGCCCGGACCTGGACGCAGCCCGGGCGCTGGCGAACGAGCAACGCGCGCGCATCGCCGTCGACACCTGCATCCGCCACCTGCTGCCCGGCCTGCTGGACATCGGCCGGCACGTGTCCTGCGAGGACCTGCCCGGCACCGGCTGGCGGCGCGTGGTGGTCAGCCAACAGGCGCAGGGGCGCACCTTGACCGGTGCCCGCGAGCTGCGCGACGCCCTGGCGGGCGTGGGGATGGCCGTGACCAAGCTCGAGCACGACTTCAACGAACAGGTCCAAAACGAGGTCAAGGGTGTGGTGTTCTCCGAACTGCGCCGGTCCATCAACGTCCGCATCGACCTGGCCGAGGGCATCGTCAAGGACATCCGACAGACCCTCAAGGGCGTGCGCACCGGCGTGGAACGAGTCGGGATCAGGCTCAGCTGGGCGCCCAAGGACCAGGACCCGATGGCGATGAAGGCGCTGCACCTGATCCGCGACGCCGACCAGGACGGCACGTTCGACGAGATGTACGACTTCTTCATCGCCCAGCTCAACGCCGAGAACGGTAAGCACGACAGCTGGGCCAAGCAGGTCGCGCACGTCTTCGACTACCGGGCCTGGCACGCTTGGAAGATCGAGCTCACCCACCAGCGCTTCAGCGACCCCACCACCCCCGACCAGGAGGTCTTCAAGGTCGCATCCAGTCGCAGCAATCCGCTGAGCACCCTGTCGGCCGGCGAGAAGCGCCTGGTGACCATGCTCCCGCTGCTGGCGGCCGCCCACTCCTTCTACTCCACCGCCGGCTACCAGGGCCCGCGCATGATCTTCATCGACGAACTCAACGCGGCCCTGGACACCGCGAACCTGCGGATGCTCCTGCAGCTGTTGCGCAGGTGGGACTTCGACGCGGTGTTCACCCTGCCCTCCATGCAGCCCCTGCTCGTGCCCGAGATCAGCCACATCAGCATTCACCGCATCCACCACCCCGACAGCAACACCCGCATCACCGTGCCCAGCATCTGGACCGGTACCGGGCGCCCCCAGGCCCTTGCGGTGCGCGTCCCCCGGCCCACGGAGGCACCCGATGCCCAGTGACCTGGTCGACCCCGAGATCCGCCCGCTGTGGGAGGCGGTGGCCCAGCGCCTGGCCCAGGGCCATGATCCGGCCGCGATCCGCACCGTCACCGCACCGCTGTCCCGTACCGGCCAGGCCATGATCCACGGCTGGCTGCACACCCCCGCCGGCCGCCGGCCCGCCCCAGGGACGCGCGGCACCACGGTCCCCGTCGCCCGGCTACTGGCCGCGCTCGGCCGCAGTCCCGCAGATCTGCGCACCCTGGTCGAACAGGCCAGCGTCGACATCCCCGACCTGCACGGGCCCCGCCTGCGCGCACGCGCACTGCGGAACCAGGTCACCGAGCACACCACCGGCTGGCTGCCCGACGCCCCGTTGCTGCGCGCCCGTCTGCTGGCCGTCGGCGTCACGGACGCCAACGTGGACGAACGCCTGCACCTGACCCACGCCCTGGCGACCATCCGCTCCCTGGTCCCGTTGCCGCGCCCCGTCTGCCTCGCGCGCCTGGCCCACGACGCGGGCAGCGACCCGCATCTGTTCGACCTCGTCGAGGGCCGGCACGGCGACAAACTGGTCCTGCTCGCCCGCGACCTGCTCGACGCACCGCAGCCGCAGACCCCCTTCGAGGAGCGCGCCCTGCTCGCGCGTCTGGGCATCACCGCTGACCGGCTGTCCCAGACCGTGCTCGTGCTCAACGTGGGCGCCACCGGCCAGGGCCCGACCGACCGCGCGCTGGAACAAGCCCGCGCCGACCACCGCCCCGTGCACCTGACCCTCTACGACCTGACCCAGCATCCCCCGCACCTGGACACCTCCACGCCCTGGACCGTGGTCGAGAACCCGTCGGTGGTCGAGGAGGCTCTGATGCGTGGCACGCCCACCCCGCTGGTGTGCACCTCCGGCGCCCTGACCGCCGTCGACCACGCCCTGCTCGCCCTCGCCCGCGACCAGGGCGTGCCCCTGCACTACGGCGGCGACCTCGACCCCGCCGGCCACGCGATCGCCACCAGCGCGCACAACCGCTACGGGGCGACGATCCACCACATGGGCCATGGCACCCGGCAGCACGCTGCCACCTACGTTCGCCGGACGTCCGCCCATGCCCCGCGCCCAGGGCGGCCGTGCTGCGACCCCCCGCCGGGCGCGGATGAGGAACGCCCGCTGTACCAGGAGCACCCCGCGCTACTGGACCTCCTGCTCGGCCCCAGCCCCGAGGACCCCCTGGCCAGGCTGTGGCACTCCCCCGCCCTCATCAGCACAATGCCGCCGGCCCGGCTCCCGCTCGAAGGGATTACGGATACGACCGACGACGGGCAACCCCCGCCACGCGCAGTCACCCGGCTGCGTGCCACCCAGGTCGCCGAAGATACGTCCACGTCCAGGGCGAGCGGCAGCTCCCGCTGAGGATCCGTCCCCCGGCTGGCCGGGCCGACAGAGGGCACGGCCTCCTCTCGGCCCGACAGGCAGACGGGACACCAAAGGGCCCCTACCCGCACCGGGTAGTTGGCACAGGCGGCAGCCGAGGGTTTGGACAGCGCCGATGACGCCGTAAAGGAGGATCAGCGAACGCCACAGCACCCTCGGGACGTGTTCTGCCCCGGTGACCGCCGCCGGGCCGGATGCGCCGGTACCCCGGACAGCGCGCCACTCGTCCGGGTGAGGGACGGGATCTCACTGACCCCGTATGCTCACGTTGCTCAACTGCACCTGTGCCGTCAGCAGTTCCGCACGACCGCACCGGGCGCTGCGGGCAGGAATTGGAGCGGCGCCCTGTGTGGTCAGACAACGAAGCTGACATCGATCTCCTCGGCTTCGACTTCCTCGTGGACGAGCTGATGGTGGCACTGACCCGGCCGCAGTTGCTGCCGCTGACCGTGGGCCTGCTCGGGGACTGGGGCTCGGGCAAGAGCAGCCTGTTGAAGATCGTGGCCTCGCAGCTCAAGAGCGAGGCGCCGGCCGATGGAGGCCACTACGTGGTGGTGCCCTTCAGCCCGTGGCAGTTCGAGGGCTATGACGACATCAAGATCGCGCTGATGGACAGTGTTCTGGGCCAGCTCGTGGTTCCGGGTCCACCTCGGATCTCCTGCCGGAGACCTTCGCGGTGGCTGAGGCCCTGGCTTTGGCCACCGTCAAGAAGAGGCCCTTGGAGCAGGCGGTACTCCACGTCTTCAGCACGCGCCCTCAGGCCTGCGCGGCCGCGTCGGCACTGCTACCCGAACCTGCGGTTCGACGGGCTCTGGCCTGGTATATGGCCCGCGACGACTCCCATCCGCTGGCCGCCATCGAGAACGCCGCACGGTCCGCAGGCAGTTGCCCTGACAAGGCCATGGACGCCGCTTTAGCGGCGGCTCACCGCTACTACGCCAAGCTGTACCGTCAGGCGAAACAAAAAGGCCACCCTGCGGGCATAGCGGTGCCCGATAGCCTCGCCGACGCCCGCGGTCTCGCCACCTTCGCCGTGGCCGTAGTGCGCGGCTTCGAGCACTTCGGTGCCGACGCCATCGTGGAGGCAGTCAGCATGTCGCGGCCGGAACTCGCTGACGAGTACGGTGTACAGATCTTCGAGCAGTTGAGTAAGATATCCCGTGAGGTAGAAAGTGAAGGCGGGAATCCGTTTTCCCGCCGCTCTCGCTGGCCGTCACTCCAAGACCGGATCCAGAGTATGGAGCAGGTGGAGTACCCGTTTATCTGCGCGGTCCGCGACGTGCTGGCCCTCCTCGTAGAAGCCTCCCCTGCCCTGGCTGTGGCCCGCAACGAGGGGATCGAGGACCCGGACGTTCGGCACGTTGAGGTAATTCGGATTTCGAACCGGCGGACGGACGACTACCTGAGGCGGGCCGAGGCCATCAGCCGCCAGCCCGCAGAACGGGCCTGGAAAGACTTCACCGGCCTTCTCCTCAACGTGTGCACTACCCCGCGACGACGGAGCATGTTCCCGGACGATGTCACGGCCCTCGATCCTGCTCTGGACGACGTGCCCGGCCTGTGCCGTCGCCTACTCGCAAGCTGCGCTCCTGCGTCAGCGCCCAGCTCCGACGGCACAGCCGGAGGCCCACAAACACCGCCTTTGGAACCAAGCGGGCGGTGAACTCTGCGGCGCTCACCCCGCCTCGCGCCAGGAGGAACATCGCAGCCTGGTACATGCACAGGCCCCACCTCCACGATATCGACGAGGCATTCCCCCGTTCCCGTCGACCGGCCAGGCCAACTCGCAGACGGGACGCAGGTCGTACAGGCCGCGGCAGTCACGGAGCTACTTCGACAGCTCAGCGACCAGGGCCCCTCATCGATCTCTGCTGGCCGCCCCGTGTAGTCGAGCATCAGTCCGTAGTGACGCGTCCCTGCTGAAATCGGCGGCCTCCCCGGCACGACCCTTGGGCATCGCGCTAGCGCGCGAAGCCCCGGCTCACGTCGGCCGCTGTCTACGGCGCGCTCCCCCGTTCCGCGCGCCGAGCGAGGGTCGTTTGGTGCCATGCGAGACGACAAGGAATGTCACCCAAAAACCGCATTCCGATCACATAAAGAAGAAGCAACTAATTGCCTCATAAGGTCCGCCCACACGTCACATCCGGCGACGCGCCCCGTAGCTACTTATCAACCTGGTTACGACATTATTTGTCTAGTCGCAGCATCCCAGTTCAGGGCGCGTGAACCATCAGCCACTCGGAATGAGAGGTGCATACCATCCCAGCTCAAAGCTAGAACCAGGATCTTCTACGCCAACCCTAAGCACTGCATGTCAGAGGCGGGTTCTTGTCGTAACTACGCGGAGGATCGACAGACCGGACACCCTCAGCGCGGCCCGGTCCGCATTGTCACATCGGGATGCTGGTGACGTAGTTGATCGCGGACGCGGCGTCTTCAGTGGTGTGCGTGGGCCGGTATGCCGCTTCACCCCACGGCCGGCCGCCCGACACCCAGACGCTGCGTGCGCCGACGCCCGTCGCGCCGCGGATGTCGGCGTGCGGCGAATCACCGATCATCCAGGCTCCGAGAAGGGAGGTTCCGGTGGCGGCCGCTGCCGCGCGGAAGATCTCCGGCGCGGGCTTCTTGTGGCCGACCGCCTCAGAGATCACCCAGCCGTGGACAGCGCGGTCCAGTCCGGTGTTCCTGATCTTCGTTTCCTGCTGTACGACACGGCCGTTGGTGACGATCGCGCACGTCCACCCATCGTCGATGGCCTTGCCGAGTGCCGCGCGGGTGGCATCGGGCAAGACGACGCGATCAGCGGCGCCCCAGTCGAGGAAGGCCTGGGCTGCCCGCTCGGAGAGGGCCGCGCCGTAGCGACCGGCCATGGCCTGGGCGACGTCATGTCGCGGTGTGTAGCCGCTGGCATCGAGGGTCATCAGCCAGGGCAAGTCGCCGTCGGGCAGCGCGTGCTCGACCAGGAAACCGGTCGCCGCCTCGCGGAAGGCGGCATCGCGGTCTACCAGGGTGTTGTCGAGGTCAAGCATCAGCAACGGCATGCCCGGCAGTAGATCATGTGCTGCCCGAGCAGCTCGGCTTCACAGGCTGCACCGACGTGGTCAACGAGGGGGCGCCCAGAGCCGTCACGAGTGCCACCAGCCTGTGGCTCCCGGTCCACTCAAGGCGGCCCGGAGCCAGCGATCGACGAACTACTCGCCCTGTCTTGCTGATCCCACGCGAGTATCCGTTCGTGCCGGTCAGGGTGACCTCGGTTCTCGCTAGCCGCGTGTCGTGCCGCCCGGGCCACCACCTCTTCGCACCCAACTCAGTTGCTGGAGAGGTCAGTTCTGCTCTCGGAACTCGCCCAGGAGCCGGAAGAACTCTTCGACGGGCCTGGATCCGTCGGATGTCTCACGTTCGATCTGAGCGGCCCAGCTGAGCGAGCTCGGCCGGCCGAAGTGCTGGCAGAGCCACCGGCTGAACGGTCCGTCGCCCCAGAAGGGGAAGGGCTCGTCGATGGAGTGCACGCCCAGAGCCATCTGGTATCCGACAAGCATGGATTCCAGATGGCGAAGAGACCCTTGAGGCGGTAGCCACATGCCGGGTCGCAGGCGGATTTGCTCCAGGAAGTCGTACACATCAGTGCACTCCGGCCAGTGCTTGGCGGTGCTCTGCGAGTCATCTGCGGGCGGCATGAGCTGAGCCTACGGGTGACGCACACACGGCCGTGAGCAGTACCGCACGGGTTCACTACCTCCTATGAGGCTGTGGACGCCCGACAGGGCGCCGACAAGGTAGTCCGGGCTCCTCATGGGAAGCGTTTAGACGTGCGAGATGAGGTCAAACCAACGCTCAGGTTGCCGCAGCTGAGCTCCCGGTTCCCGATCACGGTGCAACCCTGAGCCGACAGGAGGGGCATGTGCATACCGGCTTGGGACACAAACTTCTTCCTGCACAGCACGGTCTGGCGCCCCTTCGTACCGGACCGCTCACAACAGCTCCGGAATAGCCGCAAGGACATCTTGTTCTTGTGCTCCAAATGACCACAAGAGGGCGTCAGTTGACGATTGCAGTCTTTGAGCGACAGCTCCTGCGATCTTGAACCTGCGGCTCCTACCGTGTCCGGAGGGCCTGGCGTAAGCCAGGCCCTCCGGGGTGCT
This sequence comes from Streptomyces sp. NPDC044033, assembly GCF_056434425.1. NCBI lineage: Bacteria > Bacillati > Actinomycetota > Actinomycetes > Kitasatosporales > Streptomycetaceae > Streptomyces > Streptomyces sp. NPDC044033. The sequence goes on along the minus strand of NZ_JBWKFF010000028.1, from coordinate 52,680 downwards.
TCAGGCGTGAGGGGTGGGGGTCGTGGCGTCGGTGTTTGACCGTCTGGAGCGTCAGCGGGCCGTGGTCAAGGAGGAGCTGGCCGCCCTGGGGGACGAGCTCGATGCCCTTCATCGACGAGTTGAAGCAGCCGAGGCAACCCTGCGCGACCTGGACACCGCTCGGCGGATCCTGGAATCACTGCCTGAAGACGAGAGCGAAGAGCCGGAAGAACCCGAGGCCCCGCCGTCAGAGGATTCCGACGGCCCACTGCAGGAGGATTCCGACGAGTCCTCGTCCGGACCTGACGCCGGGCCTGCCGACTCGAAGCCTCCCCTTGAGCGGGAAGAGGGCAGGCGCCGGATGTTGTCGGTCCTGACGACGGCCGGGCGGCCCATGAAGGCAAAGGCAATCGCTGCCGCCATCGGCGAGGACGTCTCCACCCCGGCACGGATTGAGACGACCCGTGCCCGCCTGAAGGCTTTGGTGAACGAAGGGCTCGTCGTCGAGGACGCCGAGTCCCAGTTCGCCATCGCGACAGCCGAGACCGCTGCCGCGGATGAGGGGGCGCCCGGGGCTTCCTGAACCCAGACTCCCGCCCCACTTTCCATTGGTGGTGCGGGGAGGTCCGGCACCGCCGTGAAGCCGTGGAAAGCGTCGGCGGTGCCGGCACGTGAGCACCCAACAGGCGGCTCCCGTGTGCTCCGAGCGTAGGCGAGACGCGCCGCGCTCGGCGGGCGGAGCCGCGAAAGCGTCATGTCCGATCGCGTTGTGCGCGAGTTCGGACACGAGATGAGGCTTCATGCCCGATCTCCCTTTCATCTGCGACTGCTTGCGGCCACAAGGCTGCACCCGCGGCGGTTCCGAGGCGGGCCACCGTGGCCACGTCGGGCCAGGAACGCCCGGCCAGGAGGTCGGCGATGGCCTGCCGGTTCACACCGGATGCATCCGCGAGGCGACGCAGGCTGAACCGCCGTTCCTCCATGGCCGCGGCGAGGACGCGGGCGATGTGCTGCACGGCGATGGCGCCGGGGTCGGCGAGGTCCGCCTGGGGCCAGGTTTCCGGATCACGGGCCAGCTCGCGCGGCGGGGTACGCCGGTTCATGCCACCGACCATGCTGTTGCACTCCTTTACGTGAAGATCGTCGCCAACCTCTTCACTGGCTGCTTGACCAGCCGGTGGGATTGGTCCGTGACGTTGAGCCCGCAGGTCTCCGCCCGTATCCGCCGCTACTGTCCCCGGCTGCCTCCGGAGCGGTGGGGGCCGGTGGCCGATCAGGTACGGGCCACCGTCGCGGCCGCCGCCCCGGTCACTTGTTATGAGGCCGGGCATCTGCTGCACGTGGTGGGCCGCCTCGCCGTCTGGGCCGACAGCTGCGGGCTGCCGCGCGATCCGGGACTGTGGCTGCGGACCGAGACCATCGATCTGTTCATCCTGCGCGGACTGGCCGGCGGGTGGGCAGCAGCCGGCAGACCTTCCGAACGTGGTTGCGGCGCACCCGTGAAGCGCTTGTATGGGTGGAGCGCGGGGAGGCCCCTCCAGTCCGGATCTCCGCCAACCGGCGACCCCAACCCCCTTACGAAACAGGCGAGTTGGCCCTGCTGAAAGGGTGGGCGGAGCTGCTGCCGGGGCAGGCCCGGCTGGACGGCCTGGCACTGATGGCCTTGTCGGCGGGCTGTGGGCTGAACCCGGGCGAGCTGCCCGCCGTACGCGGCAGTGATCTGCGTGTCACCGACGGCGGCATGGTGGTGCTCGACGCATCGTGGCTGGGACGGCTGGTGGCCTGCCGCGCGGAGTGGGAGGCCACGCTGGCTGAACTCGCCCAGGCCGCCGGGGACAACTACGTGTTCCGGCCCGGCCGTCAGGTCGAGGCTGCGAAGAATCTGGTGTCCTCCTGGCCCGCCCGACACCGGCCCCACGCGGGCCTGCCGCTGCTGTCCGCGCGGCGGCTGCGGACGACGTGGATCGTGGACCTGCTGCGCCAGCGCATCGATCCGGCCCTGGTCGCCCAGGCCGCAGGCATGGCATCGGCAGCTTCGCTGGGCCCCTACTTCCACTGGGTGCCCCCGCTCGCACCCGAGCAGGCCGCCGAACTGCTGCGCGGACCTGTCCAGTGATGCGTCGACCGGAAGACCCCTACAGCCCGGCCACCCATATCCGCCGGCTGCGGCCCAAGCCGCCGCTGAGCGGACCGGCGGAGATCCCTGACTCCAAGGTCGGTCAGCTGCTGACCCTGATCGACCGCTCCGGTGTTCCCCAGGAACTCGAAGAACTCCTCAAAGGCCGCCCCGGTCCCAAAGGCATGCGCCCACGGGTAGTGCTGGCCGGACTGCTGCTGGCCGTCTACTACAACAACCGTGCCACCGTCGCCGACGCATGGCGCATCCTGCACTACAGCCTCAGGCCCCGAGCTCGGGGCTGGCTGGGCATCCCGGAACAGCCACCACCAGACCCCTGGGCCCGCATCGCCTCCAGCAAACGCCTCTACCGCGGCCTGGACACGATCACCACCGCCCTGGACCCGGCCCGCCACGACCGCCGCTCGCGTCTGCCCCTGCGTCACGCCGACTTCCTCGCCGCGATCTGGGACAGCCCCGAGGGACGCCAGGCCGCCGCCCGACTGCAACTCCTGGCCAACCGCCTGGTGCTGACCACCGTCCGCATGGCCCACCAGCGCGGATACCTGCGCGGCTGGAACGGCGACGTCGGCGTGGACGCCACCGACATCCCCGTGAACACCCACCCTCACAGCCCCCGGCGCGGCACCGCCTCCACCGACATCACCGCAGGCTGGCACGCCAAAGGCGGCACCGGCGAGAGAGTCTTCGGATACAGCGCGGCCCTGGCCATCGCCGCCCACCACCGCGACTCGGACAACGATCCCCCCAAGGCATACCCCCAGCTGTGCCTGGGCTTCGAACTCGACACCCCCACCGTCCGCACCGGCCCCAACGCCGTCACAGTCCTGACTCAGATCACCGAGCTCGGCCTGCCCACCGGCATCCTGGCTGCCGACCGCGCGTACACCGGCTGCAGCTCCTCCACCTTCCAGACACCCGTACGCCGCCTCGGCTACCGCCTCGCCCTGGACTACAAGGTCAAGGAGCGCGGCCTGCAGGGGAGTTGGCGCGGGGCGCCGCTCGTCGACGGCTCCCTGCTCTGCCCGCTCACCCCGGCCCCGCTCATCCATGCCACCGCCGAAGCCGACGACGACACCGTCCGGTTCCGCAGCGATGCGCTCCGCGAGAAGATCGAAGCCCGCGAGCCGCACCACCTCAAGCTCAAGCAGGGCCCCGACGCCCGCGGCTCGATCCGCGTCCAGTGCCCCGCCAGCGGGCCCTGCCCGTCGGTCAACTGCGCACGCCACGATCGGCTGCATCCGCGCGCCTCTGCCCCGATGCCCGCCCGGGTGATCGACCTCGACACCCCGCAATTCCGCACGGCCCACGCGGCAGCCCGCCCCACCGTCCACATCCCTGACGCCGAACGCCTCGCTCCACCGCCGGAGAAAGCCCTGCCCAAGGTGTGCGTGGCGGGCTCGGTCACCGTGCCCGCCGACGCCGAAGGGGCCGACTGGCGCCTGGCCAAGTACCGCCAGGACGTCCCCTACCTCCACACGTCCTGGCTGAACACATACAAACCCATCCGCAGCCACAACGAAGGAGCCAACGGCCGCTTCAAGAGCGGCACCCTCGACATCGGCAACCGCAAGCACCGACCCGCCCCGGGCCAGGTCAACCAGGCACTCTTCCTCGCCCTCATGCTCACCGTCGCGAACCTGAGAATCCTCGAAAGCTGGCTTACCGAACGGGCCGGCCCCGACGAACTCACCGACATCGACTTCGACGCCACCGGCTCCCTGCCGTCGCTCAGCTCCCCAGCCGTCACGCTGCCGAAGGCCCGCACCGGGCGCCATCCGCCTCCGCGTTCCCGCTGAACCCGGCTCCGTACGACAACTCCAGCCCACCCGCGCACGCCGAACTCCCCACAGCTCGGCGTGCACAGCCATGCCCACGCCACGGCAACAGGCCGTACGGTGCACGTGCATCCGCCCCGACCTGCGCAACGAGACCTCCCGGCGAGTCCCTGAAACGACGAAATCCCGCCCGATCAAAGTGATCGGACGGGACTCGTGAACCGCTTACGAGCTAACTCGTGAACAGCCTTGCTGCGGCCGGAGGGGGAGTTCTGGCGGCGGGGTCTGCAGGCGGCGCTCGCGTTCCACGGTGACCACGGGCATCTGCGGGTCCCCTACGGGCACACGGCGCCTGATGGGTTTCCGCTGGGGATGTGGATCTCCAATCAGCGGCGCCTGAATCGTCAGGGCGGTCTTGGGCCGGAGCGGGTGGCGCAGTTGGACGAGCTCGGGATGGTGTGGTCCCACTTCACGGTCGCCTTCGACGAGGGCCTGGCCGCGGCCCGCGGCTGGGCAGCCGAACACGGCCACCTGGTGGCCCCCACGGAGGCCACCTGGGAGAACTACCCGGTCGGGATCTGGCTGAAGAATCAGCGTGCCGCTGCCCGGCGGGCCGAGGACCAACTGGCGCAGGGGTCGCGGGCCGACTCTGGGGCGGGTGGGCTGAGCCGGGAGCGGCGCCGGGCACTGGGGGAGATCGATCCCGCGTGGTGTCCGGCGTGGCCGGTGGCGTGGCAGCGGTGCTTTCACCTCGCCCGCATGCACCGGCAGGGCGGAGGTTCACTGCCGGAGCGGGAGGGTGTGCTGTTGGTGCAGGGCGAGGACATCGGGCGCTGGGTGCAGGTGCAGCGGCAGGAGTGGAATGCGCTGAGTGGCGTGCAGCAGTGGCTGCTCCGCGAAGTGTTGCGCATCGAACCCCGTGCGGAGAAGCTGGCTGCGTCTGCGGTCGTTCCTCGGCGCAGCCGGGCCCAGAAGTGGGAAGCGAATCTGGCGGCTGCCCGCCAGTACCGCACCCGAGAAGGGCATCTGAACGTACCCCGATCGCACATCGAAACCATTGACGGGGCCGAGCTGATGCTTGGTGTGTTCGTCGCCAACTCCCGTGCGCGTAAAGCCAGTCTTGCTCCCGAACGAGTGGAGGAGCTGTCCGCAGTTGGGATGCGCTGGTAGTGAGTCGATGAGAGGGCGATTGATCTGTGGTGGGCGTGGGCCCGGCACGACGGACGAGCGGGCCTCGGCCAACGCGTGCGTTCCGGCTGCATCTGATGCACGCCGAGATCGCCACGGTCTGGGCCGACTCCGGCTGTGCCGGGCCGCTGGTGGCCTGGGCCGAGGACCGCCTGAACGTCATCTTCAAGACCGTCCGCCGACTGTCGATTCCGCCCGGCTGCATCGTCCTGTCTCGCCGCTGGGTCGTGGAGCACACGCTGAGCTGGCTGGCCCGCTCACGCCGCCTCAACCGCGACCACGAACGCCGCCCCGCCCACCACGCCCAGATGGTGTGGTGGGCCGCCGTGATCAGGCTGTCCCGGCGCCTGGCCGGGGACGCTCCGCGCTGGCCGGAGAAACGCCCCGCCTGACTGCTCCGGGCGCGGGCATGAACCGCCCGTCCTTCGCCCGCACCAGTCAGCCCCGCTTCTCCAGCACGTAGGCACGGTGACGGATCTTCTCCACCTCGTTCTTGATCTCCGCCTCCCGGCCCACCGCCCGCGTCAGCTCCACCCCATTCACCGGCCCCGAAGCGGCCACCACCGCGGCGAACACCTCCCGATACAGGCCGCTGAGCACCTCCTCGCCCATGCCCGACCGCCACACCGGCGGCCTCTCGCCATGCCCCGCGCCCAAGCTGCTCGATCCCACGGCGGCAGCCGTCTCACCATCAGACGTCACGGAAACCGGCGTATTCACCGGGCCCTCCCCGGCCAGCACCGACACGAGCTCTCACGCCCCACCCGGGCCCGCTCGACTCGCTCCCGCGCGGCATCCACCTCCGCCTGAGCCTGCTCCAGGACCTCCATCCAGGACTCCAGATCCTGCCTCGCCCGCGCCTCACGCTGTTCCACCAACCCCAGCACCGACGGCATCGCACCCTCCTCGATCCACAACAAGCCGCCCGCTGCCTGCCCCTACCCCAGGCCGATCATGCCCCGCACACGAAGAAGCCCCTGCCCATCGAACAGGGACTCCCTTTGCCACAACGCACTGAAACAACTGGTCAACCACCAGTGCAGATCTCCTGGTCGCACAGGACACTGGCTGGCCTCCCCCGACCAGCCGGGGTCTTGTGTTGCGCATGGTCCGTACGCGCCCCGCGTCAGCGTGTGCGGGAGGGTGTAGGGCGTCCGATGGGCAGCACGCCGACGATGATCAGACGGGGGATCTCGGTCGGGCTGCGCGCATGCAGCGCTGTCCAGACGCGGTCGTCGATGTCTGAGTAGCCGCCGGAGTGTTCGCTGTGGTCTCCGACCAGGAGCAGGGCGAAGGGGACGCTGGTGGCCGTGTAGTTGGCGGCCTGGGCGAGGTGGGCGGTCTGCAGGTCGGTGCGTGTGGAGCGGGTGGTGCGGCGTTTGACTTCGATGGGGAAGCGGATGCCGGGCTGGGGTTCGTATTCCAGGTCGCTGCGTCCACCGCCGCGGTCGGGGTGTTCACGGTGGATGGTCCCGTGAGGGAAGACGCCGATGAGGTCGCGGTGGTAGTCGTCTTGCAGCGCCTTCTCAGACCAAATGCTGGTGCTGCCGTTGGGCGGTGGGGGGCCGAGGTAGGCGGTGCGGTCGCCGTAGAGGCTGGGCTGGCCATCGAAGCGCAGGTAGAGGAATTTCAGGAATTGCTCGACGAGGCCGGCCAGATATCCGTCGACGGGAGGGATGTAGCCGGGGTGCTGCTCAAGCTGGCCTAGCAGGGTTCTGAGGTGTTGGTCGAAGCGGGCGTTGCCGTAGCAGGCGGCTGCTTGGTGGCGCTGGGCGAGGTGACGTTCGAGGCAGTCGAGCAGCAGCGGGTCGGTGGGGGCGGGCTCGTCGGTGCGGGTGAGCAGGCTGTGCAAGTGGGGGTAGGCGGCCAGAAGGGTGTCCTGTCTGGGTTCGGGGGCTGGGAGGTGGGGGTGGTCTCCGAAGCTGGTGATGCTGTCCTCGGTGGCTTGGTGGAGGGCGGTGGCGTCCGGGTGGTCGGCGAAGTCGTGTCGGAGGGCCTGGCGTAGGTGGTGGAGCAGGGCGGCGTTGCGGGTGAAGGCGTCCACGACAACGGGGTGGATGAGGGCGTGCAGGCCGGGGGCCGGGCCGGTGGCGTGCACGGCGTGGGTGGCGCGGTAGATGTCGAGGACGTCGGCCAGGGTGCGGGCGGCTTCGTACCAGCTGGGCTCGGTGAGGCGGGCCGCGGCGTGGTGGAGGCGGGTGGCCAGTCGGTGCCAGGCGGCTTGGGCGCTGCCGCGGGCGGTGAGCCAGGGAATGTCGCCGAGGCGGGCGTTCCATGCCTGGTGGTGGGCGGTGGCGTGGCGCAGGCGGTGGAGGGCGGTGTCGAGCGGGGTGCCAGGGCTGGGGGTGAAGGCGAGGACGGCCTGGACGGCGGCGAGCCAGGCGTGGGCGTCGGGCCGGGCTTCCGAGTGGTCGATCACGTGGTGCAGGCGCAGGGCGGCGTGGTCGAGGCAGGCGCGGGCCTGGCTGCTGTCGCTTGCTTCGGCGGCGTGTCTGATCTGTGCGAGGGCGAGTTCGAAGCAGGCGTCGGTGCGTACCGGGTCGGCCAGCTGTAGGTGGTGTTCGAACCGGGTCAGGGCGGTGAGCAGGGCCGGGTCGCCGAAGTGGCTGTGAGCGATGCCGAGGAGGACGGGGAGCATCTCCAGGGCGTCGGGAGGTTCGGTTGCGTCCAGGTCGGTCAGGATCAGCAGCAGCTGGTGGGGGTTGCAGCGGTCGGTGATGGCCAGGTGGAGCAGCGCTGCCAGCGTGGGGCGGGCGAGGTGGGGCCTGGCCTCGCCCGCCAGCGCGGCGTCTGCGTGGCTGGTGAGGAGGCGGCTGAGCTGTTTGGGCTCCAATGCCTGGAGCAGGGCCGGATGGCTGCAGACGGTGTCGAGGGCTTCGGCCAGGGTCCACGCGCTGTGGGGGCGGGTCAGGCCGTGCTGGAGGGCCTGGGTGATGGGGGTGAGGGTGTGGGCGGGGTGGGTGGTGAGTGAGTGTGCGGTGGCTGTGGCCAGGATGCCGAGCAGGGGGCCGGTGGCCAGGCGGGGGGCTTCGGCGGCGACAGTGGCCGGGCCGCCGAGGTCGTCGAGGCTGGGCCCGTTGTCCAGCTGGGTGTCGGTGGCCGTGCGGCTCCAGGAGTCCAGGGTGTTCTCCACGGTCGGCACGGTGGTTCCTTCCCGGGGGTGTCCTGCGGTCCTGTGGCTGGGGTCAGAAGAGGTGGGACTGGGAGGAGGTGATGATCTTTTCGGCGGGGAGAATGCCCTCGACCATGGCGGGCTGAGCGGTGGTCAGCACGATCTGCAGTCTGGTCATCTCCTGGGCCACTGCGTGCAGTTCCTGCACAAGTCGGCGCCCGTCGTCGACGGTGGTCTCCGCGGTGCCGATGGAGTCGACGAGCAGGAGTCCGGGGTGGCCGATCGTGCCGCGTCGGCTGCCGATGCGCAGGAGCGCGATGACGGTGGCGATCCGCATGCGCAGCCGGTCGCCTGGGGGGAGACCGTTGAAGGGCATCGGTACGCCGGCCTTGACGGCGGTGATGCGCCCGGTGCGCTGCAGATGGACTGAGTCCAGGTTGGCCACGCCGAAGCGTGCGGCCAGGTCACGGATTTCTTGGTCCAGTTCGGCGAACAGGGCGTGGCCGGAGTGCTCGACGCAGTTCAGCAGCTGGGTGCGGACGGCCTGCAGGATGGCGGTGTCGGGGCTGCGTTGTCCTGTGGTGGCGGGCTGGGGGCTGGTGGCTTCGAGTTTGCCTTCCAGTGAGGCGATCGTCTTCTCGGCGTCGGCGAGCTGGGCGTGGATCTGCGAGGCGCTGGCGGTCTGCTCCACGAGCCGGCTGGCCTTGAGGTAGGTCTGGTGGGCGTTATGCTCTTTGCGCCGGGCCTGTCGGAGAGCGTTGCCGACTTGTTTTTCGTCCTCTTCGGCGCGGCCGAGCTGCCGGGCCAGTTCGGCCAGTTCCATCTCGATGGCGCGGGGGTCGGTGGTCTCGGGTGTGGGCAGCGGCCGTGTGCAGGAGCGGCAGAGACCGTCGGCCAGCTCGTTCTTCTTGCGCTCGGGCCCCAGGTCGCGCTGGCAGCGGCCACAGCAGTCGATCTCTGCCAGGCCCATGACCTGCTGGGCGCGGTGTGTCTCCACGGCGTCCAGGTGGCGTTGCTTGGCCTGGATGCGGGCTTCTTTGGCCAGCTCGGCGGCTTCGGTGGCGCGCGCGACCTGGCGGATGGCGGCCTTCCATTCCTGGGTGGCGTCCTGCTCCTTGGCCCGGCGGTCGGTGAGCTGTGTGACGGGGTCCTGGCTGCGCATCTGAGCGGCTGCGCGCCGCTGTGCCCGCAGCTCTTTCGCCCACTGGGCCCGTTCCGCGCTGCGGGCACGTGCCGCCTCCTCGGCCCGGCGCCGTGCCAGCCGGTCCTGCTTTCCCCGCTGCTGGATGGCCACCTCCACCCGGGAGAGGGTGGCGGTGTAGGGGACGTCGATGAACAGTTCCAGCAGCTGGCCGGGAAGTCCGGCGGTGGCGACATCGCCGAAGAGGAGGTTGGCGCCGCCCAGGTTGAGGTACATGGCGCCGAAGTAGGAGGTCCAGCCGTGGGTCTGGGCCGCGCCTTCACCGTCCTGGCCTGCGCTCTCGCCCCACATCATGGCCTGTTCCAGACCCAGGTCGCCGCGCATCACCACATCGACGAGTGCGCTGATGTCCGTCTGGCCGGTTGCACTGCCGAGCAGGTGCTGGGCACTGTCGGGCAGGTCGTCGAGTTCCTCCAACGTGGCGCAGGTGCGGATGGTGCAGCGGGGGCGGCGCAGGTCGGCGGTGTCCAGCACGATGCGCAGTGCCCGATGTCCGGTGCTGACGTCGGCTTCGATGCGGTGGATCCAGGTGCGGACGTCTTTGGGTAGTTGGCGCGGGGCTCCGCGCAGGGGCCAGACCGCGAACTCCAGGCAGCTGGTCTTGCCGACGTTGTTGCCGGGGTAGGTGATCGCCCACACGCCGGGGGTGAATTCCTGCTGCCAGGTGAGGATTTCACCACCAGGTTTGACGCCGTCGACGCGGACGCGGGCCAGTTGCAGGTGACGGCTGGCGGCCAGCGGGCTGGACAGTTGCACCCCGCTCTCGCGTAGCACGCTCTCCACCGTGTCGGCGCTGTGGCCGGTGGATTCGGCGGCTGCGGTGATGATCTCACCGGGGGCGGGCACCCCAGCGGCCAGAGCGGCCGCCCACTGCTGTTGGCGTGGCAGGGGCACGACGGCGGCGGGGCCGGTCAGTTGGTGCGGTGCGAAGAGCTGTTGCTGGTCCATCACCGGCCCCTGACCGGCCCGGAGGGCCGTAGCTGTTCCAGGCGCTGGCGGGCCTGGTCCGTGATGGAGGCGATGTAGGAGCCGATGGGGGTGTCGGCGTAGTCGCGCTGGAGGTACTGACGGGCCTTGACCGCGCTGGGGCCGAGCCCCTTGACCAGGCCAACCACCGTTGTGGTGCGGTCGACGTACCAATGCAGGTCGGGCACCTCGCGCACAATGGTGTCAGCCACCTCACGGCCGCGTTCGCGCAGGTAGTAATCGTGCTGGCCCACTTGGTCGCCGCGCGGGATGTGCCGTTTGGTCACCATGCTCCTTTCGATCAGCATGCCCAGAGCCTCGTGCATCTGCTCGAAGGCGCCGAAGCGGTGACGGAGCATCGGATAGCGTCGCACGTCTGGCTCGTCGGAGGACAGAATGTCTGCGGCCAGGTGCCACAGGGCTGGGTCGTCGGGGTAGGTTTCGAACTCGGTCAGCAGCTCCCAGGCGAGAAAATCCGGGCAGCGCACCCAGAAGTCGAGTTTCTGCAGGAGTACTTGGGTGCGGACCACACTGACCGCGTCTTTGGGCGCGCGGCCGTCTGCGGTGACGGGTTCGGCTGCGGTAGCGATCAGCAGGAGCAGCCGTACAGCGTTCTGCCACCGGCTGGCTCGCCGTGGTCCGGCTGGCTCCATGGCGAGCCAGCCAACCGTGCCGCCGAGTGTGATGTCCAACTGCCGTCACCCGCAGGAGTGAGAACACCGGGCAAGATCTGCATCCTCAGGCGGGTTGGCGTGTCTGGGACTCCCACCTTGGAATGGGCCGACGCCCGGCCACCGGGATGGTGTTGCGTGAGCAGCTAGGCGGTTTGAGCTCCGGGCGGCCGGCAGTCGAGGACTCGTGCGCGGACCGCAACATCTTGCTGTGCGGCCAGTGCCTGCTGTTTGGCCTCGATCTGCTGCCGGGTGTGGCTGGGCGAGCAGGGCTTCCGGTGTTCGGAGTGCCACTGGGCGCAGTCGAAGAAGCCGACGAGGAAGATGCCGGCAGTGCGGGGGTGGCGCAGGTAGCGGGCGACCAGTTGCTTGGCGAGTGCGGTGGACAGGCCTGGGTTCCAGCAGCCTTTGGCTTCGATGACTACGGTGAAAGGCTCAGCGTTGTGCGAGGGGTCAGCCGCCTGGATGTGAATGTCGGTACGGCCTCCTTGGGCTCCCGGGCGGTCGATTTGGACTTCGCGGTTGAGGATGATGCGCCGTCCGCCGAGGTGGGTCTTCAGCAGACCCATGACGAGGTCGCTGAAGTCCTCCTCCCATGTCGGCCACATCGTGCTGTAGGCGGTTGCCGCGGTGCGGTTCCACAGCAGGATGGCCATCCCGTTGGGGCCCGAGAGTGCTTCTTGAACGCGGTCGAGGGCTTCCATCGTGACGTCCAGGAGCTGGGCCTCATTGGTGATCACGCGCAGGCTGTGGTCGGAGGCCAGTTTCCGCAGCTGGTGTGCGGGCAGCGGCCGGCTCTGCTGCTGGGCAGCCTGGCGAGCGGTGGCGCGGGCCAGGCGCCGCAACCAGGTCGGGTGGCGGGACGTGACAGCGGCCAGTCGGCTGAGCTGGTCGGCCGCCTGGAAGGTTGCCCTGCGGGCGATCTGTTGTGGCAGGGCATCGGCAAGATCATGGAGGGTTTCCTGCGGCGTGGTCCAGTAGGCGACACCTGGCTCCCGCTCGGGGCGGGGCTTCCTCAGTTCCTCCCAACTGCACAACCGCTCGTAGAGGTCAGCGAGATCGGCTTCCTCGAGTTCCGCCACGCCCGCCGGCCAGCGGCCCGGGCCAGCAGCGGCCAATCCGTCGATCACGGCACGGCACAGCTCGCTGTCATCGAACGCACGGCGGATGTGCGGCCAGCTCTCCGGCAGGTCCGTGTCGGCCATCACAGCATGAGCCGCGGTGCGCCAGTGTTCCGGATCGGAACTGGCTTGGTCGGGGAGCGGACCGGCTGCCACAGTCTGCTTCACCTGGCCCCGGGCAGGACTGTCGCCGAGGCCCGACAAGGTGACCGTCACGGCGGCCCAGGCTGCGGCACTGCGATCGGGCTTGAGAGCCCAGTCCCGCATGACGGCGAGGGCGTCCGCCGCCTCCAGTGGGTGCAGGAACCGGACCAGTTCAGCGAGCCGGTAGGGATCAAGACGGTCCAGGGACATCGCCAGCGCAGTCTCGAACGCGTGGCCGCCGTGGCGGGCGCACCGCCTGAACAGGCTGTGGTGCAGGTCTGTTTCTTGCGTCGGCAGGGTCATCGTGGCCAGGGCGAGTGCCCAGCCTGCCCACTGCTCGGTACGGATTCCGGGCAGTGCGGCTTGCCAGGAGTCAGCAGGCACGCATCCCGTCACGGTCAGTTCCGGTACGTCGATCCACTCGGTGCCCCCGGCCGAGACGTCGTGTGCTTGCCATGCAGGGGCGGTGGCCAGGACGTGCAGGGCGGCCCGGGACAGCGTGGTGTGCAGAGCACTGCCTTCAGGCGGGTAGAAGGGTGCCGCGGCGACCGCGTTAAGGCGGGCGGATCCTTCTTTGACGGGCTGGCCGTCGCTGGTGCGGTAGAGGTGGCCGAGGACCGTGCGCCAGGCGGCGCGGACCTGGTCGGGGGCAGCTGTGTGCACGGCTTCCAGCGCAGCCCTGAACGCCTGTTCGTCGAAGGTGTTGCGTTGCTGCTCCTCTTGTTCTTGTGCCTGCCTGCGCAGCTGCCACTCGGAAGGAGGGGCGTCCCACCAGGCGGTGGCATCCCGAAGTTCCTCATCCGCCTGCCGGGCCTTGTCCAAAGCTCCTCGCAGCCGCGCTTCGTCCGGCCGTTGCCTGTGGCTGAAGAGCGGCTTCGCGATGTGCCGTGTCTCGGGCGGAAGGTCCGTCCAGCGCTCGGCCCAGTACAGAAGGTCTTCCTCGGGGAACAGTCCCACCTCAGGGGTTTCGAAGGTGAGTTCCAGGACCTGCTCCTGGCTGCTGTGGCGCAGAACGTAGTCGGCGAGACGGCGGCGCAGAGCGGGCACGGCGTCCAGGGAATCGCGCAGGTACTCCAGCGGCGTGCGTGCGTCGGCGGTGCTGGACAGCTCGGTGTGCGCTGCCAGGGCGACGAGCGCCTGTCCGGCCTGCTCCTCACCGGGGGCCGGCCCCCCGGCGAGGTCGAGGTGGCCGATAAGACGGATACACCGGGCCAGCAGCACAGTGGCGGCCAAGGACTTGGGGCTTTGGGTCTCAAGTGCAGCGATACACCAATCAAGTGCCTCGGTAACGTGCTCTGGTGTGACCAGGTCCATGGCCTTCTCCAGCTGCGGCCGGTAGGTGAACGGCTGCTGGTCAGGGAGCAGGTCGAAGTACTCGGCCACTCGCAGGTGCTGTGGCCACAGGTGCTCCAGTGCGGCCTCCGCAGTGCGGGTCTTCGCGCCGGTGGCAAGGGCGCGCAGGCGTGCAACCACCGCGTCGTCCTTCAGGCTCTCCTCGGCGACCGCGTACAGAGCGAAGGAGCGAAGCCGCGTCGGCACCGTGGTGTCCTCCGCAAACGACAGCAGAGCGGGCGTCAGCTCGGCTGGCCGGCACTGGGCAGCGATAGACAAAGCCAGGTACACCTGGTTCTGGTCCGTATCACGGGTCAGGAACGGTTCCAGTTGTCCGGCCAGGTGCGGGTGGGCGAGCCGCTCAAGGAGTGTGAAGTCGAGGCGGTCGAAGTCTTCATCGGGTACCGCTTCCAAGAGCGCCTGGACGGTCCGCAGCCGGGATGCGTCCGGCAGACAGGACAGATCGGCCAGGAGCAAGACGCGGGGGTCGGTGGCGAGTAGTTCCTCGAACAGCGCGGGATCGTCAACCGCCAACCGAGCGGCGATCTCCTCATGCTCCGGCACGATATGCCGTGCCGTGCCGCTGCCTGCCCACAGCAGCTCGCTGCGCACGGCCGGGGCGATGTGGTCGCGCAGGTACTGTGCCGCCAGGTACTCCTGGTAGCTGCGGTGGGCGAACACCCAGCGGCGCTGGCCCACTGGGGTCAGCAGACCGGACTCGGTCAAGTGCAGCAGTTCATGGCGGCGGCACTCCAGTTGCGGGACGGCTCCGGGGATCCCAGAGCCGGACAGGCTGTCGAGGTGCAGTTCATTCTCGAGGACGGGTTCCCGGTCGGTGAGGGCCGGGGTACGGCCGAATTGAAGAGCGGCTGCCGTCCAGCGGGCCACTTCCAGCAGAAGGTCCGCTGCCGGCCGTTCCTGACGCTGTACGAATCCTTGCGCCCAGGTCTCCGTACACAACGTGCGGCATGCCTGCTCGTAGGCCTCGGCCACCGTCTTCGGAAGTTCTTCCCCCTGAGCCCGGGCCTTCAGGAGCGGTACGAGTGTGACCGGCTGCTGAGCCAGGGCTCCAAGGCCCCGGCTGGCTACCTGCTCGGTGAACGCTGCCCCGTCCAGGCCATGCTGCTCGGCCGCGCTCTGGATGTCCTGCCGAGACAGCGGTGCAAGCGTCATCAGCGCCACCTGTCCCGGACCGGGCCACAGTTGCCGCAGCCCGCTCTCCAACGTCTCGGACCAGCGAGTGGTGCGGCAGGTGATCCGCAACCGCAGCCCTTCACGCTGCCGCAGTTGCAACGCCCGCAGTTGCAGCAGGAGAACTCTGTCGAGGCCGGGAATATCGCTCAGGCCCTCGTCCAGTCCGTCCAAGAGGACATACGGCCCGTCCTGTTCTGCGGACAAATGCTCGTACAGAACGGCGCCCGCGGAGGCCGTATCGGCGACATCACGGCCCAGATGCAGCAGCGAGGCAGCTCCCGCTTCCTGCGGGCCCAGCAGTGCTTGTTCCTGCTCCAGGGCTACGGACTTGCCCGCACCGCGCTCGCCAAGCACCACGACGACGGGCACATCCCGCATATCGTCCAACCGCAACAGATCGTCGGTCTCCCGCCAGCTGCTGCCCGGATCAGGCCGGCCACTGTCGGCCACCAGCGGCCTCAATGACCGTCGCCACGCGTATCGCATCAGCCCATTCTCACCCCGTGGGCATCCCGGGGCCCGTATCAAGACGAGCAACTCCAAGAGGGCGTTGAGTCCGATCTTCCCCGGCGCGGTCCTGGTCCGGCGCGACAGGCCGACGCTGTCAGTGCCATGCGCCGGCTCTGTGGCCAACAGATATCGCATCGGCAGAAGATCTTCCTGTCCCGAGGATGCAGGACATCCAGCCTGGACGGTTCCCTCATTCAGGGTTGTCAGGACGGTCTCTGTGCGGTGTGAGGCCGCGTTCTGTCCTCCAGGGTCCAGTACAGGTCTTCCGCATCGGGACCGGCGTTCCAGGTTTTGAGCAGTCTCGTCGCGACCAGTCGATCGAACACACGGGGCAGTTCGGCAGGATCGGTACCGCCGGCGCGCGCCATCTGCTCGAGCTCGCTCCAACCGCTGCCGGTTTGGGGATCCGTGTGGGCTGCGAGGTAGACGCTCGCCAGCTGTACCAGCGGCTCCGCGATCCCCGCCCTCGAGGGACAGCCGGCGCGCAGCGCCCAGTCGGCTGCATGCCTACGGTCGCTGCGAGCTGGCGCCTGGCCCAGCAGGGTGGCATCCAGCAGTTCGGCAACGAACTCGTTGGCGGCGTGTGCGGGAGCGGAGCGGAGCCAACGCGCTCGTTCAAGCTCGTGCCACGGTCCGGGGGTGTCGAGGCGAAGGCTGCGCAGCAGGCCTTTGGACAGACGGACATGCATGGTGGCATCCATGCGCAGGGTGCACTGGAGGGCGAGCAGGCGTGCCGCGGCCGAGGCATCGGGCGGGAGAGCGGCGGCCAGGTAGCTGAGCATTTCGCACACTCGGATCTGCTCACCGGGGCCTCTGGGCTGTCGTGGGCGTCGCCGCGCGGTCGGTGGCTGCCGCAGGGTGGCGCGCAGGGCGGTGTCGGGGACGACGGCGGCCTGGGCTGTCGCGGCGGCGCAGGCGCTGCAGGCATCGGCGAGTCGCCAGAGCCGTCCGCCGCGCTCGCAGGCGAGGAGGAGGCGGATGGGGCCGTCGCAGCCTCGGTGACGGGGGTGCCAGCGGCAGCCTCGTTCGTGGCACTGGCAGATCCTCAGATGAGGCGGGAGGAGGTCGCCGCGGGCGTGGCGGGCGTGGCGGGCGAGGTGGGCGAGTGCGGCTGAGCGGGCGGAGGCTGCGGCGACCTGGCCGCCCGCCTGCGGGCATGGCTGGCAGACCAGAAGGAGCCCGCTGGCGTGCGAGCGCAGTTCCACGGTCCAGGCGCGTGGCATCGCTGAGCATGGTGTGCGCAGCCTCATAGGCGCGTGTTCCTCCTGTCGCTTGCGCGCCGGTCCCGTCTTCGGCTGTGGGGCGGCGGCCCACCGTAGTGCAGACTTCTGCCCTGTCGTGGGCAGTGCCACCTGGGGAAATGGGGCAGAGGTCTGCACTGACAGGGCAGGGGTCTGCGCCGTCGGATGGACGGGTGACGATCTTGCCGCCCGATCCGGACCTCGATGCGCTGCGGTTGGAGCTCGCGCGTCTGCGGGCCGTGCGCGGGTGGAGCTACGACGAGCTTGCCTCCCGCAGCGGGCTGGCCAGGCGCACCGTCATCGAGATCGAGCAGGGCCGCACCATCGGCACGCTGAAGACCTGGCACGCCCTCGCCCACGCCCTGAACACCCCCTGGACGACCTCTTCAGCACCCTGTGCCGCGGGCACGAGGTGCCCGGCCCTCCATCCGACTGACGCCCTGCCAGGCCACAGACACGGATCACCCGAACGACAACACCCCATCGAACATGCGGCCGGAGATTCGCACACCAGTCACCTTGCATGCGGCTTACCGGGTGATACGGCGGGACGGGTGCCGCGCACGCGGCGCGTTGGCTGACAGGTTCGCCCGCATGCGTTCCACCCCCTCTCCTCCGGTCCGGCACGCGGCCGCTCCCCCGCGCCGCTCCTTGCGCGTGGCATCAGACAGCGGCAGCCGACTGCTGCGCTGCGGCCAGAGTGGCCGCTGCCGCGAGTGCGGCAACCGCATCGAGTGGTATCACCGCAGCACGCAGCAGCCCGTCCGCCTCCATCCGTACGAACTGCCCTCCGCACGGGTGCCCGCCGTCTGCCGCTGGCACGTCAGTTCCGGCATCGCCCACCCCGCGGGCGACGGCAGCGGCTGGTGCCGGCTGCTGCACACCGTCGTGTGCCCCGCCAGCGACGTGTCCTCGACGCCGCCCACACTGACCGGCCTGCGCCGGACACTGGCCGTCAACACCCGCTGCCTGATCGACACCGGTGCTTTCACCCCGTCCCCGGCGCCGTTGGACGGCCCGACGCCAGCACTGTGCCGCCCGGGCCGGCCGATCGTGCAGTTGCTGTACGTCCGCTATCTCGCTGCCCGCCCCGTGGACGAGATCCAGTGCGTGGCTCAGACCAGGCGCCGACGCCGCTGCACCAGTCCGCTGCTCACCCCCGCTGCCCCGTCCGGCGTCTGGAGGCTGGTCCCGGCCACCACAGCCAGCGGCCAGCTGGCGCTGCCCGCCGATGTCATGGCCGTGTACGACCTGAGCGCCCTGCCCTATGCGGCGCAGCTGCGCTGGCGCGCCCAGCGCTGCCCGCAGCACGCCGCCGTCCCGGGGGCCGCCGACCTGGCGATGGCCGACTGGGAGCCCTTCGACCCGTTGCGCCACCACGAGCACATCCACAACCGCCTGCCGGCCCCTGCCCGGCACACCGGGAGGACGGGCCGGATGCGAAAGGCGGTTCAGTTGTGAACCGGCACCACGCTGTGGAGGTCATCCTGACCCGGCCCGTCACCAGCGGCGAACTCCACCACAGCTGCCGCATCGTGCCGTTGGCGGCGAACGCCGACCGCACCCGGCTGATGGCTCTCCAGCGTGCGCACAGCCCGGGCGGCGCTCTGCACATGCTGCGCCGGCGGCTGGGCTCCCTGCTGCCCATCGACGTCCTGACCACCCACTACCCCAACCGCCACGGCCATGTCCTGCTCAACGTCGACCTCAAGCACACCGCGGCGGCCGCCATCCGACAGGCCGCCGCGGTCCGCGGACAGCGCCCACAGGATTTCCTCGGCCGGTGTGTGACCGACGCCCTCGCTGAACACGAACAGCGCCGAAGGCGGCTGCTGGAAGCCCGGCTCGAGGACCTGCTCGTCCATCACCCGCCCGAAGACATCCTGGCCTGCGCTGGCAGCCTGCTGGACCGGCGCCGCCCGCCGGCGGCGCCGTAGTCCCCCCACGGCTGGCCTCGCTCGACACACACCACGCGTCCCATCCCCTTCTTCCTTTCGCGGAGCCCTTGTTGCACACGCCCACCGACGAACAGGCCCACGCCGCCGACGCCTTCCGGACCGGCCACCATCTCGTCCTGCAAGCCGGCGCCGGAACGGGGAAAACCAGCACGCTCGGCCTGCTCGCATCCAGCACCGGGCGCCGCGGCCGCTACCTCGCCTTCAACAAGGACATCGCGCGGGACGCCGCCACCCGCTGCCCCCACACGGTGCTGTGCAAGACCGCCCACGCCACGGCCTACGCCGCGCTCGGTCACCGCTACACGAACCGGCTCAACAGCCCCCGCCAGCCCGCATGGAAGACCGGCCAGGCCCTTGGCATCACCCGCCCTCTACGCATCGGCGATCACGAGATCGGCCCCAGGGCGCTCTCCCACACCGTACTGCGCACCGTGACCCGCTACTGCTACTCCGCCGACAGCACCCTGGCCCACCACCACGTGCCACGCATGCGCGGCCTGGACACGGCCGACGACCACGCCCAACTCGTCGGCCAGATCATGCCGTTCGCGCTCAAAGCCTGGGCCGACCTGCACAACCCCGAGCGGGGCGTGGTCCGCTTCGAACACGACCACTACCTGAAAATGTGGGCCCTCACCGGACCCAGACTCGAGGCCGATTTCCTTTTTCTCGACGAGGCCCAGGACACCAACCCGGTCCTGGAGGAGGTCTTCGCCGCCCAGCGCGGCCATGCCCAGCTCGTCATGGTCGGTGACTCCGCCCAGGCCATCTACGGCTGGCGCGGCGCCCGGGACGTGATGAGCGGCTTTGACGCCACCCCTCTCACCCTGACCCGATCCTTCCGCTTCGGTCCTCTGATCGCCGATGAGGCCAACCGGTGGCTCACCCTCGCCGACGCCCCCATCCGTCTGACCGGTACCGAAGCCATCGCCACCGATGTCGGCGTCCTCAACCGGCCGGACGCGGTGCTGTGCCGCACCAACATCGGCGCCATGGCCGAAGTCATGCGCCTGCTCGCCGCCGGCCACCGCGTCGCCCTCACCCGGGGAAGGCAACAGCTGGCCGCACTTGCCCTCGCCGCCCGCGACCTCAAAGACGGCCGCCGCACCTCCCACCCCGAGCTCGTCCTCTTCACCTCATGGGGCGAACTTCAGGACTACGCCGCGTATGACCCCGCCGGACGCGACGTCCAGCCCTTCGTCGACCTCGTCGATACCCACGGACCCGATGCCATCCTCGCCGCAGTCGACCAGCTCACCGACGAGGAGCACGCCGACGTGACCGTTTCCACCGCCCACACCGCAAAGGGCCGAGAATGGCCCACTGTTCAAATCGGCAACGACTTCCCCCCGCCTAAGGACACCGACCAGCACGATGCCCAGGGAAGCCCCATCCCGGAGCCAGTCAGCGACACCGATGCCCGCCTCACTTATGTCGCCGTCACCCGCGCCCGCCGCCAACTCGACCTCGGCGGCCTCTCCTGGATCAACACGCACCCCACCACGTGCAGCGCGGTATAGACGCCGAACCGGAAATCACCGATGCGTCACCGGAGCACTTCACCCCAACTCCTTGATGCAGCCATCGCCGATCCGGTCACGACCAGGGCCACGGCTGCGACTCTGCGGAATGACGCTATCGAGTGGGCCGTCGTCCCGAGGCCGCGAGCGCAGATCGCGCTGCCGCAACACGGCGCAGCTGGCCTGCCGCCAGGTCGAGCACTGGAAATTCCCCGAGAACGTCATCATGAGCCGGAGCCCAAAACCTTCGGTACTCAAGGGGTTGGTCGGGTCCTTGACTGCGTCCTACGGTCAGTAGTCGACGTCGAGGTAGTCGATATCGGTGAAGTCCACCAGCAGGCCGTGGGCGCGCCGTCCGCGGTCTTTGAAGTAGATCTCCTGGAGTCCCTCGGCGACGATGCCCTGGAGCTGCTGCTCGGTGGCTCCGGCGGTGTGAGCGTCGAAGAGCCGTGCGGCGTAGGCCGGGGGCAGGCCTTGGGTGATGGACCGCTGCCGTGGGTCGTCGGTGGTGCCCGGGGCAGCGGCGAATCCGAAGCGTGCCCGAGCGTCGATGATGATGCCGCCGGTGGTGGTGACGGCCTGCTTTTGGGCCCGGTCGCGTACTCGGGGCTGCCATCGTTTACGGACCTCGCCCGCGAGCCGGTCCGCGAGGTGGCGGCGGGGTTGCTTGAGCTGCCCTGCGAGGTAGCGCTCGACGGTGCGCTGGGTGATGCCCAGCAAGTCGGCTGCGGCTTTGGTGCCCTTGGTCTGCTTGACCAGGAACTGCATCTGTTTCTGGGCCGACTTCGGGATGGGGCGGGTGAAGTGTGCGGCGTCGGCCTGGTCGAGGCTGTCGGCGATGATGCCCATCGGTGCCTACTCCCCTTCGTCCTGGCCGGAGACGATGCCGGTTTTGATGTGCCGGGCGATGTTCACGTCAGGGCTGTGTTCTTCCAGCAGGCCTTCGGCCCACAGCACGCTCTGGGTGCCCTCGTGTTTGACCATTCCGGGTGAGACGCCGAGCCGGAAGCCGCCGGGCAGGGGCTTGCCGTCCTGGTAGGGCAGGAAGTCGAGCGGGCTTGGGCCGTCGGAGGCGTACACGGCGCAGTCGGAGAGGATCGCGACCGGGTACAGGTCGGCGTGGTGGGCAAGCTTGAGCATCTTGCGGTGCATGTTGACGCGGGCGTTGGCGATGACAGCGGCGCGGATGTCGGGGCGCCAGGTCGGGCGGGCGAGGGCGGGCCAGGGCTCGCCCGGCCGCCAGCCGCCGCTGCGGGCCCGCTCGCGCAGTTTGCCGATGCCGCCTTTGACGGTGGCCTTGATGGCGCTGAGAACGGCGGCAAGGACGGGGTCGGTGTGCTGGTGGCCGTTCATCGCGGCCAGGAACTGTTCCTTGGGCATGCCGGGGGTGATGCCGAGGTCGGCCATCGTGGTGATGTAGGCGTCCCGCAGCCGGGTGTACCAGGAGTCGAGGTAGGGGCCGTGCTCGTAGCGCAGGTAGGCCTCCAAAGGAGTGATCTGGTAGCCGAGTTCTGCCGCGTAGGCGAGGGTCGGGGTGGCGTACCAGGCCGGGCCTGTGGGGCGTTCGCCGTGGGGGGGGTGAACGGGCTGGGCAGGCGTTCGTCGAAGGTGATGTGAGAGAGGTCGGCCAGCCAGGAGCCGGGCAGTTTCGCGTCGAAGACCGGGCGGTGGACGTGGACGGGGGCGGACAGGCCGACGGTCAGCCGGTTGGCGGCCGCGGCGAAGGCCATGTTGACGTCGATGCCGACCACGTAGGGCTTCATGCATTCCTCGTCCGTCAGTGGCCGGGCCCACTGGTAGGCCTCTTCGTCCAGCACCTGGTCGGGGGTGCGCTGGTGGAAGCGGGGATACAGGGCGGCGACGGCCGGGTGTCCGTCGGGGGCCTCGGGCGGTGCGCACTCGACCGCTTCGCTCAGCGAGCCGGGCATCGCACCGGACACCCAGTTACCGGTGGCGGGGTCCTTGACCGCGCGGGTCGGCGGGCGCAGCGCGGTCATCAGTTCCAGTCCGGTGACGGCAGTGGAGCCGCACGGCGTGAGTACGCGGGTGGCGTACGTACCGAGCAGGCGGGCGAGTTCGGCCGGCTGCAGCTGGTGTGCACTCCCCCAGGAGCGGGTGTCGAGCGCGCCCCATGGGACGACGGCGAACTGCACGCACTGGCGGCGTGTGCTGTCGGCCGTGCGGTAGACCCGCGCCCATGGGCCGAAGCCTCGCTTCGTCAACTTCCAATGGGCTTTGGCGAGTTGTTTGAGCACGGGATGGTCGTCGGGCAGGCGTAGGCCGCGCCGGTCCTCCAGTACGGCCGGCAGGCCGAGGCGCTGGATGGCGGAGACGGTCAGCACGATCAGCGGGTCGGCGTCCTTGCCCGAGCGGTGCAGACGCCCAGCGCCCAGTTGACCAGTGCCGGGAGGTCGGTGAGCGGGCATGCGAGCACCTGGCCGTCCGCGCAGTATGCCGCCCCGTCGCCGTCCACGACGGTGAGCGGGCCATGGGCAAAGCGTGCCTCGGTTGCGGGCACGGCCGCCGCCTTCCTGGCCACCGGCGGGTTCGCCGTGGGCGGCCGGGCGGGGGCAGCCGTGCTTGCCGCGGGCAGGACGGCCGACATGGGTGTCTCCGGCTGCGAGATGGCGGTCGGGCCGGTACGAGGTGCTGACGCCGAGCCAGAGAGCGGCTGAGGAGCGGGGAAGCGTTCAGCGAGGCCGTCGAGGAGGCGGATGTAGGCGGCCCGTGTGGGAGGGCGCGGCTCGGTACGGCCTGCCTCCCAGCCGGCCACCGTCTCGCGTCGCACGTTCAGCGCCTTCGCGACCTGGTCCTGGCTCAGGCCCGCAGCCTCGCGCAGCCGCTTGCGTTCGGCGGGGAGCGGCAGGGCATCCGGCGCTGCCGCCTGTTCCAGCAGGGCATCGACCGATGCGAAGAACCCGTTCTGCTCGTCCGACACGAGAGTCACCTCCACCCTCACCCTATACGAAGCACACATCGAATCGCACATCAAACACACATATGCATCGGGAGTTGAGGGCGCACACACGTCCGGACGCCCCCGCCCCGCATCGGGCGGCCAAACGATCGGGGTCCGGGTGCGCTGCGTCGGCTCCGGAAGCAGCCGACGTTCGTGAGCACGTCCGCTTCGACTGCCGCACCACCACGAGAGGGATCCTGCGGGTCGCGGCGACAGTGCAGCTACGGAGGAACGCGCCTGCTCACGCGCCGAGCCCCTTGCGGGATGGGTGGGGCGAAAGGGCCACAATCTCACCAATGGCTTTCGCCTGGCTGGGCAAGTCCTCTCCCCTACCGGGCAGTTGTGTCTGCGCGGAGCACGGACACCTGCACTGGCTGAGCCGTCCCGGGCGGGTTGAGAGAGGGCAAGCAGGGTGAGGGTACGGCGGCTATCGCTGCAGCACTTCCGCGGCGTCAGCAAGGGCACGGTGCTGTTGGACGGGCATTCGCTGCTGGTGGGCTCCAACAGCGTCGGCAAATCCACCGTCTGCGACGCCCTGGAGCTCATCCTGGGGCCGGAGCGCATGTTCCGCCGGCCGGTGATCGACGAGTACGACTTCCACGGCGCCCGCTACCAGCCGGTGGACGGAGAGCTGCCGGAGATCCGACTGGAGGCCATGCTGACCGGCCTGTCGCCGGAGGCGGAGCGCCGCTTCGGCTCCCATCTGCGGCGCTGGTCGACCGCATCCGATGATTTCGCCGACCTGGAACCGGGCCAGCTCGTCGAGGCGGATGCCGGCGAGTGTGCCTGCCAGACAGCCGCTACGTGTTCGACCTGCTGGCCGCCACCGCCGCCACCCTGCTGGAGAACAGCCGTGCGGTACGCGCCCTGTACAGCAGCATCTACCCGCTGGTCATCGTCGACGAGTTCCAGGACACCAGCATCGACCAGTGGCGGGCTGTGCGGGCACTCGGCCAGGCCTCCACCGTGATCTGCCTGGCCGACCCCGACCAGCGCATCTTCGGGCACCTGCCCGGTGTCGACGAGGAACGCATCGCGCACGCCGTCGCCCACCTGCAGCCGGAGCGCTTCGACCTGTCGAAGGACAACCATCGCAGCCCCGAAGGCGGCCTGCTCGGCTACGCCAACGCCGTCCTGCACAACACCCCCGCGCCCGTCCCGGACAGCGTCAGAACCCTCACCTACGCGCAGGCGGTGGGGAGCTCTTCCGGTGGAGATCCGCACCCACCAGGCGGTGATCGCCCTGCGGGAACACCTGCGGGCCGAGCTCGGACGCGAGCTCACCCTCGCCGTCCTGGCCACCACCAACAGCCTCGTCGGCCGCATCTCCGAGAAGATCAGCGTCGAGAACGTGACCGCCCGGGGCGTGCTGCCGCCGGTGGAGCACGCCCTGCACTGGGACCCCGAACTGGCGGCCGCGGCCGGGTTCGTCGTCGCCTCCCTCCTGGAGTGGCCCGCCCTGCCCCGCCAGGAGGCGCTCGCCAGGACCCCTGCGCGCTATGGCCGACTTCTACCGCACCAAGTTCGCCCGCGGCACCGCGGGCGCCCGCGCCAAGATCCAGACCATCGAGCGGGCCATCACCGCCCTGGCCGAGGGCAAGCCCGTGCGCGCCAAGACGGCGCAGGCTCCCCTGACCGCCTACGACGCCGGCCTGAAGCTGGCCGGACAGCCCATCACCGACTGGCAGGAGGCCCGCGCCCGGCTGCGGGGCTCCGCCGAACTCGAGGAACTGTCCAAGCAGGTGCGGATGCTGCGCCTGCTGAACGCCACCGACACCCTCGCCCTCACCCTCACCCAGGCCTGGGACGGGTCCGCTGCCTACACCGACGCGGCCGCCGCCGTGCGCCGCGCGCTGGCCGGCGACCAGTTGACGGTCCCCGAACAGAACACCGCTGCGGTCAGCCTGATGAGCATGCACCGCTCCAAGGGCAAGGAGTTCGACGGAGTGGTCATCGCCGAAGGCGCCCACCACAGCCGGCTGCTGGATGCCACCTGGGACGAGGAGCGCATCCGGGCCAACCGGCGCCTGCTGCGGGTGGCGATCACCCGCGCCCGCCACATGGTGGTCTTCGTCCGCCCCGAGGACGCCGTGCCTCTCATCCCCCGCGTCGAGCCAAAGACTGTCTCTGACGGAGCGTGATGCCTTCGGGGCGCTTCGCTGCGCCGCGCACCGGCTTCCTTGGCTCCAGGTGAGCCGGTGGAGTGCTCAAGGCGTGTGCCGCAGACGTGGTTACCGGCAGGGTGCAGGACGATGGCGGGATGGACGAACAGGGCGAGGCGGCGCCGGTACAGATCCCTGACCGCGCCCACGTGGTGGGTCCTGGCTGGCAGGAGCTCCTGGCCCGCCTGCACCAGCAGTTGTGCACGCTTGCCCCCGGCTACGTACTCACCGGCCTCAAGGAGAAGCTCGGCGGGCTGCGGGTTCAGGTGGAGGCCGAGGGTGCCGACCCTTCCATGCTGCGTGCCGTGGTGACTGCGGCGGAGACGGAGTCGGTGCACATCTGCGAGTTCTGTGGCGCGCCCGGCGACGTCCGTACCCGCAACGACGAGCCAGGAGGCTGGCGCATGGCCGTGTGCGACACCTGCCACAGCGGATGGTCCGCCCACCAGCTCATGATCCTTCACGGTGTGGTGCGGAAGCGGTGCAGATGAGGCGAGGACCCGTCCCGAGTTCCCGTCACCGGCACCGGCCCTCCGGCCGGTGTGTTCAGGCCAGTTGACCGCGCCCACCCGCCGCTATCTGCAGTGCTGGGATGGCGAAAGATCCTCCGGCCTTTCCCGAGAACGCCTCGCCCACGCCGACCGCGACACCCACCTCGTCGGCGCCTACCCCAGCCCATCACCACAGTGACGGGGTCGGTCGACCTTGCGCTCGACCGACCCCGTCAGATCCATCGCATGTCGAGGGCTTCCAGAGCGTCGAGGTGTTCCCGGGTGTGCTGGGTGGGGTCGCAGCGCCGTTCCCTGACCCAGCGCCCCAGGTCGAGGGGGTGCCCGTCGATGGTGCACGGGTAGCTGCGGGGGACGTTGAGGTGCTGGTGGGAGCGCCAGAAGATGCGGGCGGCGCGCAGGCCGCGGGCGAAGGCCCAGTCGGGCAGGCCGCGGGGCCGGCGCAGGAGGAGAGCGAGGGGGTGCTGGAGCGGGAGGGCGCCCAGCAGGTTGTGCTGCATGTCGGTAAGGCTGCCGAGGTGGTCGATCTGATGGTCCAGCCAGCGGGTGAGGGGGCTGTCGTCGCTGTCGGGGCTGAGGTCGGGAAAGGTGAGGTCGCCGTGCCGGGCTGCCTTGAGGACCTTGGCGTAGGTGCGTTTCCACTCCTCTTTCCATCGGGCGGCCCACCAGGGGTAGATGTCGCTGAGCGCCCGCCGGTAGCAGTCGGGCAGAGCGCGTTGGCGGGCTTCTCGGCGCCAGTCGGCGACGTGGCGGCCCAGGGCGATGCCTGCGTGGTGTTCGTTGGCGCGGGGTGCGAGGTGGCCGTGCTGGGCGGTGTAGTCGCGGGCGATGTCGAGTTTATATTCGATGCTGCGGGGCGGGTGCTGCCAGGTCATGCCGAGTGCGCTCAGGCGTTTGATGCGGTCGGGCAGGAGCATGCGGTTGGCGTGCAGGGAGCGCTGCTGGCCGACCCACCAGCCCAGGTAGAAGCGGTCGGAGGTCAGATGCCGGCTGGCGACGTCGAGGCTGCCGTGTTCGGCGTGATAGCGCTGGGCCTGTTCGAAGCCCATCTCCCAGACCTGGTTGGGGGCATCGACGTGGTCAAGCCCCAGGACGGCGAGGATCTCGTCGACGCGGATGGGGTGGGCCGCGAGTTCGGGCTCGGTGGGCTCGCCGTCCCCGTTGAGGTATTCGACACGCTCGAAGACGTGCTCGTCATAGACGCTGAGTTCGATGAGGACTTGATAGATCAGGTGGAACCGGGTGCGCCGGGTGGCCTGCCCGATGTCCTCTCCCGGCGCGGTATAGACAGGGATGACGATGGTGGAGATCTTGCCGTCGCCGGGGGTCTGGCGCAGGGTGCGGCCGACGGACTGGACGATGTCGATGGTGCTGGTCTTGGGGTGGGCGAACAGCAGGGAGTCGATGGCGGGGATGTCGATGCCTTCGGCGCAGCAGCGGCAGTTGGTCAGCACGCCCCGCCGCGGCCGGGCGTCGGCAGGGTGGGTGGAGAGCGGGGCGGTGCGGAAGGCCTCGTAGTTCTGGTAGCGGACGAAGGAGTTCTGTTTGGAGTTGACAGTGTTGACCTGGAGCCGCGACAGGTCATGGCCGGGCATGCGGGCGGCGGTCTGCGGCAGTGTTTCGGCGCAGGCCTCGGCGGCCGCAATGCAGGGGTGGAAGGTGAGGGTGCGCCTGAGGTCATAGCGCTTCTGGGCCACCAGGAGAGCGATCTGGGCTGCGGCGGCCCGCAGTGCTTCGCCGGTGTAGCTGGTGACGCTGCCACGCAGGCTGTGGCGTAGGTCCTTGTCGGTGATCGTGATGACGGCGATACGGTAGTCGGCAAGCAGGCCTTGCTGGATGGCCTCGGCCATGGAGAGGCGGTAGACGACGGGCCCGTACAGGCTCTGGTCGTCCATGGAGGCGATTTCGACGCTGAGCCCGCCGTCCGCGATCTTTCGGCGGTCGAACTTGCGGAACGTGGCGGTCATGTACAGGCGGTGGCGGGCGGGCAGCGCGTCGTTGTCGTGGACGGCGCCCCAGGCTTTGTCGAGGCGGCCTGCGGTGTGGTGGGCCTCGTCGGCGATGACGACGTCCCAGTCCGGCAGGTGGTAATCGGCGTGTGCCTGGACGACTTTGAACAGCGACTGGTAGGTGCAGAACACGCTGAGAGGACCGTCGACGTCCGCGGCGACCTCGGCGAGGCTCTCGGGTGTGTTCACCACCGTCAGCGTCTTGGCCAGGGAACGGCTGAGGGCCTCGCCGGGCGAGCAGATGCCCAGGTAGCGGCCGGGACGTCCCTCCCGGTGCCAGGTTCTCGCGGTCTGTTCCAGCAGGTCCTGCGAGGGCACCAGGACCAGAGACCGTCCCTGGGGTGCGGTCTCGTGTACGACGTGGAGACCTACGTGGGTCTTGCCGGTGCCGGTGGCCATGGTGCTGGTGACGCGGGTGGCGCCTTCGGCGAAGCCGGTGACGATGGCGTCCACGGCCATGTCCTGGTGACCGTACAGCGGTGTCTTGAGCCCGTTGAGGGTCACGGTTGCCACGTGTTGTCCTCCCCTGGATGTCATGGCAGTCCTCGGCCGAGGGTGAGGAGGATTTCGAGGTTCCGGGGCCGGGGCGGGGCAGGTTCACCCGAAGGTGTTATCGGGTCTTGACTGCCTGTATGAAGCGGCACGAGTGTCGCTGGTGGGGCGTGCTGTGGCGGGGAGGAAGTCCCATGGATTTAACGGGGTTGCTGGGGCCGAGCCGTCCGCTGCCGGTGCAGGTGCGGCCGGTGGGCGGGGAATCGACCGGATCGTTCGTGCGGCGGCTGGGGCGGGCCAACGGTCTGGACCTGGCCTCGTTCCTGGAGCGTGTCGGGCAGGGTGAAGCGTCCCGGGACCCGGAGCAGGTGGAGAAGTATCCGCAGTACACCGAGATGAAGGTGAACGCGGCGGGCCGCGCCTATCTGTCGGTACTGGCGGGCCTGGACGTGGGGCTGCTGCAGTGGGCGTTGCCGTCCCTGGCGGATGGCCTGCTGTTGCCCGGTACGGGGCCGGCGATGTGGCAGTGGCCGTGGGAAGCAGAGGGCGGGCATCTGGTGCCGTGGTGCACGTCGTGCGGACACCGGCGGCAGGTCGGTGAGCGGGTGTGGTTGATGTCGGCGGACAGCTGGCAGGTGTGCGGCCGGCATCTGCGGTGGACGGACGACTCGCGCAGCACCGATCCGGAGGCCGTATCGGTGGCCGCGCTGCCAGCCTGCGTGACAGCACACCGGGACAGGCTGCGTCTGCAGGGCAAGTTCAAGTCGGTCGGCGAGGAGTTGTTCGCCGATGCCTGTCAGGTCATGTACCAGTGGTGGACGTATGCGACCGACACTCTGGTGTGGGTGCAGCGCGCCTGGACGGCAGGGCTGGAGGCCCGTTCGGCGCGTGCTGTGCCGCTGGTCGTCTTCCCTGAGGCGGTCAAGCTGGCCTGGCTGATGCTGCGATTCGAGCAGGCGGGGCTGCGCACGCCGAAGGACCGGGGCAGGTGGCTGGTGCGAGTGCAGCATCAAGCGGACATGTGGGATGTCGACTTCGCCGCGGGCAAGAACGCACTGTTGCAGTGGCTGGAACGCCACAGCCGTCCGGCCGCGACGAGCGCGGAAGCCGCCGCGGCAGGACGGCGCCGGCTCGTGCTGGCGGAGCGGCACAACCGGCTCGCGGCCCGTTCGGGCTCACTTCAGCAGCGCTCATGCATGCCTGGCGCATGAGCCTTCATGGGGGCTGCCGCGGAGAATCGTGTGGTCGGGGGCGCGGCCGCCATCAAGCTCTCCCTCGCCGCCGTACGCGCAGGCTGCGTTCGGTCGGAGTAGTCCTGGTGGCCGAGTTCAGTCCTCCCCTGCCCGCTGCCCGAGGGAACCGTCCCGCCCGGTTGGCTGGCCGGCTGCTGGAGGCATGTGCGCCGCGTTGCGGGGTGGACGGCTCTTCTCCCCGTCCGCCGGGGATCACCTCTCGGCAGAAAACCGCTCAGGGGAGACCGCACCTTCGTGGCGGATCTGTCAAGAGCATGCCCTCGAACGGAGGAACTCTCGCTGCTTGCCTGCTGTGCGCTGTCGGCCAGCGCTCACCCTGGGCTGAGCGGTGAGCGGTGAGGGTGCCCTGCATGACGTACGGGTGTGCTACCTGGATGAGCGTGAGCAGTTGGTGTCGGCGGCGCCCGCTGCTCTGGTGGGGGTGGCGCTGGAGGAGCGGCGTCCGCCGAGCGAGCCGGTGGCCTTTCACGGTCGTCCGGGCAAGCTGTCCGACTGCTGGTGCTCCACGACCGGTGGGCATGTGGTGTGCGGTTCGCTGCGGCGCCGTCGGGTGGCACTGGAACTGGACTTCGATCCGGAGATCGCCTGGATCGGCGGGGAGCCGGTGGAACTGCACTGGCAGGGCGCGCAGGGCAAGCGGCGCTGGCGTCCGGATTTCGTGACGCGCACGGTCACCGGGGCACGCCAACTCGTGCTGGTGGAGCCCGAGAAAGGCGGTCCGCAGTGGCGGGAGGACCTGGAGGTCGCATGCCACGTCGCGGCGGCGGCCGACTGGCAGGTGTCGGTGCGGCGGGTGCCGGAGGGGGTGCGCCTGGCCAATCTGGAATGGGCGGCCGACTACCGCCAGGCGGCGCCGGTGACAGCCGTGGAACGGGAGGCGGTCGAGGAAGCCTTTCGCCGTGAACGTCCCATCGGCGAGGGGGCGCGGGCCAGCGGCGTGCCGTACGCTGCGGCGCTTGATCTGGTGTACCGGCTGGTGTGGCAGCGCCGTCTGGAGATCCACTGGGACCAGCCCCTAATGCCCCGGGCGACGGCGTGGCGTGCCGATGGGGCGGCATGAGCGGGCCGGCCGCGTTCACGCCGGGGCAGGTGCGCCTGGGTGACCGGGTGCCGTGGCTGGGCAGGGCCCACCAGGTGGTGGCGTTTCAGGGGTCGAACGTGGTGCTCCTGGACGAGGACACGTCCGCGCCGGTAGAGGTGCTGTACACGGCCATGGTCTGCGCGCCGGGCTTCGCTGTCCTGGATGGTGGCAACTCCCCCGTTGCGTCGGCCCCGTTGCCCGCCTTGGACGGTCCGCCGTCCAAGGCCCAGCGCAAGGAGGCCAAACGGTGGCATCGGCACATGAAGGAGCTCGACACCGGCCTGCTGCCGGGCAGCAGCCAGGCCCGGCCCGGATACGAGCCTGGAGAGACGACGCTGGCTGAGCGTTATGCCTGCAAGTCATGGGAGTTGGCGGCCGCCGGCGTGGAGGTCAGCGCCAAGACGCTGGAGTCGATGCGGCTGAAGTGGAAACGGGCGGGCGAGAATCCGCTGGTTCTGATCGAGCGGCGCCCCCGCGAGAGCGGGCATCGCACGGACCCCCGGGTCATCGAGATCATGCGGGAAGTGGTGATGAGCCACGGCCGCGGTTCAGAGGTGGACATCCAGGCCATCTGGGATGAGGTGCTCGATGCCGTCCAGGACCGCTTCAAGACGGAGCTGGAGGATCCGCGGGAGGCGCAGCGGCTGTTGCTGAAGCGGGCCACGTTCTACCGGCGGATGGAGGACACCGGGCTCGCCGAGTACCTGGCCGCTCCCACGCGGCGGCGCGCGCAGCAGGCGAGCAAGCCGCCTCCCCCGTACCGGCCCTCCCATGCGCGGCGACCAGGCGAGGTGGTGCAGATCGACACCTCGCCGCTGAAGGTGAAGGCGATCGGGGACGACGCCCAGGTGATCTCCGCTGAGCTGACGTCGGCGATCGATGTGGCGTCCCGGTCCAACTGCGCGGTGATGGTCGTTCCGGTGGTCACCGGGGAGGGCTTGCCGGGCAAGCGGATCGGGGGCCGGGCAACGAGGGCGTACGACCTGGTGCTGCTGCTGGCGCAGTGCTTTGCCCCGCTTGCCTGGCGGCCGCACTGGGATCCGCTGGCGCTGGCCGCCAACTCGGCGTTGCCGTTTGAGGATCTGCCGGACGCGGATGCGCGGTTCGCGCGCGGTTGCGGCACGTCCGGTCATTCATCCCCGCACGGTGATCATCGACCAGGGCAGCCCCTACCTGAGTGAGCATTTCAAGTACGTGTGCGACATGCTCGACGTCACCATCGTGTACGCGCGCAAGGACACCCCGACCGACAAGCCGATCAAAGAACGGTTCTTCCGCACCCTGGGCAGCCGGTTCAGCCAGCACGTGGTGGGCTGGACCGGAAAGGGCTTCGCCCACCGAGGGCTGGGGATCGACAAGGGTCCCCTGTATCCCATCAACACACTGCAGGACCTGGCCGAGCAGTGGGTCGCCCTCGACTACCAGCAGACACCGCACAAGGGACTGCGCAGCCCCTACACCCCGGGCCTGGTCCTGTCGCCGAACGAGATGTACGCGCAGCTGATGCCCATGACGGGCTACCGGCCGCGGCCGATCACCGCAACCGAGGCACGCGAGCTGCTGATCCCGGCCTGGGTGAAGATCAACGACAAGGGCATCACGATCGAGAACCGCACCTATCAGAGTGCGGACCGGCGGATGCGGCTGCTGATCGACCAGCGGTCCGGGATCAACGAGCACCATGACCGGTTCAAGGCCCGCTACAACCCCTACCACCCCGAAGTGGCCTACCTCTTCGACCACCTGTACTCGCAGGAGTGGATTGAGGTGGAGTTCACCTACCGGGGTCTACTCGAGGACGGGTGGACGCAGGACCTGTGGGAGCGGGCCACCGCGGCAGTCGTGGACAACGAAGGCCGCAAGGACGACCAGCTGGCGATCGTCAAGGCGGTCCGCGCGCTGCGCCGTTCCCTGCGCCAGGGCCCCAGCAAGGCGCAGCGGAACGCCCCCAAGATCCCGTTCCAGGGGCTGGAGGTGGACGCAGAGCCGGAGCCGGTGATGGACCCGTATGCGGGAGTGTCCATCGACATCGAGGCGGTCACCGCCTACCCGGCCCTGCCCATCGCCGGCCGGGAGATCCACCGGCCACCGCCCCCAGACAACGCAGACGCTTCGTGAGATTCAACTGCCCACCGACCGTCCCCGAGGAGGACACCGTGACAACCTCCACCACCGCACGCGCAGCCGCTCGCGCCGAGCGGGAACGACAGATCCTCGACCATGCACGGGCCGCGCCGATGGCACCGCGCTGGATCTTCACCCTGCAGGGCTGGAACACCTACGTCCACGAGATGATCAAGCGCCCCGAGATCGCGGAGGCCGCTCCGCTCGGCACCCCGGTCACCTCAGACGATCCCCGCCTGCGCTATCACGGGCATCTGCTGCTGGTCCCCAATCCCGCATTCGATGCGGCGCTGTTGAAGACGCACCGGCTGCTGCTGGTCAACCGCAACCGGCGCGAGGGGCTGATGGACCGGGTGATCGACGGGCCCCCCGGCACCGGCAAGACCTTCCTGTTGCGGGCCATCGGCCGGGAGTTCCAGAGCAGCATCGAGGATGTGCACGACGACCGGATCCCCGTCGTGCACATCATGGCCCCAAAGGATGCGGACAACCTGGTGAACTGGGTATGGGCGATCGCCGAGTTCCTGGGCCTGGCCCCGGCGCCGCTGACCGAGGACGAGGTGCGTCAGCCCAGGCGCACGCCCGATCTCTCCCAGTCCGTGTGGCACGTTCTGAAAGGGCGCTGGACCGAGTTGCTGCTCGTGGACGGTATGCAGCGGGTACACCCGGACCAGCTCGTCCCGGTGCTGCCCTACTTCGACTCCCTGCGCGAGGAGCTCGGCATCACGACCATCTTCTGCGGCACCGGTGCCCGTGAGATCGTGCGGGCGGCCCGCGTGAAGGCGGACGGACTCAGCGAGGCCCATCAAAGCCTGAGTCAGCAGGCGCCGCTCATAACCGGCGAAGACGGCAAGGAGCACAAGGTGCTCCCCCAGGCGGATCCCAGCCGGCTACCGGTGACCTGGCTCGACCCCATCCCGCTGTACAACGGTGACCAGGAGACCTGGCCCAGCGTCCTGTCCGGCTTCGAAGAGGCGCTCTGTCTGCACCGTCTCTCGCCCCACGCGCTGGTCCGTGAGGCCGAGTACCTGCACCGCCGCACCGGCGGTTATCTCAAACTGCTGTCCCAGCTCATCTGCCAGGCAGCCGTCACGGCCATCGAAGAGGGCATCGAAGACATCACCTTGGAGCTGCTGGAAGACATCGACGTCGGTGGGTGACGCCCCGGCCGGGCAGGAGGGATCGCTCGCCGCAGCCCACCCTGCTGCTCGGCGCAGTGACGGGCTGCGCCGGCGCCGCCGACGGTCCCCGGCCGACAGCATCTCTCGCCGAGGGCCGCCTGCCCGGGCACGGGAACGGGTCAGCTGCCTGTGGCCGTGTGCGGCCTCAGGCCGGCCCAGTCCATACAGAACTCCTCCCCGTCCCTGACCCAGTCCTCGCCGTCCCCACTGCTGTGCGCCGCCTGGGCGGTCAGGTCGGCCAGGACATCGGGCAGATCCCGCAGACCACGCAGCACGTGCGTACCGTTGCGCGGCCCGGCTTGCGAGCGGCCCATGAGATCGGCGATCTCTCGGTCGGGGACGACGATGTGGCAGTAGGGAACAGCTCGGCTCACCGCGTCGATGTCGTACACCGTGTTGCGGTTCCACTTCCTGGCCGCGTTGCGGAACAGCTCCACCTTCACGTCGACGGCGATACGCACCGACGGGATGCGGTCGGCGAAAGCGACCATGCGCTGACGGGATGCCTCGGGGCGGGCCGGATCGGCTCCGGTGGCCCGCAGCAGGTCCAGCCGGTACTCGGCGCACAGGTCGCGAAGGAGTTCGTGGTGTTCGTGGATGATTTCGCGGGCCTGGACGCGCACCCGCAGCTCCGGGCGGCTGACCGGATCGCCGGCCAGCAGATCCGCGAAGAAGGTTTCCCAGTCAACTCTGCTCTGGCCGGCCTTCTCGACCTCCTCGGGCCGGTAGCCGAGTTGCCGAAGCCGCGGGACGTCGGCGTCTTGCGGCCCCGCCAGGAGCTGGTACTCGGTGAACTGGGCGGCCCTGCGCAGGAAGTCGGGCATCCCTGGCGCGGTGGCCGGGTTCACAGGACCGGATGGTCCGCGCAGTTGCGGCTGCAGGCGCGTCCCGGCGTGCGCCCAGCCCCACCCGATTCCCAGCGGCTGAGGTGGGGTGGGCCGGAACGTCGGCCGGCCGAAGCTCAGATGCATGGCCTCCAGGAACTGATGACGCAGCAGGATCCTGCCGGAGCACAGGGTGCGGCAGTGCGAGATCGACGCCATCGTGCGGGCGAGGTCGGCCCTCTGGCGGGGGTGAGTGATGCGGGCCGTCTCCTGGTAGTGGGTGACGGACAGGGGAAAGGCGACGCCGGCTCCGCTGGCCTGGCGCACCGCGGCAAGCACCCGCAGGTCGGACGGCTCGCGCGGTTGGCCGATCGCCGCGCTCGCCAGCCGCACCCACACCCCACTGATCCAGGTAGACCGAGGGAACGGCCGTCTTCAGGCTGGCTGGCTGTGCGGCCTGTACCATCGCGGTCCTGCCCGTCTGGATCGTTGCTGGTGTACGCGTCGGCGAGGCTGCGGTGCCTCTGTTCCGGTGATGGTGCCATCCCCCACTGACATGAGGCCCGCGCATTTCCTGCCGGTGGCCTCAGCCGAGGCGGCCGTGCGCGCTCACGGCCGCCGCACAGGCTGCGGGCAGGTCGTCTGGGTGGTGACAGCTGCGCCCGGGACCGGTTCGATGTCAGTGGCCGCCGTTAGGGTCGATGCTGTGATCAAGGAGTACTACCCGCGGGCGTGGCAGCATCTGGACAACGCGCGGCGGGCCGAGGTGGCGATGGCGCGGTTGTGGAACACGCTGCTCGAGGACGGGCTCGTCGAGGAGGGCGTGGTCACGGATCCGGACGGGTCGGGGGTCATCACGGCCTGGCTGGCTTGGCCGCCGGGCGGGCAGGCGGAGCTGACCGAGCTGTTCGGCGGGTGTGTGCAGGAGCTGTGGGCGTGCCTGGATGCGCTGGTGACGGAGTCGGTTGAGGCATTCAGTGCGCTGCAGCGGCTGCGCAGACCGGAGTGCCCCCGGTTCTTTCCGGTCGCTGACTCTCTCGAAGGATTCCGGGAGTCGCTGGCCGAGTCGTGCATGGACGGCGCCCTGCGTTCGCACGTGGCGATGGTGGAGGACTGCCAGCCCTTTCAGGACAGCGACGGCGACGAGGTCATCGACCGGATCCGCCGGGGGCTGACCCTTCTGCTGGAATGGGAGGCGGCGCTGGATACCGGGGCGGTGATGGGCGCGTGGGCGACCCCCATCGAACCGCAGGTCCGTGCCGCAGCGCCCGCAGTGATCGAGAGCGTTAAGGCGGCGGAGCCCGGCGTGCTCGGCGAGCAGGAACATGTCCTGGCCCGCTACCGGCTGACCTCCTACCAGAGCGGGTGTGCTGTGACCGCGCGGGCGGGCACGTATGTCGATGTGTGTTTCACGGAGGGGTTCGTCCCGGCAGATGACGAGGACACCTTCGTCCGGCGGCTGTCACTGGTGATCGAGGCGGTCACCCGGTTCGCTGTCTCGTTTGCGTGGCTGTCCAGCCAGGTGCCGGGCAGCCGGCGCGTGCTATCTGCCGGACACTCCGCCCCCGGGGATACCTGGATCGCAGCCACACGCTCGTCGAGGAACTGGTCCGCCGAGCAGCTGGCCGCGCTGGCCTCCTCGGACATCGGCCTGGGACGAGTCGAGGACGCCGACACGCTCACGCTGATGGTGAGCACTCCGAGCGGAGTGTTCGAGCGGGTCATCCCGCACGCGACGCCCTTGCGCAGCCACGACCGGCGGGGCACGGCCGCGGAGATGGCCGTGCAGGATGCGGCGGCCACCTGGGGCCTGCCGGATTTCGTGATGGCCCCGAGTGTGGAACGCAAGGGGCGCGGCGTGCGGGAGATCAGCGACGGTCTACTGGTGGTCGGCGACCAGGGGGTCGTCGTGCAGATCAAGGCGCGCGAGGGCGAGCCGGCCTCAGCAGAGCGGGAGACGTCCTGGGTCCTGAAGCAAATCACCGCGGCGGGCAAGCAGATCCAGGGCACCGCCCGCCGGCTGCGGGCAGGGAGCGTGCACATGGTCAACGGACGGGGCCGCCGCGTCCGCATCGACGGACCGGCCATCGACTGGGTCGGCGTCGCCATCATCGAACACCCCGATCCCCCACAGGAGTTGGCTGTCGCGGAGCATCACGGACACACGCCGGTGATCGCTCTGCTGCGACGCGACTGGGAGTTCTTGTTCAACCAGCTGCGCTCCACCCACGCCGTGGTTGGCTATCTGCACCGGATCGGCACGTCGGCGCCCGTTCTGGGCGGCGAGCCGGAGCGTTACTACGAGCTGGCCGCCGCGGACGCCGAGGCAGTACCGGGAGAGGCGGACCTGTCCTGGACTCGGAGCGGCGGACAGCCGCACAGTGTGCCGCTGCTGCCCGCCGCTCCGGCCGGCAGTGACGACGGCGAAGCCCACACCATGGTCCGCATCCTGCTCGAGGACGTAGCCACCAGCCCACTGGACCCGGACGAGTGGGATACCCGGCAACGCGTCCTGGCCTCTGTCGATAGCCTGCCGGTCGGCTACCGCACAGATCTGGGCCGATTTCTGCTGGACGCGCTGGCC
Organism: Streptomyces sp. NPDC044033; assembly: GCF_056434425.1. Lineage (NCBI taxonomy): Bacteria > Bacillati > Actinomycetota > Actinomycetes > Kitasatosporales > Streptomycetaceae > Streptomyces > Streptomyces sp. NPDC044033. The sequence continues at coordinate 15,450 of NZ_JBWKFF010000028.1, read as the reverse complement.
GCGGTCGCCGACCCCGAGACAGGCACCACGGTATGGCGGATGCGCACCTTCATCGCCGGGCCTGATCGGGATCAGCTTGGCTTTGCCGTCTGTTCCGCCCTGACCGACCACACCCGCGCCGCGTTCTCCGCCTGGCTTCAGCTGCGCCATCACGAACGCGGCGAGCATGCGGACCTCGCCCAGCTCACGTCGGTCGGTGTGCTGCTCACTCCCCGCGCCGACGGCTACCGGGAATGGGACACCACCATGAGTGCCATCGGCGGCGACCCGGAACTGACAGGTGAGGAACTATGCGCCTATCAGGATCTGTTCAATACGCCCGGCGGCCCGGCAGGTACGGCCTCGAGGCCATCGCCCTGAGAGGGCGGCAAGACCGACAGCGGCGCCGCCCGCGCTGCGGCCGCCTTCAGCCGTTCGGTGATCGGTCGGGCTGCCGCTGTGGTCAGTGATGTTCGTGCAGCCGGGTGAGGAACTGGCGGATGAGGGCGTCGACTTCGCGGTCGGCGCTGAATCCCTTGAGCTGGATGCGTTCGATGTGGGCGATTCCGCTGTTGCGCCAGGATCTGTCGAGGGCGGCGTCCGCGGCGAAGTGTTCGTGGGGTTCGTCGACCTCCATGGCACCCACCCGGCCGGAAGCGGTGACGAGGAAGTCCGGGGCCCAGGTGCTGCCGCTGCCGACCCGGGCCCTCGGCAGCGGGAAGATGGCGATGGTGGAGTCCTGCGGCAGCTGTGCCTGTGCCCGCTTCAACGCCTCGTAGACGAGCATTTGCTCCCGGGCATCGAAGGCGAACCCGTCCCTGCTGAGAGTGGCGGCTGTCTCCTCGGCACGGGGCCGAGGGTACTGGCTGGGGGACGTTATGTTGATCAGCTTCTCTTGGAGGCTCTGCCTCCAGTCGTCACCGGTCTCGGGGAGGGCCGGAATGGCGCTGACGTTGTCGACCAGCAGGTCGTGACGTGCCGCCACGTGGACGAGCAGGGGCTGGATGGCGGCGAGGACCTCTGGGGTGAAGCGGGCAACGAGGTAAAGCGGCACGATGAGGGCGATGTCTTCACCTTCCTCAGATCGGTCACTGGGGACATGCTCGATGTCTTCCACGTCCGCCAGCAGGGCGGCGGCCTGGCTGTTTCCGTCCTCGTGCAGCAGGAACGCTGTCTGGGCCAGGACGAGATCCAAGATGGTCGTCAGGGCCTTGTCCGGCTCCGCTGACGTCTCGGTGACCGGAACGGTACCGGGCGCATGCACCTGCGGGGGGCCTTCGGGGCTGGGGAGGTCGGGGGGAGACGGGATCCTGCCTTGCACCAGCAGCTCTACGGCGGGCGGAGGACTGAGAAGCTCTGCGAGCACCTCCTTGAGCACGCGGCGACAATCCGAGTTGATCAAGGTTTCATATGCGCCCGGGCTGAACATGTTGAGTGTCAGCGTGGTGCCGTCGTAGAAGAGCACACTCGCGTTCTGGCTCAGCAGGATCCAGGCGAACCGCATCCGCTCTTCGATGGCTTGCAGAAGCTGCGGCCACAGCTCCTGCACGTCTGCCGTCGTGTCCGCCATGGCACCCTCCCCGTGTGCTGCCCCACCAGCAGCATAGGAAGAGACGCTGGCCGCCAGAGGCGGATCGCTGCTGCCGTTACCCGTATGCCTGAACTCCGTCCGCACGGTGGCCTTGGACTTGCCGATCGAGAACTCGCCGCATCCGCACACACCGCGACCGGAGGCCCATCGAACCAACTCGTCCACCCCCGGTTAGAGATGCGGCTGTTAGCGACGTACCGAGCGGCCGTCGCTCAATCGGCGTGCTGTTCGAGAGAATCCTGCGCCCGACCAGGGGCTGCGCGAGAGGATGCACTGGGTCGGGGAGCAGTACGCAGTGGGTCACCGGGGGCGCATGATCCTTGGGACCGGGCCGAATCGCAGCATGGCTGTGGGGGCTGGGTGGCGGTGGACGCTGTGGGAGTGGGATGAGTGGGGGGACATGGCAACGTGGTTTGAACGTATGGCAGCGATTCCTGGTGTGCGGTTCGCCGGGAGCCCTGGTGTCGTCCGCGAAGCGCTCGCAGAGGCACGTGCCCGTCCGGAGGTGTCGTACGGCTCGCTGATGTGGCCGTCTGCTGAGGGCCGTACGTCGGCAACACCGGCCAGCCGACATGTGCCGGCGGAGGCGAGCGGAGCGGACCTGGTCACCCGGGTCTGGGAGGCGCTGGAGCTTCCCGCCGGGGCGATGGACTACCACTTCGTCCTCCAAGGCGCGGTGGACCGCTTGTGGAGCGGTAGACGCTCCTACTCTGACGGGCTTGAGCTGCTTGAGGTGTTCGCGCTGCTGGACTTGGAGTTGATGGAGGCTGCCCCGCAGGCGGTCTCCTTTGACACCGGCTCCGTCCCGACATCGTTCGTGCACGTGACGTCCGTTCCCCGGCTGGTGATGCTACTGGAACGCGAAGGCGCCTTCACCGACGCCCTCGAAGTGGCGCGACGGCTGGCCCGTTTCGACCAGGGTGAGGACGCAGTGGCCCGTCTCTCGGAGAAGATTGGCGCGCTGGCGGCCGAGGCGAGGGCTGGTGGGGCGGCATGAGTGCCGGGCTGGAGCAGCTGATCCCCTCGGCGTCCTACCTGGAAGAGGCCTTCCTGCGCTGGGTGCTCACTCCGGCCGCGCAGCGGGGCATCGTGGCGCATGTGGACAGCCAGCATCCGGTGACGGTCAACGAGCGCACCTACCGGCTGGACTATCTGATCGCGGGCGAGTCGCTGAACCTGGCCGTGGAGTTGGACGGGTTCACCTTCCACAGTGACCGTGCCGCCTTCACCTACGACCGGCTGCGGCAGAACGACCTGGCGGCCACGGGGCTGACGGTGCTGCGGTTTTCCTACGACGCGGTGCGCCTGGACACCGCACGCTGTGTGGCTCAACTGCAGGCGATGCTGCGCCAGGATGCTGTGCTGGCGCCGCTGGTGATCGCCGCCCCGCGCGTTGAGGTCCCGGAGATGGTGGGCGATCCGCTGCGGGCGGCCGATCCGCCTTGGGGCGTCCAATCGCCCGCCGATGAGGCCTACTTCGCCGGTGTGCGCGCTCGGGTCGTCCGGGAGCCGTTGCGGGCCTGCCAGGACGAGGCGCTGGCCGCGCTGGCCAACTACTACGCCTCCGGCGGCCGGCATGCGGCCACGGTGATGGCGGTCGGGGCCGGCAAGACCGCGCTGGGGGTGGCGGCCGCGTTGTCGTTCACCAGGCGGCGAGCGCTGGTGGTGACGCCGGGCTCAGTCATCCGCGGCACCTTCGCCAAGGCCCTCGGCTGTGGCAGTCGGTGACCTTGCAACGGCACGCCAAGAGCATCGTCAGCAACCCACGCCCCCACCAGCTGATGGCCGAAACCCTCGGCCCGGCCCTGGAGTTCTGGCACGGCGTCGCACTCACCGCCTGGTTCGTGTGCGAAGGCCCCTACTCCCGCGCCCCTCTGTCCGGTGTGGCCGACTACTACAGCCGCCCCCTCACCGCGCTGCGAGATGCCGGCTGCCCCGTCTCGCCGGAGCTGTTCGAGGAACTGCGCACTGTGGAGCGGCATTTGGGGCCGGAGGAAGCGATCACCGGGGAGCGCAGGAAACTACCGGTGGAAACGGGCATCGGCTCCTTCACCCTGACGATGAGTCACAGTAGTGGCAGCCGCCGGGAAGGCTTCGAGCGGGTGCGCGACGTCGTCACCCGCCATCGCCGTGCCTGGGCCGAGCAGTATCTCGATGCCTACCTTCAGCAGCGCTGGTGCACCGCGCTGGAAGATGTCGCCCGGTCCCATCACCGGTTCGTCGCCGCGAAGAGCCGGCCGCCCACCCTGATCCAGTTCGCCCAGTTCGCGACCGCCACGGCCAACCAGTGGACCGGTGGTGACCTCGGAGGTCTGTACACCGCGATCGGAGAGCCCGCGCCCGCCCAGCAGGAGCGCCCGGTCCGACTCCTGCCGGGCGACGGCTGTGACTTCGCCCGCCGCGTCTACACCGCGCTCGGCGGCATCGCCGTCGACGACGACCTGCGCATGAACCAGCCCGAAGTCGCCCAACGGCAATGGCAACTCACCCGCCTGGCCGTCGAGAGCCTGCGCTACCTGCAGCTCCACGAAGCCCTCGGCCAGCCCCCCACGCCCAAGCAGTTCGGCTCCGCACGGCTGGCCTGGCCCTGGCCCGGAGAAGAAGCCGAAGGCTGGCCCGTCTTCCAGCACATCCTGGCCGCACTGACCAACAGCAGCCCGCCCTCGAAGACAGCGGACGCGCAAGCCGCCGAGAGCCGCCTCGCTACCCTGCCAGGTGCCAGGACGACGCTGGCCAAGGGGGCCAACGCCCGCCTGGAAGCCGAATCCGTCACGGTGCGCCTCATCACCACCGGTGCACCCGTCGATGTCTCCGCCGTACTCCTGACCAGCCACGGCAAGGTACGCGGCGACCACGACCTCGTCTTCTACAACCACCCCCACCAAGACGGTGTCCACAGCAGTACAGCCGCTATCACCGCAGAACTGCCCCAGATCCCTGCTGACATCCACAGCATCGCCGTCATCGCCAGCATCGACCTCGAAACACAGCCCACGGCCGTCTTCAACCAGCACTCCACATGGCGTGCGGAGACCACCCAGCCCTCGGGCACCAGCTTGTCCTTCCACCCAGCACCCTTCACTGCGGGCGAGACCGTCTCCGTCGTCGTGGAGATCTATCGGCAGGCAGCGGGCTGGAAGGTGCGCGCTGTCGGTCAGGGCTACGACAGAGGCCTGGCAGGCATGGCCACGGACTTCGGCATCAACGTCGAGAGCTGACGGCGCCAAACGAGAGGCCCGGCCAGGGATCATCACGGCTGAGCACGGCACTTCCACGGCGGGGCCCCACCGGTCAGCGCATGCAGGTCCCGCCACACCGAAGACCACCGGATCGGGCTTCCCAACGCCCCTGCACGTGCGGTCCTAGGCACGTCCAACGGGATACGAAGACCGCTCAGCCGCATAAGGGTTCTCAACAACCTCGGGGAATCTCAGGCACGTTCAGGTAGTGCAGGTCAAGCCCCTTCAGGCCCTCAGGTCATAGGCGTACACACCGTCATGCGCACAGGTCATGAGCCAGATGAGTTGAGATCAAGATCAATCTCATTTGTGGGCAGGGATCCGAGCTAACAAGGCAGCAGGCGATCTAACGCACCCGAGGAGAGACGAGAACCCACAGTGCACCGGCAGTTCGGGGGGCGGCGCCCCCGTGGGCCTGCACTCCTCGCCGTCGCCGTCCGCCTGGATCAAAAAGCCTGGGCTTCGATGATGGATGCGGGTGCCGAGGTCGGCAGGATGTGAGTCAGCCGGAATCCGGAGCGGTTCAGCAAACTCTCGAACTCCTCGGCCGTGCGCTCACGCCCTCGGAGCAGCATGAGCATGACGATGTCGAGAGTGATGGCCGGGTGCGGGCTGCTGCCGGCGGGCAGCACTGCGTCGATCACGAGCAGCTGGGTGCCGGGCGTCACAGCCCGGCGGATGGTGCTCAAGATGCGTAGACAGTCCTCGTCGGGCCAGTCATGCAAGACGCTTTTCAGGACATAGAGATCTCCACCCTCGGGTACGGCCACGAAGAGGTCGCCGCCCTCCGTGTGCCAGCGGCCCGCCAGTGGCTCGATGTCCAACAGATGGTCCGCGACCGTCTCGGGCAGATCGAAGAGGATCCCGTGGAGGCCCGGAGATCGCATGAGTACTTCACGCAGCAGTCCACCCCGGCCACCCGCCACATCGACCACCGTGCCGCTGCTCGGGAACGGGTAGCTTCGGCAGATGGCTTCCTGCACAGCTCCCGTGCGCGAGGTCATCGCGGCATCGAACAGACGGCGCTTGTCGGGGACGGCCGCCAGGTAGCTGAAAAACGGATTTCCATAAGCGGCGTCAAAACCAGGCTGCCCCGTGCGTACGGTGTGCTCCAGTTCCTCGGCGGATCGGCGATACATCTCACCGGTGAACAGCAGAACAGCATCCCTCTGAGAACCCGGCACACCGGTGCACAGGGCCCGTCCGCTCTCGGTCAGACCGAAGGCCCCGTCCTGTCGCGTCTCGAAAATGCCGTGTCCGGCGAGCAGACGCAGTACGCGGCGCAGCGGGCCGGCCTGTGTACCGGAGCGCGAGGCGAGTTCGTCGACGCTCTGTGGCCCCTGGACCAGTAGGTCCGGAATGCCGTGTACGACAACGACGCGCAGCGCAGAGGCATAGATGTGGCCGTACATCAATTCGTGCACAGGTGACTTGGGGAGATCGCTGGTGCGATCGGACTGCTGGGCGAAAGGCATGACAGCCAAGGGAATGCTCCTGGGTTGGCGTGCGCTGGCAGTTGGCTCCCACTATCTACGAGGGCGCAAGGAAGAGGGCGGTTACTGGATACTTCGCCTGGAAGTAGATCCGCCGCGAGGCCGACAGCCACTTCGCGACGGCCGACCAGCTCAATGGGGCGCACCTTCCGCATGGCCAGCGTCGGTCGGGCCCTCGGTGTCCGTCTCCTGGGGCCCGGCCGAGACCAGCGGGATGGGTGTGAATATCGGGGGTTCCTGGTCCGGGGTCAGCGCGGTCGGGCCGTAGACCCAGTCGGTGAAGCCGTAGACGGACGAGCCCACATTCCGCATGATCGCGTTGCGCCGCAGCCGCTGACGACCGTCCAGGTGCCACAGATCTCCCCAGGCACGAGCGGTGGACTGAATACGCCGGCAGTGCTCGACGCGGACGGCCTCGTACGAGGCGAGAACGGCGCCCCAGTCCGGCGCTCCCCCGGCGTTCCGTTCCAACTGACGGGCGACGTGCTGGGCGAGAACCCAGCCGTCCTCGATCGCCATGACCGCGCCCTGCGCCATGTACTGCAGTGGCGGATGGGCGGCGTCGCCGAGCAGGACGATTCTGCCGTGCACCCACGTCTCGATGGGGTCCCGGTCGAGTACCTTCCAGCAGCGGTCGCGCCATATCAGTGAGATGCCCTTCCGGACGGTGTCGCAGGTGCCCTCGAAGGCCGCGTCCAGTTCATCGGACGCGGCCCGGTCGTCCTGGCCCGCCACGGCCTTGGGTGACTCGAAGACGGCGACTTGGTTGAACATGCCGCCGCCGCGCAGGGCGTATTGCACGAAGTGGCAGCGGGGGCCGATGTGGACGGTGATGTCCTTTTCCGCGATGCCGTTGCCCCGGGCCTGCTCGATCGGGACAGCCGCGCGGTAGGCAACGTAGCCGGAGCTGACCACGTCGTCACCGACCAGCTTGCGGCGGGCCACCGAGTGCAGGCCGTCCGCGGCGATGACCAGTGGGGCTTCCTCGATACGGCCGTCCGCCAGATGGACTCGGGCTCCGCCCTCAAAGGGTTCGTAGTCAACGACCGTCCTGTCGGTCAGCAGGTCGACGCCGGCCCGCTGGCAGGCGCGCAAGAAGATGCCGTGCAGGTCGCTGCGGTGGATGACGAGGTACGGGGAGCCGTAGCGCCGATCCACCTCTCGCAGGTCGAGCCGGGTCAGCTCGCGGGAGTCGAGGGCGTCGCGCATCACCATGTTCTGCGGGAGTACGCCCAGTTCCTTGGCCTCATCGAGCAGGCCGTGTTCGGCGAGGATGCGGGTGCAGTTGGGGGCGATCTGGATGCCGGCACCGACCTCGCCGAACTGGGGCGCCCGTTCGAGGACGCGTACACACAGCCCCTCCCGGGCGAGGGCGGACGCGGAGCTGAGACCGCCGATTCCTCCTCCGACGATGAGCACGTCGGCCTGGCCATTGGGGAGAAGGGACGCAGAATTCATCTTCTTTCCTCATATGGCAGAGAAAGTTTTCGAACGAGAGAGCGCGCCGGCCCCTGTGGCAAGGACAATGAGGTCTCCCTGTCTTGCTTCGGTTCGATCCCCATTTCCGAACTGCCGAAAGGCCCGGCCTTCACGCCCGCAACTCCGAATGATCACCCGACCAGGAACCCTGTTCGATCAAGACGTTCCAACATCGGTTCAGGAACCGCTTCCAACCCTGGCCCACTTCGGGTCGCACACACAGGGTCGCTGTTGATCTTCGCCTCGTGGCGGTTTTAGTGGTCGCAGACAGTCAGTGCGCGCATGACTGGCTGGCCGCGCATGAAGCTAGCGCCCTTCATCAGGCCCCTTGGAATCGATCATTTAGGCTGGCGCGGTGACTGATGAGCGGGAGCGGGTGCAGCCGTCGGGAGTGTGGGCCACGGCGGTGGGGGTAGCCAGGGTGCGAGCGCTGGAGACTGAGCGGGAGAACGCGCTGTTCCGCGACCCATTGGCACAGGCCTTCGCCACCGCCGGCGGCCTGTGGCCCTCCTCGGCGCCACTGCCCGATGACGAGGCCGCACGACGCCGCCGGCTGGCCGTGTCTTTCTCCATCGTCATCAGGACGAAGTTCCTCGACGACCTGTTGCAGCGGGCCTCCGCGTCCGGGGTCCGGCAGGTCGTGCTGCTCGGCGCCGGCATGGACAGCCGGGCCTTCCGGATGGACTGGCCCGAGGGCACCCGGCTGTTCGAGGTCGACACCGCCGCGCCGCTGGACTTCAAGGCTTCGGTGCTGCGCCAGGAGCGGGCCGTCGCGCGCTGCGAGCGAATCACCGTCGCGGTGGATCTGCGAGAGGACTGGCCAGGCGCGCTGGCCGCCGCAGGGCACGATCCGGCCGTGCCGACCGCGTGGATCGCCGAAGGGCTACTGATCTATCTGCCCGAGGACGCGGTGGAGCTACTGCTGGCCCGGATCAGCACGCAGTCGGCGGCAGGCAGTCGGATGGGGCTGACATTGGGCTCGCGCGGTGTGATCGAGCGCTTCGGCGCGGACGCCGCGCCGGGATCGGCGGCGTCCATGTGGATCTCGGAGATGCCCGACGACCCGACGAGCTGGCTGGCCGGGCACGGCTGGGAGGCCGACAGTCACACCCTGCGCGAGAGCGCTGCCGCCTACGGCCGCCCGATCAGCACCCCGCCGCAGCGCGAGGAGCGGCCCGGCGGACTGATCTCGGCGATCCGCCGGTAAAGCGCCTCCCGGTTCCCTGGATGATCGGTTCCAAGGGGCCTGATGAGTGGAGCCAGCCTCATGCGCGGAGCCAGCCGGTCATGCGCGCGCTGACCGCCTACGACCACTGAAGTCGTGATCGAAACGGTCGTCCGGGCCGAGGCCCGTACGACCGCAGGACTGGCGGCCTGCCCCAAGGGCCTGATCAGCTACGGACGGATGGCGACCGCCCCGCTCCCCCTCCGCAGCCAGTGGAAGGGCAAGCTGGAGGACATCCTCCTGAAGGACCGCCTTCGCCTGGCAGCGCGCCACCGCCTTGGCCGGCTCTGACATCGTTCAGCGGCCCCGGCATGTTGGCTTCCAGCGGCCCCGGTCGGTGAAGATCCTGGGCTGCCCGGACGTACGCAATTGGCCCCGGCGCTTGACTTGCGCTGGGGACCACTTGAGGCACTGTGGCGGGATGAATCACTGCACTTCGACGCCCTTCAGTTTCTTGGGATATCCCTCGACAAGCCCGGCCGGAGCACCGTTGCATTGCCGAGCGGATGCCCTGACCGTAGTCGTCGTCGCTGAGCACGTCGAGGTTTTCTTGGGTCTGGCGTCCCCATGCTCGTCTGAGTACTGAGCGCTATTTTTTCCCTGTGCTCGGCTGCACGATCAGAACGGTCGGAGAGTTTCACACATGGAGGCGGCCGACGGGATCCCCGGCGTCGTTGCTGCTCACGTCGGTGGCCTGGACAGAGTTCATCGGCGGCATCCGAGTTGCCCTCGACAGGTGATCGATGTCGATCAGCGGTACGGTCGGTCCTACACAGAATCCATATATGTCCACGCATTGCTTGATGCCGGTCGGTCTCCCCCCTCCGGGGAACCCCATTCGGCGGAATGGAGTGCGGTGATGGAGCCGTTTCGCATCAAGGCCGTGGAACCTATCCCCTTGCGTACCGTCGAGGAGCGACAGCAGATCCTGGCCAAAGCCGACTACAACGTTTTCCGCGTACATTCCGCCGACGTCACCATCGATCTGCTGACCGACTCGGGAACGACGGCGATGTCGTCCAAGCAGTGGGCGGCCATGTTTCTGGGAGACGAGTCCTACGCCTGGGCCACGTCCTATGAGCGGTTCGAGCGGACCGTGCGGGAGCTGACCGGCTTCCCGGAGGTCATCCCCATTCATCAGGGGCGTGCGGCGGAGCGGCTTCTCTTCACCACGATGCTGCGTCCCGGGCAGATCACCGCTGCCAACGGCCACTTCGACTCCACTCGCGCCAACATCGAACTGCTGGACTGCCGGGCGGTGGACCTGCCGTCCCCCGAGGCCGCCGATCTCGTCAGCGAGGCGCCTTTCAAGGGAAACATCGATCTCGACCGGCTGCGGAAGCTGCTGGACGGACCGGCCGGCAAGCAGGTGGCCGTGGTGATCGTGACGGTGACCAACAACGGCGGCGGCGGCCAGCCCGTGTCACTGGAGAACCTCCGGTCCGTACGGGAGATCTGCCGGCAGCACGGGGTGCCGCTGCTGCTGGACGCGTCCCGGTTCGCCGAGAACGCTCACCTGATCATCACGCGTGAACCCGGCCAGCAGGACCGCACCCCGCGTGAGGTGGCGCGCGCGATGTTCGACCTCGTGGACGGCTGCTGGGCCTCGCTGAAGAAGGACGGCATGGCCAACACCGGCGGTCTCATCGCTCTGCGCGACGCGGAGACGGCGGCGCGCTGCCGTGAGCTGCTGACCACTTCGGAAGGGTTCCCGACATACGGAGGACTCGCGGGACGTGACCTGGAAACCCTGGCCCAGGGGTTGCAGGAGGTCACCGACCCCGCCTACCTGGCGCACCGGGCCGACACCGCGGCGTGGTTCGCCGACGCTCTGGCCAAGGCGGGCCTTCGCACCTTGCGTCCGGCCGGCTGCCATGCCGTCTACGCCGATGCCGGGCAGCTGCTGCCGCACATCTCCCCCGAGAACTTCCCTGGCCAGGCACTGGTCTGCGAGCTGTACCGGCTGGCGGGGGTGCGCACGGTGGAGTTCGGCACGCTGACGTTCGGCCACGACGGCCGGCAGGCTCCGAACGAGCTGGTGCGGCTGGCGCTGCCGCGCCGCGTCTACACCCGCTCGCACCTGGAGTACGTGGCGGAGGCGGTGAGGGACGTTGTCGGCCGGGCCGGGGAGCTGACCGGCTTCACGATCACCGGTCCACAGCCGCCGATGCGGCACTTCACCGTCAAGCTCATCCCTCTCAGGGAAGGCAGGGACACCCAGTGACCGGACTGATCACGCTGATCAACCCGAACAAGGTCCACCCACCGATCACCCCGTACGCACTGGACGTCCTCACCACCCAGTTGGAGCAGCACGGCTACACCGCGGAGGTCGTGGACCTGTGTTTCGCACGGGATGCCTGGCCGGAGCTGCTGGAGGAGTACTTCACCTCCCGTCCGACGCCGCTGCTGGTGGGGACCTCGATGCGCAACACCGACACCCTCTACGCGCAGCAGCAGCGCGTCTTCCTCCCCGAGCACCTGGAGATCGTGCGGAAGATCCGCTCACTGACCTCGGCGCCCCTGGTGGGGGGCGGGGTGGGGTTCTCCACGATGCCGTTCGCGTGCGTGGACTACCTCGGTCTGGACTACGGCGTCAAAGGTCCGGGGGAACGCATCCTGGTGGACCTCGCCGACCGGCTGTCCCACCACGCCGACCCGGCCTCGGTGCCGGGCCTGCTCGTCAACCGGGGGAACGGCCGGGTGACCCGCTCCCCCACCCCCGACCCCGACACCGCTCTGGGTGGAGTCGGGGAGGTCGGCGCCGGACAGTCGCGCGCCTGGCAGGTCGACACCGACTCCTCCTACACGCGGCGCTCCGGCGACCGCTGGAAGGTCGACAACCTCGGCTACTACGAACGCGGCGGGCTGGGGAACATCCTCACCAAGAGCGGCTGCCCCTACGCGTGCGCGCACTGCGTGGAACCCGATGCCAAAGGAACGGCGTTCGCGAAACGGTCCGTACACGCCGTGGTCGACGAACTGGCCGAACTGGTGGATCAGGGAGTGTGCGACGTGCACACCGCCGACTCCGAGTTCAACCTCGCCATCGCGAACACCAAGGCCGTGCTGCGTGAGATCGGTCGCCGCAAGGACACCACCCCAGACTCCCCGCTGCACCGGCTGCGCCTGTGGATCTACGCTCAGCCCAAACCCTTCGACGACGAGTTCGCCGAGTTGCTGGCGGCGGCCGGATGCGTTGGGGTGAACGTGGCACCCGACCACGTGCGCGACGACATGCTGGACGGCTGGAAGGTCACCAGCAAGGGAACCCGCTACTACACCTGGTCCGACACCGAACACCTGGTGAAGCTCTGCAACAAGTACGACATGGCCTGCATGGTGGAGGTCCTGGCGGGAATGCCGGGAGAGACCTGGCCGACCCTGCGTGAAGCCATCGACCGCACCCTGGCGCTGGACGCGACCGTGTCCGGGTTCAGCCTGGGACTGCGCTGTTTCCCCTACCAGCCGCTGGGCCAGTGGCTGGCCCGGGAGAGCGCGGGTGTACGGCACGTACCCGGGACGCAGTCCGACACCGCCACCGAACCCATCGTGCTGCGCACGGCCGACCAGTGCCACTCCCCCGTCGAGTACGAGCGGCAGTTCATGTTCCAGTCCGACGGCACCGTCCGTCCGGTGTGCTACTTCTCGACCGGCCTTCCCGAGGATCCTGCCACCATGGCCGACCCCGCCGGACGCTGGCTGCACACCGTCGAACTGATGTGGGAGCACATCGACCCCGCCGACTACCCGCGCGTCATGCTGCCGACCGCTCCCGGCAGTTCCAAGGACGACAACAACTACGCCGACAACCCCTTCCTCACCGCGCTCACCGCCATGGGATACCGCGGCGCGTTCTGGGCGAAGTGGAGGGAACGCGACGCCATCCTCGCCGAAGCCGAGAGGCTCGGGATCGCCTGACGGCCCGGCAGAGGCTGTTCTCGATGACTCCCCTGTAGAGGAGCCTGTGGTTGCCATCCGCGACGAGCCAAGCGATGGCGCGCTCGACCGGGAGACGCCGCTCTTGATGCGACCATGCCATGACGGTAGGGAGGGATCCTGGGTTCGTTGCACGCGTCCGCCAGCCGTGCTTGGCTCGCCCGATGAACTTTCTGCTGACTGCGAGTGGCCTGCGCAACGAGACACTGCGGGATGCGCTGCGGGACATGCTGGGAAAGCCGTTCGGATCGGCAAACGTCGTGTACGTTCCCACGGCATCAGTCGCCGAGCCCGGGGACCACGGGTGGTTCGTCGAGGACCTGAACCGGCTGCACGGACTCGGCTGGCGGGAGTTCGACGTCCTTGAGCTGAACGGCCTGCCCCGGCAGATGGTGCTCGACCGGCTGCTGCACGCCGACGTCATCTATGTCGAGGGCGGTAGCCACTACCACCTCGCGCGCAGCATCACCGGCAACGGCTTGGCCGACGGCTTCCTGGAGGCGCTGGAGAACCGGGTCTATGTGGGGGTCAGCGCCGGATCAATGATCTTCAGTCGTCATCTCACCGGAAACTCCGCCGACGTCATCGGGGACACCGCGGACCTCCACGTGCTCGGCGCGACGGCCGTGGAGCCGCCGTTCGGCCTCTTCGACTGGTATCTCAAGCCCCACCTGTACTCGCCGGATTTCCCCGAGCGGGACGACGCCTGGGCTGATCGCATCGCTGCGCGGGCGGACTTCCCGATCTACTTCATCGACGACGAGACGGCCCTTCGCGTCAGGGACGGCAAGGTGGATGTCATTTCTGAAGGCCGGTGGCGGTTCCTTCCGTGACGCCACGGGTGGGAGCTCCGGGCAGGGCAGGGCAGTGCCGCGCCCAGGGGCGCGCTGGTGCTCGTCCGGCAGGCGGCTGGGCGTGGTCGCGCTGGACTTCATCGACCACCACAACGCCGTAACAACCGCCATCGTCAAGATGATCAAGACCGGCAGGTACCCCATCGCGCTGGACATGAGCGCTACCGCGGTGGCCAGCGGCTCGTACAACGGCGGCGCGGGGCAGAGCTTCAACCTCGTCCCACAGGCCGACGGGTCCACAGGGATCCGCGGCAGGTATCTGTGGTCCGGCTCGTAACCCGATCGGGGTGCGCCGCCGACTCCACACCGAACCGCACCTACCCCGGCGCCACCGCATGGGACGCCGACTGACTCTCCGAGGGCGGCGGGCCAAGGACGCGCAGGCAGTCGTATCCACGCCTCACGGATCGGGAAGACCCGGGCCGACGGGATCCTCGTCTACATGAGGTCGAAGGGGGCCGGGTCGTGTCCCTCCCAGATCTGGCGAGAGGCCTCTTCTGGGTAAGGCAATGTCTTCGGCCCGATGTCCAGGACGCGAGTCAGCCGTCGCTCGGGCCGGTGGGCGGGCCACCCGGGGTCGCCGGTCGTGGCGAAGCGGACCCATCCGCGCCGCAGTTCCCGGGATACCGCCGTGACCTCCGGGGTTGGCCGGTCGCCGAAGAGGTACCGGCCGGCGGGGCTGTCCAACGTGCCGAACGCCAGGGGTACATCGAGGCTGTGGCAGGCGCCCAGGACTCCGCCGGAGGCCGGAGCCGCCAGTTGCAGCTCGAAGAGAAACGACGTGCCTCCGGCCGCTTGGTTCGCCTGTGCCAGTTGCAGTGAGGGCATCCGGAAGAGGGCGTCGGAGTACACCAGTTCAACCAGCTCTTCAGGGGTGGCTCGTGGGTAGGCGGCGTGGTAGGCGTCGGCGCCGGCTGGTGCCGGGGCGAACAGCTCCAGGGCCGTACGGGCCTCGTCCTCGGTGAAGGTGCCCAGTCGCCCCATCATGACGCTGAACAGCCGGAATTCATCGCGCGTGTGGCCGACGAGGAGCTCGATCCCGTCTGTACGGCCGTCGGCCAGCGCCCTCCAGGGCGTGTTGTTGAGCACCACGCCGTCGAGGACCGGGCACACGGCGACACCGGTCAGCGAGAGCCGTCCCCAGCTCTTGCGGCGGCCGGGAAGGTCGGCGCCGAGGGCGGTGAGCTCGCCGGCCAGGCGCAAGGGGTCGACGCCGGACAGGACGTCAGCGTCAGGAGCCGCACCTACCCGGCCCGCAAGCGCGGCGGCGACATCTTCCGCCAGCGCGCGGGTACACAGCGATCCCGGCACCGAGTGCACGATGGCCCTGCGGAACAGCCCGTGTGCCCGCTCCATCGTCAGCAGGGCCGCGATCGACCCCGCCCCGGCGGACTGTCCCGCTACCGTGACCTGGTCAGGGTCTCCGCCGAAAGCGGCGATGTTGCGCTGTACCCATTCCAAGGCCGCGATCTGGTCGAGAAACCCGCGGTTGGCCGGAGCTCCCCGGACAAGGGCGAAACCCTCGGCTGCCATCCGGTAGTTGATGCTCACGACGACTAGGCAGTGTCTGATGGTTCTTTGGCGAGGCTGCGGAGCCAGATCACGATGGCTGCGGTGGCCAGGGTGCCGTGGAAGATGTAATCGCGTTTGT
>NZ_JBWKFF010000027.1:80550-96693 GCF_056434425.1 Streptomyces sp. NPDC044033 | reverse complement strand
CCCCCCCCCCCCCCCCCCCCCCCCCCCCCCCCCCCCCCCCCCCCCCCCCCCCCCCCCCCCCCCCCCCCCCCCCCCCCCCCCCCCCCCCCCCCCCGTACCGGTCGTTCCGCGTCAGCCCTTCTGGCCGCCGAGGTGGTGCACCCGGACCATGTTGGTGGTGCCGGGGACGCCGGGGGGCGAACCAGCGGTGATGATCATGGTGTCGCCCTCGTTGTAGCGCTTGAGCTTGAGCAGCTCGGCGTCGACGAGGTCGACCATGGCGTCGGTGTTGTCGACGTGCGGCACGACGTACGTCTCGATGCCCCAGCTCAGCGTCAGCTGGTTGCGGGTGTCCGCGTCGGTGGTGAAGGCCAGGATCGGCTGGGCCGCGCGGTAGCGGGAGAGGCGGCGGGCGGTGTCGCCGGACTGGGTGAAGGCGACCAGCGCGGTCGCGCCCAGGAAGTCGGCGATCTCGCACGCGGCGCGGGCGACCGAGCCGCCCTGCGTGCGCGGCTTCTTGCCCGGGACCAGCGGCTGGAGGCCGCGCGAGAGCAGCTCTTCCTCGGCCGCCTCGACGATGCGGGACATCGTCTTGACGGTCTCGATCGGGTACGCGCCGACGCTCGACTCGGCGGAGAGCATGACCGCGTCCGCGCCGTCGAGGATGGCGTTGGCGACGTCGGACGCCTCGGCGCGCGTCGGCCGCGAGTTGGTGATCATCGACTCCATCATCTGGGTCGCGACGATCACCGGCTTGGCGTTGCGGCGGCACATGTCCACGAGGCGCTTCTGCACCATCGGGACCTTCTCCAGCGGGTACTCGACGGCCAGGTCGCCGCGGGCGACCATGATGGCGTCGAACGCCGCGACGACGGCCTCCATGTTCTCGACGGCCTGCGGCTTCTCGACCTTGGCGATCACCGGCACCCGGCGGCCGACCTCGTCCATGACGCGGTGCACGTCGCGGACGTCGTCGGCGTTGCGCACGAAGGAGAGCGCGACCATGTCGCAGCCCATCCGCAGCGCGAACCGCAGGTCCTCGATGTCCTTCTCGGCCAGCGCGGGCACGTTGACCGCCGCGCCGGGCAGGTTGATGCCCTTGTGGTCGGAGATCACACCGCCCTCGATGACGATCGTCTTGACCCGCGGGCCGTCGACCTCGGTGACCCGCAGCTCGACGTTGCCGTCGTTGATCAGGACCTGGTCGCCCTTGGAGACGTCGCCCGGCAGGCCCTTGTACGTGGTGCCGCAGATCGTCTTGTCACCGGGGACGTCTTCGGTGGTGATGGTGAACTCGTCACCGCGCACCAGCTCGACGGGGCCGTCGGCGAAGGTCTCCAGGCGGATCTTGGGGCCCTGGAGGTCGGCGAGGACGCCGACCGCGCGGCCGCTCTCCTCGGCGGCCTTGCGGACGCGGTGGTACCGCTCCTCGTGGTCCGACTGGGTCCCGTGGCTGAAGTTGAAGCGGGCCACGTTCATGCCGGCCTCGATCAGCGACTTGAGCTGATCGTAGGAGTCGGCGGCGGGGCCCAGGGTGCAGACGATTTTGGAACGGCGCATAAAGCTGATCCTATCGGTTTGTTTCGGAGCGGAATAATTCAGTGGGGGTTAAGCCAATGCCTAGGCGCTGACCAGGGCGTACGTCTGGGTGGCGATCTCCAGCTCTTCGTCGGTGGGGACCACGGCGACCGCGACCCGGCTGCCGTCCGCCGAGATCAGCCGCGCCGAGGAGCCGCGCACGGAGTTGCGCACCGCGTCCACCTCGATACCGAGCCCGTCCAGGCCGCGCAGCGACGCTTCCCGGACGGCCGCGGAGTTCTCGCCCACGCCCGCCGTGAACGCGATGGCGTCCACCCGCCCGAGCACCGCGGTGTACGCGCCCACATACTTGCGCAGCCGGTGCACGTAGATCTCGAAGGCGAGCTGTGCGGCGCGGTCGCCCTCGCCCATCCGGCGGCCGATCTCGCGCATGTCGTTGTCGCCGCAGAGGCCGATCAGGCCGCTCTTCTTGTTGAGCAGCTCATCGACCTCGTCGACGCTCATCCCGGCCACCCGCCGCAGATGGAAGGTGACCGCGGGATCGATGTCACCGGAGCGCGTACCCATCACGAGCCCCTCCAAAGGCGTCAGCCCCATCGAGGTGTCGACGCACCGGCCGCCCTCGACCGCGGAGGCGGAGGCCCCGTTGCCGAGGTGCAGCACGATGACGTTGACGTCGGCCGGGTCCTTGCCCAGCAGCTTGGCGGTCTCGCGGGAGACGTACGCGTGCGAGGTGCCGTGGAAGCCGTAGCGGCGGATGCGGTGCGCGTCGGCGGTCTCGACGTCGATGGCGTAGCGCGCCGCGTGCTCCGGCATCGTGGTGTGGAAGGCGGTGTCGAAGACCGCGACCTGCGGCAGGTCCGGGCGGAGCCCCATGGCCGTGCGGATGCCGGTGATGTTGGCCGGGTTGTGCAGCGGCGCGACGGGGATCAGCCGCTCGATCTCCGCCATCACCTCCCGGTCGATCACGGTCGGCCCGCTGAACCGCTGCCCGCCGTGCACGACGCGGTGGCCGATCGCGGCGAGCTTCGGCGAGTCGAGCCCCAGCCCGTCCGCGGACAGCTCCTCGGTGACGGCCCGCAGCGCCTCCTCGTGGTCCGCGATGGGCTGGTTGCGCTCGCGCTTGGCGCCTCCCGTGGCGAGCGGGGAGTGCGTCAGCCGGGAGGTCTCCTCGCCGATGCGCTCCACCAGCCCGGTGGCCAGCCGGGCGCTGTCGGCCATGTCGAGCAGCTGGTATTTGACCGAGGAGGAGCCGGAGTTGAGGACGAGCACGTGGGTGGCGTCGGCGTCGGCGCCGGCGTTCGCAGTCATGGGCGGGCTTTCCGGTAGGCGTGGGTGGGCGGCTGGTTCCTCGCGGCGGCTACGGCCGCTCGCCCTGGGCCTGTACGGCCGTGATGGCGACGGTGTTCACGATGTCCTGTACCAGCGCGCCGCGGGAGAGGTCGTTGACCGGCTTGCGCAGCCCCTGGAGGACCGGGCCGACGGCGACGGCGCCCGCGGAGCGCTGTACGGCCTTGTACGTGTTGTTGCCGGTGTTCAGGTCCGGGAAGATCAGCACCGTGGCCCGGCCCGCCACCTTCGACTCCGGCAGCTTGGTGCGCGCGACCGCCGCGTCGACGGCCGCGTCGTACTGGATCGGCCCCTCCACCAGCAGGTCCGGGCGGCGCTCGCGGACCAGCTCGGTCGCCTGGCGGACCTTGTCGACGTCCGCGCCGGAGCCGGAGGTGCCAGTGGAGTACGACAGCATCGCGATCCGCGGCTCGACGCCGAACCGGGCGGCGGTGGCGGCCGACTGGATGGCGATGTCCGCGAGCTGCTCGGCGTCGGGGTCGGGGTTGACGGCGCAGTCGCCGTAGACGAGCACCCGGTCGGCGAGGCACATGAAGAAGACGGACGAGACGATCTGCGCGCCCGGCTTGGTCTTGATGATCTCGAAGGCGGGCCGGATGGTGGCCGCGGTGGAGTGCGCCGCGCCGGAGACCATGCCGTCGGCCAGGCCCTCCTGGACCATGAGCGTGCCGAAGTAGGAGACGTCGGCGACGACGTCGTAGGACAGCTCGTAGCTGATGCCCTTGTGCGCCCGCAGTTGGGCGTACAGCTCGGCGAACCGCTCGCGCAGCGGGGAGGTGTGCGGGTCGATGAGCCGCGCGTCGCCGAGGTCGATGGAGAGTTCGGCGGCGCGCTTGCGGATCGCGGCCTCCTCGCCGAGCAGCGTCAGATCGCAGACGTCGCGGCGCAGCAGCACGTCGGCCGCGCGCAGTACGCGCTCCTCGGTGCCCTCGGGCAGCACCACCCGGCGGCGTCCGGCGCGGGACCGCTCGATCAGCTCGTGCTCGAACATCATCGGGGTGACCCGGCCGGACCGGGCCACCGAGATGCGCTGCGTCAACTCCGCCGTGTCCACGTGCCGCTCGAAGAGTCCGAGGGCGGTCTCGGCCTTGCGCGGCGAGGCGGCGTCGAGCTTGCCCTCGATCGAGAACAGCTGCTCGGCGGTGGGGAAGGAGCCGCCCGGCACCGAGACGACGGGCGTGCCGGGGGCGAGCCGGGAGGCCAGCGCCAGGATGTCGGGGCCGGGGCGCTCGTCGAGGGTGAGCACCACGCCGGCTATCGGCGGCGCCCCGGCGCTGTGCGCGGCGAGCGCGCCGACGATGAGGTCGGCGCGGTCCCCGGGGGTGACCACCATGCAGCCGTCGGTGAGCGCCTTGAGGAAGGTGGGCAGCATGGCGCCGCCGAAGACGAAGTTCCGTACGTCGCGGGCGAGCCCGGCGGCGTCGCCCAGCAGCACCTCGGCGTCGAGGGCCTGCACGATCTGGGCGACGGTGGGCGCGGAGAGCGAGCCGTCCTCGGGCAGCGCGTAGCAGGGCACGGGCAGCCGGGCGGCGAGCCGTTCGACGATGGCCGTACGGTCGTCGGGCGCGACCCGGTTGACGACCACGGCGACGACGTCGCAGCCGAGCGCCTCGTAGGCGCGGTAGGCGTTGCGGGCCTCCGACCGCACGGACTCCGCGCTCTGGTCCTGGCCGCCGACGACGGGGACGACGAAGGCGCCGAACTCGTTGGCGAGCCGGGCGTTGAGCGCCAGTTCGTCGGGGAGGTTGGTGGCGCCGTAGTCGGTGCCGAGCACCAGCACGTACTCGTACTCGCGGCCGACCGCGAGAAAGCGCTCGACGAGCTGGGAGACCAGCTCGTCGGTGCCCTGCTCGGCCTGGATCGCGGTGGCTTCCGCGTACGTCATTCCGGAGGCCGCCTCCGGGGTCTGGCCGAGCCGGTAGCGGGACCGCAGCAGATCGAAGAGGCGGTCGGGGCCGTCGTGCAGGAGGGGGCGGAAGATGCCCACTCGGTCCACATGGCGGGTCAGGAGCTCCATGACTCCGAGCTCGACGACCTGCCGGCCGTCGCCGCGGTCGATCCCGGTCACGTATACGCTGCGCGTCACGCGTGCTCTCCTTGATCCATCTCGGTCCAGCTCCTGCGCTTTTGCCGGTTTTCTGGGCAAAAACACCCGGTATGGCGGGCTTGCCCTCTTGACAATACCCGCGCCCCTGGATAGGGCGCAGTGAGAGGTGGGGGCAGCGGTACCACCTGGGTCATGAAACAATCAGACCGGCTCACATGTACCGGTAGCGAGCAGGAGACACAGCACGATGCGCATCGGAGTTCTCACCGCAGGCGGCGACTGCCCCGGCCTCAACGCTGTCATCCGGTCGGTGGTACACCGGGCGCTCGTCGGCCACGGCGACGAGGTCATCGGCTTCGAGGACGGCTTCAAGGGCCTCCTCGACGGTCGGTTCCGCAAGCTCGACCTCGACGCGGTCAGCGGCATCCTGGCCCGCGGCGGCACCATCCTCGGCTCCGCCCGCCTGGAGCGCGACCGGCTGCGCGAGGCGTGCGAGAGCGCCCAGGACTTCTCCCGCGCGTACGGCATCGACGTCCTGATCCCCATCGGCGGCGAGGGCACCCTGACCGCGGCCCGGATGCTCTCCGACGCGGGCGTCCCGGTGGTCGGCGTCCCGAAGACCATCGACAACGACATCTCCGCCACCGACCGCACCTTCGGCTTCGACACCGCCGTCGGCGTCGCCACCGAGGCCATCGACCGCCTCAAGACCACCGCCGAGTCGCACCAGCGCGTCATGGTCGTGGAGGTCATGGGGCGGCACGCGGGGTGGATCGCCCTGGAGTCCGGCATGGCCGGCGGCGCGCACGGCATCTGCCTGCCGGAGCGCCGCTTCCAGGTGGACGACCTGGTGAAGCTGGTCGAGGAGCGCTTCTCCCGCGGCAAGAAGTTCGCGGTCATCTGCGTCGCCGAGGGCGCGCACCCCGCCGAGGGCTCGATGGACTACGAGAAGGGCGCCATCGACCAGTTCGGCCACGAGCGCTTCGCGGGCATCGGCACCCGGCTGGCCGTGGAACTGGAGGAGCGCCTCGGCAAGGAGGCCCGCCCCGTCATCCTCGGCCACGTCCAGCGCGGCGGCACCCCCACCGCGTACGACCGCGTCCTCGCCACCCGCTTCGGCTGGCACGCCGTCGAGGCGGCCCACCGCGGCGACTTCGGCAACATGACGGCGCTGCGCGGCACGGACATCGCGATGGTGCCGCTGGCGGAGGCGGTGACGGAGCTGAAGACGGTTCCGGAGAACCGGATGAACGAGGCGGAGTCGGTCTTCTAGGACCAGTACCGGCAGTGGTTCGCCTCGCAGCCTTGGCCGAGCGGTCGACGTGCCGCCTCAGGGCCGGCAGACCGCCTGCGGGACCTGGTCCTGGAGGTCGCCGCGGGGCGTCGACCGGGCGTGATGTACGGGCGGGGGTTCGGCGGCCGCTTCGAGCCGCGGGCGCCATCAACACGGCGGTCGACCTCGTCTGCGCCATCGGGCGCCGGACTCCGGCCCGATTCATGCCCGCCCGGCGGATCCGCACCCGGCCACGCGTCGTCAAGCGCGCCCTCTCCAGACGCAACGCCAACGGCGTCGTCGACAGGGCCGGTTACCAAGCCGCCATCAGCGTCGGCATCCCGACCGGCCGCGCCACCTGGCACCGGACGCCCATCGCCAACCGCACGGCGGCGCCTCTGGAATTCCGACCGCAGGTCGACTCCGGCCGCAGGTCGACTCCAGCCACAGGTCGACTCCAGCCGCGGCTCAACTCCGGCCGCAAACCGCGGCCTTCGCGGTGCGCGGTCCGCCGGGACTGTACCCGCGGCGCCTGTGACCGGGTCACCGGGTCATCGGCCGGCCCTTTCGTCCGCGCCGAGGAGCTCGGTCACGAGCCGACGGGCGTACGCGGCGTCGAGCCCGGCCGGGCGGAAGAGGATGCGGTACATCATGGGGGCGACGATGCGGTCCATCGCCGTCTCGACCTCGGGAACGCCCTCCTCACGGTCGGTCGCGCGAGCGAGGATCACGTCGATCTGTTCGGCCGCGTAGGCCGAGCACTGGCCGGCGTTGCTGCCGTCCGGGTCGCCGAGCAGAGCGTCACGGATGTAGGCGCGGCCCGAGGTGAACGACATGTCGTCGAGGAACTGCTCGGCCCAGGCCGTCAGATCGGACTTCAGGTCGCCGTGGCCCTCCGGCGCCATGTCGGGCCTCAGCCGCTCCACCGCGACGTCCGACAGCAGCTCCTGCAAGTCGCCCCAGCGGCGGTAGATCGTCGAGGGGGTGACTCCGGCGCGCTGGGCGACCAGCGGTACGGTCAGCGCGTCGCGCCCCCGCTCCGACAGGATTTCGCGGACAGCGGTGTGCACCGACGCCTGGACCCGAGCGCTGCGCCCGCCGGGGCGCACCATCTGCTTGCGGCTCATGACACCACCTTAAAGCACAGTCATTGCTTTTAGGGAGGGGCGCGTGGCTCGACAGCCGCGCCAGACCCCTCTCCGGCCTCCCCGTCGCGCGCTCCTGGCTGCCCTGATCCCGGCCGGGGCCGAACGCCGTGGCGGGCCGCCCCGGCCCGCCGGCCGCTCTCACGCGGCGGGCGCGAGCGAGCGGGCGGACTGCGTCAGCTCGTAGGCGTGGCCCACCCGCAGCAGCTCCCGCTCGCCGAAGGGCCGCCCGAGCAGCTGCATGCCGATCGGCATGCCCGCCGTGTCGTGGCCCACCGGGACGGACAGAGCGGGCACTCCGGTGATGTTGGCCGGGGAGGAGAGGCGCACGTAAGCGTCGGAGACGGCCTCGACCGAGCCGTCGGACCAAGTGACGGTCTCCTGACCGGCCTTCACCGCGGTCATCGGGACCGCGGGGGCGGCGATCACGTCGACCTGCTCCAGGACGCGGGCCCACTCCTCCCGCATCAGCGTCCGGGAGCGCTGGGCCCGCAGATAGTCGCCCGCGCCCATCAGCTCGCCGGCCTCCAGGAGGATGCGGACGTCATCCTGGTACAGCTCGGGGACCGTACGCAGAGTGCCCTCGTGGTACGCGGTGGCCTCCGGCACCATCAGCCCCCACTGGGTGGCCTGGATGTACCGGGTCATCGGGATGTCGATCTCGACGAGGCGGGCGCCGAGCGCCTCCAGTCGCGCGATGCCCCGGCGGACGGCGGCCTCCACCTCCGTGTCGACATGGTCGAAGTAGTAGTTGCGCGGCACTCCGACGCGCACGCCTGTCAGGTCCGGCTCCTGTTCCGGCCGGTGGTCGACGGCGGGGATGTCCAGCGAGGCGGGGTCGCGCGGGTCGTGTCCGGCGAGGACGGTCAGGACCAGGGCCGCGTCCTCGACGGTGCGGGTGACCGGGCCGACGTGGTCCAGTGACCAGGACAGGGACGTGACGCCGTGGCGAGGCACCAGTCCGTAGGTCGGCTTGAGGCCGACGACCCCGTTCAGTGCGGCGGGGACCCGGATCGACCCGCCGGTGTCGGTGCCGAGGGCGAAGGTCGCCGCCCCGGCGGCCACCGCGACGGCGGACCCGCCGCTGGAGCCTCCCGCGACCCGGCCGCGGTCCCAGGCGTTGCCGGTCTGCGGGGTGGTCAGACCGTAGGCGAACTCG
The DNA here is from genome assembly GCF_056434425.1 of Streptomyces sp. NPDC044033. Lineage (NCBI taxonomy): Bacteria > Bacillati > Actinomycetota > Actinomycetes > Kitasatosporales > Streptomycetaceae > Streptomyces > Streptomyces sp. NPDC044033. The sequence goes on along the minus strand of NZ_JBWKFF010000027.1, from coordinate 88,201 downwards.
TGGGTGTGGGTCTTGCCGACCAGGACGGAGCCCGCGGCCCGCAGCCGGGCGGCGACCGTGCTGTCGGCGGCCGCGCGGTGGCCGGCCCGGACCCGGGAACTGGCGGTGGTGGGCGAACCGGCGACGTCGATCAGGTCCTTGAGCCCGGCCGGGACGCCGTGCAGCGGCCCCCGGAACACGCCGCCGGCCGCTTCCCGCTCGGCCTCGCGCGCCGCGCCGCGGGCCTGCTCCGCGGTGACCGCGACGTAGGCCTCGACGCGGGGGTCCACCTCGTCGATGCGGTCGAGGACCGAGTCCACCAGCTCGACGGGGGACAGTCGCCGGGCCCGGATCTGCCGCGCCGCGGCGGCGAGGGACAGCTCATACGGTTGCATCGTGGTTCTCCTTTTCCGCGCGGTAGGCGCCTGCGGGCGGGATGTCGCCGAAGTCCAGCTCGCGCAGGACCGCGACGACGGAGTGGATGTGGTCGGCGGTGGCCGCGACCGCGGTGTGGCGGCCATCGGGCAGTGGAAGTCCGGCACGGGCGGCCCAGCGGGCGGCCTCGGGCGGCATGAGTTCGGCGGAGGACACGGCTCTTCTCCCGATCAGGGGGCGTGGCAATGAACTGCCCCGCTCCAAAAGCTAACGGTTTGCTTTAACTCGACTGTAGGTCCTACGGTTCCTTAAAGCAAACACGTTGCGTTTACGGAAGGAGCCCCCCATGGCCGTCGCCGCGACCGGCACACCCGCGCACAGCGCGGACCAGGGGCCGCCTCACCCGCCTCACCCGCCGACGGCGCCCTCACCGCCCTCCCCACCGAGGCAGCCCTGGTGACACTCGCCGCACCACGGCACGGAGCAGCCCGCCCCGAAGCCGACCACCCCGCCGAAGAGCGAAGGAAACGACAGACCATGCGCACCTCCCCCGCCCCCCTCATCCCCTCCTGGACCGTGGGCGGCGTCACCGTCCACCGCGTCGACGAAGTCGCCCTGCCGCCCGCGACCGGGCCCTGGCTGCTGCCCGACGCCACCCCTGAGGTGGTGACCGCCCAGGACTGGCTGCGCCCCCACTTCGCCGGGCACGACGGCATCCTGCACCTCGACAGCCACAGCTTCGCGTTCGTCGTGGACGGGCTGCGCGTTCTGGTCGACACCGGCATCGGCAACGGCAAGGAGCGGGCCAACCCGGCCTGGCACAACCTGCGGACCGACTTCCTGGAGCGCCTCACCGCCGCCGGCTTCCCTCCGGACTCCGTCGACCTGGTGGTCCTCACCCACCTGCACGCCGACCACGTCGGCTGGAACACCCGGCAGGTGAACGGCGAATGGGTCCCCACCTTCCCCAACGCCCGCTACCTCACCACACGCACCGAACGGGAGTTCTGGGCCGCGTACGACATGGAGGAGGCGCGCGAGCAGATGTTCCGCGACTCCGTGATCCCGGTCGAGCAGGCCGGCCTGCTGCACGCGATCGACGTCCCGCCCGAGGGCGCCGAGATCGCCCCGGGACTCCGCTTGATCCCGACCCCCGGCCACACCCCCGGCCACGTCGCGGTGGAACTGACCAGCCAGGGTGAAACGGCGCTGATCTCCGGGGACTGCGTCCACCACCCCGTCCAGCTCGCCCACCCCGCCATCGGCGCCTGCGTCGACATCGACCCGCGGCAGTCCGAGGCCACGCGGCGCAAGCTGCTCGGCTCCCTCGCCGGCACGAACACCCTTCTCCTCGGCACCCACTTCGCCCCGCCCACCGCCGGTCACGTGGTCGCCCACGCGGACACGTACCGACTGCGGCCCGTCCCCGCCTCCTGAAGTCGCGCCGAGCTTTGCGCCTCGGTCGACTACGGACCGTTGAACTCCAGGTGATGCCGAGCCGCCGTGAGGACCACCCGAAAATGGATGGCCCGTTCATCTTCATGCCCCCCAAGAGGCGGTCTCGGATGGCATACATGAAGATCCAGAGGTGAAACCGGCTGATCACTGGCGCACGAGAGGCCCGCCTGCCCCATCGCTGCTCACTTTGGGGCCATCCGAGCTCAGCCACTCACGCCCTACGAGTCGCCGATCCTGATCGAGAAGATGCCGGGAGAACTACGCACACTGAAGGTTCCGTGCACAGCGTCCCCGAACTCGCCTGGCGCAAAAGCGGCTACAGCGGCGGCGAGTATGGAGAAGTCTCCGTGGACGGGAACAAATCGAGCCACAGCGACGGCGAGGGGGTGGAGAAGCGTGCAGAAGTCTCCACCAGTTGGAGCCAGTCCTCTCACAGCGGCGGCGAAGGCGGCGCCTGCCTCGAAGTCCGCGCCTGTCCACGCACTGTCCACATCCGGGGCTCCAAGGACGGGCAGGGCCCCCAACTCGCCGTCGTCCCCCGCCGCCTGGACCGCCCTCGCCCCGTACGCGCCCGGCCGCTGAGCAACGCCCGCGAGCCATACCCGCGTTCAACCTCCGAACGCCTCAACGGCGGGCGAATCCCCGCCAAATAACGCCGTACGAAAAGGCGCCGCCCCGACGAAGGCTCGGGGCGGCGCTTTTTTCACGACCTCGCCCCTCATGTGTATGCGATGTGAACTCCCCTTGCCCGCAATGCCCTTGGGCCTGCCCTCGCATGCCCGATTGGGCACGGAACGGCTGCCTCCCCGTCCGGCGGACCTTTCTTGACTTGAAAGGTATGCACCTGGCACGCTTCTTGAGTAACCTAAAGTCGGAAACCGACTCTTAGTCAGAACCCGGGGCAGGTTCAGCGCGACTGCCGCGCGCGACGGCCGGTGTGACCGACCACCGGTGGGTTACCTGGCCTCAACGCGCCAAACGGGGAATCACCAAGGGGAAACACGTGTCACCGTCTGTGTCATCCGGAATTCGTCACGATCGGGGGATCGCACCACCCGTGCTCCTGCGGCTCAAGCCATCGAACCGCTGCTTGGACGTCCGTGCCCCAACACGGAGCTGTCCGCTCACCGGATGCTCGCCCTGACCGACACGCGACATAGCCCCCCACATTCGCCGTCGCCGCTTCGTCGTGCCGCCGTAATGGCGGTATGTTCGTCGCGACAGCGAAACCCGCGACCGTAGCCCGTCGCGCGGCCGCCGCGGATTCCTCCGTGGCAGCGCCGACGCCCCCCGCGGCACGCCATCGCGCCCATTCCTTTCTTGCTCGTACGCACCCTCACCCTCACCCCGCAGCGCCTCTTCGAGGCCGCTCGCGGTCACTTCGCCGATCTTCACGTCGCGCGGTGCCGGATTCTCTTACCGGAGCCGCTCGGCCATAACACCCTCCACAAAACCGCTGTGTGTGAACGGCCGTCGCGGCCCAGCCGCGTGCGGTGTTCATGACATTCCGTCATCTCGCATACCGCGGCTCGTATCGCGTCGCGCCGCGTCGCGATACCCCCTGCCCCACCTCTGTGTTCCGCCACCGCGGCCGCCTTACCGCTGTCCGTATCAGGCCGAGCGCATAGCCAGTCCATGTCATCCCCCCATGCCCGTAAGGAGTTCTTCGTGCCCGTTTTCGAGTCGTCGGAAAAAGCGGTCCGCGTCTTCAGCGACCTGTTCAAGATCCTTCTCAAGGACGAGACCTTCACCCAGCGCATGCGCGACTCCGGGATCTCCCTCCACCTCATCCAGGTGAAGCCCGACGTCGAGCTGTACGTCACGCCGGACGGTGTGAACGTCGGCGCTCCCCCGGCGCCCGCCGCGATACGCATCAAGATGAGCAGCGACACCGCGCACAGCCTCTGGCTGGGCAAGCTGCTGATGCCGGTGGCGCTCGCCACCGGAAAGGTGCGGATCAAGGGCAGCGTCGCCAAGGTGCTGGAGTTCGTGCCCCTGCTCCAGCCCGCCTTCGACCAGTACCCCCAGATCGCCGCCGCCGAGGGGCTGCCCGTCTAGCGGGCCCCGCGCCCGCGTCCCTCCACGAAAACCCGGCCGCACCACAGGCCGCGATCTCCCTTCGCCTTGCGGCACCACGCCGACGGTTCCGCACGGCACAGCACCAGGCATGCCCTCGCATGCCCAGGAACAATGAACGGACAACAATGAGCGACACTGCATTCCACGGCGCCTCCGTCGACTTCCTCGCGGAACCGCCGCAGATCCAGGAACTGCGGGCGCGGGTCCGGGAGTTCGTCGACAAGGACGTACGCCCCCGGGTCGCGGACAACGACCGTGCGCCGGCCGAGGACTTCGACTGGGAGCTGGTGCGCCTCGGCCACGAGGCCGGCCTGCTGCGCCTGGTGATCCCGAAGGAGTACGGCGGACTCGGGCTGGGCGTGCTCGGCGTGGCGGTGGCCCTTGAGGAGATCGCGGCGGCCTGCGCCGGCACCGCCCTCATATTCGGCGCGACGCTGCTGGGCCAGGCCCCGGTGCTGCTCTCCAGCGACCCGCACCTCCAGGCCCGCTTCCTGCCGATGTTCTCCGGCGACAACCCGGTCCTGGCCTGCAACGCGATCACCGAGGACCAGGCCGGGTGCGACCTGCTCATCCCGGAGAACGCCGAGCACGCCGCCGACGTGGTCCAGGCCCGCAGGGACGGCGACAGCTACCTGCTGACCGGCCGCAAGCGGTTCATCACCAACGCCCGGCTGGCGGAGTTCGGCAGCGTGTACGCCAACATCGAGGGCCACCCGGGCGCCACCGGCCTCACCGCCTTCATCGTGCCGCTGGACTCCCCCGGCGTCACCCGCGGCCCGGTCGCCGACAAGCTGGGCTACCGCGCCTGCCTGGGCAGCGAGCTGCTGTTCGAGGACGTACGCGTCCCCGCCGAGAACATCGTCGGCGGCGAGGGCAACGGCATGCTCATCAACATCCAGCAGATGAACATGGCGCGGGCGACGGTCGCCGCGATCTCGACGGGCGTCGCCCGCGGCGCCTTCGACCTCGCCAAGGACTGGTGCGCCGACCGCGTGCAGGGCGGTCTGCCGCTCCACAAGCACCAGTTCACCGCCCGCAAGCTCGCCGAAATGGCGTCGAAGGTCGAGGCCGCCCGGCTGATGTACCTCAAGGCGGCGCAGGCGGCGGACACCGAGCTCCCCGCGCCCTCGTACGAGCCCGCCGTCGCGAAGCTCTTCGCCGACCGGGTGGCCATCGAGGTGGCGCAGGAGGCGATGTCCCTCATGGGGGCGCGCGGTTACCTGCGTGAGAACGGCATGGAGAAGTTCGTACGGGAATCCTTCGGCGCCCGCATCTACGAGGGGACGCCCGAGGTGCTCGCCCTGGCCATCACCGAGGCCCTGTACGCGGAGGACGACTTCTGAGCACCCGCCCAGCAACGCTCGTCGTTGCCGTTCTTCCCGTTCACTCCGCCAACGTGAGGAGCACCAAATGACCACGGCGTCCCCGCCGGCGGCCGGCTCTGCCCACCCCTGGCTCGTGCCATTGGGCCTTCCCGCCGATACCGAGGAATCACCGGCGGCCACTCCCGCCGATCCGGTCGTTCCCGTTGTTCCCGCCGCTCCGGTCGGACCGGCCGGTCCCACCGATCCCGACGCACCGGCCGAGAGCGTTACCGGCCCCGGCCCCGACAGCGGTGTGCGGCGCCGCTATATCGAGGACATACTCCGGCTGCACAGCGGTCTCAGCTTCGGCGGACTCGCCGGGCGGCTGCACCGCACGGACTCCTTCGTCTACCGGGCCGCCCACGGCAAGGGCGTCATCACCACGGCCGCGCCCACCGAGGCCATACCCGAGCGCTATCTGCTGGGGCTGGCCGGCTTCCGGCTCTCCGAATACCTGCGGGCGGGCTACGCGAGCGAGGACATCGTCTTCGACAACTCGCTCTTCTGCGAACCGGTGCAGGGAATTCACCAGTCGGATATCCACGTCATCACGACCGACCAGGAGACCGGCCGCATTCTCGGTTACGTCTCGCTCGCGCACAGTGAGGATCTCGCTCCGCGCCCCCTGGACGCACCGGACCGCAGGCTGTTCCCCTGCGAAGAGGCCCACAATCTGCGGCTGTTGTCGCTGCTCCAGCCCGCCGAGGAGCTGACGACGCATTCCGTGCGGGAAGTGAAGCGCTTCGTGCAGGCGCACTCTCTCACCGATCGCACCATGCGGCTGCGGGTCATGTTGGGGCTGCTGGCCGGCATCTCGGGGATTCTCTGCCAGGAGCGCTACACGACCAGAATGCTGATCGGCGATGTGGAGAAGCACGTGGCGCTGCGCCACCTGGTTCTCCTGGGTCTCGACGTCCACTTGCTGGACGGGACGACACCACGCCTCGGGCTGAAGGAACTCATGCACCCTATGTATGTCACCCGCGAGAAGGTGTACCCCTTCCTCGCGCATCTTCCCTCGCCCGAGGAGACCGTCCGCCGCAGCGCCGTGGTCCAGCGAGCCGCCGCGGCGGACGCCCCCTTCAAGGCCGTACGGGACTTGTTGTCCGAGCTCTCCGGCTCCGTACAGCACATCGAGGTGGCAGCGTAGTGTCCGACCCTTCAATATCCGACGCTCCGGTATCCGGCACTTCGGAGCCTAAAGCCCTTTCGGAGCCCGTGACTTCGGAGCCCGAAGCCGCGAAGCCCAAGGCTCCGGTGTCCGACACTTCGGCGTCCGACACTTCGGTGCCCGGCGCTCCGGTGTCCGACGCTCCGGTCTCCGGCACTTCGACGTCCGACGCTTCGGAACGTGAAGCGTTCTACGCGGAGTTCACCGAACGCAACCGCGGCTTCATCTCGTCCGTGACGCAGCAACGGCTCGGTCAGGCCCGGCTGCTGATCGCCGGGTGCGGATCGACCGGCGGAGCCGCCGTGGAGCCGCTGACTCGCATCGGGGTCCAGCAATTCGTCATGGCCGACACCGGCAGCTTCGAGTTGAACAACCTCAACCGGCAGCACGCCGCGTTCGCCGACATCGGGCGCCACAAGGCCGAGGTGGCCGCGGAGCGCGTACGGGCCATCAACCCGTACGCCGAGGCCGAGACCGTACGGGACGGCATCACCGAGGACAACGCGGACAAGCTGGTCGCGGGATGTTCGGTGGTGATCGACGGCGTCGACGTCACCGAACGTTCGGGATGGCAGGCCAAGTACCTGCTGCACCGCGCCGCGGCGCGGGCGCGCGTCCCCGTGCTGACGGGGTACGACATGGCCGGGACCCAGTACATCCGGTTCTACGACTACCGGCGCGAGGGCTCCGTGCCCTTCGACGGCAAGGTCAGCGCGCACCAGGTCGACCACGCGGTCATCTGGACGCTGCTCTTCCGCGTGATCCCCACCCGGTTCATCCCGGTGGAGATGCTCAAGAACGCCAGCGAGCACCTGGGCGAGGACGGCTACAGCGTGCCGCAACTCGTCTACGCCTCGCTGCTGTTCGGCGCGCTCACCGCCCGGATGACCGCGGAGATCCTCTCCGGGGCGCCGGTCAAGCGCAACGTCGCCGTCAACGCGCACAGCGCCACCCGCCCGCTGCCCCGCCGACTGGCAGCGGAACTGGAACGGCCGCTCGTGCTCGTCAGCGGGCTCCGCAAGCTGGCGACGCGCAACCGCGCCGCGAGCGACGCGGCACGGAACGGCCGGGAAACCCCCGAAGCGGCTTCCTGAACCACACCCGGCTAAAGGGCCGGGGGGGGGGGGGGGGGGGGGGGGGGGGGGGGGGGGGGGGGGGGGGGGTGGTGTGGGGGGGGGGGGGGGGGGGGGGGGGGGGAGGGGGGGGGGGGGGGGGGGGGGGGGGA